>JAHDQE010000015.1 GCA_018433975.1 Ornatilinea sp. | reverse complement strand
TCCATCCCAATCTATCATTTTTCCATACCATGAGCTTCTGCTTTCCTGTAAAAAATCCTGCAAGGTCGACTAAAGCCCTGGAAAGTAAATTGAACTAATTCTATGGTAAACATGTTCGTAATGCGATAACTAAAAATTGTTTCGCCCCAGATTTATCGAATTATTTTGCACAGCCGCATTTGGTTTGCCTATGAGCAATTAACTCGCTGTGCGGGATCACTTTTCTCAGGCTGATAGCAGCCAACGTTTGCCGATCTAATCGGCCTTCCTCAAAATTCCTGCAGTGCCAAAATAATCAATTGGGGGCATTCAGCGTTTCAATAAAACTGTTTTCAAATTTAACCCGATCCGCACCCATGACCACCTGCACCGCAGGGCAGCCGGCCTGGACACGAGTAGTGCCGTTGGAAGCCCCTTCCGCGGTGTCTACGCAAATAGTCAGCTCTTTAAGAGTGCCAAGCGAGGGATCGGCCAGGATAGCTGCCGCCAGTGGATCCCAAAAGTAATAGGTCCCGGATTGGATCATACCCAGGTTCCCGGCCAAAACTTCATAGATGAAAGTGGATTCGGCCTGAGGATGATCATTTTCTAAACGGGTATAAAATTCTGCGTCCAGGGGCACCTGATTGGTCGCGTCAAGCGGCACCAGAGTGACCGCTACCCCTGAGGCCAACACCTCACTGGCAGCCACCGGATCAACATAGATGTTCCACTCTGCGGATACATTCTCGTTGATCACGAGGCCAACATTTCCGAAAACTTCAACCGCCCCACCCATAATGTAGATCTTCTCAATCGACTCTGCCGCCTGTGGTGTCTCTCTTAACAAATCAGCTATATTGGTCAGTGGTCCCAGGGTGAGCAGGGTTACTTTCTGATTACTATTCTGGAGAACGGACTGCAGCAGCGCTTTTACGTCCTGATCTTTGGCCGGATTCTCCGCTTCAATCAGTGTTTGCCCGGCCAGCGAATCGGCAAAGTCCCGCCAGTCTTTAGGGAAGCTTTTGCTTCCTGACAGCGGCGTTTCCCGCCCACAGGCCACCGGGATCTGGCTCTTCCCGGCCAGTTCAATTAACTTCAGGACATTCTTCACCCCGGGTGCGCAGTGAGTTTCCCCCGCTCCGGTAACAGTGATCGCTTTAACTTCCACATCGGTACGGTTGAGCAAATAAAGGATCGCCATCCAATCATCAAGTCCCATGTCCGTATCGATCACTACTGGTAGGGGATTAGGCGAAACCGTGGGCGCAGTTCTTGGCACTGAGGTAGTCGCGGTTTCTTGCTCCATACTCTCATCCTGGATGACTTCCAGCGGACCATGCGCCCCGATTTTGGCATCCGGCAAAAAACAAACGAAATAAGCCGGGCCGGAAGAAATCCGCACAGAAAACTCTTTTTCAAGCGATCCGGGGAAATGCTCATTCAGAGAAATGATATTTGCCCAGGGTGGTTTGTCAGTGCTGGGCCAGGCCTCCAGATCAGCGATGGTTTTACTTTCATCGAGAGTAGCTGTCACAACTGCAACTCCCTGCATAGCCTCTTCGTTTCCTTCCTCAATTACAATCTTCATCTTAATTGGCCCTGAATTTATACTGGAAGGTCCCTCAAGGTCGCAGGTACCATTTCGAAAGGTGAAAACCAATACCGGCACCGGTTCTGTAGTTGCCGTTGCGGATATCGGTTCACCGACGGGTACAGGCTTATCGTTCTTGCCACAGGCGCTTAAAAGCAGTATAACGATCAACCACAGGACAATATGGGATTTCATTTTCCTTTTCATGATCAACCTCCTTGATCTGCTCAATACTTTTCAGGGTAAATCGCAACCGCAGGACTGGCGGATCACCAGTTCTGTGCAGGGTAGAACTACATGCTTTTGTTTAAAGATACGCCCGGCAATAAGATCATTCAGCATGGACATGGCAGTCTCTCCAAGCTGTTCGGTGGGGGGAGCCACCGAAGTCAAAGGTGGGTTGGTGAAAGCTGCTTCGGGGATATTATTAAAACTGACAACTGCAATTTGCTGCGGGACAAGAACCCCTGCGTTTTGAAAGGCCTGGATAACGCCTATGGCAAGCTGATCCGCGATAACAAAGACCGCGTCGGGCCGTTCCGCCAGATTCAGAATATCTTGCACCGCAACTTCACCACAGACACGGTCAAAACCATTCGCGTTAAAGATGCGCTCAGACAATACGTGCAACCCTGCCTGCTGGAGGGCTGCTTCATAACCGCGCTGAATACTCTGCACAGCCGGGGTATCCACGGTGTACCGGACCAAAGCGATGCGGCGATACCCATGTTGGATGAGATGCTTGGTCGCTAAGAAACCACTGTTTTCATGATCGAGTTCTACCGAGTACCCAAAATTTGCCGGGGAATCCGCGCTGATCAACGGGATCTTAAGCGCATCTTCTTCAGATTGGATAAACCCGCTCATGTCATGCGAGACGCTGATCGCTCCATCCACCCCACTGGCGACCAGTTGAGCATAGTAGCGCCATGCCAGCGTTTCATCATCATAAGTGCTACAGATAAAAGTAAGTGTGTTATTCTTTTCCGCGACAGACTGCACACCCTTAAGAAAAGATTGATAGAAGGGGTTGCTGATGGACGGCAGGATGATGCCAATGGTGTGATTTCTGATCCTTCCGGCCTGGCTGGCAAAACGCAGAGGATCATAACGCAAGACACGCGCTCGCGCCCGTGGCCGGATTTCAACCAGCCCTTCAGCCTCAAGCCGGTTGTATGCCGCCCGTACGGTGTGCATGTTAACATTAAGGTATCTGGCTAGCTCGCGCATCGACGGCAGTACATCTCCCTCCACCAGCTTCTGGCTGGCGATCATCCAGGTGATCTGCATTTTGATCTGCAGGATCAGGCTGTGTTCCGCTCTGGGGTTGACGGTGAAGAACCGCATGATCTCGTCGGATGATTTTCCGAGCATATTTTCTCTCCTGTCTGTTATAGTGTACTATAACAGACAGGAGAATACAATCACCCAAAGAAGAAAATTTCACTCCATGTTAAAATCTAAAAAACCAGGGAGGGTGAATGGCTACACGACGTCAACAAAATTAAAAAGTAGGGGGAGTAATGACTGAAACCCAAACCGCATTTTCTTCTTGAGAAGCGCAAAGCAATTTCTGTAGATTTGCCCCTTCAAAGTAAATCGTATCCCCCGCGTTTAAGATATATTCTCCACGGTCCAACCCAACCTGCAGGGACCCGGATAAGACAAAAATAAACTCTTCGGTGGGTTCCCGAAGACGGCGCATTACGTTTCCGGTACCTGGAGATAATTCCCCTCTGATCGCCACCATTTTTTGACCAAAGCTGGGAGTTAAAAGTTCATAAATCACACCGGATAGCGGTAGTATCAATTTTGATCGATCTCCGGAACGAACAACCGGAGTATAAGCCGGCAATTTTTCAAACTGTTCGGGCAATTGAACTACCTGCTCAGGCATGGACTCTGGAACAGATTCTGAAATTTCCATAGGCTTCGCTGTTTTATTCTCAGTGAGAAAATATAATAACGGCACGGATAAAGCCTGAGAAATAAATTGAAGTGATTTTAGAGATAAATTAGTCTGCCCACGCTCAACCTGGCTCAAAAATGAAGCTGATAGCCCTGTCATTTTCGCCAATTTCCTTAAACTTATCCCCATTTCCCGGCGACGACTGTTCAGCCGCTGCCCCACCTTCAACTCTACGGTCAAATCCCACTTCCTTTCCAATACCAATTATCCCAACAATCCATTCTCTTCAAGTCATTTTGCCCGACCACAATTATGCTGAACAGGGTATGGATATTAATAAGATACCCCATTCAAACCTGTCCAGTCAAGTAAAATCGAAGATTAATGTAAAGCCAGATCAAACAACAAAGCGGATTAATAAGCGCAGGGAAGAGTTTGTCTTCCCTGCGCTGCTACCATTAAACTCCATCACTTTCTTCGGTTTTTATAGCTTTTTATCGCTTCTACCAATAAATATCAACCAGTAAGAAAATGCTGAATTCGTTACTTCCAATACACCTGACTTACCACAAAATCACGGAAGGTGATTCCAACGCTTCGGAAAGATCTGCCAGGAACCGTGCTGCCACTGCTCCATCGATAACTCGATGGTCAGCCGACAAAGTCATCCGCATCATGGGGCGAATCTCAATTTCATCGTTCTCGGCAGGGACCAGCTCTTTCTGGATGGTGCCGACTGCCAGAATTGCAGTCTGTCCCGGGTTGATAATGGCCGTAAATTGCTCGATGCCAAATTGACCCAGATTGGAGATCGTGAAAGTTCCACCCATCACTTCAGCAGGAACTAACTGTCCATCGCGAGCACGAACTGCAAGATCATTCACCTCTGCAGCAAGCTGACCAACACCCTTGGCATCGGCATCACGAATAACGGGTACAATCAGCCCTTGTTCCAGAGCAACTGCCATTCCCACGTTAACCTGCGGGAGCAATTCAATGTGGTCTTCTTTCAAGGTGCTGTTGATCCACGGATTACGTTTCAAAGCCCATGCCACGGCTTTTACAAGCAAAGCAGTTGCAGAAACATGCGGGCCATTAGTCGCTTTTGCCTTCGCATTCAACTTCTTGCGAAGTACATCAAACTCGGTCATATCTGTTTTGATGGTGAGATAGATATGCGGTGCAGTCTGATAAGAAACTGTGAGACGATCAGAAATTTTCTTGCGCATACCTGCAAACGGCACTGATTCGGCTTCAGCCACAACTTGAGGAACCGATTGCGGAACCGGTTGGGCAGCAGGAACGGCCTGAAGGACATCCGCTTCCTGGACTCTCTGACGAGGTCCTGTCCCGGTTAATGTGTTCAGATCAACACCTTCCTCTCGGGCGGCTCTTCTTGCTGCCGGAGTGGCGCGCACTTTATCGCTAACACCAGCCGAAGCAGCACTCGAAACTGCAGCTTCCACGTCCGTCTTCGTGATCTTACCCTGCGCACCGGAACCAGTAACTGTGCTTAAATCAATGTTATTGGCTTTTGCAATCCGTTCTGCAATGGGAGTCGCTTTTACACCCTCTGCTGGCGCAGCGCTGGAAGCTTCTTTCGCTGCTTCAGGCTTTGATTCTGCTGCGGGCGAGGCGGCTTTTGGAGCTGCTGCGGGCAGGGATTCACCCTCTTTCAAGATATAACCAATAATTTCGGTTACGGGAATCTCTTCACCAGGTGCTCCCCGGGTACCCGCGAGAATACCAGAAGCCGGCGATTCGACTTCCATGGTGACTTTATCTGTTTCCACAACAAGAATCGCTTCTCCCTGTTTAACAGTCTCGCCATCTTTTTTGAGCCATTCAACAACAGTCCCAATTTCCTGAGACATTTCAAATTTTGGCATAATCACCGGTTTTGCCATAATTACACCCTGCCTTTAGCTAATTCACGGGCCTTTTCCACAATATTTTCTACCTGAGGAACCGCATGATACTCCAGATCCCGGTTATAAGGTATCGGCATATCCAGACCCGCCAGACGCATAATGGGGGCATCCAGATAATCAAAAGCTTCACTTCCGGCAAGGACTGCTGCCAGTTCGCCGCCATAACCGCCGGTTTTACAGGCTTCATGAACAATCAACACTTTACCGGTCTTAATTGCAGAACGGATAATGGTTTCCTCATCCAACGGGCGCAAAGTCCGAGGATCAACGACTTCAATATCAATACCTTCTTCGGCCAGTTGCTCTGCTGCTTCCAGCGAACGAGAAACCATGATACCGGTTGCGATAATGGTCAGGTCACGCCCCTGTCGTTTAACATCTGCGACTCCCAGAGGAATTGTGTAAGGTTCTTCCGGAACAGGTCCCTTTGCCTTTTTATAAAGCAGTTTCGGTTCAAAGAAAATAACCGGATTGTTATCCCGAATAGATGCAATCAATAACCCTTTCACATCGTAGGGTGTGGTCGGCATGACAACTTTAAGGCCGGGAATATGTACAAACAGATTTTCAAGGCTTTGAGAATGTTGTGCAGCAGCGCCGGTACCGGAGCCAATCGGGGCACGAAGTACCAGCGGCACTTTCGCGGTTCCACCAAACATAAACCGGATTTTTGCAGCCTGGTTGACAATTTGCTCTGAAGCCAGTGTCATGAAATCCATGAACATGATCTCACCAATCGGCCGCATACCTGTCATTGCAGCACCGGTAATTGCTCCGGCAATTCCAAGCTCGCTGATAGGAGTATCAATTACACGCTCAGGTCCAAATTCATCAATCATTCCCATTGAGACGCCGAATGCGCCACCATAGACTCCGACATCCTCACCAATCAGAAATACGCGATCATCCAGACGCATTTCCTGTACCATTGCTTCACGGACAGCTTCAAGATAGGTTAGCTCACGCATTAGCAGGCACCTCCTTCATCGCAATATACACCCTCCAAAATTGTATCCAAAGCCGGTTCAGGGCTATTTTCGGCAAATTCTACTGCAGCTTCAATGGTTGCCTCCGCTTCTTCATGCATGCGATCGGCTTCCTCAGGAGTTAATGTACCTTCCTTGATCAACTGCTCTCGGAAACGTTTGATGGGATCCTTCTCCATCCACTCTTGAATTTCTTCTTTTGTCCGGTAGCGATTTGCGTCACTCTTGGAGTGTCCACGCCAGCGGTAGGTTGAATTTTCCACCAGGGAAGGACCTTCACCAGCTCTGGCACGCTTGACGGCTTCGCTGCAGGCTTCGTAAACAGCCAATACATCATTCCCATCAACCGTCACACCAGGCATCCCGTAAGAAGCGGCTCGATCGGAAATTTTATCAATAGCAATGGCCTTTTTAATAGAGAACGACATACCATATTGGTTGTTCTCACAAACAAAAACTACCGGTAATTTCCAGATGGATGCCATATTCAATGCTTCATGGAAAGCGCCTTCATTTGTTGCGCCATCGCCAAAGAAACACATACAAACTTTATCCAATTTCTGGATCTTGATTGTTAATCCAACACCAACGGCAAGAGGAATACCGCCTGCAACAATACCATTAGCTCCCAGAAAACCGCCTTCCGGATCTGCAATATGCATTGAGCCACCACGACCACGGCAATAGCCATTCGCCTTACCAAAGAACTCTGACATCATCCGGTTCACATCTGCACCATAAGCAATAACCTGAGTATGTCCCCGGTGGGTACCAAGAATGTAATCGTCCTTTTTCAGTGCTTTAATCGCACCCACAGCGGAAGCTTCCATACCCATCGAAAGATGCATCGTGCCATGAATTTTTCCCAACATGTAGGATTGCTCGGCCATCTCTTCAAAAGCACGACCAAGCTGCATCTTTTTCAACATGTCGAGTTTCATTTCCTTCGTCAAAGCCATACGATGTTCTACCTCCTTAAAGAATTTATCTAAAAGTTTTTATTAATTCGCTGAATCCATCGCCAACACCTTACGTGCGGCCGTCTCATCAGTTACTAACACATTAATATGTTTTCCCCTCAAAGCCCCCAGGATGGTACTTGCTTTTGCTTCACCACCTGCCACACCGATCACCTGATCAATATGGTGTAGAGCTTCAAGTTCAATTCCAATGATCCTGCGGTTTAATTCCGATTCCAGAAGCTGGCCGTTGATATCATATTGACGAGCGCAGATATCTCCAACCACACCACTTCGTTCCATTTCCGCCGCGGTTTCCACATCCAGATATCCTGCCCGAACCAGGCTGGAAGCGCCTGGCACCATGGTTCCAACACCAACCATCGCGATATTGGCGTTGCGCGCCAGTTCAAGCGTCTCCCGCACATGATCTTCCTGAAGCAGCGCGTCTCTTACTGCCGGATCTTTCACGACCAATGGAGCATGTAAATACCGGTATTCACCGCCATACAAATTTGCCAGGAAGCGCGCCAGGTCAGGGCCATCAATCAAAGGATCCGGTGTTCCTACCGCGCCAATCATCTGAACCACTTTGATGTCTTTCTTTTGCTCGGGGTGCATGGCGCGTGCAGTCTGATAGAGTGCAGTACCCCACGACATTCCTAAAACATCCCTGGGTCTCAGTATGGCTTCTACATATCGAGCCGCCAGACTCCCCAGGCCCTGCAACATCTGTTCATAAGAACGGCCCTTTGAAACCAAAATTCTAACTGCTTTAAGCGAATAACGGGATAAAAATTCTGATTCTAATTCCGGATCCGTATTCCATGGATAATCAATGAGAATTTTAACAACCCCCAGATCACGTGCCTCTTTCAATAATCTGGAAACCTTGGGTCTGGATAAACCAATCTGCCTGGCAATCTCAGATTGGATCAGGTCTTGTTCATAATACATACTGGCAATTTCTGCTAAAAGTTCTTTATCCGTGGGCATTGTTGTGTACCAGACATATAAACTTATCAAAATAACCATCAAACCAGATTACGTTTCAAAGTCTAGCATAGTTCGGCCCACAGGTCAATACTTTTGTTCACAAAATGAGAATATGTTCAAATTCGGTGCTTCACACACAAATGGGGCTGCCATTTCCTTTTGGCAGCCCCATCCTTTTCTAAAGCGCAACAACAAATTTCTACTTCCGTCTACCCTATCCGCTGAAAATTATTCTACTTTACCAGCCCCAAGATTTCTGTCCCGGGAATATCCATCACCAAATCCCGCTGAAAATATGGAGCACTTGCCATGAAAAGCTGGTTATTCTCATAAAAGTAAATTGTCTGTCCATCTTCGTTCCAAACCGGGCTTCCTACAAATCCCGAAGACAATTCAATGGGAAGAGAATTATTTCCGGTAACCCACAGCCCCGGTTTCCCACTGTAATAGGAGGCCCAGGCCCAATACTCCCCCTGCAATGATGGATACGGCTTTAATTTTGTTACCTCAACCGGGATATTCACCGCAGTTCCATCATCCGTATAAATATTTTGCAACCCATCATCACCAAAGACGGTGAATAATCCTCCCTCCTGAACGAAATCAATGTTATAAGCGATTACATATTCAAATTTCTTTCGCGGGATGTCTTCGGAAAAAATGTATAAGCCCGGGTCCAATGCCTCGCCGCAGGAACAGAATTCCTGATTAAAATCCGTTACGGACAACAAACCAACTTTCGTATCGGGGCTATAAGCGCTTCCGCTGAAGCAGCCATCCAGTACAACTTCCTGTTGAGCATTGTCGGCATTGACAGTACGCAGATTATAAGCTTCACAAACCGCGCTCCAGCTTCGGATTAGAAACGTATTTTCATTCTTCCATCCGAGAAATTCTTCTCCACCGCTTTCGAGAGCTTCCAACAATCGGGCTTCATGGCTTTGGAAGTCATACACCCAAAGACCTGACAGGGCAAACCCGGCGCCCGTTCCAAAACTAACAACGCTTACGTATTCAATATACCGGCCGTCCACGGACCAATGCAAACTGGAGGCATTCCCGGTTTCTTCGGTCAGCCGGGTGATGGAAGTATCGGATCGATCAAACAAATACACATCTGCACTATCCCCATCCCTGGCTGCCACAAATGCCAGATACTGGCCGTCAGGTGACCATGCCAGGCTGCCGGAAAATTGGACAGCCCGAACCGCCTCAAAAGCTGGATCACCAGGATAACTATCTGGATCAGGAAGACCAAGCGCTCCCATCAATTCTATGTGTAAAATTTCATTCCCGCTTTGTGTATCCAGAATGATTAAAGTCGGGTTCTGTGGCGATGCATTGCATCCAGTAATGTATGCATAAAGTCTCTTATCCGGCGACCGGCCTTCTATTAAATCGCTGGGAGCATCCACCGGATCATTACTGAGTTGGCGAGCCTCTTGAGTCGCCTCATTCATCACCCAGATTCCTATATCCGTACGGATCAATATTTGTTTTTCTACAACAGCGCTTGGTGGTTCCTCAGTCACTACAGCCTCTCCGGCAGGAACAGATAATTCGGTTTCTATCGGGGGAACGGTCTCCAAAATTGATTCGGAAAAGAAATCAGAATCCTCCTGAAAATCGGAGAAAGCATCATCCAGCGTTTTGCCTTGATAACTCAGGTAGACAAGGCTTCCCCCAACCACTGCGCAACAGCAGCTCCCAATTACCAAAATGATCGCAATGACCCATATCCAGATTTTTGAAGGTGTTTTCGTCTTCGACGGATCCATAATATTAATCTTCTCCATGTTTATGTTTGATGATATATCCCACCAGAATATCTCTGTATAGAGATCAAATGTTAATCAAACGATGCATGATATATTATAGTCGTTTCCCGATCTGGTTGTCGTTTTTCCCTATCCACATATTCAGCGAACACAACCCGATCATAAAAAAACAACACCACCCCCTTGATGATCCGAACGTTCAGTACCCCTTTCATTGCCAGATTTTACACTTACTTTTTATAATGAAGATTCCCTATACGCAAGAAGGGACGATAAACACCTCCAGCACATCAATATCTTATCTAGAAATCACTCTTCCATCCAAAAGGCATACAAAAATGGTGACCTGTTCCGGTCACCATTTTTCTTTAGAACATCAAAAAGCTTTTAAAGTTCGTCATTCTTTCTAGAGCAAACTCTACAAAGTATTAACGCACATAGGCAGTATTCACGCCACCATCCACCGTAATCACACCACCCGTAGTGCGGCTTGAGCGTGAACTCGCCAAAAACGCAATGGATTCTGCCACATGTTCCGGGAACACCGGTATTTTTAGGATGCAGCGCTGCAAATAATATTCCTCAAGCTCGTCAGGATCAATTCCATAAGCCGCTGCGCGTCCTTTTCGGACCTCATCGGTGAAGATACCACTGCCCCGTAAAACAGCATCCGGCAGCACCGTATTCACTCGAATACCGGCACCGCCACCCTCTTCAGCCAGACATCGGGCCATATGCAGCTCTGCTGCTTTAGCTGCGCTGTAAGCAATCACATTTTTCCCGGCTCGAATGCTGTTCTTGCTGCCAACATAGACCAGATTCCCCCCCAGATTCTGCTCTCGCCAGATTCGGAACGCTTCACGGCTGATCAGAAAATATCCGGTTCCCATGATCTTCTGAACAAGATCCCAATCTTTTAACGCGGTTTCTTCAATCGGGTAAGATCTGAAAATACCCGCGTTATTCACCACGATATCAATACCGCCATAAAACAGGACCGTCTTCCTGAAAGCTTCCGCTACGGCATCCTCGTCCCCCACATCGCATTTCAATGCCATCGCTCTTTCAAATCCATTTGCCTGAATAATTTCATCCGCTACTTTTTGCGCGCCCTCAAGATTCAAATCCAGGATTACAACATGGGCGCCCTCGTTGGCCAACCGCAGCGCCGTTGCGCGGCCAATTCCATCAGCAGCGCCCGTGATCAGGGTCACCTTACCGTCAAATTCCGCCGGGCCAGGCTGTAAAGAGAGTTTATAAAGTTCCAGAGGCCAATATTCAATTGCAAATGCTTCTTCCGGAGTCAGACTGACAAAACCATTCAAAACCTGGCTGCCCTCAATCACTTTGATCGCACGGCGATAAAGTTGCCGGCTGACATCCGCTTGAGTCGCGTTCTTGCCTGCTGTAATCATCCCCAAACCGGGAATGAGGATAATTCGTGGATAGGGGTCCCGAATTTGATCGGTTGGATTGGAGTAAGCATCAAAGTATTGCTGGTGATCCGATTTATACGTTTCAACTCCAGTTTTCAATTTTTCCTTTAATACCTCTGCACCCTCCTGGGGTTGCCAATCCACAAACAAAGGCACCCGTCTGGTGTTGACCAGATGGTCCGGACAGGCGGCCCCAATTTGAGAAAGCTCTTTCGCTTGTGTCCCATTCACAAAAGCAAGGACATCATCACTGGTATCCGTTTTAATAATCTTGGACATTTCAGCAGATAACGCGCCTCTGAGAACCGGTAAAACCTCTGCCAGAACATCTTCTCTTTCAGCTTCGGATAAAACAGGAATGTCTATACTTCCAAACACAGCTTTGTCCTTTTTGCGTGCTTGAATAAAATCCTCTGCCTCCTGAATTGTACGGATTGTGTTCTGGTAACATTCCTGACTGGTTTCTCCCCATGTAACCAGGCCGTGACGCCCCATCACTACCAATTTTGCTTTCGAGTTGGACAAAACACCTTCTGTAATCCACTTGCTGAGTGTAAAGCCTGGACGGATGTAATCCACCCAAACAACTTCTTCACCCCACAGCTCTTCACACAGCTCTTTGCCATTAGGCGTGCAGGCCATACTGATGATTGCATCCGGGTGAGTATGATCAACATGCTTGAAGGGCAAAAATGCATGCAGCAGGGTTTCAATCGATTGCCGGGGGCGATCAAGTGCAAAAACGCAATGAGACAGATACTCAATCATCTCCTCATCACTCATTTGCTCACGCTCAAACAATGGACGAATATCTGCCAATTTCAAGCCCGAAAAACCTTGTTCAGTGATCGTTGCCAGATCACCCCCTGAGCCTTTCACCCATATAACTTCCACATCCCGACCCAGGTGATCTTTCTCAACCAGTTTTACACTGTTGTTTCCCCCATACACATTGACAATGCTGCGGTCGGTTCCCAAAAGATTACATCGATAAACCAGGCCGTCCAATACAGATAACTTTTTTGAATCATCCACTGACCATAGATTATTGGGCATTTCTTCCTCCTGTAAAATAAAAAATTAACTTTAGCACAATCATTGCTGCAAAACTTTCTTTTCAACAATATCAATCTCTACTTAAAACCCCACTTTGTGATAAAAACTACCCATCATTTCTAAAACTCTTTTACAATTCGAAAACAAATTATATGATACAATCTTCCCGTAAAGTTGTCCATAGTTGTTCATCTAAATGTATTCATTATAAGAGTTGGCATCAACCTTTACGATTTATTCAATTTGTAATCTAATCTCTTAACACATTTACAACCAAATAGAATTTTTTAAGGAGAAAAACAATGCTGCTATTAGAAGAAAGAAAACAGGTTATTCAATATCTTCGAAAAATGCTCACAACCCATCTCACCGTTGGCACAGGTGGCAACATCAGTATCCATAACGTTGAGAAAAACTTGTTAGCGGTAAGCCCAACCAGTATGGACTATTTTGAAATGGAACCTGAAGATGTTGTCATCACAACAATGGATGGTGAAATTGTAGAAGGCGACCGGGTGCCAACAAGTGAATTAAGCTTCCATATCGCTCTCCAGAATCTTCGTGATGACATCCATGCAGTCGTCCATTCACATCCAATTTACTCCACCACAATCGCCTGCATGAACTGGGAAATCCCTTCCGTCCATTATCTGGTTGGCTTTTCCGGCTACAAAGTTCCACTCGCAAAATATGCCACATATGGCACAAAAGAACTGGCAGATAACATTGTCAACGCCATTGGCGATAATAATGCTGTATTAATTGCCAATCACGGTTTGCTCAGCGTTGGAAAGACTATTCAATCCGCATATACGACCACCGAACAAATAGAATTGGTTGCTCAACTTTATTACCAGACAAAGAGTCTTGGTGATCCTGTTCTCCTGACCAAAGAGCAAATGGATGCAGTACTGGCGAAATTCTATCCCCATTAATTCAAAATAATCACGATCTGAATCTAATCGCAAAACTCTTACCGGAAAGTTTTGCGATTTTCTTTAATATTTGTATGTTACAATTCAACCCTCTTTAAAAAGGGTTCACTTTCATCAAAAAATCCCCCCATCAGTATCGACAAACTATTAACAGACCATTAAAAACGCACAATTGTGCATCTGTTTGGAAATTTGATTGACTTTTATCAGATTTTTAAGTATATTAATAAACAGTTAATGTTTCGGAAGCTTTTATACGTTAATTCAGTTTCACAAATCAAATCCTGGAGGAATAAATGGCTAAAAGAGTAAGAGTACTTGTCGTCTGTGGAACCGGTATCGCTACATCCACTGCTGCTGAAAACAAGTTAATGGAGTGGTTAAAGAAACGCGGCTATAACGCCACCTCTTCACAGTGCATCGCTGCCGAAGTGCCTTCCAAAGCGCAGTCTTACAATCCGCACGCAATCGTCACCACCACAAAATTAAAAATAGTGAAGGTCGAAACTCCGGACGGGAAAACCATACATACCGTAGACGGCATCCCGACTATTCCGGCTTTTAATGGCGTGCCTTTCCTCACAGGAATCGGAGAAGAAGCGTTGGTTGATCGTATTTGCGCAGCTCTTGACGAATCCGACAAAATATAAAATCCCTTTCTAAAATGCTCTTGTGAGCCAAGAGCATTTTAATTTTTCTGCTGCATTTCTTGATAGCATCAATCACAGCGGGGCAATCAATAAAATTATATTCATGGGGCGCTTTGCTGACTGCGCAGCAGTTTTGTGTTTTTTTACAGCGTAACCCCACAAAAAAGGAGGTGGTAAAGCGTAAATAATAAAAAGCAATCAATTTTTGAACTCAAGCACCAAAATTTTAATTCTTATCATAAAAATTTCTAAGGAGACTTGTAACTATGAGTGCTGTAATGGGTGTAATTCAATACATCTTGGATCTTGGCGCATCCGTCATGATGCCGATCATTATTTTTGTTCTTTCTTTAGTTTTCGGCATTAAACCCGGTAAAGCTTTCCGCGCTGCTATCACCATCGGTATCGGTTTTATCGCCATTAACCTGGTTGTTGGCCTGATGGTCGGCGCACTTTCCCCGGCTACCACTGCCATGGCCGAAAATTTGGGCGGCAACATGGATGTGATGGATGTCGGTTGGCCGATCGGTGCTGCTATTTCTTTCGGTACCTCTGCAGTTGTTCCCTGGGTCTTTATCCTTGGTATTCTGCTGAATGTTGTTATGCTGGCCCTCAACTGGACCCAGACTGCTGACATTGACATGTGGAACTACTGGCACTTCATCTTCGTCGCTGCCTTTGTTAATGTAGCTCTTCGTGATGCCTTCGGTGCCACTGCGGCTTTGATCATCGCTCTTTCTGTCAGCATGATCGGCATTGCAATGACCTTGAAACTGGCTGACTGGACCGCCCCGATTGTTCAGAAATTCTTTGAACTCCCCGGCGTCTCCCTGCCCCACATGGAAACTGTCACCTGGGCACCCGTTGGCTACGCAGTCAACTGGTTGCTGGATCGGATCCCGGTTGTAAAAGACTGGTATGCAGATCCCGAAACCATCAAAGAAAAATTTGGTGTGTTCGGTGAAACCATGATCGTCGGTACCGTCCTCGGTTTGATCATTGCATTGATCGCATTTGGCCCCGGCCTCGGCGCGGATTTCGGCGGAAACTTCGCCTTAATCCTGAACACTGCTATCAGCCTCGGTGCAGTTATGATGGTTCTGCCTCGTATGGTTGCTATCCTGATGGAAGGTCTGCTGCCTCTGTCTGATGGCGCTCGCGAGTTCATCACCAAGAGGTTCCCCGGCCGTCAGATCCACATTGGTCTCGATGCCGCTGTTGCAATCGGCCACCCCGCCAACGTTGCCACCGGCCTGATCCTCGTTCCGTTAGCCCTGTTGATCGCTGTAGCTATGAATGCAGTCGGCCTTAACCGCATGCTCCCCTTCACTGACCTGGCAATTCTGCCCTTCTACGCAATCTGGGCAGTCGGTTGGTCAAAAGGCAACATTATCCGTGGCGTCATCAACGGCTCCGTTTTCCTGATGGGCATGTTCTTCATCGCCACCCAGCTTGCTCCTTATCTGACCACCATGGGCGCAGAAGTTGGTTTCGAAATGCCTGCGAACACCAATCTGATCTCATCGATCGATGTTGGCGCTCACCTGAATGGCTACCTGCTGGCACTGCCCTTCATTAAATTCATCGAAGGTGGTACAGGAGCTTTAGCTCTGTGGACAGTCATCGTTGTTGTAATTTTCGCCGCTGTTGCTTACATGATCTCGAAATCTGACGTTGAAGCCATCGTTGCAGATATTGACGATTTCTAAATCACTAGAATTAGTTTAGAATAAGTGGATGCGGCGTGTAATTTGCGCCGCATCCATCTAAAATTGGAGTATTTTTAATATGATTCAAGCCCTTCTTGATGTGATGCTCGGTGAATGGGGGAGAGCGGCACGGGATTTTTATTTCACGAATCAAACCACCTTCAATATTATCTTCTTGATTTGGGGAGGCATTATCACGTATTCCTCCTTCCAGTTGAACAATATCCGCAGAAAGACTGTGCACCTGGGTGTGAGTTTATTAGAAGAGAAGCCGCACCTTTCGGACGAAGAAGCATGGGTGGCATTTCGCCCCAAGTGGCAAGAAGAAATTAACAAGTTAAACCCCCGTTGGATCTTGAATCGCTGGAATATTTGGGTATCTAAAGCAACTCCTGAGAATATCATCGAAATTATGAAACTCGGCCCTGAATGGTTCGCTGCGCTTCGAAATGGTGAAGTCCTTCGCTACCGGTTTTCATTACCGGGGGAGAATTACAAATTAAGCATGTTTATTAAAAACAAACCCCAATAGAAAACCTTCAAGGCGAAGAAACCATGGCGCGAGAAACTCAATGGCGGATGGCAAAAGTTGCAAAACTATATTACGAAGAGGGGTTAACCCAGGAGGCAATAGCGACAAGGCTTCATTTTTCCCGGTCTACGGTATCGCGCCTGTTGGACGGAGCCAAAAAACATGGCTTGGTCGAAATAAAAATTCATTTCCCCTGGCAGCGCGCTGAGTATTTAGAAGAAAATTTGTGTCAAAAATATGGACTTAAATCAGTCCGTGTTCTCAAACAAATGCACAACTGCTCTTATGAAGAACTTCTGGAGGGTCTCGGAGTTCTTGGAGCACAATATTTACAAAAAATACTAAGGCCTAATGTCGTCATTGCAATCGCCAGCGGGAATGGGGTTTATCAAACCGTGCGCGCACTCGAAGTTCAGAAGCTAAATGCTACAGTTGTTCAAGTAATGGGTGTTGTAGGCTGTGAGAACGCTCTAATTGATGGCCCAGAACTTGCCCAATTGCTTGTGCACCGTTTGGGCGGACGCTATATTTACATGCAAGCACCATTGGTTATTAAAAACCCTGCAGTACATAAACAACTCCTCCAGGAACCCCCTATTCAAGAGGTTTTGTCTTATGTAAAAACCGCAGAGATAGCACTCGTTGGAGTAGGAACAGTAAATCCGGTAAACTCCAGTTTACTTCGCAATGGAATTTCTCCAGAAGCCCTAAATCAACTAACCATGATGGGGGCTGTTGGAGAAACCTGTGCATGTCCTTTCGATCGCTTTGGTAGATCGATTTCATCGGATTGGGAAAAACAAATTGTTTCAATTGACCTGAACTATCTCTCTTCTGTACCTACGGTTATCGGTGTAGCAGGTGGGTTGGCAAAAGCAGAAGCAATTCGCGGAGCTGTAACAGGCCATTTATTAGATGTTTTAATTACGGATCAAAAAGTTGCTGAAAAATTGTTAGATCACTAAAATTTTTATAAAGGATGGATTTGAGTTATGGAACAAACCAAGTGGTTCTATGAGGAAAATTTATTGATGCCTCTGGAAGCTAAAACAAAAGAAGAAGCCATTGAAAAACTGGGGAATCTATTGTTAAAAAATGGATTTGTTAAAGAAAGTTACGTTCCGGCAGTTGTTGCCCGTGAAAAAGAGTTTGCGACAGGTCTCCCCACAGGTGAGATTGGTGTTGCAATACCTCACACAGACTCACATCATGTCCTTAAACAGGCTGTAGCCGTTGGCCTTTTGCCCGAATCGGTTAAGTTCTGTGAAATGGGCGATCCGTTTGACACCGAAGTAGACGTACGCTTGATTTTCATGTTGGCCGTACCAGATAAAGATAAAGTCATGACCATGTTGAAACAGGTTATGGCCATCATCCAAAACCGTGATTTCCTGCAGTTGATTGCGCAAACAACAGAACGTTCAAAAATTGCCGAAATCATGGATCAGCGGTTAAATGCCGGGATTGTAACTGTTGACACAGACGAAAAACAACCCGAGAAATCTGACGGTGCTTTAGAAGTGAAAGTCACCATTGAACACCCCGTTGGCTTACATGCCCGGCCCGCGACCCTTTTCGTAAAGGCAGCAAAGCAATATAATTCAGATATCACCGTTTTCTGTGAAGGCAGAAAAGGAAATGCAAAAAGCATTTTAAAAGTGCTTTCCTTAGGCGCCAATCAGGGCTGCGAAATTACTATTCGCGCTGAAGGTGACGACGCCCAGGAAGCTCTGAACGAGCTTAAGGAATTAGTTGCTAGCAATTTCGGAGGTGTTGCGTGATCACAATGAAAGGCATTGCAGCTTCAAATGGATACGCCATTGGACCTGCTTTTGTCTACAACCCACAAACTGTTGAAATCACAGACAAAAAGGTCAAAGATACCCAGGCTGAATGGACGCGTTTATCTGTGGCAGTCGATACAGCTATCAAACAATTAGAAGCTTCCTATGAAAATGCGCTGAACGAAGTCGGAGAGGAAACGGCTGCAATTTTCGAAGCGCACATGGAAATGCTTGGTGACCCCGAGTTACTGGATACTGCCAAAGAAGCCATTCTGGATGAGTATCTCAACGCTGAAGCCGCCCTCCACCGCACCGCCGAGGCATTTGCAGTTGCTTTGGAAGGAATGGACGACGAATACTTCCGGGCTCGAGCCGCAGATATTCGGGATGTAACCCACCGTGTAATCTGCATTATGAACGGTGTGGACAATTCTCAGCTCTTTTCAGCTCTCAAAGAGCCTTCCGTAATCCTCGCACCCGACCTGACCCCTTCGGATACCATCAATCTGAATAAATCCCTAGTTCTGGGATTCTGCACCGGCACTGGCGGCCCAACATCTCATACCGCAATTTTGGCCAGAACATTAGGCTTACCCGCAATTGTTGGGGCCGGCATGAAGATCTTGGAAGTCCACACGGGAGAATCTATGATTCTGGATGGCAGAAATGGCGATCTGATCGCTCAACCCGATCCAGAAACTTTAGCCATTTATAAAGTCAGACAAGAAAACTGGAACAAATTCTGTGAAGAAGCTTTAAAAATCGCCAAAGAACCCGCTATTACTCGCGATGGGCATCAGGTTGAAGTTGTTGCCAACGTGGGCAGCGTTGAAGAATCGGAACAAGCTATTCAACAGGGAGCAGAGGGCGTCGGTCTTCTGAGAACCGAATTTGTCTACCTTGGAAAAAACCACCTGCCGGATGAAGACGAACAATATCAGGCCTACAAATCCATTCTGGATGTCTTTGGCCAGCGGCCGGTTGTCTTACGAACACTGGATATTGGTGGAGACAAAGAACTGCCTTATCTGAAGATCGCACCCGAAACCAATCCTTTCCTCGGCGTAAGAGCAATTCGCCTGTGTATGCAGCAGCCCGAATTGTTTAAACCGCAGCTCAGGGCAATCATCCGGTCCGGTTTTGGACACAATCTAAAAGTGATGTTCCCCATGATCGCGACCGTACCCGAACTTCGGGCCGCAAAGAAAATCATGCAGGAATGCCGTGCAGAACTTGAAGCCGAGGGAAAACCACTACCCGCGAAAATGGAAATTGGCATCATGATTGAAATTCCCTCCGCGGTAATGCTGGCTGACCATCTTGCCAAAGAGGTTGATTTCTTCTCCATCGGCACAAATGATCTCACACAATACACGATGGCCGCAGACCGAACAAACCCCGGTGTAAGTTATCTGAACGACGCACTTTCCCCTGCTGTCCTCAGATTGGTCTCGCGCGCAATTGAAGAAGCGCATAAAGCCGGTATTTGGATTGGCATGTGTGGTGAATTGGCTGGCGAGCCGGTGGCTATTCCGGTTTTATTGGGGTTGGGGTTGGATGAATTCAGTATGAACGCTCCTGCCATACCCCTTGCGAAATACATCATTCGCCAATTATCGCTTGAGAAATGCCAGCAGATTGCCAAGAAAGCATTGGAAATGTGTAGTTGCGAAGATGTTGTTCAGTACGTTCAAAAAGAACTTCCAATAACCAACCAGGGGTAGTCGTTTAGCAAGTATCATTGCAAAAAACAGGTGACTCAAGGATTCGAGAAGCCTGTACGACGAATATAAACAAATGCTGCGCTGGTTACCCAAAACAGTGCAGCATTAACTTTTTATAAAACGATCAAATCAAACTGAAAAGATTTTTTGCTTCATTCCGGGAATAGTTTTCATCGGCATGAAGCAAATTACAGTGTGTAAAACCAACAAATATAGTAAGGGAGTTGCTACTATGACTATCGTAACAATTATTGGCGCAGGAATGATGGGAAGCGGCGTCTCTTGGCCCCTATCGGATCAAGGACACGAAGTGCGTCTGGTAGGCACACATCTTGACACCCACATCATCGAAAGCATTAAAAAAGATGGAACCCATCCAAAGCATAAACGCCAGGTAGCCAAAAATGTTAAACCCTATTTTTACACAGAAATTCCGCAGGCTCTCGAAGGCGCGGATATCATTGTTTGTGGGGTCAGCAGCTTTGGCGTGGAATGGTTTATCGAACAGGTAAAACCTTACCTCAAACCAGAGGTGCCGGTTCTATCCATCACCAAAGGACTGGTTGCGGACACCAACGGCGACCTGCATATCATTCCGGACTATATGAACAGTTTGTTGCCGGAAAACTTAAAAGACAAAATCAGCTTGAACGCCGTTGCCGGTCCCTGTATCGCCCAGGAACTGGCTGCGCGGAGACAATCCTGTGTCTACTTCTGTGGGCGCGATGCAAATACCCTCAAAGACCTTCGTAAGGTATTCGCCACGGATTATTACCACATCAGCGTGACCACCGATTTTATCGGCGCGGAAGCCGGAGTTGCCATGAAAAATGCCTATGCAATTTGCATTAATCTGGCAGTCGGCGAATATCAACAAAAAGGCGCGGATGGCATTGCCTTTATGTACAATCCTCAGGCTGCTTTATTTGCCCAAAGTATGCGTGAAATGCGTCTGTTGGTGGAACTATTGGGCGGGAAACTGGACGGATTAATCGAGCTTTCGGGTTCGGGAGACCTGTATGTAACTGTTTTTGGCGGCCGAAACGCAAAACTTGGGCAACTTCTGGGTAAAGGTCTTTCATACGAGCAAGCCCGGAATGAATTAGCAAATGAAACACTGGAAGGTGTCGAAATTCTTACCCGCGTAGGAACCGCACTGCCCAAATTGGAAGAACGCGGTCTGGCAAAAGCATCTGACTTTCCCCTTTTGATGCACCTGTTAAGTGTGATCCGGGATGGGGAAAGTGTAAATATTCCATGGGATAAATTTTTCCCAGATTTTGAGCTTTAGGAGATATACATTATGCCACGTCATGGTATTACCCAAAAACTGGAAGATATTAAGCCTGAACAGGTTTTTGAAGCAGGTAAAGCAACATTTAACGAACTGGAAATGGAAATTTATAAAATGCGCCCCATTGCATTTCTGGTTCAAGCCCGTACCACGGGCGAAGAGGGGCTGATCCTCGCAAATATTATCGCCAGCCCCTTTGTAAGCGAAATGAGTCTCACCGTAAAAAGTGACACAGCTTCACAAGAAACTGTGGATGCTACAGCTCTTAAAATTTTTTCCATTTTAGAAAAACATCTTGGAAAATAAAAAATTTTTTATCGGCAACTTATTGGAAAGGAAACAATAATGTCACAACAAACAATGCGCGGCATGGTTTATATTGAGCCACAGAAACTTGAACTCAGAGAAGTGCCTATTCCACAAATCGGACCGGATGATATTCTGGTCAAAGTTCATTTAGCAACCACTTGCGGTACCGATCTTAAAACCTATAAACGTGGGCACCATGAGATCCCAAAGGGTTCTGTGCTTGGACATGAACTGGTCGGCGAAGTCGTTGAAGCAGGAAAAAATGTTACAAAATTCAAGCCCGGAATGCGGGTTGTTCCTCACAATAGCGCCCCATGTGGAACATGCTACTTGTGTAAACACGGTCAGGGAAACATGTGTGAATCAATTCTGTTCAATTTTGGCGCTTTTGCAGAATATATTCGCATTCCCGGACGAATTGTGGATATCAACACCTTTGAAATTCCTGAAGCCAATTCCTATGAAGAAGTAGCACTGTTAGAACCGCTTTCCACCGTGGTTCACGGCCAAAGGTTGCTCAAGATCCAACAGGGCGAATCGGCCGCTTTGATCGGCATAGGCCCAATAGGCTTAATGCATCTGCAAATGGCTCTGAATAGCGGCGCATCTAACATCATAGCTGTGGATATCAGCGATACCCGGCTTGAGGTTGCGAAAAAACTGGGCGCAACCCACATCATCAACGCCAATAAAGTTGATCCCCTTGAAGCCATCAAAGACCTTACACATGGCCGGGGTTCGGATGTCAGTGTTGAATCAACTGGCAGCGTGGCGGGTTGGAAATCCTCTCTCAAAGCAGTTCGCAAAGGCGGTAGAGTTCTGTGGTTCGGCGGGCTGAAACCGGAAGATCGGATGGATCTTGAAGTTCATCACATTCACTACAGCGAAACCACTATTTACAATACCCATCATTCCTCTCCATTGGATGTTCTCATCGCTTTTGAACTGCTCACAAGCGGCAGAGTGGATGCTAAATCACTGATTTCGATGGAAATGCCTCTGGAAAAGGTCGAAGAAGCTCTTTTGAAAATGGCGGCTGGAGAAGTCGTAAAAGTGGCGATCAAACCCAATTTATCAGCATAAAACAACTTTTTGATACAGAGAAAACAGGAGCGGATTATGTCTATTGATAAAAAAGAAGCTCAACTTCGTGATGACATTTGTCGTATCTGTGCAATGTTGTACTCCCGCGGCCTGATTCGTGGACCATCCGGAAATGTCTCTGCACGATTGGGTGAGGATAAAATCCTTTTGACTCCCGGTGGAGTGATGAAATTTGATCTTCATCCGGATCAATTGATTGTTGTAGATATGAATGGTGAAAAAGTTGGCCCTGGGAACGAGATCAATCGCAATTTAAAACCCACTTCTGAGCTTCCGATGCATCTGGAAGTTTATCACCGCCGTCCGGATGTAGGCGGGGTAGTCCACGCTCACACTTCACACGCCGTGGCTCTGACCACTGCAGGGTTTTCATTGCATACTCAGGTGCTCACAGAAGGCATGCTCTTTTTGGGAGTAGTTCCAACTGCTCCTTACGGTACACCAACCACATCCGAATTAAGCGATTCAATCATTGAATTAATTCCTGATCACGATGCGATCATGCTCCCTTACCATGGTTCAATTACATTTGGGCATGATGTCTGGCAGGCTTTTTCCCGTACCGAAGTTCTGGAACAGGTTGCTGAAATTCAATACTTCACCAGCCAGCTTGGAGAGGAAAAACGGCTTTCTAAACCCAACATTGAAAAAATGATTGAACTGCGCAAAAAATACCGGCACAATCTCCCCAGCGATCCTAAATTGCTCGAAGATTAATTTTCCACCAGGACGGTGCCATAATTACACCGTCCTGGTGAATATTCTTTTTAAAAATTTCTATAAGTATTGTTTTTTCAAGGAGATGAATTTACATGAGCTCAATACCAAAAACAATGAAGGCTGCTGTTTATTACACCAATTCCGATGTTCGTCTGGAAGAAAGGCCTGTACCGGAAATCGGCCCCGGCGAATTACTGGTAAAAATGGAAGCGTGTGGTCTGTGTGGCAGCGAACTAACCGAATATTATATGATCCCCCGGGCCCCCCTGGTAATGGGGCATGAACCTACCGGCGTAGTTGCAAAAGTAGGCGAAGGTGTAACAAAGTTTAAAGTAGGAGACCGGGTTTATGTTCACCACCACGTTGGATGTATGTCCTGTCATCAATGCGATCGCGGTAACTATACCCTCTGTGAGAATTTTACAAAATCCAGGCTGCACCCGGGCTCAATGTGTGAATATTTCCGCGTTCCTGAGGAAAATGTCAAATTTGACACTCTGCTTCTGCCGGACAATGTATCATTTGAGGTTGGGACCCTGGTTGAACCCATTGCCTGTACTTTGCGGGGCGTAAAAATTACACCTATTCGCCACGGAGACACCATTGTAGTCGTTGGCATGGGCTTTATCGGTATGTGTTACCTGGAACTTATCCGCCACTCTCCTGCGGGGAAAATTATTGTTCTGGACTTAAATGAATGGCGTCTCGAACAAGGTCTGAAACACGGTGCTACCCACACCATCAATCCCGGTAAAGTGGATCCTGTTGAAAAGGTCAAAGAAATCAATAATGGCCGCCTGGCAGACGCCGTATTCGTTGCTGTGCCCAACATCAAAGTGTGGGATCAGGGTCTGTCCTTATGTGAAAAAGGTGCTACCATCCACTTTGGCACACCCCTTAATCCAAAAATTGAATGGGCGGTCAACCCGAATAAACTCTGGTTCTCCGAAATCAAGATGAACTTCACCTATTCCACTACACATGTTGAAACCGCAGCAGTGTTGGATATGATTGCGGCGGGACGTCTGGATGCAGAGTCCTTAATTACACATCGTTTCGGTATGGATCAGGTTCCTGAAGCCATCAAATTATACAAAGAAGCAGGCGAATCTCTCAAACCCATGATTCTGCCCTCATTAACCAAGACAAAATAACAACAAAACCGCTTCGGATATCCAATTTGAAGAAAAACTATATTCAAATTTACTATCCGAAGCGGATACTTTAATTCCTTGGACCGGTATCACACTTTCTTATTTTTCAACTTTAAGATATTCAACAAATAATTTATTCTTTTTCGATATTCCTGTGTTTTAATTTATAGAATATCTTCAAAAAACAGTACCTTCGGAATTATTTTTTTATACAAAAAGAGCAAAAACGCTTTTATTAAAGGTAAATTGCATGAGTATTTATAAACATTGTGATATTCGAGGCCCCTATGGTACTGAACTCCAGGATCATCATGCAGTAAGATTGGGCAAAGCAATCGCAGCCATTCACGGAAAAATCACCGTTGCGGTGGGAGGAGATGGACGCATCTCTACACCTGCTCTAAAAAACAGCCTCATCCACAGTCTTTTAGAAAGTGGCTGCGACGTGGTGGACCTTGGAATGCTCCCCACCCCCGTTTTTTACTTTGCCCTGAACCGGTATGCAATTGAAGCGGGCGCTATGGTTACGGCATCACACAACCCGGCACAGGACAATGGTTTCAAAATGATTTTTGGCCCTTTACCAATCACACCCGAAGAAATGTCACAATTTGCTGAAGTCATGGAGAATTCTTCTCAGCCAAATCCTTTCACAACACCCTCAACGCCGGGCGAATTAACCGCTTTGGATGTCCTTCCGGAATATATCGAATTTGCAAAACAATTTGCCCCCGCACTTAAAGGTATGCACGTTGTGCTGGATTGCGGCAACGGGATGGCCGGACTAACCGCCAGAGAAATATGGGAAACCACTGGCGCTGAATTAACGCTGCTCTATGAGAAGATTGACGGCAATTTCCCGAACCACCCCGCCAACCCCGCCAAGGAAAAGAATTTAAAAGCACTTCAAAAAGCTGTCCTCGACTTAAATGCTGATTTTGGCGCTGCGTTTGACGGCGATGCAGACCGGGTCACATTTGTAGATCATCTGGGCCGCCCCCTCTCCAACGATAAGGCGATCGTCTTGTTTGTTAAACAATCTCTGGAATCCGGCCCTGCCCCAATTGTGTATGATCAAAAATGCTCGCAAATTGTTGCTGAAACAGTACGCTCTTTTCAGGGAAAACCGGTTCTCGAGCGGTCCGGGCACACTTTCATTAAATCCACGTTCTTGAAGGAAAAAGCCCCTTACGCCGGAGAAATCAGTGGACACCACTTTTTCAGACAAATTCATGGGGATGATGGAATGATCGCTTCACTTCTGATGGCCGGTTTCATCAAAGAAAGCCATCAATCACTTGCTGAACTGGCAGATCAAATTCCAACATATCCCATTACTCCGGACATCCGTTTGGAAATGGATTCAGATACTGCCAGGCAAGTCATTCAGACACTGGGTACATCCTTAAAGGGCAAGGCAAATATCAGCACCAGGGACGGGATTCGCGCAGAATGGCCAGATGGCTGGGGAATTGTCCGATTATCCGTCACAGAGCCCGCAATTACCCTGCGGTTTGAAGGAAAGACCATCTCCGCATTGGAAAGAATCATTTATCGCTTTATAGAAATTGCTCCAATTTTATCGTCCCCTCTTACTGCTGAATTATCAAAAGTAAAAGCGGCTTTATAGAAGGATACACGCAGCTATGGAATTGGTTATAGGCATTGACCTGGGCACACAGGGTGTTCGTATACTGGCAATCAATAATCAGGGGATGCGCATTGCAGCGGCAAGCTGCCACCTGGATATGCAGGCGGATAAGGATCTCCCCAACGGGTGGCACGAACAAAACCCTTTAGATTGGTGGAAAAACGTCAAAGAATGTTTAAGGGATCTAATTGCACAGCTTCCATCCAACAGCCGGATTGTTGGACTGTCCATAGATTCGACTTCGGGCACAATACTCCCAATTGATCAATCCGGGATGCCGCTTTATTCGGCTTTGATGTATAATGATGCCCGCAGCCGAAGTTATGCAGAAGAAGTTCATCAAGCCGGGGAAACGCTTGAAAATCAACTGGGGTATGCTTTCAGCGCTTCCTTTGCTCTTCCCAAAATAGTCTGGTTGATGAAAGAAAAACCGGAAATCTATCAGCAAACTTACCTTTTTGTGCATGCAGCTGATTTCATCGCCGGAAAATTGACAGGAAATTTCAATCTGACAGACCACAGTAACGCACTTAAAACCGGTTATGATTTGATCAATAGAAATTGGCCGGATTTTATTGAAGAAGAACTGGGAATCTCTAAAGATAAATTGCCGGGAGTTGTAAAACCAGGCGACAGGATTGGAGAAATCAGTCATCAAGCTGCAATAGAAACGGGATTGCCCGCAGGGGTTCCTGTTTTTGCAGGAGCTACCGATGGCACAGCCGCTCAATTTGCCTCTGGTGCATCAGAACCCGGATCATGGGTTTCTTCACTGGGCACAACATTGGTTATTAAAGGGATCACACGGGGTATCCTGTTAGATTCCCAAAAACGGATCTATTGCCATTTGCACCCTGAGGGGTGGTGGATGCCCGGCGGGGCCAGTAATACCGGTTCAGAGTGGATTATTAAAGAGTTCCCCCATGAAGACCCCGCTGAACTGGATAGGAAGTCGGCCCAATGGCTGCCCACTTCCCTCATCCGCTATCCATTGGTGAGAGACGGAGAAAGGTTTCCCTTCCGGTTTCCCACAGCCCAGGGCTTCTTAATCGGCGAAGCCGCCTCAAAGCTGGAAACTTTCGCCGCCGGATTAGAAGGATTGGCCCTGCTGGAAGCTTTTGCATACCAGACCCTTTCAGAAATTGGAGCGGATGTTGGAGAGAATATTTTTGTTACGGATGGCGGAGCCCGCTCCGAACTATGGCTTCAAATCCGCGCCAGTATCCTTAAACGGACACTGATCCGTCCTCTCATCAGCGAATCAGCAATGGGCGCCGCGATATTAGCAGCTTCGGGAGCATGGTTTGGAAGTCTTTCAAAAGCTGTGAAAAACATGGTTCAAAGAGATGTCGAAGTGGAACCGGTAAAACACTGGATTTCCATTTATGAAGATAAGTATCAAAGTTTTATAGATGCACTACAACAAAGAAGTTATATAATTTAGCGTCAGTATAGGAGATATTAACCATGAGCGTAATACATCGATTTACAGGAAGTGATTTTTCTTTTGATTGGGAAGACGTAAAGTCGAAGGAATATCCAGATGGTGCAGCAAAAGGCGCCAGCGGAAAAGTTATGATCGGTTGGGATGAAGGGGCAGAATACTTTGTATTCCGTTACTTCAATGTTCAACCGGGTGGACATTCAACTCTAGAAGATTACCATGCCCACGACCATGGTGTTCTGATCCTTCACGGACGGGCATTGGTAAAAATTGGGGACGAGGAATATGAAGTAGGTCCTCGGGATATTGTTTACATCTCTCCATGGGTAACCCATTCTTTGACCACTCTGGGGGATGAGCCGCTTGGTTTCTTATGTGTCATTCCAAACAAAGACTTATTGAAGGATAAAGCTCAGTAAATCTTTGCAATAACCAGAATACTTTTACCTTAAGACCTTCTTCTACGTTTATCCATTTATTCATATACGTAGGAGAAGGTTAAAATATTATTTTTTAACGATATAAACGATTAATTTTCAAAATGCACCTTTTGCATTTAGAGTGAGCACTGCATGAAAAAACCTATTATTTGTTTTGATTTAGACGGAACCCTTCTGGATAAAGAGGGGATGATGCATCCAAAGGATAGAGAAATCTTGGGCGCTAAAGATGATATAGACGCCGTATTTTTGCCTTGTACAGGTCGTCCCAGAGGATCCGTTCTTACTACTTTCCACCACAACGGATTGTATCTTGGGAAAGAAGCACCTTTTGCAATGGTAACCCAAAATGGTGCAGCAGCCCATTTGCCCAATGGACAACTCGCCAACTATACTCAGTTTCCGGATGAAGTTCAAGAAGCATTATTTAAAATATTTTGGGGCTATCCTGAAACCAGCTTCATGATGATGAAAGAAGACGGCAATTATCTGTTATGGCCTAATGAGTTTGGCAGCAAATGGATGGCGCGGTTTCAAAGTCCCTGGAAAACCTTCACCGAAAAAGAGCTCCATTGCAAGTTCGGGAAAATGACCTGCCTCACAGATGATGAAACCATCATCCATGAATTAATCGAGATCTTATCAGAGCTTCCTGTAGAATTTGGGCGAAGCATGAAAGCCGTGTTCGATATCCAGCCCAAAGGCGTCAGCAAGCGCACCGGAGTAGAGCAATTGATTCATCACATGAATCTGGAAGGGAACCCGGTTCTCACAGCAGGTGATGGCGATAACGATCTGGATCTGTTTGAATTTTCGGATTATTCCTTCGCGCCCACCACTACAAATGAAATTATCCGCAAGCAAGCCGATCAGGTGATTAATATAAAAGAAAACGGGTTGCTGGCGGCAATGCTGGAAAAAGCACAACTGTTTTAATTTTTTATTTTTCAAGACATTCAATCGGAATTAAATGGGTGTAATATCCGATTGAATGTCTTTCTATTTTAATTCTCGTGAAAAATAAGCTTTTCCTAAACAAATGGTTAACAATATGTTAGAAATCAGCGGTTTTGTTGACAAGCCCTTAAGCAACATGATAAAATCTCAATAACATTATACAAACTTTCTTATTCACCCCTAAATTAATTTACCAATATTTGAGGGAATTACACAATACGACATTAATAATGACATCCATTATTGACTTATCTGACGAACCAAAATTTCGTATAAAGGCTGTGTCCACAAAAACAGGGATTCGCCCTGTAACCCTTCGTGCATGGGAAAGAAGGCATTCTATCCTTACGCCTCATCGGTCCGGCAACAAATACAGAATTTATTCAGAGCGAGATATTGCCCTCCTGCGCTGGTTAAAAAGTCGGGTAGATAAAGGTGTTCCAATCAGCAGCGCTGCAAGTGAATTAAAGGATATGCAGAAGAATGGATTGTGGCCCGAAGCACTGCCCCCCACACCGAACATCACCCCGGACAAAAAAACCGATGTGCCTCCGGACATATATGTACAAAAATTATACCGTGCGTTGATTAAACATGATGAGGCAACAGCCACATCCCTCATGAAAGAAATTCGTGAGAACTACGATCTGAATACGATCTGTATGGATATCCTTACCCCTACGCTGGTGGATATCGGGGATGCCTGGTATCACGGACAAATACGGATTGCAACCGAATACTTTGCCAGTAATTTTTTGCGCGAAAAACTTCTTGCCTTATTAGACACTTTTCCCACGCACCGCAATGCTCCCTACCTTCTGGTCGGCTGCGCTCCAACGGAACACCATGAAGTCAGCAGTTTGATGACTGCGCTGCTTTTGCGCAGCAAAGGGTACCGTGTAGAATATCTTGGCGCAGATATTCCCTTGATTGATCTGGTAGATTATGCCAGCTACGAGCATCCTAAAATGATTATTTTATCGGCGACAATGGAAGAAACTGCCTTTGAAATGAAACCCATGGAAAAAATGCTCAGCAAAATTCGCCCCACCCCAGTTTTTGGTTATACCGGGAGTATCTTCTTATCACAACCCTCGCTTATCGAAGAGATTCCAGGAAACTACCTGGGAGATAATTTCGATGATGCCCTGGAGATGGTAGATAATTTACTGACTTCAATGAAAAAGAATTCCCGTCAACGGGTAAATTAATCTTTCGAATTTCTTTTCTTTTTTCTCAACCACCCTTTCATTTAGTTATTTGAAAGGGTCTTTTCTTTCCTTTCCCAGGCCCCTGCTCTTTGATTAAACAAACATTCTACAAAGCGTAGGGCACGGCTTTCGATTAATGTTAATATATCTACAGGTATAAAGGAAAAAATATGACCCTTCAGGATTCAGATCACAACAATTTGCCTGTTTATAACATTAAGGCAATTTCCCAAATGACTGGACTTTTACCGGTTACCTTACGAGCATGGGAACGGCGATATGGATTACCCAGTCCACAGCGAGGTGAACAAGGGTATCGTTTGTATTCGGAAGAAGATCTTCGAACCTTGCAATGGCTCAAAGCACAGGTAGACGCAGGAATGAGCATCAGCCGTGCGGTTCAATATCTGAACGATCTGCGTGACACCGGAAAAAATCCTCTCCAGGCCCTCCCGCCTAAACCGGTAGATCAACTGGCCTCCATTAAACAATTTCGGCAGGAATTATTGAATGCAATCATTCAATTTGATGAGTCAAATGCAACGGAAATACTCCGCCGTGCATTCTCATTATATTCGGTAGAACAGGTTCTACTCAACATCATCAAACCCATCCAGATCACAATTGGCGAAAAATGGCACACCGGAGAAATCCCCGTGGTGACAGAACACTTCTCAACCCAGTTTTTCACCCAACACCTGATGAGCATGATTTGCGCTTCCTCCCCGCCCACTCGAAATGGGGTCATCATTGCGGCCTGTGCACCAGGTGAAATTCATCAAGTCGGTTTGTTGATGATCGTGGTTGTCTTGAGGTGGCATGGTTGGGATGTGAGATACCTGGGTCCTAACTTGAAAATCGAACGCCTTGAAGAAGCACTGGATCACCTGCATCCCAAGATGTTGCTTCTGACTGCCACAATTGCCGAATCGGCCAAGGCTTTGGAAAATCTTTCGATGATTCTCGAGAAATTCTCCACGCCTCGTCCCATGATCGTGCTTGGCGGACAGGCTTTCAAAGATTACAAACTGTCAAATAAATTACCTGCAATCTATTTAAATGCATCGCTCAAAGAGACGATCACTTCCATAGAAAATTTAATGCAGGCCTCCGAAAATAAACATTAGAACAACACCGCACTTCAATATTCTCCAAAAAGCTATCGAGGTGTTTCAGACCGGTAGCTTTTTGGGCCTCCCTATCAAAATAAAACCCGCTATAATTGGGGATTAATTATGAAGCCTAAAAAGATCGTCATCATTGGCAGCGGTTTTGGAGGATTGTCAGTCGGGTGCTTGTTGGCAGCCCGCGGACATCAGGTTGAAATTTTTGAAAAAAGGGATCAACCGGGCGGCAGAGCCTACACCTATACTTTTAATCAATTCACTTTTGATGGCGGACCAAGCGTAATTACCGGTCCAAATTTATTGGAGAAGATTTTCAAAGCCGCCGGGAAAAAGCCAAGTGATTACTTCCAGCTTGTTCCCGTCAATCCGTTTTATCGCATATTCAACTCGGAAGGCGTGTTTTTCGACTACAGTAACAATATTCCCCAGATGCAGGCCCAGGTAGCACAATTGAGTCCCGGGGATGCTGCGGGCTTCAAGAAATTGATGGAGGCATTGACCGCAATTCCTTCTAAAAAACCGGGGGAACTACCTGCCCCACAGACCCGCATGCTGGATTTATTTAAAAACGCTCCGGCTCTGATAAAACTTGGCAATGAACCAGACCTTTATGAGTTTGTGAGCCAGTTCATTCAGGATGAATTCCTTAAACACGCATTAAGCTTTCATCCCCTGCTCATTGGCAGCAATCCATTCAATACCCATCCCGAACTGCTCATGAACATGAAAATGGAGCTTGAAACCGGCGTTTTTTACCCGATTGGTGGAACAAAATCCATCATCGCCGGAATGGTGAAATTATTCAATGAATTAAAAGGGAAGATCCACCTGAACACTGAAGTCGACCAGATCATCACGCAGCGTGGTCGCGCAACAGGCGTCCGATTGAAAGACCAAAGCATCGTGCAGGCGGATTTGATCATCTCTAACGCGGATACCGTCCACACTTATCAATCTTTAATTGCTCCTGCTTTGCAAAAAAAGAATCGAAACCAGCGCTTCAAAAACATGGAATACAGTTTCTCTCTTTTTGTCATCTATTTTGGAACAAAACGACGATACACGGATACAAATCTGGCTCACCACAATATTATTCTCAACGCCCCTTACAAGAAGCTCATTGAAGACATCTTTTACCGCAAAAGACTCTCCCCAAATTCTTTTCTGTACCTTCACATGCCCACCCTGACCGATGCCACCATCGCTCCCGAAGGCAGCGAATCCTTTTATGTGATGTCGCCCGTACCCAATCTCCAATCAAAACTGGATTGGACGCAAATCTCGCGGTCTTATCGGGATCAAATTCTGGATTATCTGGAAGAACATTTCCTCCCGGATATTAAAGCGAACATCGTCGTTGAGCATCATCTGACACCCCTCCATTTTGATCAAACCCTCAACAGCTACCTGGGGGCGGCTTACGGAGCCCAAAACATTCCCCAGCAATCTAACTGGTTCCGGCCTCACAACCAGTCAGAAGACATCCGGAATCTATATTTTGTTGGAGCCGGAACACAACCCGGAGCAGGCCTGCCCGCAGTGTTATATTCAGCCTTATTTGTAGATCAGTTGATTAACAAATAAGAGACCCAATTTCGGACCGTCTCATTCTCCTCATTAAGAGGCACCATTTAATAATTCCCGGAGGAAAGACTTTTCGATTTCCGATAAGCTTCCAGTGTCCTGCTCCGCGCCGCTTTGTGGTTCACGATTGGCAGAGGGTAATCCTTCCCCAAAACACAACCCGATGTTAACTGCACCTCAAGCGGCATCCTCCAGGGCTCGTGGATATATTTCAAGGGTACATTCACCAGTTCAGGCACCCATTGACGCACAAAACCACCTTCCGGATCAAACCTCTTCCCCTGGAGAACCGGGTTGAAAATTCTGAAATAAGGCGCCGCATCCGTGCCCACGCCTGCAGTCCACTGCCACCCCCCGTTATTGGACGCCGGATCCCCATCTACAAGCTGCTGCATAAACCATTCCTCTCCTTCCTGCCAGTTGATGAGTAAATCTTTAACCAGGAATGAAGCCGTAATCATTCGCCCCCGGTTATGCATCCAGCCCAATGTTGCCAATTGACGCATTGAAGCGTCCACCACCGGATAACCCGTTAATCCCTTTTTCCATGCATTTAATTCAACAGAAGAATCCCGCCAGGTGATCCATTGCAAATCATGCCGGAAAGCTTTTTGCATCACTTCCGAAAAATGGTAAAGTATCGATTGATAAAACTCTCTCCAGATCAATTCATTCAACCAGGCTTCTGCACCTGCTCTGGCATCATCATTGGGAGCTTGCCAAATGGCGTTTATTGCTGCGGAGACCGCCTGCCGGATGGAAAGCATGCCAAACCGGAAATAGGGAGATAAAACAGATGTGCCGTTCAGATCAAGCCGGTCCCGCTCATCCCGATATCCATCAATCCGCTGTCTCAAAAAATCTTGCAGTCGCTTTTCAGCTTCTTTTTCTCCGGCGGGGAAATCCTCCACTGGCGCAGCATCCGGTATAGGAAGCGAATGGATTCCGTCCGGAATTTGCAGAAAATGAGGTGTGGGAGCATGGATGCTTTCATCAGGCTGCGGCAAACTCTTCCAGGCTTTGCTGAAAGGCGTAAAGACCGTGTAAGGCGTCCCATCCTGTTTTTTCACCGCATTGGGATGGTAAACTGTCAGGCCCAAAACCAATTGAAGACTCAAGCGACTAGCAACCTCCTGGTCTCGTTTCCGGGAATAGGGGGAATAATCTTCTTCAGCATAAATATGGGCCGCTCCCGATTCTTGCGTAAGACGCAGAAGTTCTTCTGTTGGCTTCCCTGCTCGCAATATCAATCGGCTGCCCAAAGTCCGCAGTTGTTCATCCAGCCTGCGCAGCCCCTCAAACAAAAAGGCTTTCCGCTTTTTTGCATCCCGTTTTAGCAAAACCGGGTCCAGAATAAAAACCGAAAGGACACGACGATTTTCCGGGTCAGCGGCTTGAAGCGTCGGGTTATTTTTTATGCGGAGATCTCTTCGAATCCACCAGATAACTGTCTGCATATTCTCCCCTAAAAGAATAAGAAGATTCTGTAATTTACTCCAATTCACCTTTTAAAGGTGAAAGGCGCCTCTAAGGACGCCTTTCAAATTGTTCTGGCTGTGGCATCTTCCAAATCAAAAAACAATCAGGAGGGATGCCACAGCACTAAGTCTACTACTGTCTATCATGACATCACCTCCTCTTTGTTAGGATAGCAAACCAATATATAACATTTGTTTTACCTGTAACTGTGATTAGTATGGCATAAATGAGGCTCAATGTCAAGTTAGAATCAGTTAATACGCTTTTTTAGGCCTTATTTATACATTTTTATCCTTATGTATCTTTTTACGGACGGATAAAAGTAAATCGCCATGCAGTCTCGTCTTCAAGATGGGTAATTTGTGAAGGCTCATTGAGGACCTCAAACCAGGTCTGACCCGGCTTAAGGGGAAAAGGCTCTTTCTGCTCATCCAGCAATGAGATCAAATCATCTTTCTCAGAGCGCTGCCAAAATCCGGAATACAATTTCCCGTCTCTGGCAATATAAGCCCTGCCTGATCCTATCAGGTTAACATTAAACACATCAGAAACATCTGAGAGGCTTTCATACTGCACCATCAGGACCACCACGTTTTGAGCGCTGATAGGATCATCGGTCAATTGGTCTGTCAGTTGTTGGTATACCTCGTGGGTCCGGTTTACGTCATCCTCGGCATCCGAAAACCTGAAATACGTCCCTTCCTGCTTATCAAAATCCCAACGATTATACACAGCTCCTGAAAAGCGGACATACACGCTGTCCGCTGCTTCTCCCCCGGCAGGAATCTGAGTCTGAAAGAACAATCCGTCCAGTTCCTGACGCGAGTCGTCAATCTCATACCGGTCCAATATCGGTGCAATAAGGGATAAATCTGCCATTAATTGGTTATCTCGATCAGGTTCATAACGGTACAACATGGGTGCAGTGTTCGGCCCTTCTCGGATTAAACGATCCCCAAAATCTGATGTAAGCAGCATTTCGTACAGTTCCGGATAGGCGCCTCCAAAAATAAAACTTGCTTTGTACATATCAATCAACTGTATATCGAAATGCCGTGCAGAGCGGATTGGTCCGACCTGCCCCGGTCGATTTCCATAATAAACTGCTCCAAATCGGGTATCTCCGGCCTCAATATAATATTCATATACGTGGTCGGCCCGGGAAAGCCCCCATTGCGGCCGGCTGCGTTCTCGCGGCATATTCTCAACTTTTACAATAATCGGACGCCGTTCAAGTCTGCTGCTGTTTGATAGCGGCAATCCCGTCAGAGGGTTAACATCATCCGGGAAACCCTCCGGCCCATAACCTTGTTCGGGATAATCCATTTCAGGGCTGGACATCTCCTCACTAGAGCTGGCTCCGTTAGTGGAAGGTGTATCAACAGGAATGTGATCCTGCCCCAACACTTGATTTTCTTCAAGAAATTCTTCTTCTCCCATTAAAACCGGTTGGTCCGTGGAAGTACAGGCAGCAACCAGCGAAAGCAGCAGTAATCCAGCAATAATTCTTTTCTTTATCATTTCAATTCACCGACCTCATTATTTTGAACAAAAACTCCGGCAACTACTTTCCAATTATAGGTGATTATTCCTTGCGCCTCTAAAAAAACCCCCATATAATGGGGAACAATATGAATAAACAACATCCAGCGCTCAATCTGCCAGGTTTATTGCTGATTTTTGGCTCAGCACTTTTATTAATCGTATGGTTGGTTTACACTCCTTCAGGAATGCTGGGAAAAGCAGACGCGGTTGGTTATGCGGTTTGCCACCAAATTGCTGAAAGGTCTTTTTCCATTGACGGGCGGCCCATTGCTCTTTGTTCACGATGCACCGGGATGTATCTGGGCGCATTGGCAGCTTTGATTTACCAGCTAAAAAGAGGAAAAAGGGGAAATTTACCCTCCAAAAAAGTTTCCATTATTTTAATCTTATTTCTGGCAGCCTTTGGTATTGACGGTGTTAACTCCTATTTACATTTTCTGCCCTCTTTTCCAAATCTTTATACTCCGCAAAATTGGCTGCGGCTGGCAACCGGGATCGGGATGGGCATCGGAATGGCCGCCATGCTGTATCCAATTTTCAACCAGTGTGTTTGGAAAGAATATATCGAGGAACCCGTTCTGGATTCCTGGCGTCATATTGGTGAGTTGACACTGATCGGTATTTTGGTGGGTCTGATCACTCTGACCCAAAATCCGCTTGTTTTATATCCTTTTACGATATTAAGCAGCCTCACGGTTCTCGCAATGCTCGCAATCATCTACACAATCATCTGGATCATGTTGTTAAAAAAGGAAAATCAAGCGTATAATCTTAAACAGATCTGGTGGGTTATTCTCTTAGGGCTCGATACCGCACTGCTCCAGATTGCTGCCATGGATCTGGTGCGCTATTTATTGACCGGAACCTGGAGTGGTTTTTCTTTATAGGTAAGCAATTATTTAAGGAGTTGGAGTAAATGGATATTCTGGGAATTTTTTCGGCTTTTGGGCTTTCAGCCAGTGCAGGGCTCAATGCTTACATTCCCCTGCTCGTGGTTTCAATCCTGGCACGGTTTACCAATCTGATTGAACTGAATACACCCTGGGACGCGCTAACAAGCTGGTGGGTGATTGGCTTGTTAACCCTGTTGTCTTTAATCGAATTTTTCGCCGACAAATTCCCGGCAATCAACCACGTTAACGATATCATCCAGACTTTTGTGCGTCCTGCCGCCGGAGCCATCGTTTTCGCAGCCAGTGCGGAAGTCATCACCAACATCCATCCGGTATTATCTCTGGCTGCCGGCCTGCTGGTTGCTGGTGGGGTCCACGCCACCAAATCATTGGCTGTGCGTCCAGCAGTTACGGCAGCAACCGGCGGAGCAGGCAACATCCCCGTCAGCATTCTGGAAGATATTGTTTCTACGATATTGTCCATTCTTGCCGTTGTGATTCCCGTGGTTTTAGCCTGTGCCCTCATCATCATAACCGCATGGATTGTTTGGAGATTCCAAAAAAAGAAAAACTCCCTGTCCTTACAGGATAGGAGTTCATAGAAAGAGAGAAAAACAATGTCGAATTCGCAATTATCAACCCCAACCCCAATCCAAAACAGTTCCAACGCCATCATCAGTCTAATCAGCGGTGTAATGGCATGGTTAGGTTTGTTTGGATTAGGAGGGATTCTGGCAATAATCTTTGGACATATTGCCAAAAACGAAATCAAGAAAAGCGGCGGACAGATCTCCGGCGACGGGATGGCAACAGCCGGATTGGTCCTGGGCTACTTAAATATTGCCGTATCCGTAATGGGCTTTTGCCTGTTCCTGTTTATCCTGACAGGAGCTATCGCAGCCCCCGCTCTTTGTATCCCTTTTATGAATGAAGCAAACTTTGGCTTCACTTTAATTCCCTAGATGGAGATTTCTGATGACTGATTTTGAATCTTTACCAGATATTCCTGAGCCCGCAGAAGAACCAGCGGAATCCAATTTATCAGGTTCCGTTGATTTTGAAGATGCACCGTTTCCCACACAGGAAGAAATGACCACACTCCATGAGAATGGCAGCAAAGCCAACCAGTGGGCCTGGATTATCGCAATTGTTGTTGCGCTGCTCATTCTTTGCTTATGCTGTTTTGGCCTTTTAGCCATCACCCTGATCGCAACGCAAGGTAATCACCAATATCTTAGCGGAACCCTGAACGAAATATTGGCCTATTCCCCTTTATCTACCGGTTTTTAATCCAACTTTCTCGATAAAAGCAGAAACCACTTGCAAAACTGCCCATTGAAAGGATTGCTTTTCTAAATATGAATAAGAGGACATTGTTCTTCATTGTTTCCACTATCCTCTTCTTAATGCTGGCCTGCTCCAATCCGGTTGAGGTTATTGAGTCTGTTGCGAAAGAAGGCGAAGGGACTTCTTCCGATTCTTCCGCAAATGATGTTCTCTTTCAGGATGATTTCTCCCAAACCGACAGTGGTTGGGATAGGACCAGTGACAGTTTTTTAACAACGGATTATCTAGACGGACGCTATCAAATTCTCATCAATGACACAAACTTCTATGGATGGGCTAATCCCGGTAAGGTATTCTCTGACACCCGCATTAAAACGGAAGCCGAAATGGTTAATGGGGCCACAGATACAGAATATGGCATCATCTGCAGATATAAAGATGTAAAAAATTTTTATGTAGGTTTAATTTCAGCCGATGGATATTACGCAATCATCAAAAATAAAAACGGAAAGTTTGAATTAGTTGGAATGGACTACATGCAGGACAGCCCAAAAATCAATCTGGGACTTTCTACCAACCAACTGCAATTCGACTGTATAGATGACACCCTCACGCTATACGCAAATGGAGAAATCCTCGCAGAAGTCAAAGACTCTGATTTCCCTAATGGAGATGTCGGGCTGATCGCCAGCACGTATGATACTCCCGGTGCAGAAATTCTCTTCGACAATTTTAGGGTTTACCGCCCCTGATCAAACAGCTCAAACGGATTAAAGTTCCGTTGTGTTTTGAACAAATTTTTCAGCTCTTCAAGTGCTTGAAGAGCTGAATTTTTGTATTCCGGAGAAATTTCTAATACTTCAAACTCATCTTCATCCAGAACAAGCTGTTTTCCATCCGGATACACCCATAAATCCAACGCCAGATCAACGTATGTGATCTTTCCATTTTCCATTTGAGCCGGAAAAGTGACGTTGCAGTACCAGCCTTTTACCTCATCATCGTCCCGGTCGTGAATCTCAAAAATGTTGTACCATCGGTCACTGAAATATAGTTCCAAAAAACGGTCATGCTGTTTTAAAATAATTCCGTGAAAAGGCATGTCCTGTCTATTAAAAAACGCTTCTAACAAAACTTTATGCGAATCCTGCTTCAAAATTTCCCCATCGTATCGCCAGGTTTCCTCATAAGCTGTATTTTGTTTAATTACCACAACGTGTTCCGTGTTCATCTTGCCTTTACTCCAAACATAAGATTGATTCTGCTTCAAACTCCAGGCGGATCCGATCTCCAACATCGGGCCGGTTCTCCAGGTTAATCTGGAAGTGATCTTTCTCTCCACATACGATAATCACCCGGTAGTTTTCTCCCTGAAAAACGACGTCTTCTACCACTCCCTCCAGACAGTTGGTCCCGCAATTTGCATCCTCCAATGGGACCACTCTGGCACCGGATGAACGCAGTAAAAGTTCAGTTTCCTCCCCCACCCCCAAGTTTCCACACCGTGAGTAGGAAGACTTCATCATGCCATACCGGGTTTCCAACGTCAAGGGGTGTTGGGAAATGACTTTCCCTTTCAAAAAATTTTTCATCCCCAGAAAATTCGCTACCCAACGGGACCCCGGGTTATTATAAATCTCATCCGGCGCACCCATTTGGATCACACGCCCATCCGATAAGAGAACCAAACTGTCCGCTACCGTAAAAGCTTCTTCCTGGTCATGGGTGACATAAATGGCCGGTATCTCTGTGTGGTGCAGCAGACTCCTGATTTCTCCGGTGAGCTGTTCACGCAGTGCACGGTCCAAAGCACCTAAAGGCTCATCCAACATCAACAACCTCGGCCGTGGGACAAGCGCCCTGGCAAGCGCTACACGCTGCTGTTCACCTCCGGATAAATCGGTTACGCGGCGATGGGCAAACGCCTCCATGCCAACCTGTTTCAATGCGGTGCGCACCCGCTCTTCAATCTCTTCCTTTTTCAATCCCTGCATCCGCAAGCCAAAAGCGACATTATCGGCTACATTCCGATGAGGGAATAAAGCGTAATCCTGAAACATCAATCCAAACTGACGTTTATGTACAGGGACACTGTTAATTTTCTGTCCTTCCCACAAGATATCCCCTCCATCAGGGTATTCCAATCCGGCAATAATGCGCAGCAGGGTACTCTTCCCGCTCCCCGAAGGACCCAACAGACATACCGTTTCACCCTGTTTGACCTGAAAAGATATCCCCTTCAAAAGCAGTTGGTGTTCATAGATCTTCTGAATATTTTTAATTTCAAGCATTGCAGCAATTCGCTCCATACCCATCACGTTTATAAAATCCTAACACATCCATTCCGGCATTTATTTAACATTTGCACAATCATTCTTTAATCCCCCTCCTGGAAATGATCCATAACGAGAATACCCGCTGCACAAACCATCATCAGCAAAGTAGACATTGCCAGGGCCTGTCCATAATTCAGCGCTCCAGGTTGAGAAATAAAGCGAAATATGGCCACAGGCATCGTTGGCATTTCAGGCCGGGAAAGAAAAGTAGTTGCTCCGAATTCACCCAGAGAAATAGTGAATGAGAAAATCGCTCCCACGACCACTGCTCTGGCCACAATAGGCAAATCCACCTCCAGCCAGACTCGCCAGGGCGGAGCGCCCATCACTGCGGCAGCATTGCGTAGTGAGCCAGGGATGGAAGATAGTGCCGGTTGCAAAGTACGTACGACAAAAGGCAGCGCGACAAGGCTATGCGCAACCGGCATCAACAATGGGAAAGAGCTCACATCCAGTGGCGGATGGTTGAAAACCAGAATAAAACCCAGACCCAGCGTAACAGCAGAAGTTCCCAAAGGCAGCATCAATAACGGATCTAAAATTCGATTTACAGCAAAGCGGGCGTTTAAAGCATAAGCAACTAAAAATCCCATTCCTACCGACAGTAAAACTGTGATGGTAGCGTAAAGCAAAGAATTCCGCATGGCCTCAATGGGAGGAACATAAAATAAGGATTGTCGGCGATTGATAAACAATTCCTGATAATAAGCGAGCGTAAAGCCCTTATCTACCACCCCCCGCTCGCCGCGGTTCGCGTCCAGCGTCGTAACCGAACGTAAAGCCAATGCCCCCAACGGGAAGAGTTGAAGCAAAATTAAAATCACAATCATTACGGTCACAAATATGCGTTCTTTTACTTTTTGAGGTTTGCGCTCCCCTTCTCGTTTTACCCTCGGCATTAGAGGAACAAATTGCTTGGAGGCTATTTTGGTATAGATCGCCAATACCAGCAGAGTACAAACGATCTGGATTGCCGAAAGTAAACCGGCCAATGGCAGATTTAGCATCTGCAGTGCCTGAATATAGATTTCAACTTCAAGCGTTGCAAAGCGTGGTCCCCCCAGCAAAAGGATTACCCCAAAACTGGTGAAATCAAAAAGAAATACCAATAATGCTGCTGCTGCAACCGGTATTTTTAACAGTGGAAAGGTTACTTCGCGAAAGACACGCATCGGCGAGGCCCCTAAAACGCGAGCGGCCTGTTCCAGACGGGTATCCAGCTGAGACCACGCACTGCCCACCGTTCGGATCACTACTGAAGTATTGTAGAAAACATGTGCCAGCAAAATCGCACCCAACGTATTCAGGATTTGAATCGGCGGCGTGGATAGACCAAACCACTGCATTAAGAGAACATTTAGCCATCCTCTTGGGCCAATCAATGCATTAAAACTGACCGCGACGACCACGGTTGGCAAAATAAATGGCAGAGTAGTCAATACGCGAAAAAACTGCTTGCCGGGAAACTGAAATCGAGCAAATAAATAGGCAGCAGGAAGCCCCACCAATAAAGTCAACCCCATCGAAAGCAATGCTTGCCATAAGGTAAAAGCCAGCGGTCTCCAGACTCGGGTTCCAAAATTGATCGAAATATCTTGCGCGAAAGCCGCTTCTCCGGCGAGTTTGAACACTGCGACCAGCGGATAAAAGAAGAAGATCAGCAAGAAAACAGCCGGAACCGCCCACAGCAAAAATGCTTGCTGTGGGCGGGTTAATCCACTGAGTTTACGGGACAGATTCCGCAGCATGTTTACCTTAACACCGTTTCATCCCAATCCTGAATCCACTTCTCCCGGTTTTCCGCGATCAAGTCCGGGTCAAGCGAAGCCGGTTGGTCAGGAATCTGGGCGTATAACACAAACACTTCAGGTAAAGCAGCCCCCGAATTAACCGGAAAAACAAACATCTGAAGGGGCAAATCTTCCTGAAAAGACAATCCCAGCATAAAATCAATCAGTTTCTCAGCCAGAGCACGATGTTGAGTGCCCTTTAATATACCTACGAATTCAATCTGGCGGAAACACATGTTGGGGCCAACCAGCGAAGCCGTTGGGGCATCATCCAGAGCCTCAGAAGCATAAACAACCTCTACAGGCGGGCTTGAGCCATACGACGCCGCCATGGGTTGAGATCCCTGACCGGAGGAAGCGGAGAAATTGCTATAATAAGCCGTTTCCCAATCATTCACCACCACAACTCCGTTATCCCGCAGTGCTTTCCAATAATCCAAGTACCCATCCTCTCCAAATTGTGCAATCGTCGCGAACAAAAATGCCAGCCCAGGCGATGAAGTTGCCGGATTTTCCACGACCAGCAGTCCTTCATAGATCGGATCTGTCAATTCCTCTAAAGACTGTGGAAGCGGAAGGTTATTTTCCTCAAAATAGGCTTTGTCGTAATTGATGCAAACATCCCCATAATCCACCGGCAGGACATGGTTCTCCGGGTCAAGCTTAAATCCATCAGGGATCTGCTCTAACACCGGGGAATCATACGGTTCAAACAGATCGGCTTCCAGGGCTCTCGACAAGAAAGTATTATCTACGCCGAAAAACACATCTGCCATAGGTTCCGATGTCAGGATAGCACGATTCAATGCCGCTCCGGTATCGCCACTCTGCAAGAATTTTACCTTGACATGATTGGCATCCTCAAATTCCGCAATCACATCTTCACTGACTGCGAACGAATCATGGGTCATCACGGTGAGCTCAACCGGTTCTGCATCCGGAGTTGCCGCTCCTGCCTCTGCATCGGAGTTGGAAACCGTTCCCGTGCAGGCGGAGATCAACAAACCAAAAGCAATAAGAAACAATAAACTTTTTTTCTTGAACATCTATCTTCTCCTTTTACAAATAAGTCGCTTCATCTGTCCGAGTATGAATACAAAGTACAACACCTTCTTTCACCTGCACATGACCGGATTCTCCGATCAGCACATTGCTAATCCCCCGTGTTTTATATCTGAACAGTATTTCATTTTTCAGTGGATATTCCAATCCCTCTGTACGGACTCCAACTGCCTTTTCACTCAGCGGAATAAGAGACACGATATCTCCTTTCTTCCCATATACGGCTGAATGGGAACGGATCAGAAAAACTTCTTCAACCCCATCGTCCAGGCGGATATCGCAGTTCATCAAAGTTGGCTGGGTTAATAAAAATATATTTCCAAATGTTTGATCCAACCTCTTGCCAAGCGCTCCCATAACACAAATGGATGTCCAGCCTTTCTCTAAAACAATTTCAAGAGCAAGTTCTAAATCCGTTTCATTCTTTTTCTCTGGAAATTTGGAAATTTCCACTCCCTCGCTGCGGAGGGTTTCTACCATTCCGGGGTCAATCGAATCAAAGTCTCCAACCAGAAGGTCTGGCCGGAGGTTTAATTCCCGCACATGTCGAAGCCCTCCATCAACCGCCACAATAAAATCACCTGGCTCAATCAGAGACAATGCAGATTCCTTTTGTCTCAAATCGCCGTTTACAAAAAGAATTGCTCGTTTCTTCAACATAAAAAAAGCCCTCCATAGTGGAGGGCACTTAACATAAAACCATCATCCCTCCGCCGGCATTATCCGGATCAGGTCTGCGGGTCGAAGGCAAACACATCCTTCCTCTCAGCCAGATTTCCTCTGGCTCCCCGTTTTTGTATCACGCATCAATATAAGGTGCTGTCTATAAGTATAGGACGAATAACTTCTTCTGTCAAACTTTTAATAAGCCTGAATGTTTTACAATCGCTTTGAGAACCTATTGATCCCACCGCAGCATCGCTTACCTCACCCGTCGTTTCCATTCCTCCTTGAGCTGCAAATTCCTGGGTGAATCACCGCTTTCAATTGTCAGGAATTCCACCAACAAACGGTTGAACTTATTCACTTCGTCCATCATTGGAAAATGTCCGGATTGCTCAAAAATAATTGCATGTGTGTTATACAGCATTGCTTTCCAATCTTCTGCACTGGGAACCGCCACCGCCGGGTCTTCCTGCCCGTATACCAGCAAACACATTAAATCCGGTTGTTTCCAAAGCGATTCCAGACTGACCGAACCAATTCCATTAAAAAAGGTTTTAATGGCCTTTTCATCATTCTTGATGGAATCGCCGCGTATAGAATCCGCGAGCGGACTCTTCTCTAAAACCCAGTTCAATAAATTTCCTGGTGTGTCTGAAGCAAAACGGCTGTGGATCATTTCCGGATGTGTAGGATAGCTTATTCCCATCATCCGATTAACCAAACCTGGATTTTGAGAAGCAAACTGCAAGCCAACAATCGCCCCCAGTCCATGCCCCACCAGCGCTACCTGTCCAATGCCCATCTCGTTCAGAAAACCTTCCAGTAAAGCAACCTGTTGCTCCAGAGAATACAACTGAGAGTCTTTTGCCGTATCACCGTATCCCCACAGGTCAATCGCATAAGCGCGGTAATTGGTCGATGCTGCCTGCATCATGGGGATCCAATACCGCCAGGAACCAAGCCACCCATGCAGGAAGATCAAAGGGCGCCCACGCCCCAGGACCTCATAATGTACAACACGCTTATTTAATAAAATTACACTCATTGTCCGTTCTACGATCCCTGGAGCGCCAAAATCTCCTGAACCCGGCGAGTCAGGTCATCCGGTGCGAATGGTTTCAACAAATATTCCGCAGCGCCCAGATCCAAACCGGTTTGAATCTCGTGCTCCTGTCCTTTTGCGGAAAGAAAGACAACCGGAATATGCCTGATCGTATCTTCCTGCTTCATTTTTTCACAGGCCTCATAACCGGTCATCTGCGGCATCCGGATATCCAACAAGATTAAATCCGGGATTACTTGCAGAGCCGCTTCCAATGCTTCTGCCCCATTCTTGGCGGTGACAACCTCATGCCCCGCAAACTGAAGAGTAAATTGAATTAACGCACGAATATCCGGTTCATCTTCCGCAATTAATATTTTTGCCATGTTTCATTCCTCGTTTTCGACGACAGGCAAAGTGAATGAAAAAACACTCCCCTCACCACTTATCCCTGAGCTCCTGAACCAGATACGGCCCAGGTGCATTTCCACCAATGTTTTTGCAATCGAAAGGCCCAACCCTGTCCCGGCTATACCTGCTTCCAGAGAACTTTCTCCACGATAGAATCGTTCAAAGATTCGATCCTGTTCTTCAAAAGGAATTCCCAGACCATTATCCTGAATGTCCACCTGAACTTCCTGGTCTTCGCGGTGTAAATTCACAACGATACGGCCTCCATCGGGGGTGTAATTATAGGCATTTGAAAGCAGACTGCTGAAAATTTGCCTCACCCGGGCCGGGTCCCCACTGACCAACGGAAGGTTGTCCTGACTATAAACTTCCATGGTCATGGATTTGTTTTCCTCTTCTGAAAGACGGAGCATATCCGCCACAATATCCTCTGAGATTTTCTGAAGATCTAAAGGCTGCAGCATCAATGTCAGCTTGCTGGCTTCTATCCGCGAAACATCCAACAGATCGTTCACCAGCACGCTTAACCGTGTTGTGTTGTTAGAAATAATCTCAACAAAGTGTTTCTGCTGATCCGAAAGTTCACCTGCCGCACCCATCAGCAGCACCTGTGCATACCCTTTAATAGAGGTCATTGGCGTACGCAATTCATGACTGACATTTGCGATGAACTCTGACTTTAACCGATCCACCTGGACCTCATGAGAAATATCCCGAAAGATAGAAACCGTCCCCATGAAGTTCGCATTCCACAAAACCGGCGCCAGGCTTACAGCCACATACCTGCCATTAACAAGTTCAAACTGGTCAGTATAAGAAACACTTTCACCCAATTCCGAAGGATTTTGAGCCCATGCGGCGATCGTATCCATCCAGATTCTCTCGGCCTGGTGTATCCCCAAAAAACCTGTCAGCGTTTCAACGGGTTGATCAATAATCTGCGATGCTTCTGCATCCAGTATTTCTTCCGCCGAACAATTGAACAATGTGACTCGGTTAAAATTATCCGTTACGACCACACCATCTGCCACAGCCTCCAGGATAGCCCTCGAACGACTGGCTTCAATCTGTTGTTCCCGCAGCATTCCACCCAGGTTTTCTGCCTGATCACGGATAAGCTTAAAAAGCTCTGCCTTATTCAAAGCCGTACCGATCTGTCTGGCACTGGCTTCGAGTAATTCGACCTGATCCGGCTTAAAAACATCTCCTTCCCGGTGAAGCAGCATCAAGGTGCCCAGGACCTCTTCCCCAAAGACCATGGGCACGGCAGCAAGGCTTTGATAACCGGGCATGAAATCCTCCGGGATATCCCAACGAGTCTCATTTTGAATATTGGAAATCAAAACAAATTGGCGGTTCTTCATAACCCAATTCGCAATTTCTCTTTCCGGATTTTTACCGATCAGCAAACCTCGATCCATTGTCGTAACAAGCGGTGATCCCGCCTTATGAACCCGTGCGTTTCCTTCCGGAAGGAAAATAAGACTCTGTTCAGCCTGAAGCGATTCATTGATAACCTTTAATACCCTGGAAAGTACTTCATTAATATCCAGACTCCCCGATAACTCATTGCTGATCCGGAGCAGAGTTTCTGTGTTTTGATGCTCCCGCTGCAATTCAGCAGAGCGTTCCTTAACTCTCACTTCCAGGTTCTGAGAGAGATTCCGCGTTTCTAAATAAAGGCTGGCATTCTGTACAGAAATCGCTGCTTGATTACAAATCGTCCGTTCCAGCTCTATTTCAGAGAAACTGAACCGGTAAGGCTTGTCTTTTAACACCAGCAGCCAGCCATAAAGATTTGACCCCGCAGCAAGTGGAACAACCAAGATGGATTGTGCCTTCCGCGGCAGTAAATAATCCTCAAACAAAGGCGATAATTCCAGCTCTTGAGCAATCTGATCCGAACTGAATACACTTAACGATTCGACCAGACGATCAAATAAGGTTGCCTTCGGGAATAGATAAGGAAGTTCAAGTGCAGATTGTGGATTTTCATACTGTAAAGCAATTTCACCCTGCTCATTTAGCATTAGAATCGCAACCCCGGAAGCGTTAACTGCATCACGCGCATAGATCCCGGTCTGTTCAAGGATGTAATCCACTTTCAATGAAGCACCCAACTTGCTGGTAAACCGGTTCAAAAGTGTCAGGCGTTGCGTCCTTTGATCCAATTCAGCGGCTCTCCTTACACTTTCTTCATAGAGTCTGGCATTTTCCAAAGAGACTGCCGCCTGACCGGAAAATGTCATGGCTGCCTGCACCCGATCCGGTGTGTAAAAGCCCCGCTCTCGTTTTTCCAGCGCGACCACCCCAATTAACTCTGATTTAGCCAGAAGCGGAATCCCCAACCAGGAAAAATAATGCGGTTCCAAAAGAGTTGGTATCCTCTCATCCAACAGAACGTTTTGAATCGAGATAGGCTCTCCGGTTTTAATCATCTCCTGAAACAGGCTGCTGTCCTGCACTTCAACAGAAAGACCTACCCGGCTCTCCTGATCCGAAAAGCCATTTGTTGCCGCTACAGCCAATTTATTCCCATTTTTAAGCCACAGCGTGGCTGTATCATAAAGGACAACCGTTTTCAATTGATTCAGTAAACTATTAATCAGCTCTTCGCTTTGAAGGCTTGAAGTAATTGTGCCCGACACTTTGGTCAGCGCCTGAAGCTGTGCGGTTCTCTGCTCGGCAGAAATGAACAACCGGGCATTTTCCAAAGCCAATCCCGCTTGTTGGGCCAACGAAAGAAGCAATGTCTCATCGCTTTGATCAAAAGTTTTGGACTCATCAAAGCTCTCGACTACCAGAATTCCTAAAGAAATATCTCCACTCCGCAAGGGAACCAATACACTGAAGAGCGGGAAAAGTCCTCCGGTACCCTGTTGATAGCGCATCAGATCTTCAGGATGAAAATGATATCCTTCAATGAACTCTTTTTCGCAAATTTGCAGCGCTTTTTCGCTTTTGAAGATCTGAATCGGTAAGGGCGGCTTTATGGAATCCGGATCGGAAACAGTATCTTCAAAATAACTGATGGAACAAATACTCGAATTGTCTTTATACCCCACTGCGGATTGAGGAGATAATTTCCGATTTTCCTCGTCCCACAATCCTACCCAGGCCGCATCCGCTGATGAGATCACTTCCATCACGCTATCCAACAACACCTGTGTAATGTTCCCAATATCCAGGCTGCCCAATTTGCGTGAAAAATCTAACAGCAGGTTCACATCATGTAAATTCCGTTGTGTCTCGGTCAGCAGGTAGAGGTTTTGCAGGCTCACACTGACCTGTCTTGCCAATTGAGCGTAAATATTTCGTTCCTCTTGCGTCAATTCCGGAATCGGATGCTGCCCCACCAGCAGAAGTCCGGCAACATGCTCATTGCTGACCAGCAAAGGCAGTCCAATAAATGACTTTGCAGACAGTTTATTCAATAATGGATTGTTTTGCCATGGATCTTGCTGAGAAATATCCGATACAAATATTGAATCCCCGTCTTCCAATAATTGACGCAGCGGATTTTTTTGACCAAACATGGACTCTATTCCGCTGCCCACATCAACCGTATGGATAACTTCTAAAAGTTGAGAACTTGAAAGGGATTGCTCTCCAATCAAAGCAACCTGGAAACCCAAAATCGTCAACAGTTCTCGAGCCGTCATTCGAAGCACAGAGGCAATATCCGGCTGCCAGTTTGCCATTTCGACAATATTCTGTAATGCTTGAATTTTCTCTTTTTCAACGCGTAATTTCTTTATAGAAAGTGTTTGTTCTAAATCTTTATGGAGTAATTTCGGGAGCTTCTCTTCAATTTTCTTTAAAGCATTTAGAGAGCCTGATGCAACAGCCAATTGATTTTGTGTTGAATAAACCTGATTGGCGTTTTCTACCACCAACACAGAAAGATAAGCAAAGAGCATAAGGGGCTCATAAACCGAATCATCCGGCTGGCGTCCATCGAGAGGTGCATCTAAACTGATCAGTCCTAACACTTGCTCATCAGTACCCATTAATGGGATCAGGAGCATATCATCCGGGTCCCAATTGCCCATTTCTTGTACAACGGGCTCCTCCACAAGACCGGTTACCGAGTGCATACCTTGTGGAAGGACAGGCTCTTGCTCGGCCGGGATATAATATGCGGCCCCATGATGATATTCCGGTTTAAGTAATGGTTTAATAGCCTCCCATGGTTGTGAGTGTTCACTCAATTCCTGCCATGCCTCATCCGGCAAACCAAGATGACCAACACGATGCAGCCTCTGGTCCTCCGGATTAAACAGACTGAACACCAGCATTTGGAAGCCGGTCACTTCCCGGATAGCTGCTCCTATTTCCATCAACAAATTATCCGGAGTAGTATCTCTTCGCAGTTTTTCAAGCAGATTGGGAAGAACATCTAAAGCCCTGGCCTCTCGGGCCGGCAGTGCTCCTTTTTTCAATCTTTCTTGCTGTTGGATCACACTTGCAATGACCACAGAAGTATGCGAGGCCAGAGATTGGGCAATCTCAACCGCGGTTTCATCAAACGCTTTTTCAAGGGATGAATACAGAATAATTAGCCCGGCCGGTTTCTGTTGAAAATAAATGGGAACAACTAACGCAGAGTGGGCAGAGTTCTCATTAGCCGGGTTAAAACTAAATTGCCCATTTTCAGAATGGAAAAGGAAGGGTTCTCCGCTTTCTAAGACTTCCTGTTCTTCTTCCGTCAGCAATTTCGAGTGGCTTTCCCCAATGGAATAACGTATAGTGGGCTGTATGCTGCCTTCAAACTCAAAGAACAATACGGTCCCAAATTCAGCAGTTGTGGTCCGAATCGCTTCGTTATGAACCAATTGCAGCAGATGGTTAATATCCAATGAAGTCCCGACTTCACGGCTGATTCGAGTCAAAGCAGTCAGTTGATCAATGCGTCGCCGAAGGCTTTCATCCGTTTGCTGAACCAGGTAAGCCTGATCTACCACCCCGGCAAGCTGGCCGGCTGCCGTAACAACAGCCTGAAGATCACCCTGATCAAAGAATTCGATTTGATTGCTGCCTAACCAAAGCTCACCGACCCCTTCATCTCGCACAATAAGCGGGACTGCAATAACCGATTTTATGCCCCAGCTTTGAATAATTGGCTTATAAAACGGAATGATGGCCTGTTCTTCATCCAGATTACCGGATTTCAAAACATGCTGGCTGCCGGTTACAGAAAAGGGAAACTGGGGATCTTCGAGGGATAACAATTCAATACGCGCACCCGGTCGTTTTTTCCCGCTAAAGAATGAAGCCTGGTGGAAACGAAGAACATCACCGCCCTCATTCAACAGAAAAATACCGGATACATCCGCGTGCAGCAAATTGGTAAGATCTCTGATTGCAAAGGTAAGCGTCTCATCCAGAGTCGCATCCGAACTCGCAAGGCTGGCAATTCTGCGCAGCGTTTCAGCTCTTTGCGCGCGAGACCGGGTTTGTTGAACCAGTGTAGCGTTTTCCACAATCGGTGCAGTTTGATTGGCAACAATTGTAAGGAAATGTGTCTCTTCACGGCTAAAGGGTCTCGGAGATCCGGTATGATTGGATGCCTGTAAATACCCCATCATCCTTCCGCCCGAAGTGAGCGGCACCAGAACAGTCTCGCGCATGCTCGCAGCTTTAGAAATATAATCCAAACCAAGCGCTTCCCACTGCGGGTCTTCAGACGCATTTTCGCTGTAAATCACATCCTGGCCGATTAAAAATTTTTCAGCCAGACTATCCGGCTTAATCACCAGCCGATAAAGTTCAACAATTTGTGCCGGGAGCCCTTGAAATGGCACTTGAGCAACCAGAGTACGCTCGTTTTCATCATAAAGAATAAAGCCAAAAATTTCAAAATCCACCAGCGGAGCAATACTCCCTACCAGCGTAGAAAACACCTGCTGCGGGTCTCTCGCAGAACGGAAAGCACCGGACAGGTCTGCCAGGCCAGAAAATTCCGCCGCACGTTTTTCCTCAACCTGATAAAACTGCGCATTTCGGATGGATACAGCCGCTTGCCCCGCCAACAACCGGATTAAATCCAGATCCTCCTCCTGGAAAGTGTCCGGCGATAATGAGAACAATTCCAACGCCCCTACCAATTCTTTCTCAACAACAAGTGGAATCCCCAAATAGGACTGTACCTTGGGATGCTTTTGGAGTATTCCGCTGTACTCTCTCCGGTTTGAATCAATCCTTGAAATTAAAAGGGGCTTTTTATTCTTTTCTAAGAGCCCTAAATAGTTTTTCTCTATGGAATATTCCTGTCCCGCTTTTATTAAAGACCGTTTTCCGCCGTCGTAACCGGAAAGCGTGTAAGGTATGAGATGTTTTTTCTCATCATCAAATACATTTAATTCCATAAAGTCTGAAGGGAACAGTTTATCTACATTTTCAAGAATTGCCTGAAGGGTGATCTCAAGGCTTAAGCTCACCGTCATCGAAAGCGTTAATTCAGTGAACGCTCTGAGAGATTGGGTTGTAATTCCAAATTTTGCTCCCGATGAACCCATAGTCAATTCTACGGGCTTAAAAGAGACCACCATGAATTCATCAATTCCAAACAGGATAGGATAAGAAGTACCCTCAACCAACCTTCCATCTAAAACAAAACGTTCCCGTCCTTCCCTCGCACACAGGGTTAAAAAGGGCTCGCTGGGACGGGCCCATCTGGCCAGTCGTTCCAGGCCGGGGCTTTCATGCTCCTGAACATGAAATACTTTCCTGGCCTGATGATTCATGGAGGCAAGTTTTCCGCCAGACTGCACAATAATCACAGCATCAGGCGTTTCCCTTATCTCCCCCTCGGGCATAAAAGAAACTTCCGGTCTCATCAAAGTCTGAGTTTGATTGACTTGTTGAACCAAAAACCGTGTTGTCAACCAGAAAAACAGCCCCAGGCCAACCAGTAATATTCCGAGGCTGTATGCATCGAGGTTGATCATAAAACCCTCAGCTCATTCTATAAATTTACGTCTTTACGGCGTTCTTCTGCGGCCAATTCAGTGATCTCACGAATATCAGAAAATACGTGGGTGGCTGGTGATATCATCCCTATCGAAAGGGTCATCAAGGGAGCCTGTTGAGGCGCACCATCCTTGGCAGGGTATGAAATATATCCCTGCTGGCGGTCCATAAAATTGTAATGGGTCAGGACTTCTTCCGCAAAACGCTCTTTAAGTCTCCGTTTTATTTCTTTAGCGGATTCTGTGTTGGTAATAATAATAAAATTATCCGCGCCGGCATGCCCGACAAAATCATTCATCGTCCCTAATTCATCCAGCACTTCCCCAATCAGCATGGCCGTAAATCGCAGAACATCATTACCGGCAATGAAACCATAGACATCTTTAAACGGTTCGTATGCATCAATCCGGACATCCATAAAGGCCCACCCATCATCCCGGATGATCTGTCGAAGCTGATCCTCAATTAATCTTCCGGCCGGCAATCCTGTTTGGGGATCCGTAAGACTTTCCCGCTCCGCGCGAGCAATCGCGTTTTGAACGCGCAGTTTGAGTTCTTCAATATCAAAGGGCTTGGTTATATAATCATCCGCGCCCAATTCCAGGCCTTGCAGCTTATCACTGCGCTCATCCTTTTGCGTAAGAAATATCACTGGAATATGACTGGTGCGGGCATTTGTCCTTAAATTCCGACAGACCTCATACCCGTCAATGTCGGGCAGCATAATATCCAACACGATCAAATGAGGCATACCCTGACGAGTTTTTTCTAATGCAACACTTCCCCTCAATGCGGCATCCACTTCATATCCCTGACTTTTGAAGTAAATCTGAAGCATATTTGAAATATCAGGATCGTCTTCAACCACCAAAAGGCGAGCTTTGTTCATTGCTTTCTCCCTGGAAAAAAAGATTTTGAGTTAACTCGGGTTTCTCAAAACCAAATATCATTTACACTAAAATATCTTCATACCTTTTAATATTATGTCAGATTAGTTATTCCTGCAACAATTACGGACGCTCAATTCTGCATCTTCTCACAAAAAATCTACTACCACGATTCGGAAAGTTTTTCGCCGGGGCGAGGATATAAACGTTTATGAAGCTGTGAAGATCCTAAGTGATGATGGTCGCTTTGTTCATATTTTATGTCGCGGTCAATAATCCTGCGATCTTCAGTAGCCACCAGCACAACATCCGATTCGATCATCCGCGCTGGAAAAACGATCATTCCCGACCCAATCCGGCAGTTATGACCTACACATCCTCCCAGCACCGGCCGGTTGGAGGGTTGCAGATTTCCATCACCATCACGGGCTTTGATGGTAGCAGAAAGCAGATTGAAATCTGTAAAAGTGTTCCCCGCCCCAATGAACGCATTTCGCCCGACCACGCACATCTGTAAGCACGTGTTTTGCGCTACCATGCTGTTATCCATGATCGTGGTCATAAATAAGGAGGCTCTAAAAGGCAAAAAAGTGCCGTCCCCTACTACGGATAGCATTAAATTACATCCTTGCGAAATATTAACATTGTCCCCAATAACACAGTTCTCAATTACAGCTCCTGCATTAACTGTGACATTATCCCCAATTGTGGTTGGGCCATGAATAATTGCCGTTGGGTCAATCACACAGTTCCGCCCAATCTGCACAACACCGGAGGATTCCAACACTTGTTTGCCTTCATAGAGTGCTTTCGCCAAGATGCCCAATTTAAAAAAAGGATCCACATTTAAACGATCTTCAAACCGGGCGCCGCGCCCAAAAAGCCCAAACACCGTATCGGCAATAAAAATATGGACCCAGGAATCAATGGCGATCAGACTTCGAAGAGGCACCTGATACACCAAGTCACCCTGGTCTGTGGCCATATAGGTGGGAACATGATAATATCCAATCTCTCTTGACAGCAGGTCAATCACAAGCGGACGGGCATCCAGATCTGGCCCATTGGGGAAATACCAGAGATCGGCCAGATAAAGATCTCCCGCAGGGGTATAAGATTTTGAAAGCGGCAAGCAGTGTTCACGAAAAGCGCCATCCTGTATGGAAAAAGCTGCGCGAGAAGGATGGGAACGCTTTTTTGCCTCTTGGATAAATTCATTAATATACTGCTCATTAAAAAACAAATTATCGCGATAAACAATACAGGGTTCTTTGGTTTGGGGCAGCCGTGCTCCCTCCGGCAGCTCAATTTCCCGGGAGATATAAGGAGCCAGCAAATCTCGTTGGTGCAGCCACAAAGGCTTATTGAAAATGCGCAGATCACGGGCAGGCTCGTTGAAGGGATCAACCGTTCTTTTGGATTGCAAAATGATCTTTAGCATAAAAAAACCTAATCCATCGCCCGTTTTTCAATTCTTATTTGGGAAGATTGCTCACTCAAATTGCCGCACCGCACCTGGTTCAACATGTAATGTTTTCCCCCGGCCGCCCATTGCGTAAACTCCTGAAGCATCCCGAGTATGAAGTGGTTACAGGTCGTCATCAATTGAGACGTAGAAGAAGGACTTTGGCAAACCGCTTCCCAGATCCAGGCGGTTTCGTCTTCAAAAACCCGGATATTTTCGGAACAAAATCCGGAAAACTTCTCGGCCAAAGTTGCCAAACCCATTGAAATCTTATAAGCAGTGGGACGGAATCGAAACTCAGGAGCATTCAATCCCATTTCATCGCCGTGTTCTCGCAAAATACAGTGAAATGAAACCCTTCCCGCTCGAAGGGCTGTGCCCTGACCTCCTCGAACACCATACAAAGCCTCCAGAGCAGATTGCATTTCTATAAAGTTATCCAACCGGATGTCCTTTGGAAATTCTGTCCTGGAAGGCCCCATTAACCGATAAAGTCTGGCCTGATCCAGTACCGCATTCACACCAGACAGACCAATTATTTCTTCCAATCCATCTAACAAAATCTGGCCAAGCTGGCCAGAACTGCACATTTGAACTTTTTCAGTCATGGGTTAATTTTCTTTGGAACCGTCTAAAAAATTTTTTAATTTTTCCATGAAAACCGGTGGATTATCCAACATGATAAAGTGTCCCGCTTCGGGGAAACGTTCCACCCTGGAATGAGGAGAACAGGCTTTTAATACCTGGCCCTGCTTGGGGCTGACAATATTATCTGCGTCACCAAACATACCCATCACCGGAATCGTTAACTCAGACATTTTAGGACGCAGGTCCGTTTTTCGAAGCGATGAAATACTGAGCAAAAAAGATTCGAGTGTCGTGCGGGAAAGATCGCGATCCATCAAGTCCGGAAAGTTCGGATCACTGCAAATAAATGGAGACGCAATCCGCATCCCAAATCGAAACGCGCCCATCATGTGAAACAAAGGCCAGGCTATAAATCGATAACCGGCGAACTTCAAGGGAAGTGCCAGAGAGGAACCCACAATCGGAGAACCTATAACCACCACTTTTTGAGCGCGTTCCGGATATTGAAGCGCGACGGAAAGACTGACCGTGCCTCCCATACTGTGCCCCACCAGAGGCGCAGATGTAATTCCCATCTGTTCCATAAATTGGTCAACCAGGCTTACGAAGTCTTGTACCGCATACGAAGTACGCTTTTTCCCCGATTCACCAAATCCCCAGAAATCCAACGCATAGGTGCGGTAGCTCCGCCCTAAATAGGTCATCGTTTCACGCCAAAGTCCCCAGGAACCCAACCAACCATGAAGCAGAATTACCGGACGACCACGTCCGTAAACTTCATAGTGGACTATTCCCTGACTCGTAGTGATGGATGACACGTTGGTTGAATATCACGGGCTGACCTGTTATTTGCCCGCCTCCATTTTTTCCAAAATAGTATACAAAAGCTCGAGCAGGATGGTCTTTACCTTTTCTTTATCAACAGCCACACAGGGCAAAAACTTCACATCCGGGTCCAGCCGCAACGCCACCCGCATATCTTCCAAATCCCACGCATCCGGCGAATCCTGCTTGTTTGCCGCAACCACGTAGGGTGTTGAAGCATAGGCTTTAAAAGTTTGCAAGATGCTTCGAGCTTCTCTAAAAGTTTCCGGGCGGTTACTATCCACCATCACAATGAAGCCCAACATTCCTTCAGAGAGAATCTCCCACATGAAATCAAAGCGTTTTTGTCCTGGAGTTCCAAACAGATACAATACCAGATCGTCGTCCACCGTGATTCGGCCAAAATCCATCGCCACAGTTGTGGTCTTTTTGACCTTTTCCGATTCTGCCGTAATTTTACGTTCTGTAGAAACCACATCGATTTCACTAACGGATCGGATAAATTCGGTTTTTCCGGCATTGAATGGGCCAGTGACCACAATTTTAAGTGTTTGCATGTAGCAATGTCCTAGATAGTATGATTACAAGGATCGTATACGATCAACGAGACGACTTACCAACGATTTTTGCTCTTCGCGATTTGAGGTTGGGAACATCTTTTTCGAAATGGAAATGGAAGCCCCGCCCGGTCGCACAATTTCAACCAGGCTGGCTTGAAGCAGGCCATAAACCACTTTCCGGATTTCCAATTCGCTCATGTTGGTCGCATGGGCAATTTGACGCATGGTATTTTTAGGATTTACATAAGAGACCACGCTCCATTCAGCCACGCTCAAATTCACTTTTCGAATATTGGTACCCGGACGATCTGTGAATTTTAGGGCCATATCCAGGCTTGGAATTTCATCCTGCAAATGCTCCCATTCACGAAGCTGGCGAGAGCCTTCAATGATCAAGTTTTCAAGGTCCACGCGCACCGTGATCTTGTCCTCAGGAGGTTGAACACCCTGATCAAATTGAAAAAAGCCTTCTACCCAGGTAAAAAGCCTTTGAACGATGTTCATGAAATAATTTTGTAGACTGCTGAGAATATCCTCTTGAGAAACGTAACCGGCATTGATCAACAAAATACCCAGCTCCTTATCGGTCATATTGGCAGCACGTTCTTTTAAGATCTTATGCTGGCTGCGGCTGATTTTCTTGTTGAGCCGTAATATAGTCGCCAGGCTGTCATCTTCTTGACCGATTTGGGCATAGGCAAGTTTTCCGTTGCGAAAGGTAATCAACGCTGCTTCCTGCGGACCTTCGATAACCAATGTACCTGTCTTTTGGGCCAGGTTTACAAGGTTGAGCAATTGTGTAATTGTAAAGTCACGTAAATTGCCTTTTAACGCCATATTGGGCCTCTGCTGAGAAATTGTTACAAAGCTTCTGAAAAATTATACATTCAAGGTTAACATGAGTCAATTAAATACGTCTCTGAAAAGGCTAACCTTTCAAAACTAATAGCTTTTATGGGTTTTATGATCTATTTCACCATGTTTTATGGGTAATTGGGAGCAAAAAATAGAACAATGCAGATTCTCTCAACCAAATAACGGATTCCGGTATAATCATACTGGCAATTGGCACCAACAAACAAAAAAATTTTATGTTGCTTTCTAAATCTACCGGATTCCATTACACCGCTTTGTACCTCCATAAAATTCGGTTGGCTTTCAATATGGAATCGAAAAGCGGCAGCGTGGATTAACATTGAGAAAAATTAAGAAGAACTTTTCCACGATAGAGAATTAATTCAGTGAATAATAATTGATCCATAATGCCTGCCCTCTTAACCACACTCCAGAACCATGATCTGGGCTTCTTAAAAATTATCGGCGATGCCTGGGGAATTGAACTGAAAGCCTCCGGCGCACAGGATGCGCTGCCAATTTTAATTCAGGGGATTTGCCAGAAAGAACTGGTGTCGGAAATTATTGAAGCCCTCCCCCAACAGGCTCAATCCGCATTATTCGAATTGGTCCAACATGATGGAAAAATCTCCTGGCAGGTATTCATCCGTAAATTTGGCGATGTGCGGGGAATGGGTGCGGGCAAAAGAGACCGCGAAAGGCCCGATCTTCACCCTATTTCGGCCGCAGAAACATTATGGTATCACGGGTTGATTGGGAAAGCATTCCTGAACCTTCCGCCCGAACCACAGGAATATGCCTATATTCCCGATGAAATTATGGCTCTTTTAGAAATTGAAACACCTGCTCCCCCCCTTCCCCTGGGAAGCCCGGCGGATCCTGCTGAATTCGCCTACCTTATCCCTGCTTCGGATTACATCCTGGATCATGCCTGCACACTCCTTGCTGCTCTGCGAATAGAGTCCATATCAATTTCCGGTTTAAAATTTATCCAGCCCAATATTTCGCCAGAGATATTAAAAAATCTGCTGCACGCTATTCACATCCTGGATGACCAGGGCATGCCCATTTCCAGAATCACCAAAACCTTTCTGGAAAGCCCCCGAGCAGAAGCCTTAACTTTTTTAACTTCGGGATGGATGAAAAATGCTCAATTCAATGAGCTTTCACTTCTCTCAACTTTAGAAATTGAAGGAGTGTGGCAAAACAATCCCCTCCTCGCACGACAATTTATTCTGGATTTAATAAAGGAAATTCCACAAGGTACATGGTGGAGCATTTCTTCTCTGATTCAGGCTATTAAAAAGGAAAAACCCGACTTTCAAAGGCCGGCCGGTGACTACGATTCGTGGTTCATTCGCTCCAGACAATCCGGGAACTTCCTGCGCGGCTTCTCTTCCTGGGATGAAGTAGATGGTGAATTGATTTACTTTCTGCTGACCGGCCCCCTGCACTGGCTAGGTATTTTGGACCTCGCCGCCAGTCACCCCAAAAGTCCCCCTACCGCTTTTCGACTTACACCATGGGCAGACTCACTCCTATCTGAATATCCTCCACAAGGATTGAGCCAGGAGAATGCCCCTATTCAAATCAAATCGGACGCCAGTTTCATCCTGACGGACCACACCCCCCGGACTGCTCGCTATATCATTGCGCGCTTTTCCCAATGGGAACCATCTGCCCCAGGGGAATATCACTACGTGCTCACACCCAGGTCGTTAGGAGAAGCCGGCGAACGTGGTCTAAAACCCGCGCATCTGGTGCGTTCACTCAAAAAATATGCCGGTAGCCCCATTCCACCCAGTGTGCTCAAAGCGATTGAACAATGGGCCAGATCAGGCCCACAGGCACAAGTCAGCCAGGCAATAATCCTCGAAGTATCCTCATCTGAAATCCTCGATGCTTTAAAAAAGACCTCTGCCGCTCGATATATTTCCCGAACTCTGACACCAACCATGGTTGTAATAAATCGGGGAACAGAAGAAAAAATACGGATTGCTCTGGCGGAGCTAGGGTATCTGGCCCAGGTTGATTTTAATTCAAATCCGGGGGAATAGATCCTTCCACCTTTTACGGATGTTGAGATAAAAAAGTAAAAGCACTGATCTGCATTTTTACTTTATTTTGGAATAGGAACGAGGAATTCCCCAAATTTTTAAACACGCAGGTGCGGAATGTGAGATAATCATAAAAGCTTACTTGCTTTCGATACGAAGTATCTAAAACATTCCAAAAATTGAGGTAAAAATGTCTTCTAAATTAGATTGGATCCGCACTGAGATTGATGAATTGAAGCAATCCGGTCTCTACAACCACATCCGTACTATGAGTTCCGCACAGGGTGCCTGGCTGGTTGTAGACGGAAAACGAGAGTTGAATTTTTGCTCAAACAATTACCTGGGGTTGGCAAATCACCCGCAATTGATCAAAGCTGCTAAAGAAGCCGCAGATCAATATGGTGTAGGCCCAGCGGCTGTACGAACCATCGCCGGAACCATTGATCTCCATAAAGAACTGGAACAGCGATTGGCACAATTTAAAGGCGTTGAAGCAGCTATCACTTTCCAATCCGGTTTTTGTGCCAACCTGGCAACAATACCCGCGTTGGTGGGAAAAGAAGATGTCATATTCTCCGATGAATTGAATCACGCCAGCATTATTGATGGTGCCCGTCTTTCAAGAGCAAAAATTATTCGCTTCCAACATGCCAACGCGCAAGATCTGGAGAAACAGGTCAAACAGCATCTGGGAGATTATCGCCGCGGCCTGATCATCACGGATGGTGTTTTCAGCATGGATGGTGATATCGCCCCATTGGATGAGATCCATAAAGTTGCCCAAAAATACGATGTCATGTTAATGGTCGATGATGCTCACGGCGAGGGCGTGCTGGGACGCGGAGGCCGTGGTATTGTGGATCATTTCAACCTGCATGGCAAAGTGGACGTTGAAGTGGGAACTATGTCAAAGGCTTTTGGGGTTGTAGGTGGCTGTGTAGCTGGAAATGCAGAAATTGTTGAATGGCTCCACCAACGTGGCCGGCCTTTCCTGTTCTCTTCCGCTGTTCCGGCATCCGATGTGGCCGCCTGCATCGCCGCAATTGATCTTCTGGAAGAATCCACAGAGCTGGTAGATAAACTCTGGAGCAACGCGGATTATTTCAAAGCCGAGATGAAAAAGCTTGGCTTCAATACCGGTGTGAGCACAACACCCATCACCCCCGTCATGCTGGGCGACGCAAAACTCGCCCGCAATTTCAGTAAAGCCTTATATGATGACGGTGTATTTGCAATGGCACTTGGTTATCCGACAGTCCCGGAAGGGAAGGCCCGGATTCGAGTCATGATTTCTGCAGCACACGAACAAGACGATCTGGATAAAGGCCTGGAAGCCTTTGCCAAAGTCGGTAAGCAGCTTGGTGTCATCGCCTGATAAGAAAACAGAAACGTTTAAAAAGACAACCCGGCGGGTGGTAAATTACCTGCCGGGTTGTCTTTTTGATCGCTAAGACTCTGCCCAATTTGATAACATGGCGCCATAAATGGCACGTTGGAAGAATTTCCCTGTAAATTTTATATTTTGAATCCCTTTGTTTTCATAAATTGTACACATAATCGGGCGAAGCTGCTTTCCATACACCGTCATACATTCCTTGGGATAAATGCCGGGCCAGGAATAACACGAAACTGCATACCTGCGATTTTCAATGTTTACGCTCGATGGGATGCGATCATAGGCGGGATCATCCGGCGGGAAAACATATTGGTCCAGATTTCCCTGCGGTATTCCTTCGATTCCTTTTTGTATTGGGGGAGATACATTAAAATCATAAGGGTCTACCGATAAATCCAACAGCACCGCCTGCTTTGGCATCAATCGGATCCAGGTATTTGGAATAATAATAGAACTGGCATCACGCCTTTGGGTCGCATCAATCAACAGGTCCGTTGTACGCAAAAGATTTTTCATCAATACTTCATCAGGTGTCAGGTCATAATCTACCACAGTGATCTTTACTCCCGGAACACCGCGGGACGCAATATCTTGATGATATTGCAGATTGCCGTACCGAATCGAGGCCTGCACCGCATGAGCCCCCACACCACCGGATCCCATGATAGTCACATTCAAAGGATCCCTCAAGGGACTCTCAAAACCAGGTTCCGGATACGTTTTCTTGAGAACCCCTATGGCTATTTCCACACCATTCCATGCAACAGACCTCAGGTTTTCAACAAGCCTCCGGCCTGTATCATCTTTCAAACCATCCAGGGATATTCCTTCGATTTTACGTTCGCGCATTAATGCCACCCTGTTCGGGCGTGTAGGATAGTGCAGCATTGAAATCAGGCAAATTCCGGGATGCATTCTTCGCACAACATCGTCTCCGGGATACCTTAAAACCAGAACATAATCTTGTTGTAAAGCCAATTCACGAGGAACAAAGCGAGCTCTGGGGGCAATTCCCAGATAATCTTCTTCTTTGAAACCCATTCCCGCCCCATACTTTTCTTCAAGGAAGATCTCATATTCTAAATTTGCCAGCATACCTACAAAAGAAGGCAAAAAAGCTCGCTTCTCACCGGGCTCAGCAATCGTGTTTATAAGCCCGATTCTTAATTTTCTAACCATGATTTCCTTTCACCCCAACTTTATCGTCCGGTCTTTTTAGTATAGCAGATCAAGAACAGCCCTTCCCATTTTTGTACAAAAAATGGGAAGGGCAAAAAAGCGACCGCCAGGCAAAGGAGAAAGCCTGGCGGTCTTCAGGGAAGCAATGCCACCAGATTTCTTTTCTTTTTGATCAGCACGGGGGGGACGTGTTGATCGAAAACTCTGATGGTTGACACCTGTTTAAATTTACCAGTAATATCGGTGTCATACTGATAATATACACCATTTTTATCTTATTTGCATTAAATTCGTATAAGATTTTTTAGAGAAATATATTAAGAAAAAATTACTCACTTTTATTTCCATTACGGAAAATATCCATCCACTCATCTACCTCTTTCGAAGACAATAATGGTCCTCCACCGGCGTCTTCTGGTCCCGAATCAAGAGACTCAAACAACAATTGAGCAAATTCTTCCGATCGAAGCAACTTTGCTCCCATTGCCTTTGCTTCTGAGATAATCTGGTGATCAGAAGAAACAACGGTTGCGTTCCTAGCACCTTTTTTAAGTCTTCTCAACCTGGAAATGATCGCTGCATCGGCCGTGTTTCCTTCACGAACAAAGTGAGCCGTTACCCGCCCATACCCTCTTTTTCCCGCATACCCTTCAGCAGCCCGATCAAAATACACTTCAACATTCTTTCTTTGAAGACGGCAAAAATCTTGCAACATTTTAATTAAAGCCTCTTCATCATCCGGCAAGTCTAACCGCAAGCCTTGGATTTTTGGAATGAGATTATGTCCATCAATAATATAAGCCATGCATAAAATTCCTTAAGGGTTTGGATGATTTTACCGGAAAACTGTGCTATGATTCAAAAAGGCATCGACTGATCATATGAAATCATTACAAAAGATTCTTCCATACATCCTTCTCAATATTGTAATCTCTGCGGTCACAACATTGTTCGTTTTGTGGTTGTGGGATTATTTTATTCACCCCAAAATTGCCGCCGATTCAACTCCTTTGCAGTCCACCACAATGGTTTCGGAACCAACCCTTACTGCTCTTCCTGGTACTACCGAAGCCGCCACTACACAAAATCAGTCCACAGTAGAGATTGAGAATGTTTTTGGCGTTGGCGACCTGGAAACAGAAACAGTTGTCATCAAACAAGTAGGAGACGGAAAACAAATTCTCACGGACTGGGAGTTAAAAGACCAGGATGGACACACCTTTCGTTTTCCGCAGCTCGAATTGAACAAGAACGGCTCCATTCAAATCTTCACCAAGATTGGCGTAAATTCCGTGATTGAGCTCTACTGGGGTTTAGAAACTTCCATCTGGGAGACCGGGGAAGAAGTCCGGCTTTTTAATGAAAGAGGAAAACTCCAGGCGACTTACACCATTCCTTAAAGGCCGATTTTTACAATTAAATTTCTTCTATCTGTTTACCCAAAGTCCCATCCTTTTCGGTTACAATTTAAACCATATAAATAACGGTCAAACCAATTCTTCATAATCACCTTTTGGAAGAGAAGGCTTATGTCACAGGCTCTCTATCGCAAGTGGAGACCTCATCTCTGGGATGAGGTCATCGGGCAAGATCATGTCATCCAAACCTTAAAAAATGCTGTCCGCGCCGATCGAGTAGGACATGCTTATCTCTTTGCGGGCCCGCGCGGGACCGGAAAAACTACAACTGCCAGGCTGATCGCAAAAGCTGTAAATTGTTTAAATGAAGATCCCAATATCCGTCCCTGCGATCAATGCAAACACTGTATTGCCGTAAATGAAGGGCGGTTCCTGGATTTGATCGAAATCGACGCAGCATCTAATACCAGTGTGGATGATGTTCGTGAATTACGCGATAAAATCAACTTCGCTCCCACCGAAGGCAAATACAAAGTATATATCATTGACGAAGTTCACATGCTGTCAACTGCCGCTTTCAATGCCCTGCTAAAAACATTGGAAGAGCCCCCCTCCCACGCTATTTTTGTTCTTGCCACCACAGAAGTTCACAAAATTCCTCCGACAGTGCTTTCCAGATGTCAGCGTCATGAATTCCGTCGTATTCCTGTTAAAGATATTGTTGGACTCTTACAAGACTTATCCCAAAAAGAAAACATACAGGTTGAAGAAGACGCCCTCACATTGATTGCCCGCCAATCCACCGGCAGCCTTCGTGATGCAATTTCATTGCTGGATCAGTTAGCTTCTTCCGGCAATGCGGTTACACTGAGTACTGCGCAAACCATTTTAGGAGCGGCTACAAACCAGCTGGTGATTGAGTTGGTTAACGCCATCCAGACTCAAAATACTGCCGAAGGACTGAACTGCATTCATCGCGCGCTTGACAGCGGAACGGACCCCCGTCAATTTGCACGTCAGATTGTAGAATATCTCCGGAGTGTGCTGTTGATTAACCTCGGGAGTTGGGAAACGGTAGATGCTACTGCAGAAACCAAATCACGAATGGAGGCGCACGCCGGCTTTTTTGCATCTGCCGAGTTGGTGCGGATCACGAATCTATTCAACAGCGCCGCCAGCGACCTGCGGTCTGCCTGGCAACCCAGTTTATCCCTGGAACTTGCTCTGGCCGAAGCCATAGAGCCACAACCGGCCCGCCCGGATTTAGAGGTTCCACAAAGGTCACAGATCAACATTCAAAGAACAGCCGTCGCAGCCCCCACAACAACACCGCCACAAAGTGACGTCCAAACCACCTCACAACAAACAAGCCGTGAGGCCCTCCAACCGGATAAAGCAGTCCATTCTGTAAAAAAAGAAAAACCTGTTGAAGAGATACAGCAGCCGCCCGCAGCACAGGAAACAGCCGCAGTACAATCATCAGACATACCTCAAGAAGAGAAAGAAGAGGTTTCGACCGTCACACTCTCAGATATAAAAAACCACTGGCGGGAAATCCGCCATCTGGTAAGGGATTACAGCATCCCCACCCAAACACTGCTGAATTCCTGCAAACTCTTGAGCTTTAAAAACAACACGCTCACCCTGGGTTTTACGACGGATATCCTGCACTCAAAAATGAACACCAAAGAAAACCTTACATTGACAAGCCGTGCAGCCAATCATATCCTGAATGCGGAAATTCAAGTCAGAAGTGTGGTGATGGATACAAAAGCAGGTAAGGCTCCGGAAGACTTAAATATTGATAGCGAAGGCATCATTGGAACAGCCTTAAACCTGGGTGGTCAAATTGTAGACCGGGATTAATAAAGATTTCTAAAAACAAAAGGAGTAATGAATAAATGGCTAAAGGATTTAATCGACCTGCAGGAGGTCGTAAAATGCAGCAGGGGAATATGATGGCTCAACTGCAAAAAATGCAGCAGCAAATGGCAGAAACGCAGGAAAAGCTGGCAGAAGAAACGGTAGAAGAAACCGTTGGTGGCGGCGTAGTTAAAGTTGTCATGACCGGTGCGCAGGTGTGCAAATCCATCGAGATTGCTCCGGAGCTCCTCGAAGATGCAGACGCAGAAATGCTTCAGGATATGCTGCTTAGCGCTGTCAATCTTGCGTTGGATAAATCCCGAAAACTGGCAGAAGACCGCATGAGCGCCGTGTCGGGTGGTCTTTCCGGATTAGGCCTTGGCCTTTAGCGGTTCGAGAAAATGCCCATCCTACCAGAACC
>JAHDQE010000103.1 GCA_018433975.1 Ornatilinea sp. | reverse complement strand
TTGTACCTAAATCAATTCCTATTATTTTTCCCATAATTTACTCCTTGTTAGCGGGCTACTCTAACTAATGCGGGACGAAGCACCCGATTGTCAAGTATATACCCTTGTTGTAATACTTCGATAATTTCTCCACTTTCGTGGTCAGAGCTATCTTCGCTGGAAATGGCTTCGTGACGTGTCGGGTCAAACATTTCCTTTTCCGCAGGGATGCGAGTGACGCCTTCCGATTCCAATATATTAGTTAACTTTCTTTCGACTAACTCAATGCCGGCGCTCCATTTGGTACCATCCCCTTCAGTAGGGCGGTTTTTTAGGGCGCGTTGAATATCGTCTAATACTTCAAGATATTTTTTAATTAATTCGGCTGCGATAGTTTGCCGGCGGTTTTGCTGTTCGCGGTCAATCCGCTTTTTATAGTTTGAAAAATCGGCTCTTTCCCGCTGCCATCCATCAAAGTTTTCCGCAGCCTGCTGCTGTGCTTTTTTCAATTCTTCCTGCAGTTTTTGATAGTCCTTGGCGGAGATGAGTACATCTTCGGCTTGGACTTCTTCAACGGGAAGCTTTGAGTCCGTTTGGGGCTTAGGATCTTTTTCTTCGGGTTGTTTACTCATTCAAATTACCTCTCGTTTTTAATCTCCCAGAACTTCAACGACTAACTCGCTGAGCAAAGAGGAGATAAATCGTACAGTTGAAATTGTTCGTCCATAGGGCATGCGCATTGGGCCCAGTACACCGAGCGTTCCGGTGGCAAGGTCTGGTGCTCCGTAACGAGCCAGAACAATGGAACATTGTCTCAGGTCTTCCCAGGTTCCTTCTCCACCGATCAGAACCTGAACACCGCCGCCGCTTTCGCCTTCGGACAAAATGGTCCGTGAGAGGAGATCCTGCAAAGTGGAACGCTCCTCCAGCACCCGCAGCGCACGGCGCGCATCTTCAGATCCAGAAAACTCTGGTTCGGCCAGGACATTGGACAACCCATCTACGTATACTTCTCCTGCTATCATTGCATTGATGTCTTTCATATCCTGGATGATCCATTTGGAGACCTCCAGTTCAAGCCCTTGCAATTGAGGCAGGTAAGCGTAAATTTGATCCACACTATCATTGTGCATCAAGGATGTCAGGCGGTTAGCAATTAGTGAAAGTTCCTCTTGTGAGGAGGGTTCTTCCAAAGTCATGATGCGCTGATGGATCTCTCCACCGACCAACACCAGAACAGCCAACACCTGACAGCCCCGGGTTGAAATCAACTCGATATGCTTGAACAGTGCGTATCGAGGAAGGGGGGCCGTGACCAAAGAAGCTCCGTGTGCCTGCCGCGCCAGGGTAGAAGCAGCTAGGCGTAACCATTCGTCCATATCGCGATTGCTTTGATAAAACTGGTGTATGATCATCCGGCGGGTTGCGTCTGGCAATTCGGTCCGCTGAGAGAGACGGCCTACGTAATAGCGATAGCCCTCTTCAGTCGGCACCCTGCCTGCAGAAGTGTAGGGTTGGCGGAGATAACCTAACTCCGTCAAAAATGCCATTTCATTGCGCACGGTAGCAGAACTGATATCCAGATGGTAATGATCCACGATGTATTTAGACCCAACCGGCTCGGCGGTCTGGGTATACTCGTGAATTACCAACGACAGGATCAGCTTTTGTCTTTCAGTTAATTCTTCCATCTTTTCTCTTTTTAGCACTCTCGTACCGAGAGTGCTAAAACAATGATTATTATCATATCATGCCTGTAATTTTGCGTCAAGTTGAGCGTACCGGTTCTGATAAAAATTTAATATTATTTGACCAATATGGTGTTTATCCGTAAAATAAGATTGTAGAGTCTGAAAAATGGGAATATACTTTCCCAATATTTTAAAGCCCGGTTCAGAGAAATGAAGATGAACTGGAGCGGGCCCATTTATTTACAGGTATTTACTGGTTAGCAATAAAGATGACCCGACATCAATTCTGCCAGATCTGGCAGAATTGATTTTGATCTGTAATGTAGATAAGCTTGACGGTTTGAAAGGAGATTTATTAATGGCACATAACACATTCTCTTCTAAACGAGCTCCAATTTTTAAAGATGTACCTGACGAGAAATGGAACGACTGGCGTTGGCAACTCAGCAACCGGCTGAACTCGATTGAAGACTTTGATAAAGTGTTGAAATTGACAGATAGCGAGCGGGAAGCATTAAGCTCTAAAGGTTTGTTCCGGGTAGATATTACCCCTTATTTTGTCTCATTGATTGACCCGGAAGACCCCAACGATCCGGTTCGTAAGCAGGTCATCCCTACGGCTGGCGAAATTAATTCCTTTACCGGCATGATGGAAGATTCGCTGGCTGAAGACCGCCACTCTCCAGTGCCCGGGTTGGTACATCGTTATCCGGATCGGGTTTTAATGCTGGTTACTACGCAATGTGGTTCGTACTGTCGTTATTGTACGCGTTCGCGAATTGTTGGCGATCCAAACGAAAATTTCTCAAGAGCGGAATTTGAATTGCAACTTGAATACCTCAGACGAACACCTCAGGTGCGTGATGTGTTGCTGTCGGGTGGGGATCCATTGGTTTTGGCCCCCAGAATTTTGGAATATTTGCTGCAGCGTTTGCGAGAAATTCCGCATATTGAGATTGTCCGAATCGGCAGCCGTTTACCGGTGTTTATGCCCATGCGAGTGACGGATGAATTGTGTGACATGCTTCAGAAGTATCATCCACTGTGGATGAATATTCATGTTAATCATCCCAACGAAATTACTGCGGAGCTGGCTGAAGCTTGCGATAAACTCACCAGGGCAGGGATTCCTTTAGGAAATCAGTCCGTCCTTTTGGCAGGAATCAATGACTGTGTTTACACTCAACGCAGGCTGGTCCATGATCTGGTCCGTATGCGGGTACGACCTTATTATCTTTATCAGTGTGACCTGGTGGAAGGAGCCGGACATTTCCGGACGCCGGTTGCGAAGGGGATTGAGATCATTGAAGGGCTGCGTGGTCACACTTCGGGATATTCAGTCCCCACCTTTGTGGTGGATGCTCCCGGTGGGGGTGGAAAGATTCCATTGGGCCCCAATTATCTTCTCAGCTCGTCTGACCATAATGTGGTTTTACGGAATTATGAAGGGTTTATTACGACTTATGAAGAACCTCTGAGCTATAAAGCACATGATCCGAAAACTTGTAAATATTGCCGTAACCAGACGCAGGAACCGGGACAAAAAGGGGTTTTGGGACTGCTTGAAAGTGATGAGATGTTCATTAAACCGGAAGGGTTTGATGAACTACATAACCGCGGCGGCGGCGTTCATCGTTTGCGGGAACGGAACGATAAGTGGAAACCGCTTGGAATTGGTTCGGGTGAAGAAGAATAACCCAGTTTTTTAAAGAAATGGAGTGTAAAGAATGCATTATCGACGTTTAGGCCGGTCGGGGTTGAAAGTCAGTGAGATTTCGCTGGGTTCCTGGATCACCTTTGGCGATCAAATAGAAGAAAAGAGAGCGATTGAACTGCTTCTTGCAGCTTACGACCACGGAATTAACTTTTTTGATAACGCAGATGTATATGCTAATGGTCAGGCCGAAGTGGTGATGGGAAAAGCCATTAAGGAACTGCCGCGAGAAGCACTGGTAATTTCCAGTAAAGTCTTTTGGCCCACCATGCCCGGTCCAAATGGGCGTGGTCTTTCCCGAAAACATCTTACAGAATCACTGCACGCTTCTTTGAAACGTCTTGGGACGGATTATATGGATCTATACTTCTGCCACCGCTTCGATCCGGATACTCCGGTGGAAGAAGTTGTCTGGGCGATGAATGATTTTATTCGGCAGGGTAAGGTTTTGTACTGGGGAACTTCCGAATGGGAAGCTGCTCAGGTTGCCGAGGCGTACGGTGTTGCCCGTCAGTATGGATTGATTCCACCTACCATGGAACAGCCTCAATATAATATGTTCCATCGCCGCCGAGTAGAAATTGAGCTCTCGCCCATTTGCCAGAAATTTGGCCTGGGTTTGACGGTGTGGAGTCCTTTGTATTTTGGTATATTGACCGGGAAATATAATGAAGGGATTCCGAAGGGCAGCCGTGCCTCTAGGGAGGACATGGCCTGGATTCGGGATCGCATCACACCGGACCTGATTGCGAAAGTACACCAACTGACCGTCATAGCTCAGGAAATGGAAGTAACCACGGCTCAACTGGCGGTTGCCTGGTTGCTGCGGCGTAAAGAAGTCAGTAGTGTAATCACCGGAGCAACCCGGCTGGAGCAGCTTGATGAAAATTTAGGCGCTGCCGAAACGCTGGAAAAATTGACCGAAGAGGACCTGGATCAAATTGAACAGGTTCTCGACAACGTTCCTGAAGTTTGATCAGAGTAGAGACAAAAACATCAAATGCGGCTGAAGGTCTCATTTGATGTTTTTGTTAATGGGGAATATGATTACTGTTACAATCATGCTCGCATAGATTCCACAACATGGAGGTAATTCTTCTGCAAAAGGATATCCTTTTGCAAATAAGTAAATTCCCGGAACATCTCTGGGTGTAGTCTTGGATAGGAAATGAAATTCCGCATACAAAAAGTATTGTTTGTTTTTTATATCTTAATCCTTGGATTCTTTTATGGGGCCATGATGGCCGGTCAATTGTTTGGTTTTTTAGGAACATTTTGGCCTTTACCGGCGATTTTAATCAGCGTTTTGGTTGGAGCAGGGGCCGTCTGGGCTTATTTCCATTGGAGAGGGTGGAATTTCTACGGTTTGATTTTCCGAAATACTCGTAATCGGGAAGAAAACCTTTATCCGGATAAAGTGCTGTATTTTGCTGCGTTGGCAGTGATTCTCTTGTTGATTGTGCTGCCTCTGGCGCGATGGCCGTATTCTCCGGTTAGTGATACTCTGACCTGGGACGCAGGCTTATATCATTTTCCGAAAGCAATTGAATTGTTTCGAACCGGCACCTTCTGGGATATGGGTGTTCCTTATGGGGAATATCCTGTCGGGTATGAATCGTTGCTGGCGTTGGGCCTTACTCTGACCCAAAATGAAATGCTGTTTGGGACCGTTCACGCCCTGATTGCGGTATTTTTTTTGCTTTCCATCTGGTTGTTGGAATGCCGTTATACTGGGCTGCCACCGGCGTTGCTGCTGTTTGGAACCTCTCTGCTCGTGTTGAGCGGCAGTGTCCCGGTTGAAAGCAATCTGTGGCGGGTTTTTTATCATTTAATCATGACTATTGGAAAGAATGATTTAATGCTGTCGGCTGCCGTTCTGGCGGTGATACTGCACGCGCCGGTAGGTGCTTTGCGCAGTGAAAATCCGTTTCATGCAGTGGGGGCAATGCTGGCAACAATGATTGCGATCAGCGTCAAACCCAATGCAATTTTTCTGGCAACTCCCATCTGGCTGGGTATGGTATGGATCTGGTGGAAACTATCTTTGCACAACGAGTCCGGTCGGGCTTTCCTCTGGAAAAGGCTGGCAGCGGCTGTCTTGGTAATGATACCGGGGACCTTGTGGCTGATCAGAAATTATCTTGCGACCGGGAGATTTTTTTCGGAGACGGTTAATACGGTGCAAAGCTGGAGTATTCTTTCCAACTGGAACAATCCCTACCTGTACCAGCATCTGCCGCGGAATCTCATCATCTTGGGAAGTCTATTCGGAATTTTGTTAATTCTGACAATCTGGAAGAGAAGACCCTCCTATTCAATCATGGGGATTTTAGCGATCCTGTTTCTCAAATTCATTGCCACGCCCGCGTCGGCCTTTTCGGGCAACACACAGGTTCCGGCTGAAATTGCTTGGCGATTTGCGGCCGATTTCCTGGCCTATATCTTAGTAGCATTGTTGGTGGTAGCTGAACTATTCATTCAAAAAGTGTATGATGAAATTGTAAAACGCCGTTTTGCAAACGTGGTGATTGTGACGGCTGTGATTGCAGCGGCTGTCAGATTGATCTGGTATCAAAAGGATTTGCTGCGTTATACTTCTGAGAATGAAATTGTCCTCAGTGATCAGTTTCGCGAAAAGGTCGGTTCGGGACCTTACTACAGCGCATATGACTATGTGCGAAAGAATATTCGTGATTCGGTCGTGTGGGTGGAAAATGGTCTGCCGTTTTATGTTTATGGACCGGGCTATACAAACTCAGTTTCACGATCCGAAAAAGCGGAATACACAGTGGTTTTTCAAACGGCCTGGTTTGGAGGAGAAGATGCTTATCCGGAAAGCATTGAAACTTCCGAATGGGAGGGGAATTGGAATTTGATTTATGAAGATTCTCAGGGCCGGATCTATCGCCGCAAGTGAATTGGAGGCTTGTGGCAAGGGGTGGGGAATGGGGCGCGATCAAAAAAATACGTTATTTGTTCTGATAGTTTTAGGGGGAATATATTTCTCGCTTTTCATCTTTCCAAATTTAACAGGCGCAAAAGATGCTTCCATGCTGGCTGTATTTGAAGTGGATGAGTATGCTCAATATCCACATGTTCTTCAAATGCTCTCCCCAGGTGAGACGTTTTACCAAACGCTGCGCAATTTCCTGATTTATCTGCATTATTTTTATGGTTATGTCTTTTACTTTTGCTCAGCGGTGGTGCTTTTGCCCATTAAACTTTTTAGCGGTGAAAATTGGGCCGCTCAGACGCAGTTAAACATTGTAGTGCTTCGCCAGATGATCAATGTTTTGCCAATGATAGTATCCGTGTTGATTCTGGTCTACATGCAAACCCGGTTTAAATCGCTCTGGAAATCGGCTGCGCTTTTCTTGTTTCTGTTGAGTTTGCCCGTGGTTTTGGTGAACAATCTGTGGTGGCACCCGGACAGCCTTGTTTTTCTGTTCATTGTGCTGACTTTGTTTTTCCTGCAGCGGGATAATTTTCAGTACGGAAAAAATCTGTTCGCTGCCGCGGTGGCCTGCGGATTGGCGACTGGCACTAAGCATCTGGGTCTTTTCTTTGTTTTGGCGATTCCGGTTTATCTGGTATGGGGAATGTCCCGTAAGACCATCCATTGGAAACGGGCATTGCTGTTGGGTCTGGGTTTTGTGGCGGTTATGGTTGCGGCAATAGTGATTTCGAATCCACTGCTGCTGCTCCCGATGGAACGGGCAGAGATCATAGCCACGCAAAAACTCCAGTTTCAGCAGACTTCCAGCGGATTGATTGTGGCAAATTCTGAGCCCTTCATCCGCTGGGGACATTTTCCTGACGATTTGCGCATTCATTATGGAGAATGGTTTTTCATCCTGTTCGCATTTGCACTGTTAGGGCTGGGACTATGGAAGTCTTCCCAACGGTTATTGGATACGATGATTTTATGCTGGATGATCCCACTCACTGCGACAGTCTTTATTTTTGCTACCCGAAGAACACATTACTTGCTTCCGGTGATTGTTCCACTTTATTCCGCTTTGTTTGTTTTTTGGGACCCAATAGATGCATTTTCCCGAATTAAAAAGCATTCTGAGAATTGGAACCTATCCAATTTTCTTCACATTTTTACTCAATTGATGATGAGCGGATTGATCCTTTTTCAATTTGTGCTTTTCATACAGTCAGATGTTGAAATTATCAACCGGCAGCTTCACAGAGAGGCCGATTCACAATCCATTGCTTTTTATAATCGGGTTCGGGAGAAGGTCTTGCCGGAAATCACAGCGGATCACTTAAGAGTTTATCGTGACTGGCATATTTATTTTCCGGACAGTGCACAGGTTAAGGTGGCGATGGAATGGGATTTTGCTACCCATGCCATGATTGAGGAACTGCGCCCCGATCTGATCCTGCTGGAGAAAGAGAATGTAAAAGCCTTTTCCAATCGGGATATGGTGGCCCAGGCGATTGATCCAGGAGATATTAAGCCGGTATACCTGTTTTATAAAGATGCCGCGGCGGATCAGTTGCAAGGTTACTCTAAAGTTCTGGAAGACTCGTTTGGAGTGGCTTTTGTGCGCGATAGCATTCTTCAACCACTTTCTCAAAGAGACAATTAACAGGTGACAAATCGAAATAGAAAACTGCTCGCCATTTGTGATGGAATGGCGAGCAGTTGAGTAAATCGATCTGACTGCAATGTGTTCTAACTGCGAAGCTTTGCACCCAGTTCCCGGTCCAAAAGCCGGATAATTTTCTGCCGGATTTTCCCGGCTTCTTTATCGTTCAGGGTGTGATCGGGTGCAATATAAGTCAGGTTGTAAGCCAGTGATTTCTTCCCTTCGCCGATCTGAGTACCCCGGAAAATATCGAACAGACGGATATCTGTCAGCAGGTTTCCGCCTGCTTTCTGGATCGTTTCCAATACTCGTGCGGCGGGCACTTCTTCGTCGACGATCACGGCGAGATCTTCCAGGATAGGTGGATAGACCGGCACCGGTACCAGTTCAAACCGGTCCGGAACCGTAGCGAAGAGCGCGGTCAGGTCAATTTCGGCGGCCAGAACATTGGCTTTTGCCAACCCGTTTTGCTCTTTGACCATTGGGTGAATGGCCCCCAGAGTGCCGACCGGTTTGTCATTGAGAAGCATTTGAGCGCACTGCCGCGGATGAAAAGAAGGATGTTCTCCAGGTTGGTAATGCACGCCGGTGATATGCAGTGCGTCCAGCAGGGCTTCTACAACACCTTTTAAATCATAGAAATCGATCTGCCCAAAGTCCGGTTCATCCCATGCACTGACATGACGCAAGCCGCTCATTACGATCCCGAGGCGGATTGGCTGTTCCGGAAGCTCAGCACCGGCCTGGGGCAGGAACACTGGTCCGACCTCAAACAGGGCCAGGCGCGATCGGATGCGCAGGTTTCGTTCCAACACTTCCAGCATAGGGGCCAGAAGCGTGCGCCGCAAAACCCGGCGATCCGCCGAGATGGGGTTTTGAAGGGTGACATAGGCCAGTTCCTCCCGAGGGGCGTCGGGCGGCAGGAGCCGATCTTCAATCTCCGGCGCAGTGAACCGGTAGGTGATGACCTCCTGTAGATCCAATTGCGCAAGGATATCCCGAGTCTTTTCTTCCAGCTCGAGGGATTTGTTGGGGTGCATTGGAGCTAGTGTGTCGGAAAGGCGGGTGGCGGGAATGTGATCATAGCCGTACAGACGGGCAACTTCTTCAAGTACGTCTGCCCGACCAATTACGCCCTCGTTAATATCCATGCGGTGATCGGGCGAAGTGGCGTAAACCGAGTTTTTCCTAATTTTACATTTGAACTCCAGCCGGGTCAGCAGATCGGCAATCTCTTGAGCTGAAAGTTCAATCCCCAGGAGCTTTTTCACATAGTCTGTGGAGATCTCCACGGTTGGATCAACATAGGGCTGAGGATAGTTATCGATGACATCGGCTGCAATTTCACCTCCGGACCATTCAGCCATGCGGTCCAGGCCGAGGCGCAGACCTATTTCCGCAACGGCAGGGTGAATCCCTCGGGAGAAACGATAACCGGCTTCGCTGGAAAGATGCTCTGAGCTGACGGTACGGCGAACATTGATAAAGTTCCAGGAAGCGGCTTCCAGAAGCACGTTTCGGGTATTATCGGTTACTTCGGTTTCCAGACCGCCCATAACGCCGGCCAGGGAAAGCGGCCCGGCAGTATCGGTTACCAGGATGGTGAAATCTTGTAATTCGTGTTCAACATCGTCCAGCGTAGTCAACTTTTCACGCGGAGCAGCAGCGCGGGTGATGATGGTGGGTGCTTTGCCGCCCGCCCGCCGGACTAGTTCGTCATAATCGAAAGCGTGCAGCGGTTCGTTGGTTTCCAGCATGACATAGTTGGTGGCATCCACGATGCCATTGATGGGACGTACCCCTGCCAACCGCAGCCTGCGCTGCACCCAATAAGGGCTGGGCAAAGGTTTTGCGTTTCGGATTAATCCAAGCATGAAGCGCGGGTTGAGGGATGGGTCGGTAATTTCAATAGCCGCCTGTCCCTTTATGCAGGGGCCACTCATGGGCAGTCTGGGTTCCGGTTGGCGCAGCGGGCGATTGAGAGCCGCCGCAATTTCCCGTGCCACACCGATCATACAGGCGTCCCGAACCATGTTGGGGAGGATCTCAAACTCGAGTACAGCATCACCAATATAATCCACCAGGGGCATACCGGTTGGGGCGTCATCATCGAAGATGATATTACCTTCATGTTCTTCCGAGATTCCCAGCTCTTTTTCCGAGCAAACCATGGAACGGGTTTCGAAACCGCGAATTTTCGTTTTCTTGAGCTTGGTGAGGACGAAGCCGGGTTTATGCCCGTCGTACATGACCGCGCCTTCTTTGGCGTAGGCGACTTTGATGGGTTTTTCCAGCGGCCCCTTGCCTTTATAAGGGTACATATTTGGCGCGCCGGTCAGGATCACCTGTTCTCCCTGCCCATCGTCGAGTTTACAGAGCACCAACCGGTCTGCATCGGGGTGTGGCATTACTTCATTAACTTGAGCGACAACAAATTTGTCTTTGGGCCATTCCAGGCCCTCTGTTTTGAATTCAAGCCGGTCGGCTTCTGGCATAGGCAGACCGATGATCTTGATGTTCTCAACTTCCATACCGGACATTGTCATCATGCGTGCCAGTTCCAGCACAGAGATATCGTCAATATCGACGTAGTCTTTTAGCCAAGAGAGTACTACCTTCATTTGTTTACTCCTTTAGAACTGCTCGAGGAAACGGACATCATTACTCCAGAAGTATCGGATATCCTCGATCTTGTGGCGCAGCATATTGATGCGCTCTGGTCCCAGACCGGCTGCGAATCCGCTATAGACTTCCGGGTCGTAGCCGCCGTTTTTTAACACCGTGGGGTGCATCATTCCACATCCCAAAATTTCGAGCCAACCGGATTTCTTGCATACCGGGCAACCCTGCCCTCCGCAGATAAAACATTCCACATCCATTTCGGCGCTGGGTTCTGTGAAGGGGAAGTGATTGGGGCGCAGCCGGGTACGGACTTCTCGTCCGAAGAGACGATTCACAAAATCCTGAAGCGTTCCCTTGAGGTCGCCAAAGGTGATGTTTTTGCCGACCGCGATCAGTTCGACCTGGTTAAATTGAATCTCAGAACGTGCTGTGATTTGCTCATACCGGTAACACATTCCCGGAAGAATGGCGCGGATAGGTTCCGGGGCGAACTGACGCATGACATGGATTTGACCTGGAGAAGTGTGTGTGCGTAGAATCACATTCTCTTTGGTGGTATAAAACGTATCCCACATATCCCGGGCCGGGTGATGGGGGGGCATGTTGAGCAGTTCAAAATTGTATTCATCCGTTTCCACGTCGGGGGAACGGTAAATTTGAAATCCCATTTCTACAAAGATTTGGCTGATCTCTCGCAGAGCCTGGGTCTCGGGGTGAAGGCGGCCGCGCGAGGGGCGGCGTCCGGGCAGCGTGACATCAATTTGTTCCTTTTTTAAGGAGCGTTCCAGTTCGATTTTTTTGATGGCTTCCGCGCGCTCTTGCAGTGCTTTCTCAAAACTTTGCTTTACTCCGTTAGCATATTTTCCAATAATGGGACGCAGCTCACCGGGCATGGAAGACATTTCGCGCATGATGTCCATTACAGCGGCTTTGCGTCCCAGGTGAGAACGATGCCATTCCTGAAGACTTTCTTCATCCTGAATTTCTTCCAGAAGAGCCAGCCCCTGATTACGAATTTCATTTAATTTCTGTTGAATTCTATCCTTTTGGACGGATACTTGCTCGTCGTCGCTCATAAAACCTCCAATACAAAAAATAATTGAGAAGGGTGTTGAAGAATGATGGCTTAAATAAAACTTCCCATCCTCAAGGGACGGGAAGAACACCGCGGTACCACCCTTGTTGACCGGCAATGCCGGCCCACTCTGGCCACCAGCCGCCTAAAACAAATGAGTTGAATGGCGATTGGCTGCGCGTGATAACGCTGCGCTCTGCGGCCCGAACTACTTGGTACAAACCGTTCCCTCAGGCGGCTCAGGAGTGAACTTCAACTGGTTTTCCCCGGGCAAAGGTCTCAATTTGCTCCTCTGCGTCCCTGTCGGCTTCCACCAGCTTACTTTTCTCCGTCAAAGCCTTTAGCATTGAATCTTGCATTTATTATCTCAAAAAGCATAGAAATGTCAAGGGCGTTTTTTGAGTGGTGATTGTCTTAAGATTGATGTAAAATGAAGAAGATAATAAAAATTTGCCGGACAGGAATGGGGAGTTTTGTTATGAAATCAAAGCGATTGGCTTTTTTGATGGTGCTTTTCATGCTGCTGGGTACAATGCTGGCCTGTAATCTGCCGGGCTCTGTTTCTTCTGAGCCTTCCGAAGAAGATGTCGCCACAGTTGTAGCGGAGACGCTGGCAGAAGAGGAAGGAAAGGGGATTGTTGAAGCAACGCAAGAAGCGACAGCAACTCCAGAGGAAACTGCAACACCGGAACCTACACCTACCGAACTTCCCAAAACACTTAAACTGGTTTATACGAATGCTGACCGTGATTTGTGGAAATGGGTGGAAGGCGATACGGTAACCAGACTGGTGGATACCGGGGATGTGGTTGACGCCAATATCTCTGATGATGGTACAATGGTCGCTTTTGTCCGGTCATCAGACTACTTGCATTTCAGTCTGTGGGTGGTTGATTTTGCTGGCGGCCCCCTGAGAGAGCTGGTCAGTGAGGCCGAATTCGCAGAGATGAAGAACGACAAGGATGCGGTAGGGATTGAGCCATATGTTTATGAGTGGTTCCCTGGGGAACACGTGCTGGCTTTTGTTACCTCTCCGACCTTTGAAGGCCCGGGACTGTTTGTGAATGATGACCTGTGGCGTGTGGATGCGGTGAACGGTGAGTTGACTCAACTGCTGGCCCCTGGACAAGGTGGCGTGTTTTATTTTTCACCGGAAGGCGGTCAAATTGCGTTGGTGACTCCTTCTACGATCAGCGTGGTGGATAGCAATGGGCAGAACCGTCATGAAGTATTTCAATATGACCCTGTGCTGACCTATAGTGAGTATCGCTACTATGCTGTTCCTAAATGGATGCCGGATGGAAAATCTCTCCGGGTGAGTATTTCTCCTGTGGATTCACTGGGGGAAATGGACAGGCCTACCCTGATCTGGCAGGCGGAAGCAGGCGGTTTAGGAGTGAACCTGTTGAGTGAGGTTTATACGATTCCATTGGGGTCCGTAGAGCTTTCTCCCGATCAATCCAGCATAGCATATCTCAAAGAGGTTGGAGAACCTTCAGAGAATTTGCGGGAACTGCATATTGCGAAGGTTGATGGCTCGGCGGATACGGTTTACCATATTGCCAAATACATGGAGTTCGCAGGATGGGCTCCCGATTCAAAACGCTTTGCTTTTTCCTTTGGTGAAAGCGGAGATACCCAACTGGGAGAACTTGGTGTGGGCTTTTTCCCGCTGACCAATGTTGGTGGTGAAAAGGGAATTAACTGGGTGGATGACGACACCTTCATTTTTGTGGCGGTTAAAAATGGTTCATGGGGAATTTATGTGGGCCATCCCGGTGGTTTAGGTACCCTGATCGATGTCCCCGGGGAGTCCGATTCGTTCTTCCCGACATACAGCTTTGATTACTAGAATTATTCCGAAATCAAAAAACTGCGCGGTTCACCACCGCGCAGTTTTTGTTTTGTTCAGGTAGATTTAATCGGAAACAATCGTGCCAACGGTCTCGCCCAGCAGGGCGTTGCGTAAGGCATTTTCATCCCAAAGATCAAGCACCAGAATGGGCAGCTTGTGTTCCATACACAGGGTAATTGCTGTGGAATCCATAACTTCCAGTCTGCGGTTGATGGTTTCAATGTAGGTAAGGTGTTCAAACTTTACCGCGTTCGGATTCAGCTTGGGGTCGGAGTCGTAGACTCCGTCCACTTTTGTGGCTTTGATCAGAACTTCGGCACCAATTTCCATCGCCCGCAGAGCCGCGGCGGTGTCGGTGGAAAAGTAGGGATTCCCGGTGCCACCTCCCAGAATAACAACGCGGCCTTTCTCTAAATGCCGGATTGCGCGGCGGCGGATGTAGGGTTCTGCGACGGACCGCATCTCGATTGCAGATTGAACCCTGGTAACCACATCCATGCTTTCAAGAGAATCCATTAATGCCAGAGCATTCATGACCGTAGCAAGCATTCCCATATAATCTGCTGTAGCGCGATCCATACCCATCTCAAGGCCCGCTCGTCCGCGCCACAGGTTGCCGGCGCCGATCACAATGGCTACATCGACGCCCAGTTCCCGGACTTCGCGCACGCGTTTGGCAATGTTGATGGCCTGATGAGGGTCAATGCCAAATTTATCGGGGCTGGCCAGAGCTTCGCCACCCAGTTTCAGTAAAATTCGGTGGTATTTTAAATTTCCCATGTTTCCTCCGGAGGTTGATTTTATGAGCAGGGAACAGCCAGAGTAGAAGTTAAACCTTTTTACGTGATGATACCAATATAGAAAAAAGGCCAACCCCTAGGGTTGGCCTTTTTGAATTACTCTTCTTCTGCCTCGCCGGCAGCTTTTTCTCCTAAAGCAAAGCGGACAAAACGCCGGACGATAACACTTTCGCCGAGTGAAACGATATTTTCATTCAGCAAATCTTTGATGGTGATGGATTCATCACGGATGTATGGCTGCCGGAGAAGGACTACCTCGTCTTTGAATTTTTTCAGCGAACCTTCCACGATACGGGGAATAATTTGCTCGGGTTTTCCTTCTTCACGAGCTTTGGCAACCGCAATTTCTTCCTCGTGCTTCAGCTCTTCTTCGGGAATATCCTCTTCATTGACATACAAAGGAGAGGCGGCTGCGATTTGCAGGGCGATCTCATGAGCGAGTTTGCGGAATGCATCAGAGCGTCCAACAAAGTCTGTTTCACAATTGACTTCCACCATGACACCCACACGGCCATTGCCGTGATCGTATAATTCAATAACACCTTCAGAGGCGGTGCGAGTGGCACGTTTTGCCGCTTTCGCGAGACCTTTTTCCCGCAAAAAGTCCATCGCCTGTTGAATATCGCCATTTGCTTCTTGCAAAGCCTTCCGGCAATCCAGAATGCCTGCACCAGTAGTCTGTCGTAATTCTTTGATCTGTTCAGTAGTAATTGCCATGCCAGTTTCCTTCAATTCGTAATATAAATGACCGGACGAATTTAATTATTCTTCGTCAGTTTCGTCTTCAGAATCGGTTTCTTCTATTTCTTCTTCAGCCTCTGGAGATGAGGTCAACTTTGCGAGAGTAGCTTCTCCGAGAAGATCTTCGTCAGTTAATTCTTCTTCTTTGGATACACGAGGACGGGATGCAGCGGCTTCGGCCACAGGGGCGTCTTCAGTGCGAGCTTCTTCAAAGTTTTCATCGTCTTTATTGGCGGCTTTTCCTTCAATGACCGCGTCGGCGATTTTGCTGACCATTAATTTAATGGCTCGAATTGCGTCATCGTTAGAAGGAATGATGTAATCAATGTTGGAAGGGTCACAATTGGTGTCCACCATTGCGATCACTGGCACGTCTTTCAGGTTAGCTTCGTGGATGGCAGTTGCTTCACGGCTGATATCTACTACAAACAGCAGATCGGGCAGGCCGTTCATGTTGCGAATACCGCTCAAGCGTGTGTTGAGACGGCTGATTTCGCGTTCGATTAACAAACCTTCCTTTTTTGTGAGCAGGTTAATTTCACCACTGTCGCGCATTCGCTCCAGTCGTTCCAATTCTTGAATCCGTTTGCTGATCGTGGTCCAGTTGGTGAGCGTTCCACCCAGCCATCGTTCCGTTACATAAGGCATTCCACAACGAACGGCTTCCTCAAGAATGGTTTCCTGTGCCTGGCGTTTGGTGCCGACGAACAGGATGGTGCCGCCTTTGGCAGCGGTGTCACGGACCAGATTGTAGGCTTCGTTCAGCGCTTTGACGGTTTGCTGAAGGTCAATAATGTGAATGCTGTTTCGTTCGGTGAAGATGTAGGACTTCATTTTGGGGTGCCACTTATTGGTGCGATGACCAAAATGCACGCCGCTTTCCAACAGGGCTTTCATAGATACTACAGGGGACATTTTAATACTCCTTTGCGTTTTTCCTCCGCTTCCGTCATTCCTTCTCTACAACAGCTGTTTTTACAGGCTGCACGCATGATTGGGTCGGGAAGCGTGTGAGATAAATATTGCTCAATCGGGTAAATTGACCGGTACAGACAACTTGCCCTAAAGTAAGCGGAAGCGATTATATCATGCATAAACCGGATTCGTCCAGCTTAAAAGCATTTATAGAATAAGATGTTTATAGGAAATAAGAGCGTGAAACTCGTGTATAATCTCCGTTAAAGAGGATGGATAGTCTCGGGTAGAGGATAAGGAATTTTTGTGGCGCGTAAACGATCCGTTGAAGATCTTTCGGCAGAAGAACTCCGCCGTTTGCTGGTTGAAAAACAGCGCGGAGAACGTCAAAGCCGCTTGGAATACTTCCGGCGCACTGGCCGTGTAGTGGTTGTTGCACCGGATCCGGGCCAGATACCTTTGGAGACGTTTCACAGCGAAACAACAGAGACACCCCCACCGGCTGGGGCCCGGCGCGAAAAGGAGTCTGGAACTGGCCCACGTGCCTGGATTTCTCGTTTCTTACTCCTTTTGGAACTGGCAGCGGTGGTGGGGTTGGTACTTATCCTGTTCAATGGATTCAACCTCCTAAAGGATTTGAATCAAGAAGTGTCGCTTGTCTTGGAACAGCCCACGCTTACTCCCACACCTTTGATCAATGCGGTTGTTCTGCCTTCAGGGCACACACCGCCAAACTCGGAGGGTGGAGTTCGTTTTAATGAAGCGGAAATTCCAAATCATCTTCGTCCAATTGTCCAATCGTTGGCCGACATTCCACTCCCGACTCCAGGCCCCCAGCAGGCGGTGCGTATCCAGATCCCGGCCATTGGGGTGGATCACCCGGTGGTGCAGGGGGATGGTTACGAGCAGCTTAAGAAAGGTGTTGGACAATACATTGGCTCGCCCAATCCGGGACAGGATGGAAATATTGTGCTGTCAGCGCATAATGATGTGTTTGGGGAAATTTTCAGAGATTTGGCTAAGCTGAAAAATGGGGATCAGGTTATTCTGTTCACCAGCCAACAGACCTATACTTATGTGATTAATAAGAGTCAAATTGTTGAACCCACTCAGGTAGAAGTGATGGCACCAACTCGCGAACCTGTGGTAACATTGATATCCTGTTATCCTTATCTGGTGGATAACAAAAGGATTGTTGTAACGGCAATCCTGGAAGATCAATAACAGTATTTTTTGAGGAGATACAGATATGGCAAAGAAACAAAAACGGAAATCAACTCAATCTGCGGCACCTGTTGCCAGCCGAACTTCTTCACCCCGGCAGGCGAATGAGTTTAATCCGGATTACACGTATGTCATTCAGGATCTGAAACGAATCGGAATTCTGGCGGCTTCGTTTACCGCGATTCTGGTTGTGCTTTCTTTCATCCTGAATTAGCAATATCCGGTTTTCAGCTCTCCCAATTCACTCCGTACATTCAGCGCGGCATCGCCGCGCTTTTTTTAATTCTTGAAGTTCTCCATTCAAAATTGAATTAAATACAAATCCTTTCTGTGAGGTTTCTGCATTTCCAATATCGATGCACTTGAGAAATTTTGGATTGACGGAATCAGCATAGTCTGATATATTGGACGCAAGTCCATGAGAATGTATTATGATTGATAATTCGCTTGTCCCAGCTGCTGAACGCACCTTGCGTTTGATTGAACTCCTTCTTAACGAGAAAGAGGGGCTGACCCCTCAGGAGTTATTGATACAGCTGGATATTTCCCGCAGCTCTTTGTTTATGCTTTTGCGGACTCTTAAAGGTCTGGGTTACATTGAACAGGCCGAAAAGAGAGGACGCTACCGTTTGGGGCCGCGGCTGGCATCCTGGCAAATTCCACAAAACTCTCCCGCTTCTCAGGACCTGTTATCCGCATTCTATCAGGAAGCGGAGCGCGCCGAACTCCCTGAAACCATGGCTTTGGCCGGAATATCAGGCGGACAGGTCTTCATTCTGGCTCAGGTGGAGAGCAATCAGCAGGTCCGGAGTGTGTTCGCGCCGGGTCAAATCCACGCTGGCTCAACTGCAGCAAAAGAAGTTTTGGCTCCGATTCCGGCTCCGGATGTGAGTGCAAATGGCTATAGTCTGTCGCTCACGAACGAAAGTCTGGAGCTGGCCCTGCCGGTTTGTAGAGACGGGCGCCATCCCGATTCGGCGCTGCTGCTGAGTGCGCCTGCCTATCGATGGGAAACTTCCGGACTTTTAAAAGAACTGCTTCCACTGTTACGGGAAATGGCCGCCCGGCTTTCTTATCACCTGGGGGCTGTTACGTATTCCCCTTATCATGATACGGCCGATTTACTTCACCAGCCTACTGCGCCGTTGAGCATGGAAGATACGGGGGCTTTTCTTCAGGGCCCATGGGCTGCCCGGTTGGCCTGTGTGCGTCCGGATGGACATCCGCATGTGATACCGGTCTGGCAGGAATGGGACGGTGAAGCATTCTATGTAATTGCCTGGGAAGGATCTCAATGGGTTGATTTTGTGAAACAAAACCCCAATGTTTCCCTGACGGTGGATGAACCCTGGCCGCCGCTTCGCCGGATTGTTGCGCGGGGCAGCGCAGAAATTTTTTCCGGGGAAGGTGTAGATGCCCGGTTGGATGCACTGGTTCAACGCATGGCAGGCCGCTACCTGGGTCGTGGAAAAGCCGGCCTGGTGGGTAAGATTCAGTCCGCTTTCCGGATTGTTCCGGTGTTTATGAGTGGGCGACAGGGCCTGCCGGGGTTAAATCGCAAGGATCGTCAAGATGAAGATTGAAATTAAAGGTCTCCAGCATAGTTTTAAAGGGAACCCGGACCGGGAAGCATTGGGCGAAATCCATTGCAAAGTAAGCCCCGGTCAATTTGTGGCAATTGTAGGCCCCAGCGGGTGTGGAAAATCAACCTTTTTGCGCCTGATTGCGAATTTACTTGAGCCTTCTACAGGTGAAATCCTGTTGGATGGGAAGATGCCTGTTGAAATTGCTGGGCAGAGGCGGATTGCCTGGATGTCTCAAAGTCCGGCGCTTTTACCATGGCTGACAGTCGGAGAGAATGTTACCCTGGCACAGCGCTTCCGGCCAAAGGTTTCTCGACCTCGGTTAACCTCTGACGAGGCTCTGCAGCGAGTGGGGTTGAAGGATGACCTGAATGCTTATCCTTCAATGCTATCCGGAGGAATGCAGCAGCGTCTTGCTCTGGCGCGGATTCTTACCATGGATGCCGATTTGTGGCTGATGGATGAGCCATTTTCGGCACTGGATGAACTGACCCGGGAGCGTTTGACGATTGAACTGCTGGAGCTGTGGCGGCCTCTCCAGCCAACCGTATTGTGGGTCACCCACAATATTTATGAGGCCATCCGACTGGCGGACCGGATTCTGGTGATGAGCCCGGCTCCGGGGAAACTGGTCGCAGACATTCCGGTTAGCCTGCCTTATCCGCGACATGAACCTTCACCCGAATTTCAGCAGTTGTTGCTTAACCTGCGCAGCGTGCTGGGGAAAAATGTGAAGGAAGCGGTGCAGTAAATTCTCATGAATGACAGACATTCCGAAAGCGTTGCCTGGACAATGATCCTCCTGTTTTTAATCCTGTGGGAAGTGGGGGTGCGCGTGTTCAGTGTTCCCCAATATCTTTTGCCGGCTCCTTCCGTTGTGTTTCAAACCCTGATCGCAAATCCGGCTGAATATGCTCGGGCAACTTTTATCACGCTGGGGGAAGCTCTGACCGGTTTGGTCCTCGGTGTGTTTGCGGGTGCAGTACTTGCTGCTTTCTTAACCCTTTTCCCGGGGTTAGAAAGCGGGGTGATGATCCTGGCTATTTTTGTGAAATCTACTCCTTTAGTCGCGATTGCCCCCTTGTTGACCCTGTGGTTGGGTTTTGGTGTTTTGCCAAAGATCATCATCACCGGGCTGCTGACCTTTTTCCCGGTTCTGGTGAATATTTTGAGTGGTTTGCACCAGATCGATTCGGCGTTGATGGATCTGTTCCAATCCTGGCGGGCGAGTCGTTGGGAGATATTCTTCCACCTCAGGCTTCCTTCTGCTTTACCTTATCTGTTCGCCGCTCTCAAAATCAGCGCGCCGCTGGCGCTGATCGGTGCTGTAGTGGCGGAATGGACCGGTGCTTCGGGCGGTCTGGGGAGGACGATGTGGATGGCGTATACCAACCTGAACCTTCCCTTCCTTTTCGCGGCAATTTTGATCCTCGCGGCCATTGGCGTTTTGCTTTACCGCTTTCTGGTATGGGTTGAGAACCGGGTTGTATTTTGGGTACAGCCTTTACAGGAATGAAATTTTAAAATGATAGGAGATAAGATGCGCAAATATTGGGGAGTATTATTTTTACTAGTATTGTGTCTGGCTGCCTGTACCCCTTCGGACTCTTCTGATAATTCGTTGGATTCGGATACTCTTGAAATGACATTTATGGCCGGGTATAAACCCCAGGCAAACCTGCCTTTTGTGGGGGTGTATGTGGCTCAAGAGAAGGGCTTTTTTAAAGAAGAGGGTTTGAAAGTTGTCATAGAGCATTCCCCGGGGTCCGGCGAACATCTTCAATTGACGGCGACCGGTAAGGTGCAGGTTACTACCCAGGACGCTGCGGTTTTATTGAAGCGCCGTGCGGATCCCGGATTGCCGTTGGTTTCTATTGCGTTGATTGGGCAGAAGGGACAACAGGCATTCGCGGCGCTGGAAACCAGCGGTATGAGCACGATTCAGGATTGGAAAGGTCATACGGTAGGTTTCAAGGGGACACCTCCCCCGGACTTGTTTGCCCTGTTGAGTGCGGCCGGTCTGAAAACGGAAGATGTAGAACTGGTCAATGTGGGGTTTGACCCCCGTTTGCTGACGGAAGGCAAAGTGGATGTCTATCCTGTATATAAGTCCAACGAACCTTATCTGATACGCAGTTGGGGGTATGAACTGGTGCTTTGGGATGCGGCGGATTTTAACGTACCAACGTTGGGGTTGGCTTACGTCACCAGTGAAGAGACATTAAGAACTCAGCCGGAACAGTTGAAGCGTTTCCTGCGGGCGGCACTGCGGGGTATTCAATATGCGGCGGACCACCCCGAAGAAGCGGTGGAGATTGTGGTCCAATATGCCGGGCCGGAAACGGATCCGGACCACATGCGGTTTATGCTCGAAACGGAATTGGTTGATCTGACCGGCCCCGGCACTGTTGGGTATGGAATAGGCTGGCAGACGGAAGAACAATGGCAGGCTCTGGCGGACATGCTTCAGAAATTTGATGCCATGCCCCCCGTGGATGTGAAACAGGTGTTTACCACCGAGATTCTGGAGGCTGTCCGGTAGAAACAGTGCTGCCGGGATAACCCGTTTTCCCAGTATAAATCATCGCGCTCGTTGTAGGCTGCGGGCGCGATGTACTTTATTAAATGACAGAAGTGAAAAAGATTATGAGAGCCACTGGCCGATCCCGGACCAGGCGTATTCAAGATGATCGGCCATGTTTTTGCCCAGCTTTTTCTGGATCTTTTTAAGCGCATATTCCATTAGTTGCAGGCCCCCGATCTCGTTGAAACGGGTCCCAATTTTTCTGGCTCGAATGTGCCGGCATTGTGAATTAAAAGGTAGTCCCGGGCGCTCAGAAAGAAAATCGTCCACCTTGCCAATCTGAATCAATTCATTTAGAAGTTCTTCTACTTCCGGTTTATCGGATGGCGAGCAAGGCGCTGTAAGGAATAAATCCTGTAAGAAACCCATCGTATGCGCTCCTTTGCATGGTCCAAATCTTAATAAAAGTTTACCATAGTTGATTTTAGGGAAAGTAGGGGAGTGGCTAATTAATGGGTTTACACAAATTGAAAAACATGAGTCTGGTAGTTGGGGTAACGTTGTTTGAGAAGCTGCCGCTTGTTGAAACAGGAGATAAATATTTTGATCGCACAATACAATGCCTCTGGACAGCGTGAAAAACATCGTGATCGGCGTGCCAGACGAGCCAGATAATGGCGCAACTCAGCATTATCGCCTTCAACTGAATAAGTATCGGTCTTTCCAACAGAAACCTCATAGCGCCCGCCGTGATACCACAACCGATTGTATGCATCGAAGGCATCACTGTAATACCATTTTGCTTTAGCTGCTTTATCCACTACGCCTTGAATAGCTTGTTTTGTGCGCTCTTCAACCACTGTAAAGCCTAAAAAACACCGTGTGCGCCGATCTACCAGGGTTATGACGTAGATCCTGTTTTTTATCCCC
>JAHDQE010000049.1 GCA_018433975.1 Ornatilinea sp. | reverse complement strand
TGCAGTTCGTCCTCACGAAGCACTGGGAGGACTACCGCCATATCAGTTTATGGCGATCAAATCATAATGGTCTCCACTTTCAGGTGGTACTAAAACTGGGATGTTGACAGCAAGGGCATAAGGAAATAAGGAGAAATGAACACTTATGTAATACTTATACGAGGCATCAATGTTGGTGGGAAAAATATTGTGCCGATGATGGGTTTGAGAAAATGCCTGGAAGAACAGGGTTTTGCGAATGTTTCGACATATATTGCCAGTGGAAATGTAATCTTAAATTCTGACAAACCCGCCAATGCGGTAAAAGATCAACTCGAAATGGTTTTACCGGAGAATTTCGAACTGGATGACGGATTCATCAAGGTTTTGGTGCTGACTTACAATCAATTCCAGGCCATTATCCATAACAAACCCAAAGGTTTTGGAGAGCAACCTGAGAAATACCACAGCGATGCAATCTTTTTGATGGGTATTGATTTGGCCCAGGCGATGTCTGTATTCGACCCCCGCGAGGGAGTCGATGAAGTCTGGCTTGGTGATGGTGTCATCTACTCACAACGTCTTAGCTCAATGCGCACCAGGAGCCGGCTCAGTAAAATCGTGGGAACACCGGCCTACAAATCCATGACCATCCGCAGCTGGAATACAATTATGAAATTGCTGGAAATTCTGGAGAAAACGGGAACAAATCAGGGGGCATGATTATTGCCTGAAAACACCACAATTCAACCTGGACAGAGTAAAGGATTATATCCCCGATCCTTCACCAGTGGTCGTTTTTATGGGCTCAAAACCGTCCAATACCGGATCCACAGAATAAGCTTCGACTACCGTTAAGCCAGGCCGTTAGGATGAGATTGCCGCGCCCAGTAAGCACGTCCAGACTCGCGATGATCGGAGTCCACGTGGCGATTTTCTCTTAAGCTATACCGAAAATAGACTTACTATGTCCAAATATTATCGAAGCACTTTTTTCTTTAAGAAAACAGAAAAAAAAGAAAGAATTATTCATTGCTCGGGAATAAATGTTTGTAAAACAGGTCGGGGTTCATTAAAAAATCTTTGGTTATTTGATAATGTTCAGTTTCTTCGTAATGGATTTTTTTGATATGGTTTTGGTCAAAACTTAATATATCTGCCTCGGGATAACTAAGAATAATCGGTGAGTGAGTCGCAATAATAAACTGAGCATTCCCGGATTTCTCCAGTTCATGTATCAGCACCAGGAAGGATAATTGCCTTTTTGGAGATAATGCTGCCTCCGGTTCATCTAATAGATAGATACCCTTCTTGAATCGGTTTTTAAACAATGCCAGAAATGCTTCCCCGTGAGACTGGCCATGCAAGGATTTACCACCATACACGTTATAGAGATCTGGCTCTTCCGAAGCCAGATCATCGATATATGTGGCAAAGTTGAAAAAACTTTCTGCCCTCATCAAGAAACCATCCGTGACCTTGGGAAACCAGGAAAATTTCAATATCGTTCCAAGATTGGATTCGGTCTTGTGATATTGGTAATTGTGGTTCCTGTTTCCACCTGAAACATTAAACCCGCAATTTTCAGCGATTGCTTCGAGCAGAGTTGATTTTCCGGACCCATTTTCTCCCACAAAGAAAGTCACATTCTTGCTGAATTCAATATTTATTCCTTCAGAAAAAGCAGGAATATTAAATGGATACTTATGGGGCTTGGCAATATTTTCCACGGTTTGAATTGAGTTTAAGAAAGGCATCTCGACCTCATTGTTAGCTACTTTCTGGTATATTTGAATTGTACTTATAAAAGATAAATTTGTTAAAGTTGAGAAATACGCAGAGTTCTACATTCAATATTTTGACGGAGCGGGAGTCACTAAGGCTTACTGCTGGGGTTGAACAGGCCGTCGAGATTAACGTGCAGTTGGACGGATATAAATTCAGACTGGTTTTATTGGTGGAGAAATACAAATGCACTACCTCACTATTAAGGAAGTTGGATGATTTTGACGTCACTGAGCACGCAATTTTTATAAACTACGATTTACATAAATAAAACAATCTAACTTTCGCCAAAAGCGAGTTTTAGATTTCAATATGAGTACCGTATTTACCACTTTTACCAGGAGGTTCCTCTGGAACAACCTTATTTTACTTGTGATGATTGGTAGACTTTTCTGCTTAAGAGTTCTGTATGATGAAGCGATTGCCGGGAGCTGTGGTATCTAATAATGATGCCATGCCTGATACCGCGTGCACCCGACTGGTGGGGATTCTTCGCTGCCCCCACCCCAGCGCCGGTAATGCAAGCCGCTGGGCGCTTTCTCGCAAATAAAGATGAGATGATAATGAAAATGCAAAAACTACCCATGGTCTTGCTTGCTATCGTTTTAGTTTCTTGCGTACCACTTGCAACAGCAACTTCAACAGAAACGCCAATGCCAACTGCCACTTTAACATCAGTCCCGCTAACAAACTCAGTAGTCCCCACATCAACTTCAGAACAACCAGCTCCTGTCTTTGATTTATCAAAATTTGCTTTTCCAAAATCGGTTGATGCAACAAAACATTATCTTTTCTACATTCATGGGAGAATTATTGAAGAACAGGGTATTCCAGCAGTGGATCCTGTTTTTGGCGAATATGAATATCAATCCATTTTAGAGAGACTTAGCAGTTATGGATTTGTTGTTATTAGTGAGCAGCGGGTAAAAAACACCGACTCGATTGAGTATGCAAAAAGGATTCAAAAACAGGTTACGACTTTACTGAATGCTGGTGTTCCTGCTACAAACATTACAGTTGTGGGTGCATCAAAAGGAGCATACATTGCAATTTATGCTTCTCACTTCCTCGAGAACCAGGAAATAAAATTTGTCGTTATGGGAATCTGTAACCCTGAGATTGTTGCAGACTTCAAACAGAACCATATCTTTCTTTACGGGAAAGTCTTGTCAATTTATGACTCTGCCGATTATCAATATGGAGGCTCATGCGAAGAATTATTTACGCTTTCCGAAGGCAATGAGGGACTTTCCAGACACGATGAAATTGTTCTAAAGATAGGAACAGGACACGGTATCCTTTACAAACCTTTAGATGAGTGGATAACGCCTGTTATTCAATGGGCCAGAAACCCATAATGTGTGTTGTACAAGTTGGCATCGCCCAACAAAGCGCGCACCCGACGAGTGAGACGCTACGCGTTTTTCAGGCAGTTTGCGTGGCTCGGAGTTGGTTTCGTCAAAGTGGCGTTACCTCGTCCCGCCCACCCGCGGGTAACGCTCACCGTTAGCTGGCATGCGCACAAGGTGATCGGATTATGGAAAGCTGGCAGAGACAACTGAGGTTTGATCCCATACCAGCGTTTCTTTCCTCTGGAGATGAGACGCTACAATACTTTGTGAGACGGGATCTCTTGGAGGAAGGGGTAGGTCCCATCTGTCGCTTGTGGCAGCTACCCGAGGCCCAAAAGATTCTCAAGAAACAGCAGCCTGATGGTTCGTGGGATCGTTCTGTTAGTAAGAAGAAACACAAGGATATCAACTACAACTTGATTGAGACATGGAAGCAGTTCAGATTCTTGATAGAGAAATATGGGTTCAACCGAGAGGACCCATCTACCGGGAGGGCAGCCGAGTTTCTATTTTCGTGCCAGACGGAGGATGGAGACATCCGCGGCTTTATCGCTAATCAGTATGCCATCTACTATACAGGTGCGATCATGTCGCTTCTCATCAAGGCCGGATATGAAGACGACCTGCGCATAGAAAAGGGATTCCAGTGGCTTTTGTCAATGCGCCAAGATGATATGGGTTGGTCAGGGCCGATCATCACTCACGATTTCGACAGAGAAACCATGTACAGACTGACAAGCCAGTATGCAGAACCAGTCGAGCCTGATCGGTCAAGACCATTTTCCCACAATTGGACAGGGATGGTCCTACGAGCCTTCGCCGCACATAGCAAGTATCGAATGTCAGAGGCGGCCAAGATAGCGGCGAAGCTACTAAAGTCGAGGTTCTTTCAGCCGGATTGCTACACTTCTTACTAGGCAGCAAGCTACTGGGTGAGGTTCCAATATCCTTTCTGGTGGAACAATCTTGTAGCAGCACTCGATTCCATTTCACTCATCGACCCCTCAAGGGACGAGCAAATGGAAGAGGCACTTGACTGGTTCATAGACCATCAAGAGGAAGATGGTCTATGGAAAGCAACGTACGTGAGAGGCAAGGAAGTTAACAATGCCAAGACAAGGGAGACGAGGCTATGGGTGAGCCTGGCAATCTGCCGTGTGCTCAGAAGGGTGAGCCGCCAGGATTCATAGGTGCGCGGGCTAACACCGGCTTCCAGCCGACGCGCTCCGCGTGTGGCTGAACCCGACGGTTGGTTAGAATGTTATTTCCTGTCGTCGGGGGTCTGAACCGGACGTATGGGTATATGTTGTGCATTGTAATTTACAGGCTGATTTTATCTTGCTACCGGTATTTCCCACACAGAAACTCGATTACGACCGGAATGTTTGGCCGAATATAATGCCTGGTCGACATGGTCAAGCACTTCAGAAATGTTTTCCCCATGATCAGGATACATTGCCACGCCCATTGAAGCGGTTATATTTATTGTATCGCCGGAAGGGGCTGGAACCTGTATGGAAGCAATCTGTTGGCATAATACCTGTGCACGGATGGCAATGGATTTTAGCGAGATCCCGGGAAAAACAATCAGGAATTCCTCTCCGCCATACCGACAAACGATATCCCCCAGACGAACATTTTGCTGCAATGTGTGTCCTATAGCTTGTAATACCTGATCGCCTATGATATGACCGTAGGTATCATTAACGGTTTTAAAATGGTCAATATCCAGCATGACCAGCCCAATCATAATTTCAGCGCGGTCGGCCCGCGAAGATTCACGCTCCAGCATTTCGTCAAGGTAACGACGGTTAAAACAACCGGTCAAAGGATCCCGTAAAGCCTGGTCACGTAATTGTCCTTGAAGACTTTGGATTTTATCAAGTTGATTCCGCAGCCGGTCATTGGTTTCTTTTTCTTCGGTTATATCGTGAAGAATGGAAATCCGACCAACAAATGTACCACGATGATCAAATAAAGGAGATAAGGTCACTTTAAAGAAGCGGCGTTTCCCTTTGACCTGTAAAGCAATGTTAACTTTTCTTGTATCCGGTGCTATTGCAAACTGTTCTTTCCAACCCGGACATTCAGATAACACCTCGCCAATATCCTTACCAATACATTCGGAAGACAGGTTGTAATTGGAACTAAACAAAGCGCGTGCAGCAGGATTGACATCCACAATGCGGTTATGGTCATCCAACACAATCACCCCGTCACTGATATTTTCCAGCACCTTATCTCGTGCAATGGGGGCAATATCCAGCAATCGTTGTCGAAAGAGCCCCCAGGCCAATATCAAACCCGTTGCTGAGAAAAGGATACTGGTAGAACCAAATGGCTTTAAGGGGTTGACTTTGAAGATATCCAGGACATTAAAAAAAATTGGCAGCATGAACCCAATAATTAGTACCAGGGTCTGTTTTTTGGAAGAAGAGCGTTTCAAAAAACGAAACAATAAATACAGCGTGGCAGCCATGATGATGTACCCATAAGCTGTTTCCACAATATACCATGGGCCGCGTTCAGTGGATAAATAAGCTGTATTATTGTTTAATGGGGTTAAAATAACCGCCCGGCGCAATAAATGGTGCAAGTCGTTTGTCCACATGAGAAGTGTGGTGACTAAAGGTAAGGTAAATAAAGCTGCAATCCATTTGCGCTGCAACACGTCACTGCGACCGACATGTTCCAGAGACAAAAAAAACCAGAATAACGGAGCGAAATCAGGGCCAATTTGGGCCAGATTGTACCAGAAGATTTTATGTTCCAGGTTTACGGACATTAATGACATGCTATAACCAAACGCCCACATACTACAACAAATCATCATACCCATAAAATGCCGGGCGCCGGTAGAATACCGACGATGAGTCCAGACATAGATGAGCAACGAGAACATTACCAGTGCTGCCAGCATAGATGGTAATGCGAACGGAGTATAGTGCATGACTATATTGTCCTAACGAAAAAGATTGAATACTTACTTAGGTTTTGTAATAACTTTTGTCATTCAGTGTCAAACTTTCGTATGACAGCATTTCTGTAAATCTCAGAACTTAACAATCGTGGTGAGCCAGAATTACCCTTCAGGTTGGAAAAGGACCAGAAAGGAAATTGAAATGCCCCACCAAAATGATTATACCTTGACTTAAGAGATAGCATCAAAAGGATCGGATGCAATTCCTGAGCACCTGCGAATATGGACCGGCATGGTGATGCGTACAAAAAGGATAAAGTAAAGTACCTGCTGGCAGTGCAAGCGGTTAGATTGTCGCCCCCTCACCTGGCACATCTGCTAGGACGGTGAAGAACGCGGGATGCTGGTGTACGTCTACATGTCTGTACGCCTAGGGCGTAAGTTCCGTTCGGCATTATGGACATAAGACTGCACTATAGCTTGAGAAGAGGAAGATCTCTTCCATTGTGGAAGGCGCTTTTTGTTCGTAATATATATAATATGAGCATGGGGTAAGTGACCTCTGATGAGAACATCTGTACGTGCATTTTTGTGCAGGCTGCTGGGAGATAAAAACGATGATCAGAGAGAGAAAAGGTGCGGGCAAAAATAGATTTCGGAATTGTATTTCTGTAAGTCTGGTCATCATTCTTGTATCCTGCTCTTATAGCAGCCCACCGGCTCATCAAAGCCAATTGACAGTGACAGCTCAGGAGCCTAATTCAATTCAAGATCATACTGAAACATTAACACCAACTCCTACTGCAACCCCAAAGCCAAGTCGACCACCATTCCCATCCAAAATACCAATTCCTACAGCTACGGAGCGGATTAAAACCTATCCAACCAAAAAGGCTTTGGTTGTGTATGGCACAAGATCGCGTAATCAATACACAGCCAACTTCATATGGTGGGGAGATTTTTATCTGGAGCCCTATTTGGTGCTATATGAGGATGGACAGTTAATTTTCGGAACCGGTAAACTGGAAAAGCAACTCTCCCAGCAGGATACTGAGAAGATCCTCACAGAGCTGGAACAATTGGGATTCTTTCAGATCCAGGATACTTATGCTCTTGACACAGAAAATCCACTCTATGTTTTTCCAACCGAGGTTATACCCGATCCAAACCTTACTTTTGCTTCAATTGAGCTTACCGTGGAAGGGGAGGAAGAATCAAAATCCGTTCTGTATATGAGCGAATGGGAAAATCACCTGATTGAGCCAATGAAAGAAATCGTGTCTTTTCTAGACAGTATTTCCTCAGATGGTGCCACGCCATATCAGCCTGATCGTCTATTGATCACTTTGGATAGTGAAGGAGAAAAATGGGTTTCGGAAGGTACACTTAGTGTTCCCTGGCCCCAGGATGTTATTTCGCCAGCATATCGTTCCGACATGGGTGCGCTTTATTTAGAAGGAGCAGATGCGCGGAATCTTTATAAAGCAACAGGTGGAAACTTGTATGGCTACTTCAGTTTTGAGGGAAAGAATTACTTTGTTTATTTGCGTCCAATCCTTCCGCATGAGTGCCATATTTACCACTTTTACCAGGAGGTTCCTCTGGAACAACCCTATTTTAATTGTGATGATTGGTAGACTTTTCTGCTTGTTAGGAACTCTGTGTAACGAAGCGGTCGCTGGGAGCGGTGGTATCTAACAATGATGCCTTGGCTAACATCGCTTGCACCAGGCTTGTGGGATTCGCATTACGAAATTAGGTTGGTTCTGACTGAAAGGATTATCGCTATAATGGCGTTATCCATGTCTCGCACATGAGCCGGTAACGTATAAGTCGTTAGGTAGTTAGTAATAAGGAGAAGGAATTATGACGAAGATTCATAAAATTGGCATGGCAATTTTGATATTTTTCTTTTGTACAGGTTTTGATCGTATCACAAAAAATTTTGCACAAAAAGAATTGTCATCATCTCCTCCTATTTCAATGTTAAATGATACTGTTCATATTCAGTATTCAGAGAATACCGGGGGCGTGCTCGGCATAGGAGCAAATTTGCCTGGTCAATTGCGGATCATCCTTTTTATCATCCTGGTTAGCATGGTGTTAACTGCAGTAGTAGTGTATGCAATTAAAGCCAATGATCTGAATTTGGCTCAATTGGTTGGTCTGCTCGTTCTGGTATCAGGTGGAATTGGAAATCTTATTGACCGTCTTGTCAATCATGGTGCCGGTATAGATTTTATAAATCTCGGTATTCGTTCACTGCGAACGGGCATTTTTAACTTCGCGGATATATTTATTATGACTGGAGTATCTATCTTCATGGTGGTCAGTATGAGAAAGGGAACAATTACAGATAAAGGGTAATTGCAATAATATAAAGACCTTATACTGTGCTGAATTTGAGAATAATTGTTGTTTTAAAAAATATTAAATCGGGTTGCATATTAAACATGCCAACACAGCGTGCACCTGATTGGTGGGTTCGCGCCGCTGAATTGGCTTGATTTTGACCCTGACGTTTGCCGATATAATGAAGTTATCAAAATCCCGCTCACGAACCGTGCTCACTATTGGACGTGATATAGTTTAATGATGATTGACGCAACGGTGCACAATGTCTTCACTGGCAGTGTTCAATCCAATAGCCCCAGAGAAAAATCATGGCAAGCAACATTTTTAATTTTTTAAAACGACTCGCAGTGATTTTCAGTATCATAGCGCTGATTGCCGCAGCCCACATTTTTAGACTTGGAAGCTATTTGCAGGGAGAGCTGTATAACTTCTACTACAGCTATTTTTCGGACTTTATTATTCCTTTTGGGTGCTACTTTCTTTTATGTAATTCCGAACTGCACATACCCGTTCTCAGACGGTGGCAGGTAAAAATGGCGATTGCATTTTTGATGCCCTCAATAGCGGAAACTTGCCAATATTTTGGAATACCGGTTCTGGGGGTCACGTTCGACCTGGTTGATTATTTCATGTATGGCGCTGGAGTGTTGTTGGCCGTTGTCGTGGATACCCAGGTGTTCTCACGGATATTTGATTTCTGGACGATTGAGAAGGCGGGGAAAGGTAGTGCCAGCTTTCGGTAATCAAATCACGCAAGGGAAGAATTGCACTCAACACAGCGTGCGCTGAACGGCAGAGATCAAGTTGAATGTACGGGTACATGGCTGTGTGCTTTTAGCATAAATTCCGCCCCGTCTTAGGGGCGTAAGATACAGGGTAGCGGTCGCGGACCGCACCGTATTGTTGTGAAGACGAAGCGTTCTCCCATTGGGTGTGCGCTTTTTTAATTTAGAATGGTTGTATTGTGTATTACACTACATAGGTCTGATGTAAATAGAATCTAAAAAGTGGGAGAAATTAAAAATAAATGGACGAAAACCGGAAGATCATCTCGCTGGATGAGTTCCTTTCCCAATTGAACGATGGCGCAGATTTTAGCCAGATAGAACTTCATGACCTGGAACTGGCACAAACAACAGCACATGATTTGTTGTTTCGGCACTGTACCTTTGTAAATGTGGATATGACGGATGTGGATTGGGAAGGGTTGAACTGTCACTCGTCAAAATTTGTAAATTGCCGTTTCATGGATGCTAATTTGGAAAAAGCCGTGTTCGAAAATTGTGATTTCTTTAACCCCGAAGCATCGGCTGGTTGTAACTTTATGCGCGCAAATTTGCGTTTCGGGTCATTTAAAAAATGTAATATTTCCGGCTGTGTTTTTGAAGGAGCAGATGTATTCAGAATTTCGATTCAAGATTCAAACGCCATCGGCACCAAGTTTTTTCGGGCAAAGTTCAATGGCTCGGCAAAACTTGTAAAAAATGTACTCAGATATGCCGACTTACGGGGCGCTGATTTAGCAAAATGTAGTGTGTCTCAAAATGACCTGGTGTGGGCAACCCTCGATGAAGCGGACTTTACACAGGCCGATCTGATGGGAAGTGACCTGGGTGGGGCGACGACTCGCTATACAAAATTTGCGGGGGCAGACCTTCGCGGAGCTGTCCTTACATCTTTTGATATTCGTACTCTGGATATCGAAGGGGCAAAGATATTTGAAAGTCAAATGAGACGATTGCTTGAGAATTGCGAGCTGATCATATTCCCGGATCATCATTAAAAGAGACCGTGAATTCGTTTTACCGGTTGTGTAAGTTTATCGAAAATCTTCCATCGTTGAGGCTAGAAGCAGCCTGCCCGAATATACACCTACTCCGTTTGGCTAATCCTGGCCGGCGGGTTTAATTCTTTAAATCCGGCAGCTGCCAGTCGATGGGCGATAGACCGGCTGTCTGAAGCGCGTCGTTGGCTTTGGAGAAATGACGGCAGCCGAAGAACCCTCGTGAAGCAGAAAGCGGTGAGGGGTGCGGGGCTTTTAACACCGTGTGGCGGTCCGTATCAATCCATTCCGCCTTGCGCTGGGCATAGCTGCCCCACAACAGGAAGACCACCCGGTTATCCCTGGCGTTGATGGCACGCAGCACTGCATCGGTGAAAGTCTCCCAGCCTTTGCCTTGATGTGAGTTAGCTTGGTGAGCGCGGACCGTCAGTACCGCATTGAGCAGCAGCACCCCCTGTTCGGCCCAGGGGATCAGGTAGCCGTTGTTTGGAATGCGGAACTGGACGTCTGCTTGCAGTTCTTTAAAGATGTTCAATAGCGATGGAGGAGCCGGAATCCCCGGGCGCACCGAAAATGCCATTCCGTGGGCCTGGTTTGTATTGTGGTAGGGGTCCTGCCCGATGATCACCACACGCACCCGTTCGAGAGGCGTGTAGCGCAGCGCGTTGAACACATCTTTCCCCGGCGGATAGACCTTATATTTTCGGCGCTCCTCGCCGACAAATTGGTAGAGCTTCTGGTAATAGGGTTTAGCGGTTTCGTCGGCCAGAGCGGGAAGCCAGCTGTCTGGAATGGGCATGAAAAACTCCTTGTACTTACGTGATGGGGTGCCGCCCCACAGTTGATTGAAGGTTTAATTTTCGTAATAGTTTTATTTTACTATCTGTTTTGAGCCTCTGGTGATAGGCGAACCGGTCTGTGCTGGAATGATCGGGAGCGAACGATGTCAGATTACCGGTTTGCGCAGCTCCAAAAACATATTTCCCGACAGATGAACGAGATCAGGCAGAAACCAGTGATACGACATTGACTTATTCCGCATGGCAACTGAGGTGTGAGGCGCAGGGTGTCAATTGCAGGCTGTACGGTGAACTGAGAAGTGGAAGCGCTCTCCCATAGGGAAATTTATTTATTTCATACTTTATATGGATTGTCGTTAAAAAATAAAGGGCTGTCCTCTATTTCGATAGCCCACATCACAACCGATTTTCATGTTTATTACTACTTTTATGATATCCGATTCTGGGTGGAAAATCAATTACTTTATTTCCTATCTTTTTTGTGATCAAATGCCGAATTGAACTACGCTGATGAAAATGTTATAAACATTTCCTGGTTCCATATTCTGCTTTGGAGGTACCCTAAAATGACCGAAAAACAAGCTGGACAAACCGCGATGATCATGGCGTATGCGCGTGCGTATCACGCCACACACGATTCCCCCAAGATTTTCGATGACTTCTTAGCTGATGCGCTGTTTACACCCGAAGAACATATGCAAACAGACCGGGATTGGGCGAATCTGCTCCAATACTCCCATCCTGAACTGGCTGCCACCCATCCCGACCAGGAGACTGCGCTGGCTTGGGTAGTGCAGCTTGGAAGCGGTCCTATCACCCTTGGCCGCTCACGTTATGCCGAAGATGGTCTGGCGCAGGGCCTCAGTAACGGCGTAAGCCAATACATCATCCTGGGAGCCGGTCTGGATACCTTTGCTTACCGGCGGTCCGATCTGGTTGAACAGTTACGGGTTTTCGAACTCGACTATCCCGCAACTCAGGAGATGAAGCGCAGTCGGGTTGCCACAGCCGGTTGGAGTCATCCGGCGAATCTACATTTTGTCCCTGTTGATTTCACCCGGGAAAGTCTGGTGGCTGCGCTCGGGCGCTCGCCATATGATCCGGACCAGCTGAGTTTCTTTAGCTGGTTGGGTGTCAGTTTTTATTTGTCCCGGGAGGTCGTCTTCGACACCTTGCGAGATATAGCTTCCATCGCCGCGCCGGGCAGCAAGATCGTATTCGATTATCTGGATGCGGATGCATTTATTCCGGAAAAAGCCAGTAAGTATATGCAGCAAATGCAATGGATCGCTGCGCAGCTAGGAGAGCCGATGAAGGCTGGTTTTGAACCGCAGTTCCTGGCTGCCGATCTGGATTGCCTGAACCTGTACCTGGAAGAAAATCTGGCGCCGTCGGATATCGAAGCCCGTTATTACCAGGGTAGGTCGGATCGCTATCATGCGGTTGAGCACTTCCATTTTGCCAAGGCCGTGGTGAGATGAGCATTCCCCTGCAGCAAAGGTTACCCTGAGATAAAGTTCTCTTAAAACCGGAATAACAATCCATAAATTACTCTGGGTCCAATCATTGGAAGTGTAAGGCGTTCTCTAATGGAGAAATACTTATATGTTCCATTGATCGTGGGGATGTGGGTTCTGTATAATGAGCTTTACAGGGGGTGTAACCTTTGATGACAGAGGAGGAAAATATGCGAGAACTTATCGTTTCTGAATTCATCACGCTGGACGGCGTGATCCAGGCACCGGGCGGCGTGGACGAAGACACCGAAGGCGGCTTTACACATGGCGGCTGGACGCTGCCGTACTGGCACGATGATATTGGCACGCATTTCTTTCAGGCCATGTCCCAGGCGGATGCACTCTTGCTGGGCCGAAAGACGTGGCAAATCCACGGCGGCGCGTTTGAACCGATGAGCGGCGATCCATTTGGCGATGCATTGAATAACATCCGCAAGTATGTGGTGTCCACTACTTTGGAGTCCGCCTCGGCCTGGCGGAATTCTACCCTTATTCGTGACAATGTTGTGGAAACCGTACGCAAGCTCAAGCAGCAGCCCGGAAAGAATATCCTTGTCGATGGGAGCAGCGTATTAACTCAGGTGCTGGCACAGAATGATCTGGTCGACGAGTATAGCTTGCACGTCTATCCCCTCGTACTGGGGGGAGGTAAACGGTTGTTCCCGGAGGGAAAACGCCTTAACCTGACGCTGGTGGAAGCGTCGCCCCTCCCAACGGGTGTCGTGTTTATGCGATACCGGCGTTCCGAATCCTGAGAAATCGGGCTGTTTATCGTAAACCGGAGTTGTCTCCCTATAGCCGGTTCACCAATAGGTATGTCCGGGTACAGGGCTGTGTGCCTTTGGCATAAACTCATCCACGCCGAGGGGGTAAGATCATCCCACCCGAAATTGAGAAAAAGCGCACTCCACAGGAGAGCGCTTTTTCTATGGTGTGATGCGTACTGGACGCCGTTGCTGACGAGCGGCATAATTTGGAAGTAATGAAACACTGTATAATTAATTATCGAGCGGATCTCCTGTTTATACTGTAAAGGAGTGCCATGTCATTTGTGATCAAAAACAAAGTTGTGTGGCGTACACTGGCCCTCGTATTGTTCCTCGTTTCCATGCTGGGGCCCTGGGCATTTGACTTGCTGAATGTTCCTGCGCAGTACTCCTGTAACCGTCCTTCCGTTCGACTCTATGGCGATTTCTGCGGTTACCCCATGTCGGGATTCCAGGCTTTTCTGGGGGTTGTCACTCAATTGTTCTTTGTACTCGGTGGTTTGGCAAAAGGAAGTCTGGCGATGCCAATCTCTGAGCTGATTTTTCTGCTTTTTTCATGGCTCATCGTCCTTCCTTTTTTCAGCACGGTCCTGCTGCTGATCTGGAATACAAACTCACGCCGATTGCAAATTCTTAATCTGGTTCTGTGGGGGATAGCCTGTTTCCTCGCGTTGACAGCGTTCTATTTGCAAACCAACAGAGACCAGTTGGCGCATTTGGCTTATTTGTTGTGGGGCATCTGGCTGTATCTTCTTGGGGCAATCAGCACGATAATTTTTGAATTTTTGGTATTAAGATCACCTGCCGTATCAGGCACGGGTAAATAGCGGACGGGATTCGATAAGTGATTGCGCAAGTTTAGGGTTTCAGATAACCAACCCACATGCAAGGTGCTTTTAAAAGAGGTAGTTTATGAAGGATCAGTTGAGACAGATAAAACGATGCTTAAGTTTGTTTGTTCTGGTGAGTTTCTCACTGGCTTGCAGAAGTATAACCATTGCGCTGGATCCTGAACCCCAGGCTGCCGAGTCTGCTGCATCTGTACAGCAGATCGGCTTTAATTTTTCTTCTCAGTCTCCGGAAACGCCCGAAGGCGATCTTTCTGCTTCTCGGCATTTGTTTTTGCATGCCTATCCTATGCCCGGCGATGGTTTTATCACCGGAGTTGCTTACCTCAATGACAGTGATACAACTTCAGAGTCCTTCAACTTGCTCATCCTACGTCCGGAGAACAAAGGCTGGAAAGTTATTTACCGCATCGACCTGTCGGATGACACGCCTCCTGCTAAAACAGGCATCACCATTGTCAACTTACCTTATCCGTTGTCCGTTCAAGAAGATGATCTGTTTGCTCACTGGCAGGCGGGAGCGGGTGGAGCAATTCCCTTAAATACGGATGATTTGTCCCTGGATGGTTTTAGCGTTGGACAATATGGTTTTCGTTCAGAAAATATTGAAGTCGGCCAGCGGATTGCGAACGAGGGCTTCAGCGGGCACCGGGACTATTTTCTAAGCTTAATTTTCACGGAAACTCCATAAAGATATCTGATTCAATTGTGTTGCCCGACGTCAATTGTTAGCTCAGTCTGTATATATTGCATGGATAACAAAAAGAAGCGTTCTCTTAATGTGGAGAGCGCTTCTTGGATGAGGGCAGGATGGGATGGGTACACGGGAATAGCACGTTAGGTTTGGAATGCCGGTTGGAGTGGTCAACCACGGGTATATTTATTTTTCTTTGGCGTTTTTCTGCCTGAGGGCCAGCCCCTCCAGGACGCGGTGTGTGCCGTCGCAAAGAGGTTTTTGGCGGGATTGCCCGCAGTTGCATAAAGTCACACGGTTGCGGGTTTCAAAAGGTTTGCCATCCGATCGCTCAATCGGAATATTTCCCGTCACCCACAATGGCCCGGGAATTGCACCTTCTGAAATAATTTCGGTTGTTACGGCAATCTGCTCCGGCAGATCCGGCTCGATATTGGGGCCGTCCGCTTCAAGACGATAGGTCAACGCGCCAGACGGGCAGCGTTCAACCATGGCAATGGCCAATGACCGCGTTTTCGTATCCGAAGAATCGGCAACCAGCTTGCTTATTTCAGTATCACGCAGCCCACAATATCCTGACTCCATGCACAGAGAGGGGTCTTTCTTGACAATGATTTGGGTTCCACCGGGAAATCGAAACGAGCGCTCTTCAGTTGAACCGGTATCAGCAGTCTCGGTTCCATCAAAATCAACTTTGTGGTGTGCCCCATCACAGAAGGGTTTGTTCTTAGAGTGACCACAGCGGCAAAGACGGTAGTAGTCCCTGCCTTCCATGTTTTGGACAGGATATTCTTTGTCTTTTTCCCAGGTCAGGGGCTCCCCGAATTCAGAAACTACTTGTCTTTTATGAACCAGAGGAATATTACCAAATATATGGTAAGAGCCATTTTTCATGATTACAATCTTGCGGGTCGATTTTTCATTTTCAGGGCGATCGGTCATTTTGTTTTTCTCCTCAAAATTTCTTGGTCTTATCATAGGAGCCTGATATAGTTATTCTGGATAATTGGATAATAACATGAAATGGATGTGCAAAGCCAATAGTTAAACTTTGTACATCCCGAAAATGGACAGGATCGTTATTGGTTTTTTACAAAGCAGGCTACATTGTGTCTTTGACGTTGGCTTCAGACTGTTTTGAGGAATAGAAGATGGTGTTTGAGAGAAAAAGGGAGCGCTCTCGTGTGAAAGCACTTTTTTAGTTGCGTTGAGGCAGGGAAAGACTATAATTATGGTATTCGATGACATAATGGGCAACTATTCAGATCCCCTTTTGCCGGAAGACCGATGGAAAGTGGTAAGCTTATCATTTTCTCACACTGGCTGAACAGTTACAGATTAACAAGGTTTTCATTCATGCAGCAAGCGTCAATCATTCTGGTCATCATACTGGAGTTATCCGCACTTCTGGCAACTTATCTGGCAGCCTGGGCCCGTTTACATATTCGGGTCCCGGGTGCCAATGAATTTTTCTGGTTGTTTCTGGGAGTAGCTGTGTACTCGCTGGGTTATTCGATTGAGATCTCGCGAATGGACCTGGAGGGGGTTCTCATGGCGCTGCGGCTGGAATATGTGGGGCTGGCTTTCATTCCGGTTTTGATGTTCTTGTTTGTCCTGCACTTTATCCGGGGAAAACCGCTGTCCATTCCACTCACAGCAGCGCTGATGATTATCCCCTGTACCACTCTCATCCTTGTTTTTACGGTGAATTATCACGATCTGTACTATGTTAATCCACGCTTGATCGAGGGGGAATTTTTTCCAGTAATCGACTTTGAGCGTGGACCCTGGTATATCGTTAATTTATGTTATCTGTTGCTGCTTACAACGATGGGTCTGATTTTGCTGATCAGTTACGGGGTTAAAGTTGACCGGAAGAAAAAACGGCAGGTAATCACTATGGTTATGGGGGCCTCTTTGCCAATCCTCAGTGGAATCCTGTATTATGTGGGGCTTATTCCCGGCAATGTAGACCCTGCTCCTTTCGCCCTGGTGGCTTTGGGTGTGATCTTTTCATTTGCATTGTTCAAATTGGACCTTTTTGAGTTGGTGCCCGCAGCCCGCGAATTGGCTCTCGATTCAATTCAGGATGGCTTTTTGGTGATCGATAAGAATGGTATCGTACTGGATTTTAACCAGGCCGTGCGGCATTTGCCGGGTATGCAGGATCTTAAAGTAGGGGATAATCTCTTGGAAAATCCCATCCTGGGGAACCATTTGAAGCCCTTGCTGGATAATCTGACCGATCAGGTGGAGTTTGCCATCAGACACCCGGACTGCGGAAATTATTATTACCATGCCAGTGCGCATCAGGTCCGCTCCAATCTGTTTTTGGGAAAAGCAATAACCATTCTGATCCGGAATGTGACCGAGAATGTGAACTTGATGGAGGATCTTAGAGATCAGGCCAACATGGATTCGCTTACCGGGTTGTTCAACCGCCGCTGCCTGATGGATTTGGGTGTTCATAAATTGGAACTCTCACGACAGAATGGTCAGATGCTGGGGGTGATTATGATAGACCTGGATCATTTTAAATCCATCAATGATCAATACGGGCATGCGGTTGGGGATGCCGTTCTAAAACAAGTGGCAGGTCACACATTCAAAGGGCTGCGTGATGAAGATGTTTATGGCCGTTATGGGGGGGAAGAATTTGTTGTCTTTTTGCCAGGAACAACCCCGGAAACCATTTTACAAATTGCTGAACGCCTCAGACAAAGGGTGCTGGAATCGCAGATTACATTGGGCGGCACCGATATCAGCGTTACCGCCAGTTTTGGCGTGTATGTTGAGTTGCCCAACAAAGATACAAAACTGGATGATCTGCTGAAAAGAGCAGATGAAGCGCTTTATTGTGCCAAAAACTGCGGTCGTAATCAGATTTACTCCGCCTCTAAGACAGGTCGGTGATCGGCCGGTGTCTTCGTCCGCTCTGCCCGTCATAGGGTGATGGTTGAAGGCCGTACCAGGAATTGAGAAGATGCAGTGCTCTCCCAAAGAGGAGGGCATTTTTTGGTTGTGAGGAAAGATAGAATCGGTATAATTAATTACACGGGGGCGACCAGGAAACCTCCAGGGATGAATAAACAGAGATCAATAGGACGTGGATTTTAGTTAAGTAAATTTCACATCCTGATAAGCCATTTCTGGTTTACACCTGCTTGTATATTGACGATATAAACTGTTGAACGGATGAGAAAGGCACTGTTGTATCCAAGGCGGATTGGATGAACTTTATCAAAAGGATTACAAAACGTATTGGCTTTAAATCGCTTGTTTCCGGGGATATTCATGTAAGTAGAGGGTTGAAAGCACTTGATCTCAATGACTATCATCAAGCCGAAAAAGAGCTTGAGTTAGCGGTTGAACTTGGCGTCAGGAAGTATGATTTAGCCGAAATCTATACAATTTTGGGCAAGACCTACAAAAATTTGGGCAGATTGGATGAAGCCATTGTTACCCATAAAAAAGCGCTAGACGTTAACCCCGAATATCATAAAGCGTGGAATAACCTGGGGATTGCTTACCTGGAAGTAAATCAATATGAGGAAGCAGAAAAATGTATGAAGCGAGCTGTTGAACTTGATCCAAGCTATACATTTGCACAGGCGAGTTTAGGCGCAGTATATATTTATCAGGAGAAACCATGGGAAGCGGTTAAAGTTTTAGAGAAAGCAGTTGCTCTAAATCCGCGAATGGGAATCGCATATGGTAATCTGGCATTGGCATATGCGCTGATGGGCCGATTTGAAGAAGCAAGACAGTCATTAAAAAAAGCAACCGTATTAGGATACGAAAATTGGCAGGTAATTGGAAAACGAATCAGAGCATTGGAAAAACTTGAAGCGTTAGAGTACGAAGATGAACTTGAAGATCTGCGAATAAGCAGGTTAATACGACCACAAAAAGGAAAGCAGATGAATGATATGGCAATACAGTGTACGAATTGTGGTCAGTTTAATTCATTCAGTTCGACAAGATGTGTTAGATGTGATGCACTGCTAGAGAGACTTATTCACTGATGAATGGTAAAACGGGTGGCGTGGTGGAGTATGAAATTAAAGTCTGGGCGCTGCTTATTTTTTATGCACACTTGCTTGTATGTCGATAACGCAGCCCATTGAAAGCGGGCTTTCTAAACCAATCTGTCAAGGAGTGGCTTCATGGAACAGACTTCAAATTTAACCGATGTGACACAAATAACCGTCGCAAGAAAAATGCTCGCCCTGGAGAATCAAATGAAGGCCGGGGTTAGTTGGTTTTTCTGGATTGCCGGGCTATCTGTGTTGAATTCAATCATCTTTTTCACGGGTGGATCAATAACTTTTGTGATTGGATTGGGCGCTACCCAGTTTATTGATGGTTTTGTATCGGCACTTGTCCGCGAGATTACTTCTGGGGCAGGAACAATTGTCCGAATCATTGGTTTTGGCCTGGATTTTCTTTTTGCCGGTGTCTTTGCAGGATGTGGAATATTAGGGCAAAAAAAATTTCGTTGGGCAATTATTGTTGGGATGTTTTTATATGCCGTTGATGGGTTAATTTGTCTGTTGTTCAAAGATTGGCTGGCAACACTTTTTCATATTCTTGCTTTATCCGGTTTGTGGCGAGGTCAAAAAGCTGTTAAAGAGTTAGCCCTTCTGGAAAAGAGTCAATCCACAGGTGACCTGGCATCTTTACAAAGCCTTATAGCAGAAAAAACACCCGTAGATGAGAAAACATACTGGAAAAATATGGGGCGGTTCTCTCTGATGGTTGTGACACCGTTTCTTTTGCTTTCAATAGTGATGCTGGTTTTATTTTTCTTTAATTCAAAATAAAAACTTCGTTTTGTGAGGATTCAACGCTCCGGTATTTTCCCGCCGTTCCTGCCCTTTGCCGGAAAGGGTGTAAACCAATGAGTTCCCCTTTCCATTTCCGGATGGGAATTCTTGCGGCAATAAAAATCATAAATTTTTAAAAGGGGTAAACAGTGTCGGAAAACTTAGCAGTTCCTCAAGCCGTACAAAAATCGCGTCCAACAGGTGTCTGGATACTCACAATTTACGCTTTAATCTTTGTTGGAATCATCCCGTCCCTGCTTTCGGTTTTTATGCTGGTTTCCGGAAATGCGGCAGGGAGCGGATTCTCCATTCTCATGTCGCTTCCTATCAGCTTAGGAGTAATCATCAGTGCGATAGGTGCATGGAAAGGCAGTGAAAGAGGGCGAAAGTTTTTGTTAGTGCTGATAACACTGCATTATGTTTTCATTTTTATTAATAATTTCCTGTTTATACTTTTAGGTCAGGTTCCGGACGATGAAAAAATTCGTTTGTGGGGACGGGTGCTTCGCGGTTTAATTTATTCGGCAGTTTATATCTGGTATTTCAATAAATGGACAACAAAAGCATTTTACAATTAATCGGCGACAGATTAATAAGCCGATAAGACTTGAGGTAATGCCAGTCAATAAAGCGCGCAGTCGATGTGAAATGCTCGCCATAATTTGCAGGTGTTTTCTATTTCAAAGTCAGGAACTGAAAAGAAGCATTCTCTCATTGGGAGGATGCTTTTTGTGGTGCGGAATATAATTAAGACGAATCAATACGGGAAATCTACATCGTAAATCACTGTGCTTAGAGGGAGCAGCCACAATTAAACATAAAGAGGAATAAAAACAATGACCGGAATACTCATGGATGGAAAAGCACTGGCGCGGCAAATGGAAAGCGAGCTCGCCGTTCGCGTTCAACAACTCATAGGGCAATCTAATGGAAAAGTGCCCATTCTGGCGACGATTTTGGTCGGGGAGGACCCAGCTTCGGCAACGTACGTGCGGATGAAAGGGAATGCCTGCAAACGGGTGGGGATGGAATCGCTGCGGGTGGCTTTACCGCAGACCACAACTACGGATGAACTCCTGCGGGAAATCGATCGATTGAACGCTGATCCAGATGTGCGCGGGATCCTCTTGCAGCATCCCGTGCCGCCGCAAATCGACGAGCGGCGCTGCTTTGACCGCATCAGCATCGAAAAGGATGTGGACGGGGTAACCGCGCTCGGTTTTGGAAAAATGGCAATGGGGGAGGCCGCTTACGGGTCGGCGACGCCGGCGGGCATCATGCGGCTACTCCGCCATTATGAGATCCCCATCGCGGGCAAATATGCCGTGGTGGTCGGGCGCAGCCCGATCCTGGGGAAACCTGTCGCGATGATGCTGCTGAACGCCAACGCTACAGTAACCATCTGTCACTCCAAGACGGTGAACTTACCCAAAATTATCTCCGGTGCCGATATTGTAGTGGGCGCGGTGGGCAAACCGGAATTCATCCGGGGCGAGTGGATCCGACCCGGGGCGGTGGTGGTGGACGCGGGCTACCACCCCGGCAATGTTGGCGACATTGAGTTTTCCGCCGTGGTGGAGAAATGCGCCGCCTATACTCCGGTTCCGGGCGGGGTGGGGCCGATGACGATTGCCACTTTAATGGCCCAGACCGTCGAGGCGGCAGAGAAAAGCGTCAGATAAAACCTTAAGCATGCAGTAAGTTGTATTGTTTCGTGCGTGCTGGCGGGATTTTATCCTCTCAATGCAACCCATCAAGCCGGATATATGGAGGTAAACATGAGCCTGTGAGGCAGGGCACAGGCTCATGTCCTTTTTGGGTATGCTGGTGTGGTTAAAAGCTGTGCCGGTTTGTCAGCTTTCGGATAGAAGCGGATAAACGATGTCCGTCTCAAGGTTTTCCGGATCTGTAGTCTGTGGATCATTCAGATAGAACTCATAAGTTACCCCGGATAACATAACCCCATTTGTTTTCAACCAGTATTCCAGCGCGGTACGGACTTCCGGTAACTTCTGGTAAGGACCCAGATGATGATAACTGGCTGATTTCCCTCCGGGAATCTCGCTCAACGTAATATTGCCCCCTCCCTCTATACCGGACTCGAATGGAAATCCAATCTCGATATCCAGCAAATGTCCGTCAAAATCGCGATAAGCGACAAAGAATGGACCGGTGGGAGTATAACCTTTTTCACCGGCATACTGGATAATGGCCGGCACGGATTCTTGAATCGCCATAGGCATTGCGGCCGGTGATACTCTGGTGCGGATGGTCAGGGCGGGCCGGGCAGAGCGTTCGACAATATCGCACCGGTATTTTTCCCCCGGAGATTCCGGCTCCGGAGCGTTTTGTTGGGGTATATATTGCTTGCCAATACGCCAGCCGGGGCCTATATCTTCACCTAAACGGCGATAGCGGTTCTCAATACCGGAATAATAAATAGGGTCAGCTTTCAGGACATTTATTTTCCCGTTCCCTCCCAGGGCTTCTTCATGAACGTACACCTGTATGACTTCGCCGAAATAGACGGTATCCATATCGAATTCTACTTTCTGACCGGTGTACCGGCATTCGCAGGTGATGGGGAATTCTTCGATCATCGGAGCGGTCTTTAATTCGCCATAAAACGTAGTGAAAATCCTGGATTTGTCGGTATGCTTGCCGCTGACCAACCCGCAGTAGTCCGTTTCTATTACATAATTGGCACAGGGTACATTGATGCTAAAAGTGCCATTTTCAAGGATCCCTTTTGGAGTATGGTGCTCTTTATTCAGGCTGATACAAACCATGGCTGGCTTGATGTTGACCCCATTCACAAAACCCACGGCCATATAATTGGGTTTCCCGTTTACGTTGCTGCCTACCAAAACGATCGGCACCACCGGCAGCGGGTTATAAGCCCCTGTTTTTACTTTTCCCATCAAATTTTCTCCTTTTCTAGTATTAAAAGCAACCAGAGCAGAGAATGAAATCACTCTCTGAGTTGCAGTATTGGCAAATCAAACATTGTATTTCGGTATGATGGCAGGTTGGTAGTTCGTAGATTTACACGATCATGCGGCTTTTTTTCGTCGGAAGCTCTGACCTTTTTTGATCTTTGTTTACCAATAACAAGTTAAAATTCGGATTTTAAAGGAATACAAATATCAAAAATCCAATTCCCTTCGGGATGCTCGGCGGCATTGTTGTAGTATCGTTCATAACAGGGTGTGTCATTACAATCGCATCCACTGGCGCAAAGCCATGCAAACGCCTCGTCCCATGCCTGTGAGATATCCGCAGGTTTGCACTCGAAATGACAGATCGCATAGGGCCCCCCGTGGATGGTTTGCAGGTAAATCTGCCCTTCAGGGGGTGTCCCATCGGGAACAACGATACAGGCGTCAAAGCGGCACTTCTCCGGAGGGGTTACATCCGGGTTATCCCAATAAATCGCCAGTATCTTCCCCGGCCCCACATAATTCCGTGGACCGGCCCACTGCAGCAGCTCTCCAAATGCCGGCTGGCAGGTTTCTTTAATATAAGGCCCGATCTTGCGGACGTAGGCAACTGTGTAATCCGGTATTTCTTTGACTTCCGCGTGTATGGAGTTGCTCTTTTCACGGTTCAATAAATTCATAAACGGACAGTCAGAATCATACGTTGTCTGAAGGGACAGTGCGTTTTCGTTTTTGCTGTTTGTGTTTCCAATCTTGCTCACACGATATTCTGACGGTGCCATTCCAAAATGCTGCCGGAATGCCTTGGCGAAATTTTGTGAGCTTGAGAAACCACAATCGACGGCGATTGTGGTGATACTCGTGAGCGGTTTGGATATCAGACGGTTTGCGGCCAGCTCAAGGCGCAGCCTCCTTGTAAAGCCGGCAACGGTTTCACCGACGACGGCTTTAAAGATCCTGTGGAAGTGGAACTTGGAAAAGGAAGTTGTTTCAGCAATCTCATCCAGAGAGAGATCCCGTTCAATATTTTGGCTGATAAAATTCATCGCGAGGCAAATGCGTTTTTTATAGTCTGTGGTACTGTATGGCATCAAACTGTCCTTTGGCTGTAAGCGCGGCTGGATTCTCTTTTTGTATTGTATTCCAGCTTTATTACTTTCGCATGCGAGTTTCGAACGAACTACAATGTTCTCCTGTCATTCCAGGATGATGACCTTGCCCCAAATAATTTCCGGTGTTGATAGGGTAGTGGGCACGGGCTGCCACCCCGGCAATGTCGGCGATATTGAGCTTTCTGCCGTGGTGGAGAAATGTGCCGCTTACACGTCTGTTCCGGGCGAGGTTGGCCCGACGACGATTGCCACGCTGATGGCCCAGACTGTCGAGGCGGCCGAGAGAAGCATCTGACAAAGCCTGGGGCTAAACGAAGGTAGGGGGTAAGTTTTGTAGACCATGAAAGCCTACCGCTCCATGAATTAAGGAAAAAACACAATCGTTCTCCCACTGGGAGGATGCTTTTTCTTACCCATATGCAGGGTAGGTGAAGAAGTAAAGATTAGAACTTTCCCAAAAAACACTATTGCCACTACCCGGAAATTCACTCACAATGAAGCGCGCCAATCTGCAGCGTGGTCATGCTCAACAATTCAGAGGGTTAGAACACATGGTAATTCAATGGAGTAGAAAATTCTTGTTCCCCAACTGTTAAATTTTCTCATAACTGTTTTTTTTTTCAACTTCTATCATCGGATTCCGTATGTATACAAGAATTTCACTCACTTATAAGCTACGAAAGAAAAATTTCGACGATGAAAACACAAAATGAAATGACCATCAAAACACTGATCCCGTTCCTGATGATCACCTTTGGATTGACCTGGGGGCTTGCTTCACTTTTAGATGAATAACCCGATATGGCCGGACGCTCAACCCTGGGGCAACCTTTTAATTGCTGTGTTTGACATCATCATCGTCTGGCTCACGCGGTGTAAAATGTTCTCACGCCACGCAGGTATTACCGACATCCTGACGCCGGAAACAGACACATTGGCTTGATTGACTCCGCGCAGTCTCGTTGGGTACAGGCACACTCCCGATTGGAGGGTGCCAGCGATCTGTATCGAACGCGTCGCTTTTCAGCCAGAAACTGGGCCCCTGTTGATGGGTGAACCTGGCTGTTTTGCCAGAGGGTAACGCAATCGCTCTACATCCCTGGTATGGTCTTCCTATCTTTTAGATGAGCGGAGGAACAAAAATGACGGATAATAGAATGAAGAGATTTTCTATGCGATTATGGATGAAAAAAGTGGAAAGTGTTATGGAAATTATATTTTCGATCTTTTTGGCCTGTATACTCATTTTCTTGGGTATGCTGTTGGTATGGAGCCCCGGAAAACCGAACCTGGTCACAGATGAGAGCGGAAATCCATTGGTGGGCAGCATTTCAGAAAAAATTTGGGTCAATATTAACGGTGTGGAACAGGGGATGTTTATCCAGAGCAGGGATATCAACAACCCCGTGCTGCTTTTCCTTCATGGTGGCCCCGGTATGCCTGAGTATTTCCTCACAGATCGATATCCTACAGGTCTTGAAGAATACTTCACTGTATGTTGGTGGGAACAGCGTGGTTCAGGACTTTCCTACAGCGCTGATCTTTCACCAGAGACGATGACGGTAGATCAACTGATGGCGGATACGCTGGAGGTGACAAATTATTTGCGCGACCGATTCCATAAAGAAAAGATCTATCTGATGGGGCATTCGGGTGGAAGCTTCTTTGGCATACAGGCAGCCGCGCGGGCGCCAGAGTTGTACCACGCCTACATTGGCATGGCGCAGATGACGTATCAGCTCCAATCCGAAAAACTGGCATACGAATATATGCTTCAGCAGTATAAAGAGAACGGAAACCATAAAATGGCAAAAAGGCTTGAAGCAGCGCCCCCTACCATGACAGTCCCTCTGCCGGCTGCATACGATTCCCTGCGCGATCCAGCAATGCACGGTCTTGGCATTGGCACAACACGGGATATGAAATCGGTCATTACAGGCGTCTTTTTCCCATCGTGGCGAAGCCGGGCGTATTCATTCCGTGAAAAGGTAAATATATGGCGCGGCAAACTTTTTTCCATGCGCTTGTTGCGGAATACGATGTTTGCCGCGGACCTGACCCAACAGGTGACAGCGCTTGATCTGCCGGTCTATTTCTTTCACGGCAGATATGATTACACCTGTTCCTACACCCTGGCAAAGGACTATTTCGAGAAACTTGAAGCGCCGGTAAAAGGTTTTTACACCTTTGAGCAGTCGGCTCACAGCCCTATATTTGAGGAACCTGAAAAAATCAGAAAGATTTTCCAGCAGGATGTGCTGGCAGGAACGAACAGTTTGGCTGAAATGAAGTGAGTAGGGTAGATAAAAAAGGAATGGAGAAGTATGGCATCCGGGGGTGTTCATCCTTTCATCCATTCCGGCTTTCCTTTTCGGAAATTGAACCAACGTGGTTAAATCGCTATAATCAATTCAACGGGATTGAAGTAACTCCTCCATTTATTGGCATATTTACGGGAAGTTTTTTGGATTGAACTCATCGGGCAGCCAACTGCTGCACCCCAAGCACCCGGAAAAAGTGGATGTGCCAACGCGATGTTGGATAAGGAGTGAACCATGTCAAAACGATCGTATCGCCAGATTCTTCCTCTTCTTTTGATCCTTCTGATCCTGTCTGTGAGCTGCCTCTCGATGCCCGGAGCAAAAAACCCCTGGGTTGCCGCCGAGGATGAGTTCCAGGACCTCGATCGGGTCGCGTGCGACGGCACTTCTTCCCTCGCAATCATCGGCACGATTACCAGCCAGGGAACGAATCAATACGGCACGCGGTACTGCGAATATTCCTATACCATCAAGAACAATCAGGAAGATACCGGTGTCCGGGTTTATTTCTACCAGCACGATCAGGACGGCTACGCACACACCGAGAAATTTCACTGGATGGGGAATATTCCCATCAAGCCGGGTCAGGAGGGAAGTTGGACCGGCAGTGTTTATATCTATGACGATCCGGACGCGGACGGCCCGCTGATGTCAATCCCGGAAAAGGTTGCCGGGGTATTGGATCTGCCGGAATGCGCGGATGAGAAACAGGACGAAAAATTTTTCGAGCGTATTGCCATCCCGGTGGAAGCGGTATGCCCGATCGAGTAGAAATGATCGACCTGTGGTGAGGGGCGGTAAGACCGGTCTACCGGTCAAGGGGTTCACCCGGCATTAGTGGCATACCAACCCGCCGCGCCAGAGATTGAGAAGAAAGTGAATCGCCCTTTCATTGGGAGGGCGCTTTGTTGTTAACGGCATCAGACTTTGCTCGAGAGTATTTTAAGTCTGATCCGGAATTTTTAGATCGCTTCCCCATTTTTCCTTTTCTTTCTGATGATTGTAGTGGATGGATCAAATGAATATAATCAAATCAACGGGATTGATCGACAAATCAATCTTTTAGCAATCGATACTGCATTTTTCCGTATCGATTGTTGGGCAGCCCGATAAGGAAAAGCTCAAGAGGAGGACAAAATGAACCGCATAGTCTCCTTTACCCTTCTCCTCACCATGTGCCTGACCGGATGCAGCCCCGCTATCGAAGAGGCTGCTGCCGCGCCCACCACACCCTGGACTCCTACTCCCTTACCCTCTGCAACCTGGACTGCAACATCAACAGCTACTTCAACGGCCACGCCCTATGCCACCCCAGACCTGTCCCCGCGCCCTCTGGTGTGGTTCGCCCCGCTCCCGCCGTTGCCTACTCATTCCGGCCGTCCGTTCACTGGTTCAACAGACTTCATGAGTCTCTTCGCTGAGAACGCGCCGTGGGAAGAAGCGGCCGGCCGCGTTCAGGTGTTTAAACTGTATGGTGAGTGGGTGGCCTATCACGCAACGGATGCCGAACTGCGCCAGGTGGTGTCCGATTTGAACCGGCGAGGTGTGGCGATTGCTTTTGAAGCAGGTCCCCTTACGCCGACGGAAGCCTGCGGCAGCGGCATCGAGGGTTTCGCCGGGGTTGAAGAAGGCCTGCTCATCGCGCGGCGAATCCAAAACGCCGGAGGGACGGTCCGCTTTGTGGCTTTTGATCACCCGTACGATGCCGGAGTACTGGACACCAGCTCAAACGCCTGCCACTGGTCGGCCGAAGAGGTCGCCCGGAATGCAGCCCGTTTTATCACAGCGATCAGAGGTGTCTTCCCGGAAGTGGTCTTCGGTGATATCGAGACCGTCGGGCACGACGTTGACGAGATCGCTCAATGGGTTAATGCCTACAAAGACATCGTGGGGGAAGATCTGGGGTTCCTCCACATGGACCTGAACTATTCGCAGCCGGACTGGCCGCAGGGCACGAAAGAGATCGAAACCTTCCTGAGAACGAGAGGGATCGAATTTGGGATCATCTACTTTGGCGGCTGGAACGATCGCAGCGACGAGGTCTGGCTTTCGAACGCAGGCGAAAGGGTCAAAGCTTACGAAATGGCCGCCGGTGGCCAACCAGACCATGTGGTTTTTCAATCCTGGCATGATCACCCGGACCTTACCCTTCCCGAGACGGATCCCTACACCTTTACCTGGTTTGTCAACACGTATTTTAACAATCCCTCGGCGCTGGGCTTCCGTACCGAAGGCCCCGGTGCCAACCTGGCATTTGGCAAGAGCGTGAAAGCCTCGCGCGACATGCCCGGGTTTGAGGTGCGGATGGCGGTCGATGGCAACTTCGATACCTGGTGGGGAAGTGGCGACTTTGCTCCACAGTGGATTGAGATCGACCTGGGAAGCCCCCAGGCCATCGCGGAAATCAATTTGCTGGTCACGCAGTCTCCGGCAGGAGAAACCAGACACGAGGTCTTTGTCCGGGGACCGGAAACCGGTGATGCTTATGTCCTTGTGTATACATTTGCAGGCACAACGGCTGACATGGACCTGCTCAGTGTGCCTATCGCTGATCCACTGGAAGCTATTCGTTATATTCGGGTCACGACGCAAAGCAGTCCCTCCTGGGTGGGGTGGCGCGAAGTCGAAGTGATCGCGTCCAGATAAAAGTTCCTTTCGACTTTTGTGCATAGAAATTGCCCCAGTCAGTTCGGGTTCCGGCTGTTGGCTGTCCTGAATTTAAATGGGAGGTTGTATGAGTACAAAATTGGATATCTCATCACCTGAAAACCATCCAAATATTACAGCAGGTATCCTCAAACGAGCTGTAACCATCGCAGTCTTTCTGATCATGATTGCTGCTATTCTCTTTCTGGGGGCAGGCCGGCTCAACTGGTTATGGGCTTGGGTTTACCTGGGGATCTGTCTGGTGAGCGTTTTAATCAATGCTTCCATCATGCTCCGCACCAGTGTCGAAACCATCGCGGAGCGGGGGCAACCCCAGGAGACGAAGGGCTGGGACAAGGTCGTGGGCAGTCTGTGGGGCGCGGCGATCTACTTTGTGCTTCCCCTGGTGGCCGGGCTGGATGTGCGCTTTGATTGGAGCCGGGACCTCAACATAGCGTGGCATATTGCGGGAGCCGTTTTGCTTGTAGTTGGATTGGGGTTCTCTGCGTGGGCCATGATCGCCAATGCGTATTTCTCAACGGCGGTCGGCATTCAGAGTGATCGCGGCCATACGGTATGCAGCACCGGGCCTTACCGGTTTGTGCGGCACCCAGGGTACGTGGGATTTATCCTCCAGTCCGTCAGCGTTCCCTTCCTGTTGGGCTCGTGGTGGGCGTTGGTTCCCGGAATCATTGCGATGGTTCTGATGATCATCAGAACGTCTCTGGAGGATGCCATGCTTCAGGCTGAACTGCCGGGCTACCAGGACTATGTTCGGAAAGTACCCTGCCGACTCATCCCCGGTATCTGGTAAGCGGCATCTGATTGCTGCTTGGCAACTGCCTGCACACCGACTCACGCTCCACACCTCAAAACAAACAGGTATTCAGTTCGCGTAGTTTCCGCTTTTGGGTTGTTTTCAGGCCGACAGCCCGCCGATGGAATGGCGGGCTGTCTTTGTTTTGAGACAGACGATCTTCTCGCCGCTCGATATCGTGGAAATGTTACTTATCTTTTACCTGAATGTTCCCGCCGGAAATGTCCAATGGCGCCAATAACATCCCATTCGCATCGTAGGTTTGTCCAAGCATATGGTAAGTGCCGCTGCTCGTGCTCCAGACCCGGATTGCGAACTGGTCGGGGATTGCGCTCGCGGGTAAGCCTGGCTCGCGGTTGTCGCTGACATCCACCTGGAACTGGTAGTTCCCCCCCAGGCTGTACATCACGCCGGTCAACCGGTCAACAGCCTGGATATTGTTCTTACCGGTAATAGTGGCCTTGCAGCCGGCCTTCTCACCTTCCGGGCAATCGTAGATATTCAAACCTTGCATCGCGTTGCTCTTGATGATCCAGTTGTAATCACGCACACCGGCCGGTGCTTCCGGCAGGATCGTGCTCAGGTCCGTGGTGACCCGGTAGACGAACATGCTGTTCCCCTGAACTCTGCCATTCTTCAGGAATCTGGTAGAAAGTCCAAAGTTAGCCCGGGTTCCGGTGTCGGGATCGATCAGCCAACCGCCGCCGGCAGCCATGCCCGTTCCTGGATCATTGACCAGGACAACGATGCTTTCGTATTCGGCCGTGTAGTAATCATTGTTCACCAGGCTGATCCTCACCTGATACGGATCCGCAGCGGGCAGGTCCAGCTCACAGCTGCTGTTTCCATGGCCGTTGACGATATCTACAACGGGGGCGGTGCAGAAAGCCAGAGGCGTGCTGTCGGTTGTATCGCCAAAACTGAAGACGTCGAACCGGACGAGCTGCTCTCCCAGCGTTTCTCCCAGCCAGTCATCCTGCTCTTCCTCCACCAGGGCCGCAAACCGGATCGTGGCCTTTGCGCCGGCTTTGGCGGTCGTAGCTTGCGTGTCGCCGGTATAAGTGATCGCAGCGTTTTCCCTGGTTACGGTGAAAGTGCCTTCCTTATAAATAAACTCATAGTTGGGGGCCGCACCGCCGGAACAGGTGATGGGATAGGTGCCTGCCGGGCTGCCGGGCGTCCAGGTGGTTGAGCATTCCGGTGCGGTGGTCAGGTACGGTTCGACCGGTCCCTCGCCTTCAATCCAGCCCGCATAGGTAAAGGTGAAATCATCAGGACCGGGATCGCTGTACTCAACCTCACCGTCCGATGGCGTGACGGTCAGGTTCGCCCGTTCGACTGTCAGGGTGCCATCGGTTGCGCTGGCATTGTAATCGGGGTTCTCGCCCAGCGTTACGGTAATCGGGTAATAGCCCACAGGCGAAAGCTTGACAGCGGTTGTGTCCAGTTTATATTGCACCGTTGTTTGGCACACTTCGCCATTTACGGTCGCCGTCAGTGCCGGGTTGTCCTGTCCATAGCTCTTGATCTTATCATCGGCGGTTACGGTTGCATCTTTCTGGTTGACAGTCAGCTTGCCCGGAATCGCGGTGACATTGTAGTTCGGGTTGTGGCCCGGCACAACCGTGATTGGGTATTCGCCGGTCTTTGAGCAATTTTCCGCTGTGGTGGACAGGGTGTAGGCGACTTCAACACCGCCCACAACCTGGCCTGTCACCGAGGCCGTGAACACCGGATTCTCATCCCCATAGGTCTTGCCCTTATCATCAGCCATCACTGTGGCATCCTTTGGATGAATCGTTAGCGTTCCATCGTTGGCGGTGACGTTGTAATTTGGATTGTCGCCTGGCACTACCGTGATCGGGTAATCCCCAATATTGGAGAACTTACCGGCAGTTGTGGCGAGGCTGTAAAGGACCTCGTCGCCATCCGGCACGGCTCCCGCTACAGCAGCCGTCAGTACCGGGTTGTCATCGCCGTAGGTCTTGCTCTTGTCGGCGACCGTAACCGTCACCGGTTTCTGATTGACGACCAGCTTGCCGGTGATCCCGGTGACGTAGTAGTTCGGGTTAGAGCCTAATATTATCGTGATGGGGTAGTCTCCCACACCGGAAAGGGTGTTTGCGGTGGTGGATAGTGTGTAGACGATTGGATCGCCCCCCACAACTTGCCCGGCCACGGTCGCGGTCAACACTGGGTTAGCTGTGCCGTAGATTTTAATCTTGTCATCCGCTCTGACGGAAGCAGCTTTCGGGTTGACTGTCAATTTCCCGTTGACTGCAGTGATATCGTAGTTGGGGTTCAAGCCGAGGGTCACTGAGATTGGGTATGGACCAACACCTGAAAGACTGGTTACAGTCGTTGACAGGCTGTAGTGGATGGGATCGCCTGTCACCTGTCCCGTTACTGTTGCCGTTAGGGCCGGATTCGCATCGCCGTAAATCTTGCTCTGGTTGTTCGCTGTGACACTGGCTTCCTTTTTGGCAATGTCGAAGGATTGAGTGACCGGCGCTGCGGCAGACCAGCTATCGTCACCGCCCTGATTGGCGGTGATCGCACAGGAACCTGCGCCGGTGATGGTTACAGTATTCCCCGAGACGGTGCACTGGCCCGCAGCGTTGAAGCTGACCGGAAGCTCTGATGAGGCTGTCGCGCTGATCGTGAACGATGAGTCGCCGTAAGTTTTGCCGGAGAGTGGGCCGAAAGTGATCGCCTGGGTTTGTTTTTTTGGTGTAAAGTCTCGTCTGATTACCGAATCATCCGGGGCTCCTTTTGCCCTTACCAGAAAGGCATATGGAAGGTCAGGGGTAAGGTTGGTGTAGGTTTCAGAGATGCTGCATGCTTCCCACGTGGGGGAGTTCCCCAGGCTGATCAGCGCGCATTCCAGGGGAACCCCCGCCGGGTCGCTGTGGAAAGTGAAAGTTGCGCCTGAGCTGTAAGTGGTGCCTGCCGGGCCGCTGTCGATGATCACAGTGGGCAGCTGGACCGTCCAGGTGAGGAGGGTATAATATTCAGGAAGTGGTGGGGCACCCTTGGCCATTACTATAAATTGATAGGAGTCATTGTAAGTGAGCCCGGTGATTTCTGCGGGGCTGGTGCAGTCGTATAAGTTGGTAGTCAGGTCTCCATCTTTGATCAGGGCGCATTGATATACCGGGACAGCCGGATTGCTGTGGAAAGAAATCGTCGTTTCGATGTTGTAGATGGTGGCAGCCGGCCCGCTGTCGATGATCGTTGTGGGTGGCATGATCCACCAATCCTCGAAATCCATAATATCAGGATAAGCTTTCACTCTTACGGCGAAAACATAATGACGAGCGGCGATGAGGTCGGTGAAGACCTGCGGGCTGGTACAATCCGACCAGATTAAGTCCCCTCCGCCTTCGTATTGGATGGCGCATTCTAACGGCGTATTATCGGGAGTGCTAAGAAAGGTAAAAGAGGCCGTTGTGCTATTTGGATCGGGGGCGCTGCTGTCGATCATTACTTCAGGCCATTTAATCATAAAAGGCCAGGAAAAGACTTGTTGATCGGGTTGGTCCTCGGCTTTTGCATCGAATGTGTAAACGCTGCCGGGCACCAGGCCGGTGAAAGTCTGCGGGCTGGTGCAGCTGTACCAGGAATCTTGTGTTGAACCCTCTCCTTGAAAGCGGCACAACATCGGCATATTATCCGGGATGCTGTGGAATTCAAAAGTCGCAATTGTATCATAGATCGTTGGTTCCGGACCGGTATCGATAACCGCATAAGGATAATCAATGGCAAATGGCTGGAGGGCAAGATAGGGCGTTGATTCGGGGGCATCTGCCGGCTTTACGGCGAAAAAATAGCCGCTCCCATATTGGAGATTGGCTTCGGTATGCGGGCTGGTGCATGGCTGCCAATCAAAGGTGATTGTAGGGGGTGGAAATGTCAGGGGTACCGCGTAAATAGCGCAAACCAGCTCTGCCCCTGCCGGGTCGCTGTGAAATTCAAAGGTTGCTTCCTTGTTAGACTGATCAACGGTTACGTTGTCAATATACGTCGTTGGATAGTCCTGGGCTGAAGCGATGCCAGGTATACTCACCAGAATGACCAGGGTGAGAAGTAGTGAGAATGCCCATTTGATTTTCATTTTGATCTCCTTTCGATTTCAACGCGATGATTTCGGATTATGCTTCGATCATGTGAAGCAATTCCTCGGTTGTGGGCTGTTTGGAAGCCGAACCGGAAATTACCAGCAGCTGATTCTCCTCGATATCCAGCCCGATCAATTTCAATTGTGGAAAATCTTGCAGCAGCGACAGGGAAAATTTGTCTTTCAACAGGCCGGTTTCGAGGATCAACACTTCCGGTTTCCACGCTTTAATCCGCTCCCGGATACGGTCCGGCTGCGGTTCGATCCATTGCAAACCTAATCCAAGCGCAATCTCCAGGCTGGCTTGCAGCCCGGAGATAAACAAGGAATTACCGCACAATAGAACCCTTTTCATTTGCACGCCCGATTCTCTGGAAGTGGAATAACCCTATGCACAGTATCCGCCAAACGCTTCCCGTTTCCTACTCCCTGAGAGGATAAAAAAAGTCTAGTTCCACTTGAGGGGGACTAGACTTGGGGGAGTGTAAAAGCTGGCAGGCCGGTTTTGGCTAATTACGCCGGATCATGCCCCTGTTGAGAGCATAAGCAACCGCTTGTTGGCGGTTTTTGACGTTTAAGCGTTGTAAAACCTCGCCCATGTGATACTTGATGGTGTGCTCGCTCACAGAGAGATATTCCGCGATCTCTTTATAGGTAAGTTCTTGTGCAGCCAGATGCAGGATCTCAAGCTGCCGCGCAGTCAGAGTCACCAGCTCCTCTGAGGCTTCCCGCTCGGGCAAGCCTATCTCTTCCTGGCGGGCAACCGTTTTTAGCAGAACCCTGGACAGCTCGCGGGAAATAGCTGCCTCGCCGCGCATCACGCCGTCCAGGTATGTCAGGAACGGGCCGGTTTCCAGAGACTTGAGCAGATAACCGCTTGCGCCGCTGCGGATCGCTTCCAGTAAGTCGGGTTCCTCAGTGGAAGTAGTGAGCATGATGATCTTGCATTCCGGCCACTCGGCCCTGATCAATCGCGTCGCAGTGACGCCATCGCAGTCCGGCATGCGGATGTCCATCAAGACAATGTCGGGACGCAGCTGGAGGGTTTTCTCCAGCGCCTCCAGACCATTGCGGGCGGTGCCAACTACCTGAACGCCGTGCAAGGTAAGGAGGTTACGCAACCCATCCAGAAAGAGAACATGGTCGTCGGCCAACAAAACTCTCATCAGAGCTCCTAACTGCGTTAAGCGATATGCATTGTTTGATTCACCGTTTGTCGTTGGTGGGAATGAGCACTGTAATCTTTGTTCCTTCCCCCGGTCGGGAGTTGATTTCTATCCGACCGTTAAACTCCTTCGCGCGCTCAGACATGATGCCCAGCCCGTACGTTTGCCGGACAGCAGGCAAACGGTCGGATTCAAACCCGATTCCATTATCCTCAACCGTAAGCTCTGCGCACTCTGGTCCCTTTGTCAAAACGATCCGCACCCGAGTTGCCTGAGAGTGCTTGCGAATATTCGTAAAGGCTTCCTGTATGATCCGCAGCAGTTGTACCTCGGTGGAGGGTTTAAAGGAGATCGAAGTCTGATTCTGAGGGAGAATAAATTCCGCGGCAATCCCGTGGGTTTCCTGAAAGGTGTGGATGAAACGCCTGAGCGCTCCATGGAAACCTTCTCCTGTGGTCATGCTGTGCAACAGCTTGCTGATCTCTCCGCGCACATCCACCTGGGCCTGGCGGGCTTCCTTCGCCAGGAGCTGCAGTTGTGTTCGGGCCTGTTCCGTTTGTCCCATCTCCAGCAAGTCGCTTGCAAGCTGGGCCTGAAGGTTGATTAAGGCTAATTCTTGTGCAAGTTCGTCGTGCAGCTCGCGCGCCAGGAGGTCGCGCTCCTGCAGTGTTGCCATCGCCTGCTGCGCCTGCGCCTGCTGCTGTTCGGCCTGGCGCGCCATAGTTACATCTTCCAGTAAAAACGCCTGTCCCACCAGCCTGCCGCTGACCTGCAGTAACGGGAGGCTGGTGACATGGAAGATTCGTGTGTCCGTATCATTCGAAAATTCGACATCCCGGAAAATAATCTCGGGGCCTACCAATGGAACAAGCTGGTTCCACCAGCCGGGCAGCTGCTGAGAGATTGGCTGCCGCCGGGTGAGTTTACCCGGCACCCCCGGCAAAGTCTGTGCAGAGGCATTGAAATCCACAAGACGATTCTCTGCATCGAGCACGAGCAGGCTGTATGGCATTCGGGAGATGACTGTGTCACGGGCTACAGGACTGATGCGCAGAATTTGAAAGCTGTATAAAGCCACGAAATACAATACTATCGTGATATCGAGAAATAGGAGTCCGGTCTGGATTGGCGGAACGGAAAGTTGTTGTGGGTTGGGAACGAGATATCCGATTATCGGTATGATACGTCCTAAGATGAGCAGTGAAAGGGGCGCCCAGAAGGCTGGCGAACGCAGCAGGCAGGCAAACAGCACTATGGTTGTGGATAGCATTACAGCCACGAAATAAGCATAGAACCCCCAACGCACCAGATTAGAACCTACAAACACCTGAAAGCCTGAGTGATTCTCAATTGTGCCGATAGCATTGGGCCAGAAGACCGATAGAACCACGCCTAGGAGCGCAGGGAGAAACAGCAGGTTCAGACTGCGCCGGGCCAGCCACTTTTCATTTCCCGTGTACTCCAGCACGATCATTAAAACAAGCGGCGGCCCCAGCAGTGGGCATATGCCCTGAACCACCCACAAAACGTAGCGAATAGATAGGGATGGGGTCAGATTGTGCAGTGCAGCCACAACGGACCAGATAAACCAGATACAAACTAACCAGCGAAAGTAACGAGTGCCGGGGCGCAGGGGTTGCTTCCATACATACCAACCAATTAAAACAGCCAGAGCTGTAGTTGTAAGGTAAGGCCAGGGAGAGCTGAGAAAGTTTGTCCAGTTCATGGATGTCCTGCTTGATACACGGACCTGCGACGAAGATACCCCTGATGTTTGAACTACTGGTCAAGGAGATCAGTACAGTTTTATTGTACAACGTCATGATAGCAACTACAATCCTTCAATAACCCGTCTTCTTTTGTAGGATTGTCAAATCTATTGGGCAGCATTCAACATAAACTGGCGGGGAGATAAGAGACTGAGAGCGGGTGAACCGGTCAGGTGGATAATGCCGAGAGATTAAACACCAGGCGGAAATGAACATCAACGAGAAGAATTGAGAAGACCTTTTTGGTTGTGACGAAGCAAGCGGGCTATAATTAAAATGGTTGTGAGCAGCGTGAGGGAAGGACTTATAGCGATAACAAACCCCAAAAAACTGTTTGCTGCAACGCTTATCAGGAGGATAAAAAATGGGAACCTTTCAGGAAGTGATGAACGAATACCGGAGACAACTGGAAAAGGGAGTGATTCAAAAGGCTTACCGGGGGTTGATGGAATACATGATGGGTCTAAGGACATATCTCAAGAAAAAATACCCGGATTATTTCATCTCCGGCAGCGTTTATTCCGGGTATATGGATATGACCTATTTTTCCTTTACCCCGGAAGCGTTAAAACAACGGGGTTTGAAGGTTGCAATCGTTTTTCTCCACGAAGCATTCCGGTTTGAAGTGTGGCTGGGCGGATATAACAAACAGGTTCAGATGGAATATTGGGAATGGTTTAAAGAAAATGGTTGGAAGCCATATCATCTTGTGCCCACGACGGAGGACGCTGATTCGATCCTGGAGCACACGCTGGTTGAGGACCCGGATTTCAGCGATTTGGATTCTTTGACAGAACGGATTGAGCAGGAGACCCTGATCTTCATTGCGGACGTTGAAAGCTTCCTGGCCGAGCATTAAAAAGACGGCTGCTCCTTCTGTGTTGTTCTGTATTGCAAGGCGAAAAAGTACGGTGTTCTGAGAATCGGGTTTAACAATTTGTTGGCAATACGATGGGAAAATTAATTACGATCATTGGCAATTCCGGTACGGGGAAAACCACGCTCGCTAGGAAGCTGTGTGAAGCCGCTTCCTATCATGCCCTTCTGGAACAGCATAAAGAACGCCCTTTCCAGCAGCAATTTTCCGATGATTTGAAGAAGTTTTCGCTCTCGAATCAAATCGATTATCTTTTGTTTCGCGCGGAACAGGAAATTTATGCCAGACAGAATAACCTGATCGGGGTTCAGGATGGGGGATTGGACCAGGATTTTTACGTTTTCACGAAATTGTTTTATCGAAAAGGTTATCTGGGCGATGCGGAGTTTGCTCTCTGCGAGCGCATGTATCTCACTTTACGGCAGCTCCTTCCATCGCCGGATCTGATCATCAAACTTTCCGCGCCGATCCCGGTTATTATCCGCAGAAAAACGAACCGGAACCGGGGCCTGGATATTTCGAAAATTGAAGACCTGGAGGTAATGGAAGACCTTGTTAAAAGTTGGGTATCCCAAATTGAATCGACTCCCATGATTGATCTCGACACCGGCAACGTCGGTCCTTCTTATGAAAGCATCTTGGATGATCTGCTGGAAAAAATAGAGAGGATGCTGAATGGTTAGCAGGTTGAGAATCTCCTTCACCGAACGTGTGCCGGTGGTACCACCGGTCAGGGAAACAGAAAGGTTAAAGAAAATTTATGAAAAGTCTCCGGTTTAAAAAAATTGACGCGTTTGCTACGGAACATTCTTCCGGGAACCCCGCTGCGGTGATCTATCTTGACCGGTTGGATGAACTTTCCGAGGATGAAAAGTTGCAAATCGCAAAAGAATTGAAAGGGTTTGTGAGTGAGGTCGGGTATGTCGGTCCGGGAACGGGAACGGACTACGAGTTATGTTACTACTCTTCTGAGCGGGAAGTGGCCTTCTGCGGCCACGCCACAATTGCTATTTTGAACGATCTGGTCGCGAGCAGCACAGCGCTGCATTCAAAATCGACATTGACCGTGGCGACCCGCAGCGCCCGTTTACAGGTTGAGAACCGCTATCGGGACGAGAAAAGCGTTTATATCTCTGCGCCTCCGGCCCGGTTTTCCGGAAGTGAGGTCAGCGCTGCGGATATCGCGGCGGCATTGAATTGCGGTCTGAAAGACCTGGACCCATCCTGGCCGGTTCAGATTGTGAACGGCGGGCTGGAAACCTTGATCGTTCCGATGGCAGGGTTAGAATCCATTCTCGATGTTCGGCCGGATCTGGAGACGCTCAAAGAATTCTGTATCCGTATTGGGGTGGATATCGTTCTCGTCTATTCCCCGGAAGTCCGTTTTGAGGAGAGCCGGTACCGGACGCGTGTCTTTGCTCCAACCTTTGGATATTTGGAGGACCCGGCGACCGGGTCCGGAAATTCGGCTTTCGGGTATTACCTTCTGGCACACGGGTTGTGGGAAGGAGAAAATTTCCGGATTGAGCAGAATGGATTTCGAGACACGCCGAATTTCGTCCGGCTTTTTGCCCGGCAGACCAATGCAGGTGAGATACGAGTGTGGTTTGGCGGCGGAGCGGTAGTGAAAATTGAAGGTCAATACTTGTTGGCATAACGGTTGGATGTTGTGGTAGACAGATGTGAAAAGGGACGAGGTGGCCAGCCTTGCTTCCAGACTCAATCGCAGCGGACGGATGTGATCTGCGGCAGAAATCAAGAAGCAAGAGTGCCTTCCTGAACACCGCAGTTGTTAAACCCATTCGCCGGGCAGCAATACAGGCATAGATAAGCAAAAAGGGAAAATGGATTATGGCTAAAACAGCGCATATCAAAGTGGATGGAATACCGGATGGTTTTCAGGAACTTAATTTTGTGATCAACGACGTGGTTCTCAATTATGTGGTTGGTCCCGATAACGGTCTTCCTCTGTTGTTGATTCCGGGCCAGATGGAATCCTGGCAGGGATACAAACTGGTCTTGCCGGAGCTTTCTAAAAAATTCCACGTTTTTGTTCCTGACCTGAGAGGACATGGAAAATCAACCTGGACTCCAGGACACTATTCCTACAATATTTGCGGCAACGATCTGAAGCACTTCATTCGAGAAGTGATTCGAAAAACCACACTGGTGGCCGGGCTTTCTTCTGGCGGTGTGTTGGCGATCTGGCTTGCAGCCAATGCTCCCGAAGATGTTTTGGCGGTCATTGCAGAAGACCCACCCATCTTTTCTTCCATCTGGCCGCGCATACAGGATGAGAAACTCATGGCCCGTAATTTCGAATTGGCCGTAAATATTCTTGGAAAGCCGGGAAACCGCGATCTGGAAGGATATTTCTCGGAGAGCGGAATCCCTGCCGAAGGGAAATCGGAGCTTTTGAAGATACCTCCCTTCATCGTAAAGATGATATTCTTTATTATTCGGTTAAATCGAACTTTGCGCCCCAACAATCCTTACGACATCCCTTTTTTGCCATTCAACATGAGAGCCGGAATTAAGTTTTTATCTGAATACGATACCGATTTCTCCCGTGCCACGCTGGATGGCGACCTGAGTAAAGATTTTTTGCCCGAAGAGACATTGAAACGAGTTGGGTGCCCCATGCTCCTTCTGCGGGTGAAAGCTTCCAGACATGAGACCTGGGGAATAATGGGTGCAATAGATGATGATGACCTGGAACGGATTATTTCTCTGGTCGGCGACCTTCAGTATGTCGAGATATCCGGCGCCCATGAAGTTCACATGACGCTGCCCCAGACATACACAGATGAAATTGAAAAGTTTGTGAATGATCTCAGAGCAGGAATAAACTGCCGGACCCTGACTTGGGCTAACTTATCCACAAATGAGAAATGAGGCAGGAACATTTACAATTTACACATTGCCTCGGCGATGTTTTTGTAGAATAGATGGAAAGGAGATCAGGATGATCAGCAGAATCTGGCATGGGTGGACCACCCACGAAAACGCAGATATTTACGAAGCATTGCTGCGGGAGGAAATCTTTACAGGCATTCAGAACCGTCATATTCTCGGTTATAAAGGCATTCAACTGCTCCGGCGGGAGGTCGGTGAAGAGATTGAATTTATCACGATCATGACCTTTGACTCGCTGGAATCCGTGGCAGAATTCGCGGGGAGTGATTACGAACAAGCTGTCGTACCCGAAAAGGCCAGGGCCGTATTGTCCCATTTCGACCAGCGATCACAGCATTACGAGATTATCGTAAACCGGGAAAGTGAAGGGTAAATTTGAAGGATGCTGAAATCCTTGCTATTTTTAATAAAGAAGTACGGCGTGAGTGTGAATGGACACGGATGCGGCGCGAAGCGCTGCCGCATCTGGTACGCTACACACTGATTGGAATTGGCAATGGAGGAGGACTTATCAGTTGGTCCGATCTGACTGTTGATACCGCAGAAAACGCCATTCAAGACCAGATCGGTTATTTCAAAGGGCTCAACACGGATTTTGAGTGGAAGTATTACAGCTATGACCAGCCTCCTGACCTGCCGGAGCGATTGCTGGCGCATGGTTTCACCGCCGGTGATCCCGGAGCACTTATGATAGCGGATATTAATGACCTGCCTGAAGAATACTGGAGGATGGACATTTCTGCTGTGCAGCATATCACTACTCCGGAAGGTGTGGATGAGATTGTACGCATGGAAAGTGAAGTGTGGAGCGGGGACGTCTCAGGGTTCGCCCGCGGAATGAAGTATGATCTGGAACATCACCCTGATCATCTCAGTGTTTTTGTAGTCTGGAAGGATGGGCGGGTGGTCAGCGCCGCCTGGACGCATTACCTGCTTTCAACTTCTTTTGTCACGCTGTGGGGCGGGTCTACGCTCAAACAGTACCGCAGACGTGGTTATTATACGGCCTTGCTGTCCGCTCGGGCACGTGAAGCCCGCCAGAGAGGATACCGTTTCCTGCAGGTGGATGCCAGCCCCGATAGCCAGCCCATTCTCGCCAAACACGGGTTCAGGTGCCTGGCCTATTTGACACCCTATGAGTGGAACCCGTAGCAATAGGCAGGATACACTGGAGCAAAAGAATTCCATTATCGGACTGAAAAAATCGTTTCATTTCCCATTCTGGAATAAGAATATCCCCCATTCCTGTTTTTCGATTTATCGTGTAAGATATTTTGAATAGAAATTTACCAATCCGACTTTCACGGACCCAAAATGACAACCATTCAGACCGGCCCCTTACTATTGCTGCTCACCGATACGAAAATCAAGATGGAACGATTGGTAAATGCACTTGCGCCGGACAGGTATCGTTTTCACGCCGCGAATATGGGAGAAATTCCCATTGAGCTTCCGAATGATGAAGTACCTGAACTCGCCATTTTGTGGTTCCCTTATTCTTCTCCCGAACTGCTTCCGGAACTTGAGTCCCTGATATCAGCCACCCGTTCTTTGGATAAGTCGGCTACGCTTCCGGTATTGTTGATCATAGACCAGTATGGTGCGCACTGGGTTGAGCCCGCGTTTCGTCTTGGCGTAACCGATATCCTGACACGTCCCATTCATCCTCTTGTACTGCGTCAACGCGTAAGCCTGATGCTGAAAGCAAAGCAGACAGAACAGGCCATGTTGAGGTTGAAGACCTCCGAACAATCTTTGAGGGATGAACGCCAGCGACTGTTTAACGTCCTTGACCTGTTGCCTGCTTATGTCTATTTGAAAAATCCTGATTTTTCCATCCGTTTTGCGAACCGTACTTTTCGACAGATGTTTGGTGATCCCGGACAGCGCAAGTGTTATGAAATTCTGCATGGATTGGATGCGCCTTGTGAGACATGTCCCACTTCACGAGAGGATCAAAGGGATGCAGCCCAGGTTGGAGAATGGGTTGCAGATAATGGACACACCTACATGGCTTATGACAACTTGTTTGTCGACAATGACGGTGCGCACCTCACTCTTGAAATTGGCGTGGATATCACGGAACGTAAGCTTGCCGAACAATCTGCCATGCACGCGGAACGCCTTGCTGCCATGGGCCGTTTACTGGCCTCGCTGGCGCATGAGATCAATAATCCTTTGCAGGCTATGTCTGCAAATATTGAACTGGCAATTGATTATCCAATTGATAGTCATGAACACCAAAACTGTCTGTATATTGTTCGTAAAGAAACTGAACGGCTGACAAAGATTGTTAATGACATTCTGGCCTTTTCTCGCCCACGTTCATCGAAAATGCAGACCGTGCAGGTGTCTTCCTTCATCGAGTGTGCGCTGTCCCTGGCGTATAAGAAACTGCAATCCAACCGGATTCAAACCTCGGTTAACTTCCCTGTTGACCTGCCTGCAGTATTCGTCTCTCCGGATCAGCTGGAACAGGTTTGCCTGAATTTGATCATTAATGCCTCAGAAAATATGCCGGACGGCGGACGGTTGGATATTTCGGCCCAGGTTAAAGATACACAGGTGGAAATATCCTTTTCAGATACCGGCAAAGGCATTCAAGCGGATACAGTGGAGTGGATTTTTGAGCCTTTTTACACAACAAAACTCAACGGAACCGGGTTGGGGCTTGCTGTCAGCCAGAGCATTATCCAGCATAACGGCGGGCAGATCACTGTTCAGAGCGAACCTGGAGAAGGTTCTACGTTTTATATTAACTTACCCGTCATACAAGGTCTGACATGAACGTGAACGAAGTGAATTATCCGGCTCGTATTTTAGTCGCCGATGATGAAGAGAATACCCGCCGGGCGTTGGTACGCGCCCTGCAGCTAAGTGGTTACCAATCGGAAGGCGCTGCAAACGGCAGGGAGGTGTTGGAACGATTAAAGAATTCGGTATATGATTTGCTGCTGCTGGATCTGCGTATGCCTGAAGTGGACGGTGTGCAGGTTATGGAATATATCCGTGAGCGACAGCTTGAGTTGACAGTGATTGTGTTGACGGCTCATGCCACGCTTAACAGTGCAATTGCCTCAGTTAAAGCAGGAGCGGCTGATTATCTTCTTAAGCCACAACGTATGGCAGATATTGAACTGGCTGTTCGTCAGGCGCTTCAAAAAAATATTACACAGCTTCAACGCAAACAGTTAATCGAAATGGCACAGCATACTTTACAAATCTTGAATTCCGACCGGATGGAATCGGATACGCAAGATAAAAACCTATCGGCATCCGGTGCTGTTGAACCTGTTTTTCGCTTTGATAGGGAACAGAGGCTGGTAACCCTTGATGACCGTGCTGTCTTGTTGACAGAAGACCAGGCGTCTATTTTGGGTTATATGGTTGAACATGTGGGGCGGGTCTTAAGCGGGCGTGAAATTGCCCAAAATGCCCTTGGTTATCTGGAAATCACATCGCAGGAAGCTGACAGGTTAATTCGCTCACATGTTTTACGTCTGCGTCAGAAAATCGAATCTGACCCGCACCATCCTATATTGATCCGTACTCTGCGGAATGCAGGTTATGTTTTCTCCCAGATAAAAATAAAGGAAGCTACTTTCCAAAAACACCGGTAATAATTCTGCGATAATACTGAAATAATGCTGGAATCTTTGCCCGGCCCTATTTATCTACAATTGGATAAGGCCGGGCTTTTTCATTGTCTTGCCATGTTATCTTAAAGTCTCAAATCACAAGGAGAACAGTCATGTTCGATACTGGAAACACTGGGTTTATGTTAGTCGCTACCAGTCTGGTCATGTTAATGACGCCAGGTCTGGCATTTTTTTACGGTGGTCTGGTGGGTCGGAAGAATGTGCTTTCGATCATGATCCAGAGTTTTGTCTCCATGGGCTGGACAACCATGCTCTGGTGGTTGGTGGGCTACTCATTGGTATTCAGCGGTGGTCAGGGCGGCGTCATCGGCAACCTGGATCACGTTTTTCTGCGTGGAATTACGCCAACCGATATGCTTTCAGCCAATAACAATATTCCATTGCTGGTTTTTGTTGCTTATCAAATGATGTTCGCTATTATTACCCCCGCTTTGATTACAGGTGCGTTTGCCAATCGGGTGCGTTTCACCGCCTATCTGATTTTCCTGACCTTATGGTTGTTGTTTGTCTATTTCCCCGTTGCGCATATGGTTTGGGGCGGTGGATTATTTGCCACCTGGGGCGTGCTTGATTTTGCTGGTGGAACAGCCGTTCATACCACGGCCGGCTTTGCGGCACTTGCTTCCGTTTTGTTTGTCGGGCGCCGCAAAATTGTAGATCGCGGCCCCCATAGTATTCCGCTGGTTGCCCTGGGCACCGGATTGCTCTGGTTTGGCTGGTATGGTTTCAATGCCGGTTCAGAATTGCGTGTTGATCAAATCACGGCTACGGCGTTTTTGAATACGGATATCGCCGCTTCGATTGCCGGGCTTACCTGGTTATTCATTGCATGGACATTGGAAAAGAAACCCAAATTTGTTGGGCTGTTAACCGGGTCTGTTGCCGGTCTGGTAGCGATAACCCCGGCAGCAGGGTATGTTAACATTACGGGATCGATCATCATTGGTGTTTTGGCTGGTGGTGTTTGCTACCTAGCCGTAGCCTTCAAGAATCATATGGGGTTGGATGATGCCCTGGATGTATGGGGTGTTCACGGAATTGGGGGTGTCCTTGGATGTATTGCTACCGGACTTTTTGCCACAACCGCGTGGAATCCGGACGGAGCGAATGGTCTGTTTTTTGGAGGTACGACCTTTTTCTTATATGAAACGCTCAGCGTGGTGATTACTGCCGCCTATGCTTTTGCCTTTAGTTATGGTGCATTGTGGTTGATTGACAAATTTGTCAAAGTCAAAGTGACCGAAGCCGAGGAATTGGATGGCCTTGACGCAGCATTACATGGTGAGAATGCTTACGAAATGATCTGACCCTTTGTTATTTGAACTGAATGTATGAAGTCGTTTTAACAACACTCCCCATTTGAGGGAAGTGTTGTTTTATATATGGATAGTATAAGGTAGGACTTGGATAAATCTGGAAAATCCCCGTATAATTTTTTTATGTACGATTTGACCGCGTTCAGTCTTAAAGATATGACGACTTGTGGTGTTGCGCTGCGCCGAATTGGGATGGGGGCAACCTGCATGGAAGAAGTTGCCGATAAAACCGTCCGTTATCTGTACGATAATCTGGGGGATGAAACCGGTGAGCCAACCAGTTTGCTGGCGCGATTTTTTATCACCTATCCTTTCCACGAGCTGAAAGATGACTTGCAAAAACATGTTCAAAAGGTGCTGGGACGACAGCCGGAAGATCCGGAATTAAGCTGTCAGGTTCTGCTAGCGACGGCCGGTGAAAGGCCGGAGTGGAACGATAGGCAGCATTCGGTCTATTACAAAGCCCTTCCGCTTACCGAAGAAATTGTGGATGCCAACCCCATGTTTACCCAGGTTTCAGATATGTTCGGTATTATGATGAAAAGATCTGTCGTTCCCGACCCGGAGTTTCTGGTAGAGCTGGAACAGAAAACCTCCAATGTCTTTCATGTGCCGGATGCGGTTGGGAACGCTTATGTTCCGGACCAGGATCATTTTGTCATCCCGTTTGACGTTCGTTCTGTCCTGGGTTTTTATGGGGTGCTGCCCAGCGGCAATTTGTTTACTGTGATCATTTTTTCAAGAACGCTTATTCCCCGGGAGACCACCGAATATTTTAAGACATTTGCCTTGAATGTAAAGATGGCCATACTGCCGTTTGATAAAGTTGCTGTTTTCAAACCGTCGTTGCCTGATCCTCTGAACCGTGTTCCACAAAACGATTTTGTAAAATTTCGTTCGCAGGCTGCCAGCTTGGACCAATTGTTAAGTGTACAGGAACGTGTTGTGGTTCAACAATCGGAGCGTATTGAGCAGGTGCTGGCCGAACAGCGCTATCAAACACGGGAGTTGGAAAAGATCAATGCTGTCCTGGAAAGCAAAATTGCCGAAAACGTACGTTTGCGGGAGCAGGCAGCCGAAGCAGCTGTGATCCGGGAGCGCAACCGCCTGGCGCGCGATCTGCATGATTCCGTCACCCAGGCACTTTACAGCCAGACACTATACGCTGAAGCGGCTGCGCGTCAACTTGACGCAGGAATGTTAGCGCCTGCTGCCGATCACCTGCGCCAGCTGCGTGATACTGCCCAGCAGGCGCTGCGTGAAATGCGTTTGCTGATCTTTGAACTGCGTCCATCCGCACTGGAGACGGAAGGGTTTGCCGCAGCACTGCGCACACGGTTGGAAGCGGTCGAAGGCCGCACCGGGGTAGAAGCAAGTGTCAATATGGATGAAGAACTTCACCTTACACGCGAAATGGAAAATGACCTGTATTGGATTGTGCAGGAAGCCTTAAACAATGCCCTCAAATCTGCACAGGCCAATAAAGTTTCAGTTTCACTATCACAGGAGGGAAATCAAACCGTGCTTCAAATTACAGATGATGGTGTGGGTTTTGATCCGGGGATATCTTCCACCAGGGGCGGGTTGGGGCTACGTTCCATGCAGGAACGTGCGGAAAAACTGGGCGGGCAGCTATACCTGCACAGCCAATCCGGCATGGGAACGGTCGTCCGTGTGGAGGTGCCTTGTGAGTAGTACAATCCGGATTTTTATCACCGATGACCATGCGATTGTTCGCTCCGGGATCCGTGCGCTTCTGGCTACCGAACCGGATATAGAGGTTGTGGGAGAAGCTGCGAACGGGCGGGAAGCGATCCTTGGAATACAGGATCATCAACCGGACGTTATTTTGATGGATCTGGAAATGCCGCAAATGGATGGCATTGAAGCCATTCAACATATTGTTGCGGCCAACCCTGAAGCGCGCATCCTGGTGCTGACCAGTTTTGCCACGGATGAACGTGTCTTTCCGGCCATTAAGGCCGGGGCGTTGGGCTACCTGCTTAAGCATTCCGGCCCCGAAGCATTGGTGCAGGCCATCCGTCAGGTGCATCAAGGTGAATCATCGCTGCACCCTAAGATTGCGCGCAAGCTGATTCAGGAGATGGCACATCCCGTGGAGCAATTGCCCACGGTCGACTCGCTGACTTCCCGTGAGGTGGAAGTATTACAATGCGTGGCGCAGGGTATGAGCAACCAGGAAATCGCCGGGAAATTGTTCATCAGTGAAGCGACGGTACGCTCGCATGTCACCAGCATTTTGGGAAAGCTGCATCTTGCCAGCCGCACGCAGGCAGCCCTTTATGCTCTGCGCGAGGGATATGCTTCTTTAGGGAATACTTAGGGAATTTCCCTGTTTGATCTCCAACATTTGTTGGAGGCGACTCCGCAAATTGAGTAAAGAGACCGCTGAAAAAGCGGTCTCTTTTGTTTACAGAGAATTTGCTTTTCCTCGGATGTGGAAAAATTTTCCCAATCCTATAATGATTTTATCTTGAAGGATACGGTGTGAACGATGGCTGATAAAAACCAACAGCAGAGAAAGTCCTTACGCTTGCTCATTGTCGATGACAATGTGTTCGCCCGGTCCGGTATGAAAGCGCTGCTGGAGACTGTTCCACCTGATGAGGGGGAACTTGTCCTGTTTGAAGCTGCAAATGGGCAGGAAGCACTTCAACAGATTGAAATGGTACGGCCCGATGTCGTTCTTATGGATGTAAAAATGCCGCTGTTGAATGGAATTGAAGCGACACGTCTCATCAAACAGCGTTGGCCGGACACCAAAGTGGTCATCCTGACCATGTATGCCGCGCATCAAAGCGATGCATTGGCTGCCGGCGCTGACAGGTTTTTGCTTAAAGGCAGTTCGCCGGAGGCATTGTTTACAGCTATTTTTTGGTAACCGTAAGAAATTATTTTACTTACACATTAAAGAGGTAAAAGTGAAACAAGAAACAGTTTCCTCAAACAACATGATTAATGCACCTTTTCAACAGAAAAGCGCCGGCGTTTCGCTGGTTATTATCAGCAGCGTTGCTGCCTACTATATTGCACATGCCTGGCCCATGCGGCCGATTGCGCTGGCCGGCACAGCTATCCCCGACGGTTATGGGAATCTTGTCTTATCCACATTGGCGCTGATCATTGTGACGGAGATTGTACTGCAAATCGTGCTGGTCATTGGCTCCGGGGCTGCACCGGCACCCACCCTTCGCGAGCGGAATGCTGTTTTGAAGGCCAATCGTAATGCTTATAACGTGCTGACCGTCGGTGTTCTGGCTGTTGTTGGCCTGCTCTTCGTGGGGTTCCCTGCTTTCTGTATGGCCAATATTGCCATAATCTCTTTGGCTGCCGCTGAAATTACCAAATTTGCCTCGCAGCTTTTCTTTTATCGGCACAGTGCTTAACGTTTACTGGAGAAGAGGATGTTTCAAAGAATCGGATGGTTCACGCTGATCTCATTAACAATTTACCTGGTGATTGCAGTTGTGCTGATCCTGACGGATCAACCTGCTCTCCGAACTGCATCAGCAAATGGACCGATTGCTTTCGATGCGCTTACAGCCGTGGACTATACTCACATCCCTGAACTGCGGCCTTACACTGTCCGCGATGACACCACGCTTTATTACCGCCTGTATCAAAGCGCACCTGGCACAAACAAAGTATTAGTGCTGTTGCATGGTTCCGGCTGGCACAGTATGCAGTTTTATCCGCTGGCAGCCTTTATCCGTGACAACAACCTGGCGCATGTTATCACGCCCGATTTGCGCGGTCACGGTTTTGAAACCGAACAGCGTGGGGATGTGGATTACATTGGTCAATTGGAAGACGATCTGGCGGATTTGATTGCTGTAGCAAAACAACAATTCCCGGGTGCGATGGTGGTTGTCGGCGGGCATTCCTCTGGAGGCGGGCTGGCGATCCGGTTTGCTGGCGGTCGGTATGGGTCCGAAGCGGACGCCTATTTACTTCTGGCTCCCTTCCTGAAGTACAATGCGCCCACCACGCATTCCAATTCCGGCGGCTGGGCACGCCCATTATCCCGCCGTATCGCCGGTCTGACCATGATTAACAACCTCGGCATCCGCTGGTTCAATGACCTTACGGTTATCCAGTTCAACATGCCGCAGGCAGTGCTGGAAGGTCCCCTGGGAGAGAGTGCTACAACGTCCTACAGTTACCGGCTCAATACTTCATTTGCGCCGCGCAGCAATTACGTCCGGGATCTTTCTGCTATGCAGCAGCCCTTCTTACTTGTGACCGGAACAGCCGATGAGTCCTTTATTGCTGACCAATACGAATCGACTATCTCGGCATACACAAACTCTGGTAGCTATGTTGTATTGCCGGACGTCGGCCATGTTGATCTGCTGACCACGTCCTTGCTTGAGCCGGTGCTGGCGGATTGGTTTTTGACTTTAGATCGGTAATTTCACATTCTGGATAAATAAATTGTAGGTCTCAAAACCGGAATGAATGGCATTGTTTTGCTCAAATTAAATTTAATCAAACCCATCAACAGGGTTAAAAAGGAGTTGGAAATGAAAGGGTTACAAAAAATTGGTGGCATTGCCGCACTGATCGATGCAGCAACATTTTTGATCGCCATTGCTTTAATGGTTACCGTAGTAGCTCCTGCCGGTTATGGCAGCCCCGAGGCCGATCCTGTCCAGAATGCGGCTTTCCTTGTGGAAAATCAGGCGATCATGTATCTGTGGAACCTGATTGGCTATGTGGTATTCGGCACCTTTCTGGTTGTCCTGGCGCTGGCGCTCTATGAGCGTTTGAAGGGTGGTTCACCCGCAATGGCGCAGGTAGCAACCGCTTTCGGGCTGATCTGGGCCGGTTTGATGTTCGCCAGCGGCATGGTCGCAAACATTGGCGCAGGTGAAGTGATTGATATTTATGGCAGAGATCCGGTTCAGGCCGGGACAGTCTGGTTGTCGCTCAACTTCGTGGTGGATGGGTTGGGTGGTGGAAATGAGATTGTCGGTGGACTGTGGGTCCTGCTGTTAAGTTGGGCGGCCTTGCGGTCCGGGGTACTTCCCAAAGCATTAAATTACTTTGGGCTGCTGGTCAGTGCAGCGGGGCTTGTTACGGTTATCCCGGCTCTTGGCGATGTAGGAGCTGTTTTTGGACTGGGTAGTATTTTATGGTTCGTGTGGGTGGGAATTGTTCTGCTGCGGAAGAATTCCACTGCGGCGGTATAAAATCGAACGGGTTTGTGCCACATCACAAAATGATCTTAAAGTTGGATGACGAAATGGAGCATTGAAGAAAGTGGCTATCACTTGATTTGATGTTCCATTTTTTGAAAATAATTCTGGAGGATAATATGAAAGCGGTTGTGTATACGGAATATGGACCACCGAAGGTTCTTCGGCCTGGAGAAGTCGAGAAGCCGGCGCCGAAGGATAATGAGGTTTTGATAAAAATCTATGCGACTACTGTGAATTATGGGGATATTTTGGCCCGTAACTTTGGGAATACCCCTCCTGATAAGTTCAATATGCCCTTCCTCTTCTGGATCTTCGCGCGAATGGATTTTGGCTCTAGAAGGCCAAAGAAAAAAATATTGGGGAGTCAGTTTGCAGGGCAAGTTGAAACAACGGGCAAAGATGTGAAACAATTCAAGGAAGGTGATCCGGTTTTTGGATATTCCGGCCAAAGCATGGGTACTTATGCCGAGTATCTCTGTATGCCCGAAGATGGTTGTGTGGCGATAAAACCGGCTGATATGACTTATGAGGAGGCTGCCGTGGTCCCTTATGGGGCAATTATGGCGCTGAATTTACTTGGTAAAGCGAAGATCCAGCCGGGGCAAAAGGTTTTAATCAATGGAGCCAGCGGAGGGATCGGTTCGGCGGCGGTACAGCTTGCCAGGTTTCACTTTGGGGCGGAAGTTACCGGCGTGTGCGGCACTCCAAGATTGGAGTTTGTGAAATCGTTGGGTGCAAATCATGTGATTGATTACACCCGGGAAGATTTTACCCAAAACGGCGAAACCTATGATCTTATTTTTGACATACTGGGCAAGAGTTCGTTTTCGCGGTGTAAGAACTCCCTGAAACAGAATGGAATCTATCTTCTGGCAAGTTTTAAGTTGAAACAACTTCTTCAAATGCTGTGGACTTTCATAAGCGGCGGTAAGAAAGTCGTTTGTGCGCTTGCACCAGGAGGCAAGGAAGACTTGATTTCTATCAAAGAGCTTATTGAAGCAGGAAAGTTCAGAGCGGAAATCGATCAAAGCTATCCGCTGGAGCAGCTTGCCGAGGCGCATCGCTATGTTGAAACGGGCTCCCAAAAGGGACAGGTTGCCATAACTTTGGTGTAAAGCAACTGACCACCGGAGTGCCGCAATCGTCTGTGTTTATGCCGTGTTGTTCTCGTGCAGAGTGAGCCGGCAGGCAACTATCTTTATTCCCTTCTGCGCTAAGATTATGAAAGGATGAAATTTTCTCGCAAGGGGAATCGGTTCCGCATGGCAGGAACGGCCTGAGGGACCATACACGAATTAAAAATGTAAAGCGCTCTCTATTCATTGAAGAGAGCGCTTTTTTGTGGTTTTGGGATTGGGAATGGTTATCAGGATCTATTGGGTAAATGGAAATTTAAGTCTGGTCCACTTGTCAACATCCCAGTTTTAGTACCACCTGAAAGTGGAGACCATTATGATTTGATCGCCATAAACTGATATGGCGGTAGTCCTTCCTGTGCTTCGTGAGGACGAACTGCATTATATTCTTCCAGCCAGTCTCCTGTGATTTCTTGCACCTCCTGAATCGTTGTAAATAAGTATGCATCCAGGATTTC
>JAHDQE010000030.1 GCA_018433975.1 Ornatilinea sp. | reverse complement strand
TCATCCACAAACTCGACGCCCGGGCGTTCAGCAAATATTGGGTCAAGCGCAAAGGCTGCGCTGCCTGCCCGTTGAAATGCGCCCGCCATTCGGAAATTCAAGATGGGGATCAAACCATCCGCATCGAAGGACCGGAATACGAAACCACCGACGCTTTCGGCCCCCTGTGCTGGAATGACGACCCCGAGGTGGTCATCCGGGCCAATTACCTGTGCAACGAGTACGGGCTGGACACCATCTCCACCGGCGTGGTGGTGGCGTTTGCCATGGAATGCCATGAGAAAGGTCTGCTGGATGACCCCGAACTCTCGCTGGAATGGGGAGACCCGGCATCCATCCTGGGGCTGATCGAACGCATCGCCTACCGCCGGGGGATTGGAGACCTGCTGGCAGAAGGTGTGATGCGGGCCGCGCAAGGGATTGGCGGCGGTGCAGAATACTACGCGCTGCATGTAAAAGGGGTCGAGCTGCCCCGCCAGGAACCGCGCATCGCCAAAGGTTTTGGGCTGGGACATGCCGTTGGCAACCGCGGCGCCGACCACCTTTACGCGCTGCCGACCATCGACCTGGCCGGGAAGTGGGAAGTGGCCGAACAGCTCTTCCCCGCCGACATCGTTGAGGAACTGATGGACACCGCCAATGAGAAGTACAAGGCCGACGTGGTACTGTACGGCGAACATTTCTCCGCGGTGGCCGACTCGCTGGGGTTGTGTAAATTCAGCACCGCCGAGACCTATGTGGTGATGGTGGACCGGCTGGCCGAAGGGCTCACCGCGCTGGGACTGCCCTGCACCGGCGAAGAATTATTGGAGGCCGGAGAGCGGATCGTCAACCTGGAACGGTTATATAACGTGCGCCACGGCTTTGGCCGCGCTCAGGATGTGCTCCCGCGGCGCTTCACCGAAGAGCCGCTGGAAATCTTCAAGTACACCCCCGACCCCAACAGCGGCCTCATGAAGCGTTCCGCGGAACCCATCAAGGTCGGTCTGGTTGAGGACCTCGACGGTATGTTGACACGCTACTACATGCTGAGAGGCTGGGACGCCAACGGGCACCCCACACCCGAGACCCTGAGCCGGTTGGATATTTCACAATGACGATCCCCCAACTTTAAACCGGAATAAAAAAATGATCCACAGCAGGTTAGCCCCATGTATCTGAAAATCCTTCCCGACCTGTGCACCGGCTGCCGGAGCTGCACGGTTTACTGCTCGCTGTCCCACGAGGGTGCGGTCAACCCGGACCTTTCCCGGATCCGGGTGCTGATGAATACAGAAGAAACCCAATTCGTCCCGATCACCTGCGTGCCCTGCGATGAAAAACCCTGCATTGCGGCCTGCCCCCAGGGCGCATTGAGCGTCAATGAGCTGGGCGCAGTGGTGATCCGTGAAGCGCTGTGCACCGCCTGCGGCAAATGCGCCAAAGCCTGCGGGACCGGTGCCATCCGGATCCGGCGCATCCCCGGACGCGGGAAATCCGGCAAGGCGGTCTCCATCAAATGCGACCTGTGCGGCGGGGAACCGTGGTGCGTCAGGGTCTGCCAGCCGGGTGCCATCACCCTGATGCAGGAGAGTGCGGGAGGCCAGGCAGTTTACAACCACTTACTCGCCGCGCGCGAAGAACTTTTATCCGGCATGACCCCTCATGAGCAAAAGAAACTAAGGAAAGTAAAAAAATGAACACCGGATTCAAATATTCAGGATATGCCGGGCAGTACCTCCGGGTTAACCTTTCCAGCGGGGATATCCGGAAGCTTCCCCTCCCCGAAGCATGGGCCGAGAACTTTCTGGGCGGGAACGGGATGGGCGTCAAAATCCTGTGGGATGAAGTCCCCCCGGAAGTCGACCCGCTCGGCCCCGAGAACGTGCTGGTCGTCGCCACCGGCCCGCTGTGCGGCAGCCCCATCCCGAACTCGGGGCGGATGGAGTTTGTAGCCAAATCGCCGCTGACGGGCATCTACGGCGACTCCAACGCCGGAGGCCAGTTCGGGCCGGAGCTGAAATATGCCGGATACGACCTGGTCCTCTTTGAAGGGAAGGCCAAGAAACCGGTTTATCTGTTCATCCACAACGATGAAGTCGAGCTGTGTTCCGCACGCCATCTGTGGGGCAGGGGCTTCTTCGATACCCAGCGCATGTTGAAAGAGCTGCATAAAGAGCCGGAGCTCAAACTGGCCGCCATCGGGCAGGCCGGGGAACACCTGGTGCGCTACGCCAGCATCCAGGTCTCCCCCAGCCGCAGCGCCGCCCGCTCCGGGATGGGCGCGGTGATGGGCTCCAAGAACCTCAAAGCGATTGCCGTGCGCGGCACCAACGGCATCCCCATCGCCGACCCGCAGCGCACGCTGGAGATCTGTCAGGAACATCACCACACCATCCGCGGGAACGCCTTTTTCCCCGGGACCCACCGCCTGGGGACCCCGGGCCTGGCGACTCTCGTCAACCCCGTGGGGCGGTTCCCGACCCAGAACCACCGCTACGGCAGCTTTGACGAGATCGATAAAATCTCCGGGGAAACCCTGCATATCGAACACTTTGTGCGGGATATGGGCTGCTTCGACTGCCCGGTCGGGTGCGACAAGGTGTACGAAGTCCGCGAAGGCGAGTTCGCCGGAACGCGCACCACCAGCGTGGAATATGAAACGGTGGATTCGCTTGGCGCGCGCATCCTCAACAGCAACCTGCCCGCCATCCTGAAAGCCAACCAGTTGTGCGATGATTGGGGCATGGATACCATCTCGGCGGGGAGCGCGATTGCCTTCGCCATGGAGCTGGAAGAGGTCGGCCTCATGCCGGAAGGACTGCGGGGAGAGCTTGACCTGAGCTGGGGCAACTGCCACACCATGCTGGAAGTGCTGCGCCGGATCGCCTTCCGGGAAGGCCCGTTAGGCGATTTGCTGGCGGAAGGCTCGGCCCGGGCCGCCGGCCGTCTGGGGCACGGCGCCGAACGCTACGCCATGCACGTCAAAGGCCAGGACCTGCCCTCGCAGGACGGGCGCGCCCAGCAGTCCATGGGGCTGGCACACGCCACTTCGTCCCGCGGCGCGGACCACCTGAAAGCTTTCCCGACCATCGACGAGACCGGCTACCCCTCCGAGGCCATCCGGCGCTACGGCGACCAGTACATGCCCGAACTGGTGGACCCGCTTGCCATCCGTTACAAACCCATGCTGGTCAAGGACGGCGAAGATTATGGGGCCGTGGTGGATTCCTGCGGGAACTGCAAATCAGGGGGGACCTTTGTGATGGCCGCTATCTACTGGGAAGAGCAGGCCGAAGCCCTCCGGGCCATCACCGGCATGGAGATCGACAGCGAACAGTTGATGCAAACCGGCGAGCGGATCTACAACCTCCAGCGCTGTTACAGCGCCCTGCACGGCATCAACCGCAGCGACGACACCCTGCCGTGGCGCATTACCCGGATGCCTTCTCCCTCCGGGAAGGCCACCGGATCGGTCTGCCGCCTGGACGAGATGCTGCCGGAATACTACGCGCTGCGCGGCTGGGACCCCGAGAGCGGGCTGCCAACCCGCGAGACCCTCACCCGGCTGGGGCTGGACGATGCCTGGCAGCGCGTTCAGGATGCCGTTCGCAGCGGCAAAGCCCAACAGGCCCACGAAGAGCTGGGATGGGCCGTCCCCTACAACGGCCCGGTGGTGGACCCGCTGTAGGGCTGCTTTGTGCGAAGCACAACTGTAGGGTGGTGTGGAGGGGCGGGCACAGAACAACCGGGCAGATAGGCATCCAAACCCCGCCCCGCAACCCACCGGCAGGCACTTTGTGCGAAGCACAGCTGTAGGGTGGCGTGGAGGGGCGGGCACAGAATAACCGGGCGGACCGGCGTCCAGACCCCGCCCCGCAACCCACCGGCAGGCACTCTGAGAGCAAACGGCGTTTGCTGATAAAATACACTCCGGCGGGGGATTCCCCGCCGGAGTATTTTCTTTGTGCTTAACGGTTGAAGAAAGGGTTTTACCGGTATGGTCTATTTGCTGTTTGTCTCGCTGCTCTGGGCGTTTTCGTTCGGGCTGATCAAGGGCAACCTGGCGGGGCTGGATGCCTCATTCGTCGCCAGCGTCCGGCTGCTGCTCTCCGGGCTGGTGTTCCTGCCTTTCCTGCGGCTGCGGGGGATCGGCCGCTCGCTGAAGCTGCGCCTGACGGGGATCGGTGCCCTGCAGTATGGCGTGATGTACCTGACCTATATCGCCGCTTTCCGCTACCTGAAAGCCTATGAAGTGGCCCTGTTCACCCTGTTCACCCCGCTCTATGTGACCCTGATCCACGACCTCTACCGGCGGCGGTTCAACGCCGGGAACCTGGCGCTGGCCGGTGTGGCCCTGCTGGGGACCGGGATCGTCGTCTTTGAAGGCTGGACATTCTCCGCGACGTGGACCGGCTTCCTGCTGATGCAGGTCTCCAACCTGTGCTTCGCCTTTGGACAGGTACGCTACCGCGAAGTCCTGCGGGACCACCCGGAGATGAACGACCGCCAGATCTTTGCCCTGTTGTACGCGGGCGGCTTTGCGGCAGCGGCACTCCCGGCGCTGTTCAGCGTGGATTGGGCGGCCTTTTCATTGAATTTCACCCAGATCTGGACGCTGACCTACCTCGGACTGGTGGCTTCCGGTCTGGCCTTCTTCTTATGGAACCTTGGGGCGCGGCGCACCGATATCGCCACTCTGGCGATCTTCAACAACCTGAAAGTCCCGCTGTCCGTGGCGGTCTCTCTGATCTTCTTCGGGGAAACGGCCAACCTGCCCCGCCTGCTGGCAGGCGGTACGCTGATGCTGGCGGCGCTGTGGTACAACCGGCGCCGGACGGAAACGACCGCATAACACCCCTTCCAATATTCAGCGTCACCCCGGGGCCAACCGGCAATAATTCACCTCACATTATTGCGGTATCCCCAAAATCTTTGCGCGCTTCACCCCTTCGCGGCAAAAACCGCGCTGGGGCCGGAGTTGAAAGAACTGGCGGAAGCGTTGAATGGAGCATTGGTCTGAGAGTGCTTATTATTAAGTGTGATAATAAGCACTCTTCTTATTATCACATTTCCGCTTTCCTGATAATAAGAAAGCTTAAAACAGTTCCTTATTATCAAGATTAATAATAAGCACACCAAAACAACTGTGCATAGGACGCAATTCGGTGCGGTCAAAAAACGACCGCACCCTTGTTTATAACTTCGGGGAAACGGCCTCCTCCCCTCCGGGGGGGATGCCCCGCCTGCTGGCAGGCGGAACGCTGATGCTGGCGGCACTGTGGTACAACCGGCACCAAATGGTGAACGCGGGTGCGGGATAAAACAACGCTGGTGATTAGTGGGGTTGGCGCGCGGTTTGTTTGTGGCAGTTGGCACGGGATGGGGGTAAAGGGATTGTATTTGGGCATCCTGGTTCGTATAATGTGATTACTTATTAGTGGGGTTATTTACTGGTGAATGGTAAGCGGAGAGCTTGCCATTTTTGTTTTCAGAAATACGCTTTAAAGAACAGCCAAAAGCTATTTAAAGTTCAACCATATCAAGGAGGAATATAAATGAGCGAATCAGATTACTCTAATACCTATTTATCGTCCAATGTCACTATTAAAGACTATCTACAAATGGAACAAAACAAAGACAAGATTCAAATAGCTGAGTTTATTAAATCACGGTTTACGGAAAGGTATATTACTCCACTACGTGGTGACCCAGAAATTAAACATGGCTTTTGCACAATGGCTATCTGTTGTTTAATGATTGAAACTTTGGAATCTTTTTGGAGAGGATGGGATAATTCACGCAAGCAAGGTGGTGATTGTGTGTTTTGCTCTTTTTTTGATAGAAATCGCAATTTAAGCGCTTTTCACGGTTATGCGTTAGATTTTTACAAACATGTACGCTGTGGCATATTGCATCAAGCAGAAACTACGAATGGATGGCGCATTCGTAGAGATGGCCCTCTATTCGATCCTGAAACCAAAACAATCAATGCAACTAAATTCCTTAATGAAATGGAAGCTTGCTTGAATACCTACTGTTCAACGTTAGAACAGGAAGATTGGAACAGCGAAATTTGGTCGAATTTCCTTCTAAAAATGAAAGCTATTGTATCTAATTGTGAGATAAAAAAATGACTTCTTTATATTTTGCTTACGGTTCAAATATGTTGTCCAGTCAAATCATGAAGCGAGTTCCGTCTGTTAAAGTAATAGGAATTGCAGCTCTTCATGATTGGTGTGTAAACTTTAGTAAAAAAAGTATAGATGGTTCTGGAAAAGCAAATCTGCTTCAGAAAACTGGTTTTATTACCTGGGGTGTTCTATACGAGATCGAAAAAGACGGCATAAGCGAACTTGATGAAATTGAAAAGGGCTACAGACGAATAACGATAAGAGTTATAAAGAATAATAGCGAAACAACAGAAGCACAAACTTATATTTCGGATAATTTGATAGACAAACCTGTTGCATTAGACTTTTACAAACAAAAAGTAATCTCAGGAGCAATTGAACATAAACTTCCCGAAGAGTATATTTTATATCTTCAGCAATTGCCATCTAGAATCCCAAAAGCGACCTGAAATCAGTAGTAAACCCTTGCCTAGAAAGCGGCGCGGTTTGTTTGTGACAGTGAGCGCGGCTTGGGTGTGGGTTTGCAAGCGGCCGCTGTTGTTGGCGGCGGCTTGCTGTTAGAAAACCGGGGAAATATTCTAATTATGGTGGGAGTAAAAAGAGAAAAGGTTGGCGTGTTAGGAACGCACTCTACCAGCTATTCATTTTCATTTTTGCAGAATTCTTCCAGCAACTTCTGAAACTTCTCATCACACCTTATCCTGTCAAAATCACTTTCCTGTTTTACTAATTTACAATATTTCTCTGCGTCTTTGGTTAGTGTCTGACGAAGCCAATTCGTTGCTTCTATCACCATCCCTTGCAATGCATAACAACAGGCTTTTTTGTAATAAGCCGTTGCGTCTTCCGGGTTCAGCTGGATGGCCTTGTCATAGTCTTTGATAGCCCGTTGGTACTGCCCCAGGTAGTTAAAACTGATGCCTCGGCTGCAGTAGGCATCTGCGTATTTTGGGTTCAGCTGGATGGCCTGGTCATAGTTTTTGATGGCTTGCTCGTGTTGCCCCAGGTTGGCATAGCTGATGCCCCAGTTGTAATAAACTGCTGCATATTCCGGATCCAGCAGGGCGGCTTGGTGAAAGTTTTCCATAGCCCGTTGGTGCTGCCCCAGGCTGTTATAGCAGAAGCCCCGTTGGTCGTAGACACCTGCGTCTTCCGGGTTCAGCTGGATGGCCTGATCATAGTCTTCAATAGCCCGTTGGTACTGCTCCAGGTAGTAAAAACAGTCGCCCCGGCTGCAGTAGGCCACGGCGTCTTCTGGGTTCAGCTGGATGGCCTGGTCATAGTCTTTGATAGCCCGTTCGTACTGCCAGAGGTCGGCATAACTGGTGCCCCGGTTGTAGTAGGCCGCGGCGTCTTCTGGGTTCAGCTGGATGGCCTGGTCATAGTCTTTGATAGCCCGTTGGTACTGCTCCAGGTTGGCATAGCAGTCGCCCCGGTTAGAGTAGGCTTCTACAAATTTTGAGTTTAATTCAATTGCTTTGGTATAGTACCTTATTTGTTCTTGTGGTTCCTTTGATTTATACCCTCTTTCAAACCATTCACTGGCAGATAAAATTTTCTCCTCAACCTTAGCTTCTTTAGCCACTTCTCTTTTTTGTTCTTCAACAATCTGCTGAACATTATTGGATACTGGATGGATTACGGCTTCTAAGGAGATATTCAAGAAGCGATCACACAAACGCTGCATGCCTTCTTCAAAGTAATCCGCTGGCAAATTCAACCCCTGGTAATGCTTTAACTTCTCTAATTTTCCGGTTAGATATTTTAAAGTCTCCGGAGCGCCAAAGTCAAAGCTCTCCAGCATAATCGGGACGATATTTCGTTTACTTTCCAGAGCCAGTTCAATTTCACGGCGCAACCAGTCTTTGGGCCTCTCACAACCCTCCAGAGCAGAAGGCGCCAACAAGACCAAAAAATGTGCCCGTGCTTTAACATTTTCAGTAATTGTTTGTTCAAAATCCCCGCTGTTGATGCTCTTATAATCCAAAAACACATCAAAACCGTGAATTGTAAGATACTGGGATATTGACAATGCCCAGGGAACATTTGTATGACGGTAGCTGATAAATACTGTTTTTTCTACCCGACCCATAGCTTGATACCTCAATTATTTACACCGTACACGATCCGCACATTTTCAGAATAACATAATCTGAATTTACAAGCAAATATGATTTAGGCCTCAGGACAATCGCATTCTAATTTCTTGTGGAAAATAACTGTCAAAATATCCAATTTTTCAGCATAAAATGGGGCTAATTGGTTTTAGTGCTGCCATTATTGAAATGAAAGTGGGAAGGTTGTGACCAAAATTTGGAGAATGCGATTGGCCTAATTTAGGCCTGGCGGCGGCTTGCGTTTGTGTATAATATGAATATATGTTTAGGGCGGTTTAGAATAAATTATTTTTGTGAGATTTCTCCAGTGTTGTATTGGGTGCAAGTAATATTTACCGATTGTAAGTTGACTTTGAATTAATTATGAAATAATATTAAAGAGAACAATTGTTCTTTTATAAAATAAAAGGTGTACACATGCAACAAACATCAAATTTGTTTTCAAAAATTATCAAATATGTAGGTATTGGTTATGCTCTAATTGGTCCTGCGATTCCAATAATTTTTCCTAATATTCACCCAATAATTGCTTATTTAATGGCCCCGGCATGGATTTCTTTAATTTTAAAATTGTTTTATGATAACAATGGCCGATTTTATTTTTGGGCAACAAAGAAAATTATGTGGATTTTTAACACCAGAGTTGATTGGTCTTTGGCTGTTGAATTTGATGGAAATGTAAATCAAAATATTATTGATCAAATATTTACAGATTTATTTTCATTTTATAAAAATGCAAAAACTTGGCATAATGAGCCAAAAGATAAGATAATAGAACTTCCAGATTTGGGGTGCAATATTCACATTCAACAAATAACTTGGGGAGATAGCACAGGAGACGAATTTTCCACTTTGCGAATCGATATTTCTGAATTATTAGTTCCATTCAGACAAAGCGATGATACGCTTGATAAATTAATTGCTTTTATCAATCAAAAAATCTTGCCTGTCGTAAATCCAATAAACGAGAAATATTCGTTTAATGTTAAATTTGAGAACTCAAATCCTTACTTTGGACTTTTTATTCGTAAACTACGATTACCAGAAAGAAGTTTGGTGAGATTTAATATCGTTTGGGATGAGAAAATAGGTTCTCAAAATGAAAGAGTTGAGGTTAATGCACATAAAGTTTCTTTTGTTACAAAAAACTTGATAAATTTTCAAACTCTTTCAAAAAGATATATCACATTAGCAACTCTAGATTTAACTAATTCTTAAGATCAACAACAAAGGAACCAATCCAGTCATTTATTTGTTCGATAAGTTCTAAATTATCTCCTTCGGAGAGTGCAGAATAAACAACAATCCCACCATTTCTAGTAATCATCACTCTTTGAGAAGTGTTCCTAAAATTCACTTGTGCAGTTACCGCAGAAATTTCTCCACTATTTTCATATCTTTGCCAATCTTCACTTTCTCCAACATGAGGGCCAAACAATGCCGCTGCACGAACATCGGCGATAGTTAGTTGATTAAAATGCCCTCCAGTAATTTCTGTCATATTAGCATTAATAAAAGCAACTAAATTTATTTCGCGTTCCTCAAATAAAAATTTGTTTCTTAGGGATTGTTCTGTATTTTTTATCCGTTTAAATAACTCATTACAATTTTTAGAATTAGTGTCCGCCCAAACATAAGTCTTATTTATTGGCACATATAGATTGAATTTATCAATAAGAATTACTGAGTCTCGTTGGATATTATCAAATCGAACACAAAAAGGCTTTTCAGATTCATGAATAACATGATATCTATAAAAATCTTTGTGGGCACTTCCACCAAGATATCTTATTTCACTTTTAATTGTGTCATCCCCATCAATTCCAGGAATACTAAGAGACATTTGACAAGTAGTAGTGTACGTTTTGCTAATTTTAAGCTCAATGAAATTCTTGATTTCTCGGTACTGAAATCCCTTTGCCATTTTAAAACCTCCCTAATAAAAGCAGGCATCATAACTCAATTCATTATGTGGAATTAAAGGTATGAATTGGTACTATTATCAATTAATATTATATCTTTTGAGGATTTAAATCAAACTTTTTATCTGTGAGATCCGGATTTACTCAATAAATCTTTTTAAGAAAGGCGACTCCTTCTTGGATGCGCCTCTTTGATTTTAAATTCCGATGCTGGCGGTCTTTGGTTCTTCGGTGTTAGCTGTATTTTTGGGTTTTAGCCCGAAGCAACCCCGCGCCCCAAAAGCCGCAGCCGAGGGCGGGACGAATGCAAAAAACAACCGTCACGAAAATGAGTGACTACAAAGAATTACATTTCAGTTGGGGAAGTCGTTAAAGCAAATCCTGCCGGATGGCAGCCGTCAGGAACGCGGCGCGCTGGAGCCGCCCAGCACCAATTTCCCGTCCAGGATCACCTCGCGGGACGGACAATCGGGGTCCTGGATGCGTTCCAGCAGCAGTTCCGTCGCGGTCCGGCCAATTTGATAGGTCGGCTGGTCGATCAGCGTGATGGAAGGCTGCACCAGTGTGGACCAGGTGGTCTTATCAAAGCCCACCAGCCCCACCTGGTCGGGGACCCGCAAGTCCAGATCACGGATGGCGACCAGCGCCCCCGCCATCAAAAGGCTGTTCGTTGTCAGAAAGGCATCCGGGGGAGAATCCGATTTCAGCAGCGCTCTGGCCGCTTCCGCCCCGGCTTCGATCCGCGGGGGGACATAGTTCGCCAGAGGACTCAGGTTGTGCGCCTGCAAGGCTTTCTCATACCCGGTGCGGCGCTCACGCCCGGTGGTGCTGGCTTCTCCGAACAGGCCCGCGATGCGGCGGTAGCCGTTCGCGATCAAATGCTCGGTCAGGCGGTAAGCGGCGTCCACATTATCAATCCGGATCACATCCACCGGGAAATCACAGGGTTCAATGGAGCGGTCTACAACCACAATCGGGAAATCAATGTTAAACGCATTCAGATCCGCGGAAGCCTGCCGGGTGGGAGAGAAAATCACGCCGGCCACGTTCTGGTCCCGCATCAAATGCAGGTAAAGGGCTTCTTTATCCGGGTTTTCATCCGTGTTACAGAAGATCACGCTGTAGCCCTGTTCGTAGGCAGTATCTTCCACCGCCCGGCTGACCGAAGTGAAATAGGGGTTACGGATATCCGAGACAATCAACCCGATTGAACTGGAGCGCTGCGAGCGCAGGCTGCGGGCGATCAGATTGGGGCGGTAGCCCAACTCTTCCACGGCCTGCATGACCCGGTCACGCATCTCCGAGCGCACATAGGGTTTATTGGACAATACCCGGGACACTGTCGCGGTGGAGACCCCGGCAGCTTCAGCCACCTCTTTGATACTTGCCATAACGTTCTCTCCAGAAATCCGGCCTTAATCTTTTCCAAATGGATGATCTATTTTACTCCCGATTCCACCGGACAGGCCGCCGCTCTTAAGTTTAACACGTTTCGTGAAATAATCGAACCTGCTCCGCTCAAAATCTGGCCTGAGGAACGCCTCTCTCCCCACCGGAGACGGCAAAGCCCCTTTTCGCCGCTCCGGAGGGAATGTTTCTTTCTTCAAATCATCGTATGACAAAATGTCCGCTGCGGCCCCTTCCGGATGCTCCCGCAGCGGACATTCCGCCGGGTTATTCAACCATTACCCTGCCGTAAAGTTCTTCCACCAGTTCACGTCCGCCCACCGCGGTGCCGTCCTGGCTGGCAGACGCGGCCCCGCAGGCGACGCCCCAGCACAGCGCTTCCTTCAAAGAACAACCGGTGCTCATCGCCCAGACCACTCCCCCCACCAGAGAATCTCCGGCGCCGATCGGGTTGCTTTCTTCGATCTTGGGGCTGTGTGCGATCCAGCTCTCCTGCCGGCTGACGAGCATGGCCCCATCTTTGCCCAGCGAGATGATCACCACCGATGCGCCGATCTCCTGAATGCGGGCCGCCGCCCGAAGCGCGTCCTGCGTCCCGTGGATGGGAATGCCGGTCAATTTTTCCGCCTCAAAACTGTTGGGCTTGACCAGATAAGCGCCCGCCCGGCAGCCGTGTTCCAAAGCCGCGCCGCTGGAATCCAGGAGCGTATGCGCACCGCCCGCCTCAATCACGCGGATCATCTCCGCATACATCGTGTCGGGCACACCGGGCGGCAAACTCCCCGCCAGCACCCACCAATCATCCGGCCGGACCAGGCCGCGCATGCGTTCAATGAACTCCCGCTGGCTGGCAGCCGAAATTTCCGGGCCGGGTTCGTTGACTTTTAAATAATGGGCATGGTCGGGGGTGACAATACTGATGTTGGTGCGGGTTTCCCCCTCAACCCACACAAAATCGGTCTGGATATCCAGAGCGTTCAGGCCTTCATGCAAAATTTCACCACTTTTGCCACCCACGAACCCCAGCGCGCACGAGGGCGCACCCAGAGCGCGCAGCATCCGTGAAACGTTAAACCCCTTTCCCCCATAATCCACCTGCCAATCGAGAGCGCGCAATACCGTATCGTACTGGATCTCCGGCACCAGCATCTCGCGGTCTACGGCCGGGTTCAATGTCACTGTATAGATCATGGGTTCACCTTCTTCATGCTTCCTGTGTCTCCGGATGCCAGAATTCTTCAAACAGTTCGGCTTCTGCCTCCTGCGTCCAGGCGTTTCCCGGGCCCAGCTTCGCGCCAACCTCAGGAAGCTTCTCGGGGACTTCATCCAGACCCATCAACGGCAAATCCGGCATCTGCGGGAAAATAACAATCTTACCGGGATAATGCCCTTCTTTCAAGGCAATCAGGCCCTCGCGGGCCGCATTCATCCCGCCAATCGCCGCCACGGATAGTTCAGGAGAAAGCGCACCGGCCAATGAGCGGTCGAGGACCAGTTTCTGGTCTTCCAGCGTAAGGCCGGAAGTGCCGGTATACTGGGCGTTGTTCAGGTAAATCCGGCTGAAATCCAGCGGGGCCATGGTGCCGTTGGGCACGCCGGCAAAGAGCACCAGCATCCCGTCCGGGCTCATCATGGCCGCACTTTCGGCCATCAGCTTCGCAACGGGCACGCACACCACCACATCATCCGCGCCGCGTCCCTCGCTGAGCTCCATCACCAGGTCTTCCAGCGAACGGGCAGCGTTCTGGGGGTTGAAAAGGACCAGCTCGCGGCCGTTCTTCTCCGCCAGAGGCAGGAAGCGGTCCCGCAAAGCCGCCAACCGTTCATCGTTCAACTCGGTAGCAATGATCGCCCGCGGCCCGCCGGGCAGTTCAATCGCGCGCTGCACATGCATCTGCCCCATGGGTCCGCCCGCGCCCACAAACAGCGCGACGCCGTTGGGTTTCAGTTCGCAGCGGTTGCGCCCCTTGCCATACGAAGCTGCAATGTCCGTGCCGGAGCTGCCCACAAAAGCAATGTAGTCATAATGCAGGCGGCCCACATCGCCCTCCACCATGCCGTCCAACGGCTCACTCCCCACCAGATTCATCACGCCGCGCCGGGCAATCAGACGGGCTGCCGCGCCAACGCGTTTTGCCGAGCGCGGGTCCAGGACGACGATGTCATCAAAGCCGCGTCCGGCGGTAAATTCCGCCGAAAGGGCTTCAAAATCCGCTTCATCCAGCCCGTTGCGCACTTCCACCTTCGCCCCACTTTTCAGCGCCAGCGCTTCCACCGATTTGGGCGCATCGGTGAGGACGATCAGCGAAGGCGCGTCCAATCCGTCTGAGAACTGGTAAACGGTCTCATCTCCGGGACGGCCCAAAATCCACATCACGCCGTTTTCCAGCGGCTGCAGCCGCCGGCGGTGGGTATAGGCTGCCATCACACAGCCCCATGGCTCCAACAAAGACGACCCGGCATAGCTCATGTTCTCATTCTTCACCGGCAGGAGGCATTCCCCTTCATCCGTTTCCAGCACTTCTGGGCCGATGAGGTGGTATTGGATCAACCCACCGGGGACGGTGTAGCCGTAGGCCGTGCTCTTCCCATTCTGGTAAGTATCCGGTTGGACCGCCAGCCGCTGGCCGGGATAATAATGGTCCCGCAGGTTTTTCCCCACCTTGAAAATGGTCAGAGATACCTCGTGCCCCAGGCGGGTCGGTTCTTTTCTCATATCGCGGTGGTAGAGTTTCGGGTGGTCGGGCCCCAGCCGGATCACTTTAAGATCCGAAAAGCACATCCCCACGCTGTCAATGCGCACCAGTAGTTGATCGTCGCCGGGTTCCTGCGCCAGAGTTTCTTTTTCCGGCTTGCCGTCTTCACCGACATTTTCAATCCCCGCTCCATATAAATTCCACGCCAGGACTTGATCGGGCAGGGCCGTTTTTGCCTGCCGGTAAAGCTCATATTTTGTAGTCATTAAGACCTCTTTTCTTTTTTAAATACCGTCATTTTTTTGAGCAGTGCGACCCTACTCGCCCAGACCGGAGCGGACCGCCTCGGCCAGTGCTTCCAGAGCGGCTTCCTCATCTTCACCCTCGGTTTCAATGCGGATTGTGCCCCCGGTTGTCACGCCCAGGGTAAGCACCGAGAGCATACTCTTGGCCTTGGCTCTTTTTGTGCCGTGTTCTACCCAGATATCACATTGATACTGTTTTGCCAGGTTAACAAATACTTTAGCCGGTCGGGCATGCAGCCCGGTGGGATTGCAAACCACCAATTCAATCGTCTTCATCTTCCATCCTTTATCGAAACGTATTTGTCACGCTCCCGGAGAAATCATAACCCATTTCGCCGGAGCTCTAAAATAAGCTGCTTTTTCCTATAAAATCAAGATCGTTTTCCCTTCGTCCAATAAAAAAACAGAAGCGAATCCGACATTATTTTAGCCGGCAGACAAAACCTAAAAAACGGAACCCGCACGCAAAATCCATCCATCCACCGCAGAAGTTTGTTTTACATACATGGAGGTTGTTCCGGGAATATTCCGCCTCCTTTTCACAGAAAGATGAACACGGATGTGCATCCCATAAGCGTTTGGATCCGTTACCGGTGAGGGGTCGGGCAATGTTTTTGTAAACGATTACAGATAATTGTAGTGTAAACGATTGCAAATCTGTTGTCAATAACATTAAAGATATTTTAAGTTTTCTAATGTGCCCAAAAATGCCCGGAGAATAAACAGCAAAAGCCGCGGGGAACCCCGCGGCTTCACGCCGATCTGTCATTTCAACCCCATCCGGCAGGCCGTCCGAACCGACTGCCCCGGATGAGAATTTTGACCTTTGACGCTGTTCAATTCTTTGAAAATCAGCATTGGATACCGATCCTCTGAATCTGTTTCGCAACACTTTTTCTGCACAAATCCCCTGCCCGCTACAGAGTCTGCCGGAAAGCCGCCAGATCCTGCATTAAGCCGTTGGTCTGCCGGTAGAGCTTGAGGTAGATCTGGTACAGGGGTTCATACCGCAGGTGGTTTTCCGCCCGCGGCGTGATCACCCGGTCGGGGCGCACCCAACGGTTGATCTCTTCCAGACCCTTAAAGATCCCCACACCTACCCCGGCCATAAAAGCATCTCCATAAGAAGCGCCCATTTGCTGAGAAGGAATGGACATGCTCACATTGGCGATATCCGCAATGATCTGCATCCATTCCAGGTTTTTGGTGCCGCCCCCCACCGCCAGGATGCGTTCCGAGCTGACCCCTTCCGACTGCATCATATCCATGTTGTGCCGGATGCCGTAGCCGACGCTCTCCAGCAGGGCCCGGTAAATATCCGCGCGGGTGTGCTTGAGGTTCAGGCCAAACAGCACGCCCGTTGCGTCCGGATCGTAAAGCGGTGTCCGCTCTCCTTCAAAATAAGGTAAGGCGATCAAACCGTTCGCCCCCAGAGGAGATTGGTTCAGCAGCTTTGCCAGCGCGGCATAAGCATTCGCTCCGTCCTGCTGCTGGGCTTGCAGCTCCAGCGGAGAAAGGTTATCCCGGAACCAGCGGGTAAGGCTGCCCACTGTTGCCATCCCGCCCACCACGGCATAGGTTTGCGGCTCCAGCCAGTTCAGCCCCCAGAACTTTTCGGTGCGGATAAACTGTTCTGTCCGCACGATCAGGGAATTGCTGCTGCCGAACATGGCCATCATATCGCCAACCCGCGAAAGCCCCGTGCTGATCGCCTCGGCAGCGGCGTCAATGGTACCGGCAATCACCGGGGTCCCCTCGGCCAGGCCGGTCTCGCGGGCAGCCGGAGCGGTGATTTTCCCGGCGATATCACAGGTCCACAAGGTTTGGGGCAGAGCCAGTCGGGGATTGATCCCCAGCCGCTCCTCGTCCAGCCAGCGGATCTTTTCCACGTCCATCAGGGGAGCGTAGCTCCCCGCAGTGTAAACATCCACCGTGGCCTGCCCGGTCAGCCGGTACACAATATACGATTGGCAGGTCAGGAACCAGCGTGCTTTCGCATAAACTTCCGGTTCATGGTGTTTGAGCCACAAAATCTTGGGGCCCGTCGATGAAGAAGAGAGGTTAGACCCGGTCAACGCATAGATGGTGTCTTTCCCCAGGGCCTCTTCATACTGTTCAATTTCCTCTTGCGCCCGGGTATCGATGCCGTATAGAATAGCCTGCCGGAGCGGCCTGCCGTCCTCGTCGATGGGCAGCACACAGGGGCCAATCCCGGAAACGCCAACCCCTTTCACGTCTGTCGAATGGACCCCGCCGGCATCCAACAGGTACCTGCAAATTGCGGCAAACTCGCCCCACCAGACTTCGTCCGCGTCGTGCTCTACCCAACCCTCATGGGGCATTGAAAGGTCGTGTTCGATCTCATGGGCGCTCACCACTTCGCCCGTTTTTGCGTTGACCAGGACCCCCTTTGAGGAATACGTTCCGATATCCACACCCAGTAAGTATTGTTCTGACACAATTGTCTCCCTTTTATCGAGCTAAACCTGACCAGCCCTGAGCGGCGGGAAGGCCGGTTTTCTAAACCTTCCCGACCAGCACAGGGCTGGTTGTTGTGTTCATCCAATAATTCGTTCGACCCGACCCGTATTAAGACTGGATTGCTTTGACGTATCGGGCGGTAATCTCTCTGGGGCGGGTAATCGCGCCGCCCACCACGACGGATGTGGCCCCGTTTTCAAGAGCCTGTTTAACCTGCTCCGGCGTATAAAAACGACCCTCACCAATCAGGGGGACCCGTTCAAGCTGTTCGGCCAGCGCCTTCACAATCTCCAGGTCCGGCCCTTCCTGCTGGGTACTGTAGGGGGTATATCCCGAAAGGGTTGTGGAGACCATATCAAAGCCCACCTTCTCCGCGGCCAGCCCTTCCTCCAGGGTCGAAATATCCGCCATTACCAGACAGTCGGTCTTTTCGTGGATGGCGGCTACAAAGTCTGCCAGCTCTCCTTCGGGGTGAGGCCGGTTGGTAGCGTCAATGGCAACAATATCCGCACCCGCCTCGGCGATTGCCAGCGCATGGCGCAGGGTAGGGGTAATAATGACGTCATAATCCGGCAGGACTTCTTTATAGAGACCAATCACCGGCAGGTCCACCGCAGCTTTAATGGCTTTCACATCCACGGGGGTATTCGCGCGGATCGCGCGGGCGCCGCCCCTCGCGGCAGCAATGGCCATTTTAGCCATAATATCCGATCCAAAAAGCGCCTCATGCGATAGAGCCTGACAGGAGACAATCAGTTGTTTATTAACCTGTTCCACAAATTTCTTCAATCGCAAGGATCTTTCTTCAGCTAACATGAAAAACTCCCAAATCAAAAATATTTTGTTTTCTTTAAGTGGGCCGGTTCACCCGGGCAGAGCTTCCATTGGGCGCTGTGGCCCGTTCTGCCGGCCCATTTAAGCAGCGCCTACAGGCTGACCGGCTTTTTGGTTTCAATCGATTCGAGCGCCGCCAGCACCATCTTGAGCGCCACCAGACCATCCTGTCCGGTAACCGGCACGGGGGTGTCGTCCAGAACACAGTCGACAAAAGCCCGGTCTTCTTCAATCAGGCCCGGCGCGGTGGAGGGGAATTTAGCCCCGTCTTCCGTGTAAAGCTCAATGCCCTGTTTTGCCAGATCGAGGTCAAAGCTGCCCTTGTTCCCGATAATATCCAGTTTAAAGTCTCGCCCGCCGGGATGCGTCTTGGGCAGGTTCCAACCGATATGGGCACAGCCGACCACACCGTTCGCGAAGCGAATGATGCTAAAAGTCTCATTCTCCTGGGGGAAAGTCCGGGGAACGCTGGTTGAAGCTTCCGAATAAATGCTGACCGGCTCGCTGCCTACCACCCAGCGCATCATATCAAAATCGTGGATGCCCAGGAAGTGCAGCACGCCGCACCGGCCGCCAATCCGCTCGGCCTGGGTGATCACATTCAAGCGGCGGGCAAAAATGCTGGCTACCTGCCCCAGCTTTCCGCTCTCAACTGCCAGCTTGGCCTGCTTATAATGCGGCACGAACCGCAGGGTAAACCCGACCATCAGTTTTACGCCGGCCTTTTCGGCAGCGCTCATCATCTCCAATGCATCTGCCTCTGTTGTTGCAATGGGTTTCTCCACCAGGATATGCTTGCCGGCTTCGGCAGCCAGAATGCTCACTTCGCGGTGAAGCTGATCCGGTGTGGCCACTACCACCGCATCCAGTTCGGGATCTGCCAGCATTTCCCGGTAGTCCGTATAGGCGCGCGCGCCCAGTTTTTCTGCCGTTTTATTCAATACGGTTTCATTAACATCGGCCAAAGCCGTAACCTTTGCCTGTCGAATTTTCGCCAGGGATTCACAATGCTTTTGGCCAATAGCGCCCAGACCAATCACACCCACATTTAATTCTTTCATTCGTATACTCCTTTAATTTATGCACATGCTTTGTTGGACTTCAATAAAAGCATGAAGCTCGGATTCCAATCCAATACAGTGTATTCACCAGACCTGAAAGAACAGGGCTGATGGAATATCCATTCTCTTAAGGGGCTGCCATCCGGTTGATGGCATATACCCGCCACTGCTGCCCGTCGTACTCCATCATGCTGTAGGAGGCGTTATCAAAACGAAAGACCTGAGCCTGGTCTTCATCCATTTCCAGCGTATAACTCAGCATCATCCGCATGATGTCTCCATGAGCGCAAATGACGATCGTTTTTCCGGCCCCGCCGGACATCAAGTTCCGGATCAATTCGCCGGCCCGCTGGCGCACCTCGCTCAACAGCTCGCCTCCCGGCGGGCGAAGCGCGGAAACCGGCAGCCCGCTTTCCTTTATCAACGCCAAAAACTCGCTGGCTGGTCTACCGTCCCATTCGCCGCAGTTCCATTCTCTCGCCAGAGGGGTCGCTTCTACGGTCAAATGATGGTGTTTGGCAATTGCCTCGGCGGTATGGCGCGCTCTTTGCAGGTCGCTGGAGACCACCCGGCTGATGTAAAAATCTGCCAGACCGGCGCCCAGCTTTTCCACCTGCGCTTTGCCTTCCGGGGTCAGAGGGCCGTCGCTGGCTCCCTGGATCAGGAAGTGTTCATTCGCCCGTGTCTGCCCATGACGCACCAGGATCAACCGCACGGTATGTTGATCCGGAGCAGTTCTTAATCGATTGTCGGTTAAACTCATGCCATCAGCCCGCGCTTTCCGCCAGTTTCTTCTGAACTTCCTCAAAAAGGACAGAAATCACGGTCTCGACCACGCCCGGCCGGGCACCAAACAACAATTTTTGACCCACAGCATTCAGAGGATAACCGTAAATGTTCATTACGGTTTCATCCGGACTGCTGGCATCAAAACTGATCTCCAGTTTGCTGCGGTCGCCCAACACACGGCCCTGAAGCTTTTTATCCATCTGAACATGGAGCAGCTTATTGCCCGGATCATGTTTGAGCACCTTGCCACGGAGTTCTTTTGCACAGAGATAAGCCGCCTTATATACCGCTTCAAAGGGATAAGGATATGCTTTTGATTTTTTCATTTCGTATGGCATTGTCAATTTCCTCCAAAAAGAATTTGAAATTCTTTCAGTAAATATTTTGCAAACCCGGGGTGAAGCTGTCTAAAAGCCTTCAAATTCTGTACCTTCATCCGTCATTCCCACAAATTTGTGAATGCGGCCCTTCCGGAATTCGCCGAAAACCAATCCGCTTTTTACTCCCGGATAACCTGACCGCTCAAAACGATTCCCGGGGCAACCGTGGTCAGGATAAGGGCTTCTTTTTCAGGGCCATAAAGAAACCCAATACCGTTCCAAGAATTGTTGTAAAGATGCTGACAGCCACTTTTCCGCCCAGGCCAAAAACCAGCTTCCTCATCTCGATTCCAACCATAAAAACCATAAAAGCCAGACTGATTTTCAGAAAATCAACCAGTATTTCTTTAAAGCTGCGTCCTTTTTTCCAGGAGCGGATGATCACGGTAACGACGGCAGCCAGTATGCTCAGAAGAACCGCCATGGCATAATCCGGTTCGCGGGGTGTATCCTTATAGAAAAGCCCATAGTACAGGCCTAATGCTGCGCCGATCAGGACATATTGCGCATAAATCCGGTAAGGTTGGGTTTGTTTTGCCTTTGCTTTAGCTTTACTCATATAAGGTCCTTCCCTGGCGCCTCTCAACAGGAGAGCGCCCTATGCCATGGCGTATTTTTAACTTTCCATTGGGGATGATGAAGGGGAGTCCGGAGCGGGTTCACACCCGGGCGCCCCGCCATCAGGAAATACACCCGGCTTAAACTAAAAAATAAAATTCCCGATCAGCCCAATTCAATCCGATTTGGAACTGATCCCGGTTTACAGAATACGATTTTCAAATCAATTTCCACCCGCCCCATGTTTTTCGTGAAAACACGCGTTATGGTGGAAGTTTTTAACTGTGCCAGGTCCATTCATCCGCAAATTCTGAGACGATCATCCGGTTTCAGTCGTCGTCTTCTTCTGCCTGAATGGGTTTGTTCAAATTTTCGAGAATGACGGCCGGGTCGGTGGTGGTGGCGAGGAGCTGCGCTGTATCTTCATCTTCAACCACTTCAGCCAGGTTTTGCAGCACCATGATGTGTTCGTCACCGGTGGCAGCAATACCAACAATGAGGTAGGCCTTTTCGCCGTCTTCCCATTCAATGCCTGCCGGAACTTGCAGCACCGAAATGCCGGTGCGGTTGACCTGCTGTAAATCGCCAAACTGACCGTGGGGGATCGATACGCCATTGCCAATATAAGTGGACATGGTCTGTTCCCGGGCCAGCATACCTTCAACATATTCCGGATTCACGCAGCCCGAAGCGACCAGCAGCTCTCCGGCTTTCCGGATCGCATCTTCTTTCGATTCTACGGCCGCCTGGATCTTAATCGTATCAAGAGATAATATTTCAGTCATTGGGGGGTCTCTTCTCTATCCGTATCTGGATAAACAGGGAGCATCTGCACGTTAAATTCCGTCAACTGCCCGGACCGCATCCTGGGGATATTGACCCTTTAACATGCTTGAAACTCGTATTGTGCTGTTCAATAATCCGGTTTTTTAAAAACCGGCAATTACTTTAGATCTTCCGAAATCTCGCCGCCTTCTCCCAGAGCCTTGACGATTTTGTCGAAAACGGGATCGTTCAGGAAGAAGTTGAACCCTACGACAACCGCATCGGGAGCCTGGGCCTGAACGGATTTCTTGATACCGTTATGGCAAATCACAAAATTGGCATTGTGCGGCACCCGGGCAGTGGCCTTATGGAAGACATTCACATCCGAAATCTTCGCCTTTTTCAATTTCTTCTTGAGGGCATTAACGCTCATCAAACTTGAGCCAATGCCGGCTTCACAGGCCAGGATAATGTTCTTGATTTCTGAAACGGGAATTGATTTTGCCATCTTAATCCAATTTATCCTTTCTAATCTATCTTACAAAGAGTGAAAAAGAGGGTCCTCATGAACAAACACAAGGACCCTTTTATTATACAGTCTACAGACCGGGAACCGTGTCCAGTTCTTCTTCCTCTTGCTCTTCTATTTCCTTCACAGGGAAGCGTTTCAGGAGCACATAGCCCACCGCAAACGAAGCAATGGTGCCCAATAACACACCCGTCAGGACCTGGAAGTGCCAGCCTTTTGGTGTCATGGCAAGATAGGCAAAGATTGAACCAGGCGAAGGTGTGGCAACAAGCCCTGCACCGGTGATAACCCACCATGTGTCGGCAGCCAGTCCACCCGCGAACATGGCAATGATCATGATCGGGTGAGCCAGAACGAAGGGGAAGTAAATCTCATGGATGCCGCCCAGGAAGTGAATGATGATGGCGCCAGGAGCAGATTCCTTCAGCAGGCCTTTACCGGCAACCCAGTAGGCAAGCAGCAGACCAAGGCCGGGGCCGGGATCGCTTTCCAGCATGAAGTGAATGGCCCGCCCGGTGGTTTGGGCAGCGGCCGCGCCCAGCGGTGCCAGAACACCGATGTTGAGCGCGTTATTGAGGAACAGCACTTTGGCGGGTTCAACAATGAAGGCCACCAACGGCAGCAGGCGGAGGTCGATCAGCCACTGCACTACGGCACCTGCTGCGTTACTGACAACCGCAACAAATGGCCCAATCGCCAGCATGGAAAGCAGTGTCATGATCACGCCAAGGATACCAAGCGAGAAGTTGTTGATCAAAAGCTCAAAACCAATCGGAATACTGGGTTGAATCACTTCGTCCAGTTTCTTCAAAGCCCATGCAGAAATCGGGCCTGCGATCATGGCACCCATGAACTGGGGAATGCTTGAACCCACGATAGTACCCATGGTAGCAATCGCGCCAATTACACCACCACGGTGACCATAAACCACTTTACCACCCGTATAACCGATCAGGATTGGCAGCATATAGTTAATCATAGGACCAACCAGAGCGCTAAATCTCTCGTTGGGGGTCCATCCGGTAGCAATGAAAAACGCCGTAATCAAACCCCAGGCAATGAAGGCGCCAAGGTTCGGGACAACCATTGAGGCCAAAAAACCGCCCCATCTTTGAACTCTTTCTTTCATTCGGATTCTCCTTAATTTATGTATCAAAAAACAATGATTTAATCTTGGGGAAAAAGAGGACTATATTCCGATAAATACTCCTTTCACTAGGACAGATTCTTCCGAAAAAAAAGTAAATGAGGTTAGAAGTTATCAAAAAGCCTGACTGCATACTTTTCTGCAGAAGAGTGAGTACTGACGTATATCGTTGAAGGTTTCACTCAATGACGGAACGTCTTATGGAGATATTTTTGTAAACGATTACAGATATGCAAATTGTATACGTTTACAGAACTTTTGTCAATAACATTAATGATATTTTAAGATTTCTCATGTTTCATTTTGTCCCGGAGAGCCCCCGCAACCACCCCGCTGAAACACTTCCATCAAAAAATCTTATCCGTTTACGATCTTCACATTATTTATTTCAATTTTCCGTACGCATCCGAACGCATATTTCCGAACCACGAAATCTTTCAAAGAGACGGTAACGATGCTCCCCCTTGAGATACCGTTTTATTGGAGTAGACCTTTAATCATTCAGCCGTTTCAGAGAATATTCGGTTGTTAAAGTTCGTGCTTCACCGCAGTAAGGGCAAAGTAATGCACACCGGATTAGAAAGACAGGATGTGCCGGGAATAAAAACTAGATATCTCTCGAATCACGCACCAGGAAAATATACTTCTCGGTGTCATAAACCGATTCACAGTACTCGATCACGGTAAACCCTTCCGTCAGGGTAAGCCGGAAAACAGACAGCAGGGGTTTTCCAACCGAAATTTTTAATTGTTTGGCTTCCTCTTCGGACGCGGCTTTGGCAACCATCACCTGCATGGAGTAAACCGGCACGATCCCCCAAACGTTGTTCATGGTTTTGTAAAGAGACCGGCTGCCAAAATCATATTTTTCAATCCCCGGGAACATATCGAGCGGCACGTAAACATCCTCAACTACCGCCGGGGCACCATCAATAAAACGGGTGCGCTTGATCTGCATCAATTTGGATTTGGGTGAGGCGTCATCCAGAAGCTGCAATTGACGCTGCATCTCCCCGGGAAGCCGTTCCACCTTCTTGAATTCCAGGACTTTAGAAGAGACTTCAAACCCCAGCAGGCCGGTCTTTTCCGTAAAGCCGATAAAGCCGGACATACCTTTCATGATAAAAGGCGAGACAAAAGTCCCCACCCCATGTACCCGGTAAATGGAATAGTTCTCCTCCAGCAGTTTGAGGGCCTGGCGGATGGTTACCCGGCTGACGCCGTACGTACCGGAAAGTTGATTCTCGGAAGGGAGGCGCTCGCCCGGAGGGTATTTCCCGGAAGAAATTTCTTCTCTCAGGAGCTTTGCAATTTGAAAATACAGGGGGACTCGGCTTGTCTTATCCAGCATCACTCAAAATCCTTTCCATGACAATCAGAAGACCGGCAGTTCAATTTTGTAATCAGGGTAATGTGGTTAGGTGATCTTGTAAGGTTGTATTAACATCTTACCAAGTTAAGGGTGCAATGTCAAGAGAAATTAAGTTTTTCATGAGAAATTGGGGGGCGGAGGACTTTCCTCTCTCCGGAATCCTTTCCGGCCCGGCGGCTCACAGTCAAGTACAACCTGCGCGGTTTGACAACCCTTATTGGGGTAAGGTACACTAACTTTGGGGGTACAGACGCACACCGGTCTTTCCCCTCAATACTGTTAACTCAAACCGGAGGTTTTTAAACGCTTATGAACGCGGCCGATTATTTGAACGCGCTGCATAACCATATTGATATCGCCCATGTGCCGTTCAGCGATCGCGGCTCACGCTTACTGGTATTCCGCTACCCCTTCCAGAGCGGGCTGTATGTCAAACTGGCAGAACGCCTCACCAACCTGGAGCCGGACATCGAGGCCTATCTTCACCGCCCCCCATTCCTCCAGGAACTGTATCTGATCGACTCCGATGGGTACAAACTGGAATTTGAGGTCACCACCAGCCCGTACCGCCTGCAATTTCACACCCGGCTGGGCGATTTCGAAATGGTTTTTCAAGACCAGCAAACCCTCGCGCTGGGTCTCCCGCCGGATACAGTCTGCGGGGTGCGCTTCCGCGCGTTCCCGCAATATTGGAGCAGCACGGCTCAGGGCGGGAAATTTATGTCCGTGCGCAACCTGTTTTACAACACTACCGGAGAAGTGGAAGGCAACCGGATCCTTCCGGTCGAAGGAGGTTACGAGGTCGAATTTCTGGTGAACACCGGAAAAGACTGCACCATATCCATCGGGATCCACCCCTCGGAACGCGCTGTCACCCCGCTGAAGCCGTTCTCGGTGCTGCATACGGCGGCGGAGCAGCGCTGGCACGCGTGGTTTGAACGCGTCCCCGAAGTGGATCCAAAGTATGCGCGGACTTACGCCTACGCCTGGTGGATCATGGCGAACAACCTGATCAGCCCGCAGGGGAAGGTGACCTACGAAGCCATGACGCCTTCCAAGCTGGGCTATGTCGGGCTCTGGCTGTGGGACAGCGCCCTGCACTCCCTTGCTTACCGCCACATCGATGTCGAACTGGCCCGCAACCAGATACGGGCCATGCTGGCCCACCAGCTTCCCAACGGCATGCTGCCGGATGCCATCTACGACGACGGCATTGTGGCCACCATCGACCATCCCATCATCGGCGAAGTCACCAAGCCCCCCATCCTGGCCTGGGCGGTGCTCAAACTGCACGAAACGGAGCCCGATATCGACTTTTTATCCGAGGTTTACGTGCCCCTGGTGCGGTTAAACGCCTGGTGGACCTCGATGAACGATGACGACGGCGATGGGCTGGCGCAGTACAACCACCCCTATTCTTCCGGACTGGACGACAGCCCGCTGTGGGATGAGGGCATGCCGGTCGAATCCCCCGAACTCAACACTTATCTGTGCGTGCAGATGGGTTCTCTGGCGATGATTGCAGAAGCATTGAAAATGGATGCCGAGGGCGCCATGTGGCGGAGGCGGGCGGCAGCTATGGTCACCCGGATGATCGAACATTTCTGGGACCCGGAAGCCGGGCTCTTCTGGGCGCTGAAGAATCATGTGCCGGTGCGGGTGGTAACGCCTTTCAACCTCTACCCGCTGTGGACCGGGCAGCTTCCCAATGAAATCCGCGACCGCCTGCTGGATCACCTTAAAAATCCGGAAATGTTCTGGGGAAACTTCATGCTGCCGACGGTGGCCCGGAATGACCCCCATTACGACCCCCAGACCATGTGGCGGGGGCCGGTGTGGGCAAATATCAACTATTTCTTTATCGAAGCGCTCCACCAGATCGGCGAAAACGACCTGGCAAACCAGCTTCGCGAACACACGCTGGAAATGATTATGGGCCAGCGCGATATTTATGAATTTTACGACTCGGAAACCGGGGCCGCGCCGCCCAAGGCAGTCAATATATTTGGTTGGACAGCAGCGGTATATATCGACCTTGCGATTCAGGCCAGCCGCGAGTCCCGGGATGAATAAAAGAGGTTTTTATGGATACAAATTCTTCCCCTTTCTCCGATGATTCCCTGTGCGGAAGCGACCCGGAAACGCTGTTAAGCGGCCGGTCTTTAATTATTGTCTCCAACCGCGGCCCGGTGGGTTTTTCCACCGGGGAGGACGGGAACGTGGAGATACACCGCAGCGGCGGCGGGCTGGTAACCGCACTGCTGGGCCTGGCGCAAAACGTCGATATCACCTGGATCGCCTCGGCACTCAACGATCTTGAAAAAGAATGGGGACGCGGGCATCTCGCGCTGGATGAAGGGGAACGCGAGATTGATCTGGATCTGGTTCCGCTGGAAGAGAGCGTTTACGAAGGCTACTACAATACGATTTCCAACCCGCTGCTGTGGTTCCTGCAGCACTCCATGTGGGATTTCGTGTCGGGGCCGACCATCACCCGCGACACCTGGCAGGCCTGGGAAGAGGGCTACGTGGCTGCCAACCGCCAGTTTGCCAAAACGGTGGCCCAACATATACGGACCGCCCCGGAGCACGCGTTGGTGATGGTTCAGGATTATCATCTCTACCTGCTGCCGCGCATGCTGCGTGAACTGCTGCGCCGGACGCGGCGTTCCAAAAAATTCACCCTGACCCACTTTGTGCACATTCCCTGGCCGGGGCCGGAGGACTTCAGCATCCTGCCTTCCGGAATGCGGCAGACCATCCTGAAAGGTCTGACCGCCGTGGACGTGATGGGCTTCCAGACCCGCGAAGACGGGCTGAACTTCCTGCGGTCGGTCGAATCGCACCTGCCAAGGGCCCATGTCAATTACAAACACGGCCGCATCTGGTACCGCAACCACGCCACTCTGGTGCGCGATTTCCCGATCTCCATTGATGTGCCCGCCATCAAGAACCTGGCGCAGTCCCCGGAAGCCGCCGAATACCGCGCCCAGCTCCACGAAATCTTCAAAGAAGAACAACTGGTCCTGCGCGTGGACCGCACCGAGCCGAGCAAAAATATTGTGCGCGGGTTTCAAGCTTTTGGCGAAATGCTGGACCTGCACCCCGAGCACCGCGGAAAAGTGAAGTTCATTGCGCTGCTGGTGCCTTCGCGCCTGGACGTGGATGAATACCGCACCTACCATGACGAGATGATGGCCGCGGCCGGGTGGGTCAACTCGCGGCACGGCACCAGCGAATGGGAACCGATCCGGGTCATCCTTGGCGAGAACTACACCCGGGCCGTAGCCGCGCTGCAAATCTACGACGTCCTGCTGGTCAATTCCATCGCCGACGGCATGAACCTGGTTGCCAAAGAAGGCCCGGTCGTAAACGAGAAAGACGGCGTCCTGGTGCTCTCGGAACGCGCCGGCGCGAGACAGCAGCTTGAACCGGGAGCGCTGGTGATTTCGCCCTGCGATGTGTACGCCACCGCCGAGGCCCTGCACCAGGCGCTCACCATGCCGCCCGACGAACGCAAGACCCGCGCCAACCGCCTGCGCCGTCTGGTGGAAGAGAACGACATTAACGCCTGGTTCTGCGACCAGATCCGGGAAATCCACCGGCTGGGGTATTAGGAGAGTATGCCATGAAGACGGCCATCCTGCACTATTCGGCACCGCCGGTCATCGGCGGGGTAGAAGCGGTGCTCCAGGCCCATGCCGTGCAGTTTGCCGCCGCCGGGCTGCCGCTGACGGTGATCGCCGGGCGCGGCGAAGCCAATGCCCTGCCGCATGGGGTGGATTTTATCCGCGTTCCGGAAATGGACACCCTCCATCCCGAGATCGCCGCGGCAACCGGGGAACTGAACACCGGTCAGTTCCCCGACTCTTTTGAAAGCCTGACCACGCGCCTGACCGGGGAGCTGCGCCCGCTGCTGGCGGGCTTTGACGCGGTCATCGTGCATAACGTGCTCACCAAGCATTTCAACCTGCCGCTGACTGCGGCCCTGTTCCGACTGATGGACGATGGGACACTGAAGCATACCGTGGCCTGGTGCCACGACCTGACCTGGAGCAGCCCCAACTCGCGTGGCAAGGTTTTTCCGGCTTACCCCTGGGAACTGCTCAAAACCACGCACGACCATATTACCTACGTGACGATCTCGAAGCAGCGCCAGCAGGAGGTTGCGGGGGTCTTCGGCTTACCCGTTGAAAAGGTGCACGTGGTATATAACGGTGTGGACGCCAACGCCCTCCTGGGCCTTTCCGCCGAAGGCGCCGCGCTGGCAGACCGCCTGGATTTGTGGCACGCGGACCTGATCCTGTTGATGCCGGTGCGGGTTACCCGGGCCAAGAACATCGAATACGCCCTGCGGGTGACAGCGGCGCTCAAGGAGCTGGACTGCCGTCCCAAACTGGTGCTGACCGGCCCGCCCGACCCTCACGACCCGGCCAGCATTGCATATTACGAATCGCTGCTGGCAGAGCGCGACCGCCTGGGCGTGAAAGACGAGTTCCGCTTTGTATACGAATCCGGACCGCAGCCTGGAGCCGGCTACACCATCGACCGGCGCGTGGTGTTTGACCTGTACCGGGTGGCGGATGTGCTGTTCATGCCCTCCCACCGCGAAGGCTTTGGCATGCCTATTCTGGAAGCCGGGCTGGCAGGCCTGCCCGTGGTCGCCACAGCCATACCGGCGGTGCACGAGCTGGCGGCGGAGGAGGCTTTCATCTTCTCGCCCGATACCGATCCCGCCGCACTGGCACGGCAAATCCTCAAGCGGGTTAACGAAACCCCGGAGCACCGCCTGCGGGTCCGCACCCGCCGGAACTACACCTGGAAAGCCATTTTTGAGCGCGACCTGCTGCCCCTGCTGGAGAAAAGAGCCGATTGATGGAAAAAGAGATCCACCTTCTGACCCAAATAATGGCGGATGCCCCGGCAATCCGCCTGTTTTTGGATTACGACGGCACCCTGGCGGAATTTGCCCCCTCTCCCGACACCATCCTGCAGGACCCGGAAGTGATCGCTCTGCTGGAACGGCTGGTGCAGGCGGAAGGCATCCTGCCGGCGGTGATCAGCGGACGGCGGCTGGCTCACATCCGTAAGCTGCTGCCGGTGCCGGGCCTGCTGATGGGGGGAACCTACGGGATCGAAATGCAGCTTCCGGATGAGCAGTACCGCGCGGAAGTGCCGTTTGAGCAGGTGCGCCCCACCCTGGAACGGCTGCTGCCACTGTGGGGGGCCCTGATCGCGGACCGGGAAGGGTTTTATCTGGAGGATAAAGGCTGGTCCCTGGCGCTGCACGGGCGCTTTGCCGTACAGGAAGAAGCCGAAGCGGTGATGGCCGCGGCCAACCAGGCCGCATTGGGCCTGGAACCCGGCGCGAGCTTCCGGCTGCTGGGCGGCGACCGCTTCCTGGAGCTGGCGCCGCTGGCTGCCAGCAAGACGGCGGCCGTGCAGTGGGTGCTGGAAAAGATGACGCCGCCGGACGCCCTGCCGGTTTATCTGGGCGATGACGACAAAGACGAGGAAGCTTTTGAAACCCTGCTGCAGGCCGGAGGCTATGCCGTACGGGTATCCGCCGCGCCCACCGAAACGCGGGCACAGTTCCGTCTGGAAGGGCCGGCGCAGGTGCGCGCCTGGCTGGGCAAGGTGCTCGCCGCCCGCGGGGAATGATATAGCAAACCATTTACCGACATTTTATCCGACATTTTTATCTTACGCCAAGACTACAAGCACACCAAGAAAAGCTTTTTGTTTCTAGAAAACCTTTGCTGCCTTTGTGGCCTGTGTGTGATTCTTGGTCTCACGCAAAGCCGCCAACAACGCAAAGTCTATTTTATGAACTATTAGCCTGGTAATCCAAGATGATACTGGTTCGTCATTCTCTGAAAACGCGCTTCCGGATGGCATTGGGCGCGAAAGCAAAAGATTTTTCTTTAGCCGAGAACCAAGACCAACCAACTACGGTGCCGCCGGGAAGGGCAGCAGCCAGCTTCACCAGGGGAATCAAGGGGAGATATGCCGCAAAATGACGTCGTTTTTTGAAGACCCTGGATAAGAAAAGGGGATTGCGTAAATACTGCATCGGGTATATGATTCATTTCTGTTCTCCCAAGCAAAGGCTTTATAGTCATCATATATCCATTTCAAAGTTGCTTTTAAATCAGTCGGCAGGCAGATCAAGACACTGAGATTTTATATAGAAGTGTTTGAGTAACTGAGGGAATTGTATTATGAGTAAACGTACTCTAAAGAGAGAACTTACCCTGTTCCAGACCATTCTGTTAGGGACTGCCGGGACTTTAGGTTCTGGCATCTTTGTTTTAACGGGGTTGGCAGCCGAAGTGGCCGGACCAGCTACATTTTTAGCTATCCTGATTGGCGGTTTCCTCAGCTTCAGCATCGCCTTAAACTACAGCGAACTGGCAACCATTTACCCCGAGACAGGCGGCGCAATGACCTATGTCCGCGAGGCCTGGGGAAATGGTCTATTATCGTTCCTTGTTGGTTCAATGGACAGTATTTCCAGCACATTCTACTGCGCATTATCCGCAGTTGGCTTCGCATATTCTTTGAGCGTTTTCTTCCCTTCCATCCCTATCGTCCCCACTGCGATCCTTGTGATTATCATCTTCGTGATCTTGAACATTCTGGGAGTTTCCACGGTCGGCAATATCCAGATCGTAATGGGCGCCTCCTTGATTTTTGCGTTTGCGTCCTACATTGTAGCCGGATTTATCTCCCCCAATGGCTTCCACCCCACAACCCTTTTTCCCAATGGCAGGATTTTTCCCGCAGAAGGATTTAGCGCAAATCTGCGGACCTTGATGAAAACCATCGCCCTGATCTACGCAGCTTACGTGGGATTTGAGGTGATTGCCGATGACGCAGAAGAAGTAAAAAATCCCAGCAAGAATATCCCCATTGCTATTCTGGTCAGTCTTGCGATAATCACCCTAGTGTACTCCCTGACCGTTTTGGTAACGCTCGGCACAGTTCCCTGGCAATCTGTGGCAGGTTCCACAACCGCGCTGTCGGACGCGATCAAGGTGTTTATGCCCGGCCTGGGCGTAACGATCATCGCCATAGCGGGTATGGTGGGGGCGCTGACTTCCATCAATTCCTCCATGCTCAGCGCCACGCGGGAGACCTTCACGCTCGGACGCGATGGGGCCTGGCCTTCCGCCCTTTCGCGATTGAACCGGGTTCGGGTGCCATTCATAGCGATTCTGATGATTGGATTGGTATCCATTTTGATCACAATTATCGGAGTCGTTGATTTTCTCAGCTATATTACCTCAGCGGGATATTTATTTGTGCTCTTCTTCTCTAATCTGGCAATGATCAAGCTGCATAAAAAATATCCTTCCATTTACCGGCCTTTTAAAGCCCCATTTTTTCCACTGACCCCCATTTTGGCTTCGATCACCTGCGTGGTGGTTATTTTCTATTCCGACCTGGATGCCCTCCTGTTCACCGGTCTTGTAGTTGGCATTTTCGCGGTGTATTACTATTCAAAAATCGGGATCCAATTATGGCAAGAAGCCCATAAACGCAGCCTGTCACCCGGCCGCTGGCGTATTCTCCTCCCCCTCATCAATGATGATGAAAAAGAAGGTTTGCTGGAAGTGGGTTCTCTACTGGCAGAAGCAGAAAAAGACACAAATTTGTGCCTGTTAACTGTTTTACCGGGAGCCCTTGTTACAGATTTTGAAAGTTCAAACGATTATCTTGAAAAGATCAGAGCACAGAGACATGCCATCCTTAACCGATTCATTCATTACGCGGTGGATCGCAACGTGCCTATGTACACCAAAATGCTTTCTGATGCCACAATGGCTGATGGGATCATCAACGAGATTAAAAACGATGACAATGTCAAATTGGTGCTGCTAAAATGGCCGGAGCAGGAAAACAGCGGGGAGATTTATAGAAAAGCGCTCAAACGGCTGCTCAAGGAAACCAAAGTAAACCTCGCGGTTTTAAAAGATCGTGGAATAAAAGACTTCCACAATATCCTGGTCCCTGTGGGTGTTGGACTGAACAGCCGGTTGGCCATCCATCTGGCAAATGATATTTCCATGCAGGAAGGATCACATGTCAATTATGTCCGGGTAATTCCAGAGGAAACAGATGAAGAAGGCAAAGAGGATGTGATTTCCTACCTTCAGGAAATCGTCATGACTCAACTTGGAAAGATACCGGCAAATTCTACCCTTCAAATTCTGTATGCGGAATTCATCCAGGAAGCGGTGATCAAGGAATGCGAGACCAATGACTATGGACTTATTATTGTCGGGTCAGCTTATGATATCACCGATGAGTCATTGTTTGGCCCGGTGTGCGACACCCTGGTAGAAAAAGTGCCATACTCTGTGCTGGTTATCCGCCGGAATGACAGGCCGGCAGCCTCATGGTTGCACCAACAGGCGAAACGATTGCAAAGGGATTGATCTTCGGTTCTTAATCTCAACTAATTTTTGGGTTATGTTTACAGAATGGGTATCGCAACGTACAAACGCAGCAGTACACCATAAAAGATCAAATGGGCAAAGAAACAGGGATACCCACACCCTTCAGAGCACGCTGCTCAACCATACCGTCCGGGCTGTTATTTTTCCAGGCATGGTGATATGATCGCAACGATCCGGCAGGGTACCCACAGGGCTTGAGGAGTGGAAAAAATGGTGATCCTGCCCAATATGTCTCAGTGTTTTTAAAAATATCCAAACTATCTGAAAGTAAATTTGAGTGGATTGGTTTACAATGTTGGTATGGTTTGTTGATGTGAAAGATAGCGGTTCCAGATCTGGATAAATCGGATGGTTTTGGGAAATGGTGTATGGATTTTAAGATATCAGGATGCATATTATGAACCTGACTCCTCCCTACGGATGATAAAAACTTTAATTGTCGTAAAAGTATGAATTGAATCAATTCGATCCCATTATGGAGTTCTCCTCATGGCAAAACGGAAACTGAAAAGACAGCTCAACCTGCTGCAGGTGATCATGCTGGGCACGGCGGGCACCATCGCCGCGGAAATATTCGTGCTAACCGGACACGCGGCGGGCATCGCCGGGCCCGATACCATCCTGGCTTTGATTATTGGCGGGGTGCTCACCCTCAGCGTGGCGTTGAATTATTGCGAGTTAGCCACCACCTACCCCGTGACTGGCGGCGCGATGACCTATGTCCGCGAAGGGTTCAGCAACGGTCTGATCATGTTCCTGGTGGGCTCACTGGACGGGCTTTCCAGCACATTCTACGCGGCGCTGTCGGCCGTGGGGTTCGCCTATTCCCTGAAGGTCTTTTTGCCCTTTATCCCGGTGATCCCGGTTGCTCTGGCTGTCATCCTGGTCGTCGGGATGCTGCATCTGCGCGGGGTGACCCAGGCCGGGAACCTGCAAATCCTGCTGGGGGGATTCCTGCTGATCTCCTTCAGCGTGTACGTGGTACTGGGTTTGACCCGCGAGACCGGTTTCCACTGGGAAGTCTACCGCTCCGGGCGGGTGCTCTTTGAGAACCAGTCAATATGGGCCAATATTGGGCGCATGCTGACCACAGTAGCGCTGGTATACAACGCCTACGTCGGTTTTGAGGTCATTGCCGACGACGCAGAGGAAATCACCAGCCCCAACCACAACATCCCGCTCGGCATCCTCATCAGCCTGGGCGTCACCACCCTGGTATACACCCTGGTTTCGTTTGTGACCATCGGGGTCATCCCCTATTCCTCCCTGGCAGGCTCCGAGACGGCCATCACCGACGCCGCCCAGGTCTTCTGGCCCAGAGTGGGCGTTCCGGTGATGGCCGTGGCCGGGATTGTCGCCACACTGACATCGGTCAACACCGCCATGCTCTCGGCCACGCGGGAAGTATTCACGCTCAGCCGCGAACGGGTCTGGCCGCACCTGTTCTCGCGCCTCAGCCGCTGGCGGACGCCTTACGTCTCGATCCTGTTCGTGGCGCTCCTCAGCGGGATGGTGGCAGTGATCGGTCTGGTGGACTTTTTGAGCTTTATCTCCAGCGCGGGCTATATGTTTGTCCTGTTCTGGGCCTCGCTGGCGATGATCCGGCTGCGCAGGATGCACCCGGATATCGAAAGACCCTTCAAAGTCCCCTTCTTCCCGCTCACGGCTTATCTGGCCGCCGGCAGCGGTGTTCTGATCGTTTCCTTCGCCAATCCCAAAGCGTTGCTTTTCCTGGGGGTCGTCCTGCTGGCTTTAACCGTGGTGTATTACATCATGAAATACACCCGGACCCGGGCGATGGTGCGGAGCGAAGTCGAAAAAGAACGCGGCGGCGGTCGCATCCTGGTCGCCGCGATCCAGCCCAACACGGCCGTCAAACTGGTCGAACTCGCTTCCAGGCTGGCCGAACCGCAGGAGGACACCGCCATCTGCGTGTTGACGGTGCAGAAGGTACCGCCCAACCTTTCCCGGAATGAAGTTGAGACCCTGATCAAATGCAGCAAGGCCAAACGCAGCGACCTGCTGGACCTGACCGCGTCGATTGCTCAGGCGCGCAATGTGCCGATCTACACCAAGCTGAAGGTGGCTTCCAATGTCGAAAGCGCCATCTACAACGAAATCAATTCCCCCAACCCGGTGCGGATGGTGCTGCTCGGCTGGCCAAGCCAGAAGGAAAAGCTGGATATCCCGCACAATATCCTTAAAGAGGTAATGGTCAGTGCCCAGAAGGATGTTGGCGTGCTGCGGGATGTGGGGATCAACCACCTGGAAAATATCCTGATCCCGGTCGGCACCGGCCCGAACGCCCGCCTGGCCCTGGAGCTGGCTTCCTACCTGGCGGATCAGAACGGCATCCGGGTGACCGCGCTGCGGCTGATGCCGGAAGGCCTGGATGAAGAGAAACGAGAGGATCATTTGCTGCATTTGCAGGAGATCGTGGAGGAGGAGCTCGGCGAAATGCCGCCCTACATCCGGTTGAAGACCACAGCCGCGCCCACGGTCGTGGAAGGCATCCTCTCGGAGACGGAGAGCCGCCGCTATGACCTGATGATCATCGGCGCTTCGGAGCAGGTTTTCTCGCCAAAATATGTGTTTGGCGCTTTGAACGACGCTTTGATCAAGGATATTTCCTGCTCAATGCTGATCGTCCGGCGCTACCAGCCTGAAACCGCCCTGTGGTTCCGCCAGCGCATCAAAAGAATTGAAGAGTAAGAAGCCCGGTGGAGTCCGGGGCATTCCACCTGCTTTCCACATTTACCATGTCATTCTGAGCGACCGCAGGGAGCGAAGAATCTCTAGCTCCCTTACCGACAACCGATTATTTTATGTCGCACGACAGGGGTTACCCACGCACTTCACCCCGCTGCCCGGCGAACCAGAGATCCTTACCCTTCGGGCACAATGTCACTTCGTTCAGGATGACATAATGCCTGCCATTTGTTCTTTCCCATTTACCACCCGTCATGCCATTCTGAGCGACCGCAGGGAGTGAAGAATCTCTACGCCCCTTACCGATAACCGACTATTTTATGTCGCACCCCACGGGGCTTTCCCCTACACCCCACTCCGCTGCCCGGCGAGCCAGAGATCCTTACCCTTCGGGCACGATGTCACTCCGTTCAGGATTACAGATGCCGCAGCGGCGGTAAGCGCGGCCCAAGTTGGTTTTGGTACTTCAGCGGCTTGCGTGTGGGTGGCAAAAGTCCTATACTGTAAATCAACATCAGTGGGACAATTTATTGGTGAGCAGCGAGCTGAACATTGTTATTTTTTAATTTGCGAATACTCCGTTTAATACCCTTCATGGGTTTATTGATAATTGCATACATCCAATAGTTAGCCCCGCAAATTCATCGACAAGGGAATTTATGAAACAATATCTCGCTCCAAACCGAACTCCTATTTTCGGAACAATTTTATTAATCATCGGTTCTTTGATTCTTGGTATTGCGATAGGTGTGTTTGCTTATTTCGTCAGCAACTTTTTTTATTACATCTTTGCATTCTCGCTCGCTGTTGGCATTGCAACAATGATTGCTTTTTACAAGTTGTTGCAATTTACTAAAGTGCGTCACTCAATAATTGCAGCTTTAATGGGGCTGGTAACAGGAATATTTGTCGCTTTGGCTTTCTATGGAACACCTTATTTCATACTTCGCAACGAATTTTTCAATAATGTGCAGCAAAACTATAATGTGAGCGCCGAAAAAGCATCTGCCGCTTTCGATCAAATCCTTATTCAAGAAACGGGCGCGAGTGGCTTTGTAGGTTACATGAAGTTAAGAGCAAAAGAAGGAGATCAATTCACCAATTATGTGGTCGAAAACGGAATACCAATTCATGAATTTAGTTTTACCTTAAAATCCACTTGGGCGTGGCTTTATTGGCTGATAGAAGTTGTGTTTTTCTCAATACCAACTGCTTGGATAGGTTATGATGTTGGCAAGCGAGCTTTCAGCGAAAGTGCCAATGACTGGTACAACCCATTACCAAAACAAATTTGCGCCGTAACCCTGGAAAACAAAGATAAATTACTCGCCTTGTTGAAAGAATACGATCTTCAAGGAATTATCGAATTGGTAATTGCAGAAGAAAAAATAACGCATCCAATGATAGAGATTTACGAACAGCACAGTAACAATAAAAAAGGCGATATTCTACTTTCCGTAAAGCAAACATATAGAGATAATAAGGAAAAAATTAAGCAAAATATTATCACTCAATGGGAAGTATCTGAGCCGAAATATACTTCGTTTGTTAATGCAGTAAGTCGCAGATTGGCAGAGTAACTTAATGTCCAAAAGCAGACTAACAAAGCATACAGTGGATGGCGGGATTCTGTTCGTTTTCAAACAGGCGGTAGATACCGTCTTGAAAGTCAAGCCTGAACAGTGTTTTTTTCAAGATACGCCGGATCAAATGGGTTTCCAGATTTTAAAATACCATAAACCATATGTAACAATTTCCGCATAGCTGCCCCAATAACAACCATAGGTAACTTACCGCGTTCCGACAATCGTTCGCAAAATGCACAAATAATGGGATTGTGCTTTTTCGCTACCAAAGCAGGCATATACAGACTTTTGCGCAGCCAGATATTTCCAGTTTTTGACATCCTGCCTTTCCCTCGCACAGACGTCCCAGAATGATTTTGTTGGGGCGTAATCCCGGCATAAGCCGCCAGTTGTTTAGCATTGTGAAAACGCTCCACATCCTGAATTTCAGCCAGAAGCTTGGCCGCAGTCAATTCTCCAATGCCAGGAATGGAAACCAACAAGTCTTTTTGGTGCTTGAGCTGGGCATGGCTGTCCATAAACCTTGAAATCTGCTTTTTTATCTCCTCTATTTTTTCATCCAATAGCGCAATATGTTCACCAATCATTTTCAAGACATATTCTGATGGAATCCCCGATTTGCTGCGGTTGCGTTCCTGTTGGCGCATGCCCATCAGACTGTCCAAATGTCTCACCAGAGCTCGTAATTCCATATAGATCGGGTCTGGCGGCGACCACAGCTCAGGTTCTTGGCGCTGGCAGAAATCGGCTATCACAAATGCATCCATTTTGTCGGTTTTATTGCGTACTAAACAGCTCTTTCGGTAGGCTTTGATGCGCACCGGATTGACTACGCTGACCAGATACCCCTGGCGATGCAGATATTCCGCGGCAGGATAGCCATATTGTCCGGTCGCTTCCAGACAGGCATGCCCCACCATGACCTGGCGTTTTTCCAACCAGCTCTGTAGGTTCGTGAAGCCTTTCTCGGTGTTGTCAAACACTCCATAATGCACTTTGCCATTCAAAAGGGCCACATCCAGAGTAGCTTTGGAAACATCTATTCCGAGAAAAGCCTTTGTCATGAGATTACTCCTTTGGTATAAATAAGTTGTTGTGGCGCTGGTCAGGCGCTGCTTGCCATAAGTCAACCTTGTGAATGCAAGCTCTTCCAATACAGGAGGCTTCAGATACCGTTCGACCTTTAGGTGAGCAAATTGGAGGGGATCCGGTCTACGGAACAGGGTCTGTGCCCTCAGGTTGGGTCCAAATTCACCCTCCACTGCCTGACCAGTGC
>JAHDQE010000129.1 GCA_018433975.1 Ornatilinea sp. | reverse complement strand
CTTGGTCCGCTGAGCAACTTTCTCTTCTAACGCCACATTTAAAGAATTGGCTTCCTGATAAAGACGGATATTATCAATTGCCATTGCGGCGCGGTGTGCCAGTTCTTTACCGAGATGGATTTCCCGGTTGTTGAAGGGATGTTTGGATTTTGTCCACACCAGCGTGATTGCGCCCAGAATATGGCCGCGCGCCACCATGGGCAATATCATTGCCCGGCGTATTTCTAAAGAACGCAGCAGACGCAGGTGTTCGGAGTCTTGAGCCAATTCTTCAAGAAAACTGTCTGAAATTTCTTCAAAAAGTTTTGCTTCTGCGTTGCGGATATTCCAGTAGAACCATTCCCCCGAATTGAGGTCCGGTGGATATTTTTTTTGCAGTTTGAGGATCAATGCATCCTTGTTGGAGTTGGTATGGGCTGCTTCCAACTGTCGGATGCTTCCATCTGCCTCCAGCAGATGGATGGCGCACCAATCCGCGAAGCCCTTCACCGCCATTCCGGGGATGTTGGACAGCACGGTTTGATAATCCAGTGAATTGGCCAGCATGTCGCCGATCTCCGCCAGGAAACGCTGGTCTGCTTCGCTTTGCTTCAACGCTGTAATGTCCTGGAAAATGTTAACCGCCACCAGAGGGCGGTTTAGCGCGTCGTGCACTGCCGTCGCTCGTATTATTAACCAGCGTTCCTGTCCGGTCGGGATGAATCGGGACCGTATAATTTCGCTGACATCTTTTTCACCCTTGAGCACCCGTCGTCCGGGCAGGCGCTCTTGCGGAAAAGGCGCGCCGTTTTCATCAAAATACTCAAACATCTTGCTGAGTTCAGATATGGGGGTGTCCCGCATTGATTCGGCATCCGGGAAGTTCGTCAGTTTGGCGGCGATATCGTTGGCGTAAAGTATTTGGGCATCCTGCCCCTGGATGGTAACCCCTTCCATGATCCCTTCTGCAATAATAGATTGTTCGTTTCGGGTAGTATGCAGCTCGGTTTCAATTCTCTGCCGGTCGGCAACCAGCGCGAACAGGTTGGCAAGATTCTGCATGAAATTTGCATCCTGTCCGGAATAAGTTTGTCGAATCCGGGAGTGAACACCCAGAATTCCGTAGGGGCGCTCTTTCCCGGGAATGATCACGGTGATCCCGCTGAGAGCCTGGTGCTCTTTCAGCAAAGCCGGAACCAAAAAACGTTGCTCGGTGGATAGATCGCCTACGATCACCGGGTGCCCGGTCTCGAGCGTGTACCCCGCCTGAGATCCCGGCCCGGCATCCACTTTGGCCTGACCAACGTAACCTGTCCGCCAGCCAATGCCGGCTTTTAACAGCAATTGGTCTTCTTCAGGCAGCAGTTCCAGCACTTCACAATAATCCGCTTTCAGGGTCTTTGTCAGAAGGGTGATGGTTTTTGGAATCAACTCGTCGAGATTGGAGCTGTGCAGGGCCCGGTGACTCATCTCGACCAGCGCCTCTTGTAAGGAAGACTGTATTTGTGCTTCTGTCTCACCTGGTTTGCTGGACAGAACTTCATTGGAGGAAGGATGTTTGTTGCTCATGAAAAGAATTCCTGCTTTCATCTTTTCTGAATTTACAGGGTCGCGGGGCGTCTGCACGAGATAAAAACGTCCGGAATTTTCCAGCCGGGCAGCTCCGTTTGCTTCACTGCCTCTGTTGTGTAGCTTTCTTTCCGAACTCCCTGTTCATTTGTAAATTCACTAAACTTGCTTGAGATTAAATTAATTATACGGGAAAAGAGCAGTTTTTATCGGCTGTGGGACAAATTTGCCCCACACAAAATTCAATCATGTTATTATTAAATCAGCCTGTTGGCTTTCCTTTATTATTCAATAGAAATGGATGAGATATCCGGTGGCTCGGAAGCTTTATTTTGTCGCTGTAATCTGGTAATTGAAACAGTGTTGAGGTAGGCTTCTTCTAATCATTCAAAAAAGAAGGCGTGATGACTCATAAAGTTCGGGTAGTACTTGCAGATGATCATCCAATTGCGCGGGAAGGAATTAAGAATTTCCTGCTCAGTTCTGCGGATATGGAGGTGGTTGGGGAGGCACAGGATGGAGAAGAAGCCCTGCGCCTGGCCAATGAACTGCGTCCGGACGTCCTTTTGCTGGATATGGAAATGCCGCGGGTTAAAGGAGTGGAAGTAGCCAGGCAATTAAAAAAGAATAAATCGCCGGTGCGTATTCTGGCGTTAAGTTCGTATGATGATAAACGGTACATCTTTGGACTGCTGGCGGCCGGAGCATCGGGGTATTTGACCAAGGAAGAAATTCCGGAAAATATTCTGGATGCGGTGCGTGGTGTGGCCCGTGGCGAACAGGGTTGGGTCAGCCGGCGGGTGGCGGCCCAAATGTCTTCCTGGACACGGGAGGAACAGGAAGAAAATGAGCTGATGACGGACCGTGAGCTTCAGGTGCTGCGCCAGGTGGTAGAAGGAAAGACCAACAGGGAAATTGGATATGAACTGGGCATCAGCCAGAAAACGGTTGAGAAGCATCTTGAATCGGTCTATTCAAAACTCAATGTCAGTTCCCGGGTGGAAGCGGCCGTTCTGGCTATAAAAGAGGGGTTTGTGAAGAAAGATGGGTAGTGAAAACCCTACCCGGGAATAGGTATTCTCCCAATTTTCTCAAAAATTGCTTTTAGGTATACTCTACTTACACGAAAAAACTTTTGTTTAAATTTTCGTAAAGAACGATGTAGCCTGGAGAAAATGAGTAAAGCATGACAATCAGAATATTACTGGTAGACGATCACATCAACGTACGGCGAGGGCTGCGCGAGATGCTGAGCCGATCACCTGAAGCGGAAGTTGTTGGAGAAGCGGAAGGGGGAAAAGAAGCTTTAAAGCTGACAAAAGACCTTGATCCGGATGTAATGCTGTTAGATGTTGAAATGCCTGACATGAAAGGGTATGAGGTCGCCCGCCATCTGGCGGAATCAGGTTGTTCGACACGGGTGCTGGCTTTGAGCGGCTATGATGAAAAGCGCTATATTTTGGGCATGTTTACAAGTGGTGCGGTAGGTTACCTGACCAAGGATGAGGCTCCGGAACATTTGATCCATGCAGTAGAAGATATCGCTGCCGGTCGGAAAGGCTGGATCAGTCCCAGGATAGCAAAAAGATTGGGTATTCCACCTCATCCTGTGGGTCGGGATACGATCCCGGCGTTGAGTCCGTTAGAAATGAAGGTGCTGGGGTGTTTAACGGAAGGACGGACAAATAAAGAGATCGCGTCGATTCTGGAAATTACGCCTTTTGCGCTGAAGGAAACCATTCAATCCATTACTTCCAAGCTGGGGGTCAAATCTTCTCTTGAAGCAGTTTTACGTGCCATGCAGGAAGGTCTGGTTTAGCGCGAAGTAGGGATCGTTTAACAAATTTCCCTTGCGGTTTTCAATTTTAATATTTTGTTGGGCAGAACGTTTTCTCAACAGTAATCCTGATCGGCAGGGTATTCTTGTTGGGGCTTGTTTTTGGATTTGCCTCTTTTTAAAGTTGTTTCAGCAGTTGCGGGGCCCGGACGAATATAAAACCGGTAAGAAAGAGAATTTCTTTGGTGGAGTTAAATAACACCAGGGGCCTTGCAAAAGGCCCCTGATGCTGAAAGGATCTCTATATTTTAGTGGGGATTATTTAATCAAATCCGTATGTCTGCAAGGGCTGAAAAAGCCGTATATTACCGCCGCCCTCTGAAAATCAGGCCCAGTAAAGCAGTGAATACGGCGGAACCAATGATGGACCACAATACTGGGAAGGATTCTCCTTGAATATTGAAGGTCAGTAATTCAGGTAAGCCAAACTGGCGGGCGATCCACAACCCGATATAAGCGCCGATAAAACCGACCAGGATCGAAATCAACCATCCTCTTGAGGAATATCCTGCAAGAGCCTGGCCCAGGCTTCCCGCCAGAGCGGCGATAATCAAGAGTACGATAAAACCTAATAGAGTCATAAATTTCTCTCCTTGTTAAAGTAGTAGTTTTTTTGTGCGGTTCAAGTGTATAAAAAGAATTTGGTTACCCATTCAAAATCTGGTTCGTCTCTATTTTTGATGATTTATGATTCCGGTCCGCAGCAAGCGGACCGGAACAATAGACTACATGGATACCGTGGGTTCCAATAAAAGGGGTATCCGTAGCATTTATATACATCCGTCAATCTCACAGGCTTGCTGATGGCCCTTGTTCAGATCAATCATCAACTTCTTTACCGGTTATATTATTAATCATAAAAGAAAAACAAATTTGTCTCAATGAGGAAGGTACCTATGGATGGGTTAGGGATTTCCCTAATTCTGCGGGGCGAATTCCTGATTGTAAACGGAAAGCCCAAAGAGTATTCTTAATATAAGCTTGAAAGGTTTTTCCGATAATGGATGCCGGTATGTGTACCGGCATTTATCAGTTCGATAGTATTGAAGGAGGGTTTTAATGGTTGAAGAGCGAGAAAATACAAATTTGCGAGAGCCCATGCCCGGTGCGGATGGGGGACTCGTACATCAACATTCACAAAAGGATGAAAGCACACAATTTACTTCGGATGGCCATCATAACCATTCTATGGCACAGATGTCCGGAGCACAGGATCACGGGAATCACGGCGGGCATGATGGGCATGGTGCGGCACACATGGATCATACCGGACATGAGCAAATGTTCCGCCGGAAGTTCTGGATTTCATTAATCCTTTCGATTCCGGTGCTGCTTTACAGCCGCGGTTTACAGGGAATTCTGGGGTTTTCTCTGCCGGCCTTTCCGGGCAGCAGCTGGATTGCACCGGCTTTTGCGGTCATTGTTTTCATCTATGGAGGCCTTCCGTTTTTGAAAATGGCAAAACCGGAGTTGAAAAACCGCCAACCCGGTATGATGACGCTGATCTCGCTTGCAATCTCGGTTTCCTTCATTTATAGCGCGGCGACGCTCTTTCTGCCCAATCAAATGGATTTCTTTTGGGAACTTGTTACGTTGATTGATATTATGCTGTTCGGTCATTGGATTGAGATGCGTAGTGTGCGTCAGGCTTCCGGCGCATTGGATGCGCTGGCAAAGCTCATGCCGGATACTGCCGAGCGCATCCTTCCGGACGGCGCTACCGAAAGGATACCCGTCAGTCAGCTCCGCAACGGCGACCGTGTGCTGGTGCGCCCGGGAGAGAGTATTCCGGCAGATGGTGAAGTCATTGAAGGCGAGTCTGCGGTAAATGAAGCGATGATTACCGGGGAGTCGAAGCCGGTTGCGAAAGCCGTGGGCGCGCGGGTTATTGGTGGTGCGATTAACGGCGACGGCAGCCTGCGCGTGGAAGTAACTGCCACCGGCGATCAGACCGCACTCGCCGGGATCATGCATTTGGTAGAACAGGCTCAACAGTCTAAGAGCCACACGCAGATTTTGGCGGACCGCGCTGCCGGTTGGCTGTTTTATGTCGCGTTGGGTTCCGCGCTGGTTACGGCCATTGCCTGGACAATTGCCACGGGCTTCAATGTAGGTGTAATAGAACGTGTGGCAACGGTGCTGGTCATTGCCTGCCCGCATGCGCTGGGGCTGGCGATTCCTCTGGTTGTGGCAATCACTACTTCGATGGGTGCATCGAACGGGATTTTGGTGCGTGACCGGTCGGCTTTGGAGAAAATGCGTGAGGTGGACATCGTTTTGTTTGACAAAACCGGAACGCTTACCCGGGGCCGTTTTGGCGTGGTAGGGCTGGTCACAGTGGAAAGCGTAAGTGACGATGAGGCTCTGGCACTGGCAGCAGCGGTTGAAGGCGATTCGGAACACACCATTGCCCACGGGATCCGCACCGCTGCTGAAGAGAGAGGCCTGGCTTTACCCGAAGTGAGCGACTTTGAAGCCCTGCAGGGTCGTGGTGCCATGGCACACCGGGGTGATGCCAACCTGTATGTTGGCGGGCCGCGCTTGTTGGAGATGCTCCATATCCATTTGCCTGAATCGCTGGAACAGTTTGAACGCCGTTCCGGTGAAAAAGGTCAGAGTGTCGTGCACCTGGTGCGTTCCAATCGGGATGGTTCCCAACCGGAAGTTTTAGCGTCTTTTGCGTTGGCGGATGTAATCCGTCCGGAAAGCAGAGCGGTGGTGCACAGACTGCATGAGATGGGTGTAGAAGTGGCTATGCTGACCGGAGACAGCCAGGCTGTCGCCGGAGCGGTTGCCAGTGAGCTGGGAATGGATACTTATTTTGCTGAAGTACTGCCAGAGTATAAGGATGCAAAGGTGAAGGAGCTTCAGAGCCAGGGGAAACGCGTGGCGATGGTAGGGGACGGGGTGAATGATGCGCCGGCTCTTACCCGTGCTGATGTGGGAATTGCGATCGGCAGCGGCACCGATGTGGCCGTCGAATCGGCAGGTATCATTCTGGTGCGCAGCAACCCCCTGGATGTGGTGAAAATCATTGCGCTCAGCAAGGCCAGTTACCGGAAGATGGTTCAAAATCTGGTTTGGGCGACCGGTTATAACGTTGTGGCCTTGCCTCTGGCCGCCGGTGTCCTGGCCCCGATAGGCGTTTTGCTCTCCCCGGCAGTAGGTGCATTGTTGATGTCGATCAGCACAATTATTGTTGCCATCAATGCCCAGCTGTTGCGAGGGTCTGATTTATAAAAGAATGGGGGTTAAAAGCGCTGGAGTTTGCCTTGGTTAGGGATTTCCCTACCCCGATCAGGGCAAACTCCTGATTGTGAAAATCATAGACTATGGCCTATCCTTAAAGTACAAAGAAAAGGCCGCTTCGGATTTGCTCTGAGATGTAGACGCAGATCTATCCCGCCCGGAACAACTGAGTGTGATGGAATACCAATAAAAGAAGAAACATACAGCGCCCGGTTAAAGAAATTTATAAGGGCCTGTTTTGGATGGAAAGGTTAAATGGGTTCGAGGTTGGTTTTACTTAATGGAATATGTGGAGCATCATTCTTCGGACCCGGTCAGGTTGGCATGTATTTCTGATTTTATAGGAGCTAGTCTCATGTTTAAACGAATTCTGGTGCCATTGGATGGTTCGACATACGCAGAACGAGCTATTGCTCATGCGGAACAGTTTGCCCGCATCTTTGGGGCCAATATCATTCTTTTGCGTGTCCTGGAAACGACTGCTCGTGATGAGGATCCTGTTTCCGTTAATCCCCTGAATTGGCAAATCCGTAAAGCAGAAGCGGATATGTATTTACAGGAGGTTGCTTTGCGGATTCAAAATCACTTACTGGGATTAAAGCAGGGGATTAAAGGTGAGGGAAGGCCTGCGGACCGGGTGGAGTATGCCATCCGGGAAGGAAGGGCCGCCGAGAATATTGTTAACTTTGCTCATTCCCAAAAAATTGACCTGGTCATTATCAGCACGCATGGAGCAAGCGGATTAAGCCGTTGGAACATCAGCAGCGTTACCCGAAAGGTAATGGATCGGATTTATCTTCCCGTACTCCTGATCCGGGCTTATGAGTCTGTCGATCTGGAGGAGGCCGGGAGCGGTTACCAAAAAATTCTCCTTCCCATAGACTGTTCGCGCCGTGCAGAGTATGTGTTCTCAACGGGGATTGCCCTGGCGGAAGGTGAGGCGCAGAGGGAATTGGCATCTGAGTTGGATGCTCATGCAGCGCCGGACTCTTCTTCCCGGGTAAAACTGATCCTGGCTACCGTGATTAAACCCCTGGAATTACCCATTCCTGAACCCTATCCGGAGAAAATCCAGCAGCTCTATGATCAATTGATGCACGCCAGCCGTGAATCTGTTGTGGGGTATCTGAATGAACTGAAGGAACGCATCTCGATGGGATGCGAGATTAAAGTGATCGAGAACGATAATGTTTTGTCTGCCATTCAGGAACTTGTGGATCGTGAAGATATTGATATGGTTTTGATGAGTGCTCACGGCTATGGTGGGCAGATTAGTTCTCCCTATGGAAGCGTGACTCGTGGTTACATTGAGCAGGGTACCCGTTCGCTTCTCATCATTCAGGATGTGCCCGGCTCTCTGGTTCAGCCGACCGCTGCGGAAGTTGCCGCCGAGAAGTTTGGGGGGCGGTAAACATGACGGCAGACCATCCCAATGAAGTCAGAGAAAAGGAAGTCGTTTCTTCTGAGAAAATTTCGGCGTCCAGGACAGTCGCTTTGCAAGAGTTCGTTGATACGCTGATCCGGAACTACCGGGACATTGCTCAGGGTGGGTCGGTGGATGTCCGGAAGCTTTCTCTTCCAAGGCGGGACTTACCGGGGCAGGATCTGGCATCCTATGAATCCTGGCTGGCGGAAGTCCATCACCATTTCCGCGAGAACTCGCGTGAAAAGGTGTCCCTTACCTATGCTTCTGAATGGGTTTTGGATAATTACTATATTATTCGTCAATCCATTGAGCAGATAAAAGAAGACTTGCCGCAAAATTATTATCAACAGCTGCCGAAGTTGGCCGGAGGAGCATTAAAAGGACTTCCCCGTGTGTATGCCATTATGCGGGCCGTGCTTTTATATCAGGATCTTTCATTTGTTCCCAATCAGCTTCAGACCATTCTGATTCAATTTCAGCAGCAGGTTTCCCTGACAATGGGGGAGTTGTGGGCTGTGCCGATTTTCCTGCGCTATGGATTGATCGAAGTTTTGGCCCATGCGCTGAAATCGGTTATCGGTTCATCGCAATCCACGGAGTTATCGGGACTTGCTTCATTACCCGAGATAGAAGACTCCGCATTGCTTTTGAAAAATGCTTCCAATGGGTTGGCGGATAATGACGTTATAGCCAATGTCATTCTCAGCCTTCGGAGCATTTCTGAACTGGATTGGAAAGAATTCTTTGAGACGGTCAGTCGCCTGGAACAGACCCTGCGAACCGAACCGGTTGGTGTTTATCCTCGTATGGATTTTGACACGCGCGATCTGTATCGAAAAGAGATTGAGTCCCTTTCGTTTGCCACTGCTTTTAGGGAATGCGAAATTGCGGAAACAATTCTGGAACTGGCGGGTTCCACCCGGCATGTTGGCGAATACCTGCTGGGGGAAGGCCGGACGGTATTGGAACAGCGGATTGGATACAAGCCGGATTTTAAAACGGCATTTAAACGCTGGGTGTTCCGCCATGCCGCCGCAGTTTATCTTTTTGGGATAACTTTGTTGAGCGTGCTGCTCCTCACTGCGCTTTTCTCCGCAGCGCGCGCCGCGGGGATTCCGGGCGGATTTTCGCGTCCTTTTGGCAGGATTTTAGCTTTCTTCCTGGCGTTTGCGTCTCTGATACCGGTGCTCACGGTGTCCACCAGTCTGGTGAACTGGTTAATGATGCAGGTCATTCCCCCGCGTGTTTTACCTAAACTCGACTTCAAGAAGGAAATCCCTGAGCCTTACCATACCCTGGTCGTTATCCCTGCCATGCTCGGCAATAAAGAAGAGATTGATTCTCTGGCCAATCAGATTGAACAGCATTATCTCCGCAATCCTGAACCGGGGCTGTTGTTTGCTCTCCTGACGGATTTTGGTGACGCGGACCGCGAATCCCTGCCCGGAGATGAAGCCCTGGTGCAGTATGCAGCCGGAGCGGTCGAAGCATTGAATAAAAGATATTCGGATTTTACACCGCTTTCAGGAGCAGGGTCTGCCGTGCCTCAAAGAAAACCCGGACCGGACCGGTTTTACCTTTTCCATCGGAAACGGTTGTGGAATCCCTCTGAGGGGAAATGGATGGGGTGGGAGCGCAAACGCGGCAAGCTTCAGGAACTGAACCGGCTGCTGCGGGGCGGCAGTAACCTCTCTTTCAGCGTTTTGAGTGGCGACCCGCAGGCTCGATCCGAGGCCTTACGGCAGATACGTTTTGTGATTACCCTTGATGCAGACACCATCATGCCCATTGGGGCCGCGCGCCGCATGGCGGGCACACTGGCTCACCCGCTCAACCAGGCCGTGTTGGATGGCACAACCAATAAAGTCCTGTCCGGCTATACCGTGCTGCAGCCGCGTGTGGCAATCCATCCCAGAAGCGCTAATTATTCCTGGTTTACTCGCTTCTTCGCCGGGGATACCGGGTTGGATCTGTATTCCCTGGCCGTTTCGGATGTTTATCAGGATTTGTTTGGGGAAGGGAGTTATGTAGGCAAAGGGATTTACGATGTGGATGCCTTTAACCGCAGCACCGACAGCTACATTCCCGAGAATTCCGTGCTCAGTCACGACCTTTTGGAAGGGCTGATGGGTCGGGCCGGCCTGGTGACCGATGTGACCCTGATTGAGGATTACCCCCAGAATTATCTGGTCCAGGTTCTACGCCAGCGGCGTTGGATCCGTGGAGATTGGCAGCTCTTGCCCTGGCTGTTCCACGCCAACCGGCAGCCTCCGGTTTTCTCATTAATAGACCGCTGGAAGATTTTTGATAATTTGCGCCGGGCTTTGCTCGCTCCGGCACTGGTGGCAGTTTTTGTCTTTGGTTGGATAGCTTTCCCGCAGCTTGCCGGGCTCTGGACGGCAGTCGTGTTGATCTCCCTGGGGGTCCCTCTGCTGACCGGTTTGACCCGCAGTGTGCTGCAGATTATGAACGGCGAGCAGGTCGGGGCGGCTTTCCGCCCCCTGCACTGGAATCTGATGCGTTGGCTGCTGGCCGTTTCTTTTCTGGTCTATGAGGCCTATATCGCGCTGGATGCTACCCTGACCACGCTTTACCGCCTGTTTATTGGTCATCGCAACCTCTTGCAGTGGACCACGGCGGCTCAAACGACTCGTTTGTTTGGCCTGCATACGCGCCGGAATATTGCCTGGCGGAAAATGAGCCTCTCGATCGGGGTGGTATTGGCTCTGGTTTTAGAAACGGTGCTGGTGGCTCATTTTACACAGCGGGGAGTGCCGTCCGAATTAATCTATTCTTCTCCGGTGCTGTTGCTGTGGTTCTTCTCTCCGCTGATCGTGTGGTGGATCAACCAGCCGATTACGGAGGAAGCAGTTCATCTGGGGCAAAAGCAAAAAGACCTGCTGCGCCAGGTTGCCCGGCGGACCTGGTCCTTTTTTGAACAGTTTGTGGGGCCGGAGGACCACTGGCTGCCGCCTGATCATTATCAGGAGTTCCCCGTGGGCGCGGTCGCGCACCGTACTTCACCGACCAATATCGGAATGCTGCTCACTTCGACGCTGACGGCCTATGATTTGGGATATCTGGATCAGTTTGGGCTTTCGACCCGCCTGTTCACCACTCTGGAAACCCTGGATCAGTTGGAGCGCTTTCGGGGGCACTTCTTGAACTGGTATGATACGCTCACCCTCCAGCCGCTCCAGCCGCGGTATATCTCCACCGTCGACAGCGGTAATCTGGCTGCCGGTCTGATCGTGATTGCTCAGGCCTGCAAAACCATGCCGGATGCTCGGGTATTCCGTTGGGAATTGTGGCTGGGGTATCTGGATACGCTTTCAAACCTGATGGAAACGCTTAAAGAGATACATAACCCCGAATTTACTCAGAAGATTGAAGCAATTAACCGCAAAATTGCCGCGATTCGCTCCGAAATTCTCTCCGTTGAGTCTTACCACGAGCGCTGGTATCCTTTATATCTGAAGGTCAGTGGTTCTTTCTGGCTGGAGCTTTCTCATCTTTTGATGGGATTGGTAGAAATAAGCCATCCGGCTTTCGATCAAAAATCCCTGGGAAATTTAAAGGAAATTACGGAACAGGTGGAGCGGCATCACAGTGCCGTGCAGCGCACCATATTTGAACTGGTGCCGTGGATTCCGTTTTTTGAGAATGCTCCTCAACCGCTGGGAGATCCGCAGTTTTCACAGGCTCTGGATGAGCTGAAACAAAGCCTGCCCTATAATCTGGCGCTTGGACAGATTCACCGCCAGACGGAAGCTGCTCTGCCTCAGATAGGGGTTCTGCGCCGTTTATTGAAAGAAAAAAGCCCGGCGGATGGGGCTGTGGATTCTTCTCCGGAAGAAATTGGTCAGCGGCAAACCTGGCAGAAATGGGTGGAAGATTTAGCCGAAACCCTTGCGCACGCAAATGCTCGCTCAACTTCATTGCTGGTTCGCTTTGAACAAATCATTGCGCGGGCCGAAAAATATGTGCAGGAAATGGATTTCCGCTTCCTTTACCAGCCCGAGCGGCGGGTCTTTCACATTGGCTTCAATCTGGATGCGGGCCTGCTCGATAATAATTATTATGACCTGCTGGCGTCTGAGTCACGGATTGCCTCGATCATCGCTATTGCTAAGGGAGAAGTGCCGCAGTCCCATTGGCTGCACCTGAGCCGTCCGGTGACGCGGGTGGAAGGTGCGAATGTTTTGCTTTCGTGGAGCGGCACCATGTTTGAATATCTCATGCCGCCGCTTTTTCTGCGCTCATATCCGGGAACGTTACTGGCTAACAGCACCGACGGGGCTGTCCGGCACCAGATCGCTTATGGCAAATTGAAGAATGTTCCGTGGGGGATCTCCGAATCCGGCTTTTACCGCTTTGATGCCAGTAAAAGTTATCAATATCGTGCTTTTGGCGTGCCCGGTCTGGGTTTTAAACGTGGATTGGGAGATGATCTGGTAATTGCGCCCTATGCTTCATTGATGGCGATAAACGATAAACCCGGGGAAGTGGCCCACAACCTTGCTAAACTGGCAGGTTACAAGATGATCGGGCGTTATGGGGTTTATGAGGCCATTGATTTTACACCCTTCCGGCTGCTCCTTGATGAAAAATTTGCGGTTGTCGGAGAATATATGGCGCACCATCAGGGGATGATCCTGATGGCAATGGCGAACTTCTTTCACAATGAGATTATGGTGCAGCGCATGCACAGCGATCCGCGAATTGAGAGCGTTGAGCTGCTTTTGCAGGAACAGGTGCCTGCGAATGTTCCGTTGCAGGACCCTTATGCCCAGAATGTTCAGGGGGTGCAGCGGGCTGGTACTGCTCCGGCGAACATCATCCCATGGGATGTGCCTGTGCAGTCCTCCATTCCTCAGATGCATTTGCTTTCTAACGGCAGCTACAATGTGCTCATCTCGAACATGGGCGGCGGGTACAGCTCGTGGCGGGATACCAGCCTGACGCGCTGGCAGCCCGATGGTGTGCTGGATCCCTGGGGAACGTGGATCTATATTCAGGAATTGGGCAGAGAGGGGGAGGTCGAAAACCGTTTGTGGTCGGCTGGGCACCAGCCTGTCCCAGGAAGTGCCGCGAATGTGCAGGTGACCTACTCGGCTCACATGGCTGTTTTCCGCCGTGTGGAAAGTGACATTGCTTCCACCATGGAAGTAACGGTGGCCCCGGAGGATCCGGTAGAGATCCGCCGCATACTTTTGTACAATAACAGTGATCGTGCCCGCAGGCTCCGGCTGACTTCTTATGGTGAGGTGATCCTTGCCGTTCAGGCGGAAGATGCCCGTCACCCTGCCTTCAATAAACTGTTTATCGAGAGCGAGTTTGTTCCCGAACTCAATTTGCAGATCTTCACGCGCCGTCCCCGCTCTCATCAGGAATCGCCGGTTCTGATGGGGCACATGCTGGTGGACAAGAGTAATCTGAAGGTTGTCCGGCACGAAGCCGATCGGGACCGGTTCATCGGCCGGGGGCATAGTTTGCGCAGTCCGGCTGCTTTGACTTCGGAGGCTTATCTCAGCGGTACAACCGGTGCGACTCTCGACCCAATTTTTTCCCTGGGACAGGAGGTTGAGTTAAGCCCGCGGGAAAGTGTCTCTCTGGCTTATTTGACCTTCACCGGTGAGAGCCGGGAGGATATTTTGGCGCTCGCCCGTCGTTACCGCAACTGGTTTGTGGTCGAGCGCACTTTCCACCAGGCCAGTATTGCCGCACTCACCTGGTTGAGCAAACACGAAATCGACACACAGACGTTAAAAAATATTTTGCAGGTTCTTTCGGCGCAGTTGTATCCACTCAAGGAGATTCGTGCTTCGGCGAAAACGATTGCTGCCAATCGGCTCGGACAGCCCGGGTTGTGGCGTTTTGGAATCTCCGGGGATTACCCGATCCTGTTGGTCGAGCTGGATGACCCTAAACAGACCGATTTGCTGCGAGAGGTCCTTCAGGTGCACAAATATCTGCGCAGCCGGCGCTTCAAGATCGATGTGGTCATTCTCAATCGCCAGCAAACCAATTACGGCGCGGAGTTGAACAGTCTGCTGTACCGCATGGTCAGCAAATTGAACGGCGAAGAATGGCTTAATCAGAACGGCGGAATCTTTATTTTGTATGCGGATCAGATGACTTCCGGGGAACGCACCCTGCTGTGGACGGCGGCGCGGGTTCTTCTCAAGGGAAAGAAAGGGTCATTGCGCGATCAACTGCCGGGTTATTCGATCCCGGTGCGCCACCTGCCTGAATTGGTCCCCACACGCCAGGCAGCAGAAAACAGAGGAACCGGCGAGCCTGCTTTGTTGTTTTCTCAGGAGGAGAAAGAGAACCTGAAGTTTTATAACGGTTATGGAGGCTTCAGCGCGGACGGCCGGGAATATGTCATCGAACTGACACCCGGTAAGAGTACCCCCGCCCCCTGGGTGAATGTGATTGGCTATCCCGAGTTCGGCTTTATGGTCAGTGAATCCGGTAGCCAGTGCACCTGGGCGTTGAACAGTGGTGAAAACCGCCTCACGCCGTGGTCTAATGACCCGGTGCGCGATCCAACTGGTGAAGCGCTTTACCTGCGCGACGAAGAAACCGGTGAGGTATGGACCCCGACGCCTCTGCCTTCCGGCGCGGACCGGCCTTACCGGGTAACGCATGGCGCCGGCTATACCACTTTCCGGAACAATTCGCACGGTCTTCACCAATGGCTGACGCTGCTGGCCAGTCCGGAGGACCCGGTGAAAATTATTCATTTGAAGGTGGAGAATACGCTGGCCCACACCCGCCGGATCACGGCCACCCAATATGTCGAATGGGTGTTGGGAACAACCCGCACGGTGAACAGCGCCTATATCATCCCGGAATATGACCCGACTCTGGAATGTCTTCTGGCAAGCAATCCTTATAATGCCGAGTTCGGTTCACGGGTCGCTTTCCTGATCGGCAGCAAAACGGTTCATGGGCTCACTGCTGACCGCACGGAGTTTCTGGGGCGTGGTGGAAACTACGCTTTCCCCGTTGCGTTGCGCCGGCTGGGGTTAGAGACCCGGGTTACCCCGGGCGAAAACCCCTGTTCAGCCTTGCAGTTGCATTTGGATCTGCTGCCGGGCGAGACGCAGGAGATTTACTTTGTCCTCGGCCAGGGGAACGATAAAGCCCATGCGCTTTCTTTAGCCAAAAAATACCATAATCCCGCTCATGTTGGAGCGGCTTACCAAAAGACCCGCGTGTTCTGGGATCATTTGCTCAATGCCCTTCAGGTTCACACTCCTGAGCCCGCCACCGATCTGATCCTTAACCGCTGGACGCTTTACCAGGACCTGTCCTGCCGGGTCTGGGGCCGCAGCGGATTTTATCAGTCCAGTGGGGCGTTTGGCTTCCGTGACCAGCTTCAGGATGTGCTGGCGCTGCTGCCGACTTCCCCGTCCATCAGCAGGGGGCAGATTCTGAATGCTGCTCAACGCCAGTTTGAAGAAGGGGACGTGATGCATTGGTGGCACCCGCCATCAGGCCGGGGAGTGCGCACGCGGATTTCGGACGATCTGTTGTGGCTGCCTTACAGCACGGCGGAATATATTGAAGCCACAGGTGATACCGCTTTTCTGGATGAAAGTATTCCTTTTCGGGTGGCTCCACCCCTCGCGGAGGGGGAAGGCGAGCGCTACAGTGAATTTCCTCCCACCGAGAAAGGGTTCTCTCTGATGGAGCACTGTATCCGCGCAATTGAAAAAGGTGCGACGATAGGCAGGAACGGGCTGCCCCTGATGGGTACCGGGGATTGGAATGATGGTATGAATCAAGTTGGAGGAAAGGGGCAGGGCGAAAGTGTGTGGTTGGCGTGGTTCCTTTTCGATGTACTGGAACGCTTTGCCGCCATCTGTGAGCAGCGCGGAGATCGTGAAACTGCGCAGCGGTACCGCGAGCAGGCTCGCCAGTACGCTGCGGCTGTTGAGCAGTCCGCGTGGGATGGCGACTGGTACCGCCGGGCTTATTATGACGATGGTTCTCCGTTGGGTTCCGCGAAGAATATGGAAGCGCGGATTGATGCGATTGCCCAGTCGTGGTCTGTGATCAGTGGAGCTGGGGATGTTCAGCACAGTATCCGCGCCATGCAGTCTGTGCTGGAGCAGTTGGTGCGCCCACAGGATCGGCTGCTGCTCCTCTTTACCCCCCCCTTTGATAAGACCCTGCGCGACCCCGGTTATATCAAGGGCTATCCTCCGGGAATCCGGGAGAATGGCGGGCAGTACACCCACGCTGCCGTCTGGACGGCGTGGGCCTTTGCCCGCCAGGGGAACGGAAAACAGGCCGGAGAGTTGTTCAACCTGCTCAACCCGGTGCTTCAGGCCGATACCGAGCAGAAAGCTTCCGCTTATCGGGTGGAGCCTTATGTGGTTTGCGCGGATCTTGGCAGTACACCACCCTATATTCGCCGCGGAGGATGGACCTGGTACACCGGTTCAGCCGGATGGCTGTACCGCCTTGGCGTGGAAGCCATACTCGGTTTCAAGAAGAAGGGAAACACGCTGCGCGTGGACCCGGTGATCCCGCCGGAGTGGGATGGGTTTGAGATAAGCTATCGTTTTGGGGAATCGTTTTATCGGATTGAGGTGCGCAACCCCGAGCATGTCGCCCGCCATGTCCGGAAGACTCTGCTGGATGGAGAACCGCTTACCGGCGGAATCATCCCTCTGGCGGACAAGAAACCGGAATATCGGGTTGTGGTGATTCTGGGAAAAGAAAAGGGGTAAATCACGGGATATAAAACAGGCGCTCCAGCGGAGCGCCTGTTTCTTCTTTGAAAGCAAAACTTCAGGGGGTAAGGGTGGAGAGGATGCGCACCTGACCGATATCGGTGGTCTGTCCGGCCGAGATCTGGACCTCCATTTCTATGCCTTGCCCGTCGTAACCGGCAACCAGAGATCGCTGTCCTTCAGGGACATCGTTGAGTGTAAAGCTTCCGTCGGGTGCGGCCTGGGCCTGGAGATCGGTCCCGAGGACAAAGACCTCGGCGGGCAGCGGAGTACCCTGGGCATTCGATACCCATCCGGTGAGGTCACCTTTACCCATCATCAGCCCGGCGGTATCGCTGTTGAGGAAATTCACCGCGGCCAGGATCACGACCAGCACCAGCAGAGCAAGGATAATGAGGCGGACGGTGCGTCGTTTTTTCTCCGGATGTGCCAGGTTGGAGCGGATGCCATCCTGACGGTTATCAATGGTGGGTGCGTTTTCCAGTGGCATAATTTCCTCCGGTTAGTTGAGTGGCAGGATAGAAAAATCATCCAGACAGACACGGCTGTTGTTCCAGTAGCGCAGCCCGGCGCCGCCTTCGGGATAAGTGCTGTCGGTGAAGGAGAAGATTTCCTCGTTGTCGACGTAAGCGGTGAAGGTGTCGCCCTGCGCCACAATCTGGATGCTGCGGGGCTGGTTATACCAGTCATATTCCGGCATCACTTTGCGGACAATAGGCGGGTTGACTTCATAACCGTTGACCCACTTGCGGACTACAAAAGCGCCGCCTAATCCGGGGTCGTATTGGAAAGCGTACCCGCTGGGTTTGTTGTCGCTGTAATCCTGCAGGCGGAAGAAAACGCCGTAGCCGTTGCCCTGAAAGAGGGTGGCGATATCAATATTGATGATATAGTCGGAAGGCGGTCTCTGGTAGGAGCAGGTGTTATAAGCGTAGTTATTGTAGCCGTTGGCATTGCTGCAAAGTTGGCCGTCGTTAACTTCCCAACCGCTGTTGGCCGGTATGGCCCACCCGCTGAGGTCCTCGTCAAACTGGTCCGAGCAGTAAGCGCTCTCGCAGTAGGCCGTCTCAAAGCCGAGTCCGGTGACCACCTTGCAGTAAGCGGCCCGCAGATTGACGCCCATCACGCTGAGGATGAGCAGGACGGCCAGCAGGGCCAGAACCACGATGAGGCCATATTCCACAATACCCTGTCCGGACTCTAATGATTTTCTTTTCACGAACGCTCCTTTGGCTGCATAAAGAAGAATAAGTTGGCGGTTTGTTCAATGATTTTTAGAGTATAACAGATTGGTACAATCTTCTTTATACAATGAAGCGAATTGTAAGGGTATTGTAAAATACCCTTACAAACCCTGCTGGGGTGTAACGATAGGTGCCACTGGAGCGTGCTAAAAGCGTAAGCCCGCTATAATATTTTCATGCTTGAATACCGTTGGTCATTCACCCCGGAAAGAATATACTTTCTCTCGCGGCGGTTTCTCTTTCGATGTTTCGAGATTGGCCATCATATTCCATCCAAAAAAACTTTGCGGCCGCACCTGCACTTACGGCAGGTGCAAGAAGGCACTGGCTTAAAGTGTCGTTGCGAGACGTCCCGCGCTTTTGGCGGGACGGCGTGCCAACCTCCCGATGACTCCGACCGGACAGGTTGCGGTAATCTCCAAGCCCCTTAGAACAAGCAGCGGGTGGGGCGCCCTGGAGCGCACCAAAAGCGTAGATTGGCTATAATATTTTCATGTTTGAATACTACCGCCGGTCATTCACCCCTGGGAGGGATATTTTCGCTGCGGTGACTTTTCATCGGTGTTGCCCCGGAATGGGGCGTTGAGCTGGAGAACAACCTCTCTGTTAAGAGTGAAAAATGGGGGAGATATACTGCCTCCCTGGAGTATCCCCCTCAGGAGGTATCTTTATGAAGCAAATCAATTTGACAACCGGTAAGTGGAAAATGAAACGTACAACCAAAATCATTTTGCTGTTGTTGCTTTTGCTCATCACGATTGGCTACTGTCGGTATCACTTCACGGATAAGCGGCCGCAGCGGAGCTGCCCGGTGGAGTCATTGATTTTGGACGAAGAATTGCTGCCACCGGGACATTATGCGGATACACTCAATTCACCCGCCCTTGGGGAGTCGGATGAAAGTGCATCCAGGTCTTTTTCATACAAATCTGATGCGATCTTCAATGAAGTTTTCCGCCGGCCGTCCGAAAAGTTGGCGAAGAAAAAATTTGACCACTGGGTTGAAGTTGCCTTCAATGTCAATGAATATGAAGGCCCTTGGGAGAGACCGGAAGAGATTGATTATGTGAGCCCCATTGCAGACAATTACGAATTTGCCTGTGGAAAATCCAATGTCGACTATACTTGCAAGCTGGTTGCGACCTACGATGAATATTTTGTATTGTATCTGGTGGATGTCTCAAAAGGAGGCATTACCCTGGAAATGGTTGAGGAGATGCTGATAGCCATGGACCAGCGCATGGCAGAATGTCTGCAAGAATGATCTGCACACGCCTTTCTTATGTCGTTGTGAACGAGCGGAGCGACCCCACCTCCGGCGGGGCAGGTTGTGGCAATCTCCAAATAGCAAAAATGGAACATCTCTCTCGTGGCATGTCATCGCGGGTTGCCAGGTGCTTCGAGATCAACCGGTAAACCAATCCTTGAGGGAATATGAAAAATAAAAAAAGGAATCGCCATTTTTTAATACTTTTCATGGGCTTTTGTGTGCTGCTGTTATTAATATTATGGAGATCATCTAGATCACCAGACACCAATAAGATAATGCTCTCAGAAAGTACGGAAGGAGCGCCACTTCAACCTGAAATGACCGCTGCTCAACCGCTGCCGGGCACCGAGACTCCCTCACTCGAAGCGGAGGAGTTGGTTCACCCGACACCTCCCATAAGAATAAGCAATGACGGGAGCAATATGTATATTGTTTCTGAAGAAATACCCCTTGCAGAGTTAAGAATGTGGCAAGAAAATGGTTTTGAACAAATCAATAGTATTTCCTATGGGGATGGTCTGTGGCTTATTACCATTATGAACAACCCGGGGTTGATTCAGGATGTTAATATCTATAAAACCGTAGACTCGGAAACCTTCAACCGGTTGTTAGAAAAGGGCAATAAAATTGATTGTATGGCATGGGGGAATAATACCTGGCTGGTAGCATCCACTCAAATGACAGGAACTGCCGGCCAAAAAATGATTCTTTCATCGGAAGTACCGTTGGAGGAAATCGCTGTTGCAGCCGAGCAAGGTTTTTGGGTAACGGATATAGATTATGGAGAAAAGAAGTGGGTGACGGTTTTTACAAAATCGGATGAGATAATGGACCAGAGAGTGGAATTAATAAAAGAACTGGGACCTAAGAAAGAGTATATCGAAAACGAAGATGAATACTTATTAACCTCAACGGCCTATGGAGATCAACAATGGGTAGTTGTAAGGACTGTTTTGAGTGATTTCAGCACCCAGCTTATCGTTATAGATGATGTTTTTCAGAAAGATGTTCTTCAACAGGTTGGTTGGTATGGTCGGTTTGACAACACTCAAATCTTTTTTGCGAACGGTGAGTGGCTTCATGTTATGACCAGATAGACATCGGGCAGGGTGCGTTCCAGCGCACCCAAAGTGTGGCTGATGATGCCGGGCCAAACCTTGCAAGGGATAGAATAACTTGAAAAGATAGGGGTTATGTATGAATAGAATTTCCATCCTGATAAATTGTGTATTTGCGTGCCTGCTCTGCAGTTGTGCCGTTTCACCCGCCCCTTCCCCGGGGGCGGATGAGCCGGTAGAGTACTGCATCCCGCCGCTGGTCGGTTCATCCTATCCGGTTGAGTTTGATTATGAGAGCGAACAGGAAATTGTCCTGCCGAAAGCCCCCTGGCGTTTTGTATCGGATATTCCCGAAGAGTCGGAAGGGCTTGAAGTTATTGATAAAGACCATAAAATATTCGTGCCAGAAGAGGAAGAGGATCTCTGGGTGATTAGCAGATTGTTCGCAAAAGATCTTCCGAAAGCCTGGTTAGAGTTATGGGTCTACTCCCCCTCAGAGGACAGCTGGCAAAACAAACCTCTGGCGATGGATAGTTTTACGGCGTCGGGGTTATATTATCTAAACCTTGTCCAGTCAAAAGACGGGGAAATCTATGCCTTTCAGACGGATACTCCCTACTATTTTGATCCTAATCACATTGCAGTTTATGATAAAGAAGCAGAGGTGTTTCAAGAAATTATGTTTGATGAGAGTCTCCCGGATGGGGAGATCATCTATGATCTTGACCAGAACTTGTTCTGGAGCATTTCACGGGATGGGGAAATATACCGAATCGATCCGGATAAGAAGACTGTGCAGGAATATTTTCGGTCAGAAAACGCACCGCCCCTCTCTTTTATAAATAAAAAGGTTGAAAGGGGGAGTATTTACGCCACCATTACTCAAGAGGGGAGTGTTTTTAAAAATTTATACTATCGAACTTTGATCTATAAATTTGATATTTCGGAAAGGAAAGAAGAGATCATCTATAATCCTATAAAAGATGACGATTATTTTAACAGCATTTTCTTTGACCGGGCAGGAAATCTGTGGCTGGACGACCACAGCATGATGACGGCAGGGGGTGAATGGTATCAGATCACCCGCTCTCCGATATTCATCACGGACCGGATAAAAGAGATGAACGACCAGTATATCTGGCTGAATCCGGAGATCGTGTTAGAGAGCTCGAACGGTTACTTATGGTTCAGATCGACAAATGGGATCAGTTGGTTTGATCCATCCGGAGGGAAATGGTGCTGGGTGACAAATGAATACGCTTTAAATCCGGTGGAAGGGAACCATAAGGATGTCTGGATGGGAATCCAGGGAAAGCTGTACCTGTATCCAATCGACTGAGCCCCGGCTTTCTCCCGCGGCGGTTTCCCTTCCGATGCTTCGGGACCAGCCATCATATCCCATCCAAAAAAACTTTGCGGCCTTGCGTGGGCCCATCCACATGCCTTTCTTATGTCGTTGCGAACGAGCGGAGCGACCCCACCTCCGGCGGGGCAGGTTGCGGCAATCTCCAAATAGCAAAAATGGAATACCCCTCTCGTGGCATGTCATTTCGGGTTGCCAGGTGCCTTTCCCGAAAATCAACCTCAACATAAGGCCATACACAAAAAACTTTGCGGCCTCACCTGCACTTGCGGCAGGTGCAAGAAGGTGCTGGCTTAAAGTGTCGTTGCGAGACGTCCCGCGCTTTTGGCGGGACGGCGTGGCAACCTCCCGATGACTCCAGCCGGGCCTCCATAACATGAAGATCCTGTGTTTTTGCGGGTTGGGGGGTACTGCGTTCCGCTGTGCCCGTAATGACACGAGGTGTCGATATTTGCTGGTCATATCATTGCGAACGAGCGGAGCTAGTGTGGCAATCTTCAAATAGCAAAAATGAGGCAGGTTGCGGCAACCTCCAAAAGACAAGAGCAGCCTCCTCTCTGAAAGGAATAATAAAACACCCCTGCTAACCGGCAGGGGTGTCACAGTTTCAATCACGATTGCTAAACATCCAAATAGCGCACGTCTTTAGCGTGAGTCTGGATGAAGCGTTTGCGGGGTCCCACTTCCGAGCCCATCAGCATATCAAAGGTGCGGTCGGCCGCGGCTGCGTCCTCAATCGTCACCAGCAGCAGCGTGCGGTTCTCGGGGTCCATGGTGGTGTCCCAGAGCTGTTCGGGGTTCATCTCACCCAAACCCTTGTAGCGCTGGATGGAAGCCTTTTCGGCGCTGGAACCCATCTCTTTGAGATATTCGTCCTTCTCGTTTTCCGTGTAGACGTACCGGCTCTGGCTGCGGTAAGCGATCTTGTAGAGCGGCGGCTGCGCGATATACAGATGTCCCTCCTCAATCAGAGGCTGCATATAGCGGAAGAAAAAGGTCAGCAGCAGGGTGCGGATATGGCTGCCGTCCACATCGGCATCGGTCATGATGATGACGCGGCCGTAGCGCAGGTTATCCAGGCTGAAAGTCTCGCCCACCCCGGTCGCCAGAGCGGAGATAAGGGACTTGACCTCGTTATTGGAGAGGATCTTATCCAGGCGGGCGCGTTCGGTGTTGAGGATCTTACCGCGCAGCGGCAGGATAGCCTGGAAGTGACGGTCGCGGCCCTGTTTGGCCGAGCCGCCTGCACTGTCGCCCTCGACGATATACAGTTCGGTTTTGCTGGAATCGCGGTCCGAGCAGTCGGCCAGCTTACCCGGCAGGGTGAGGCTCTCCAGCGCGGATTTGCGGATCACCAGATCGCGGGCCTTGCGGGCCGCATCCCGGGCGCGGGAAGAAGTGAGGCACTTCTGGATGATGGCTTTGGCCGCCGAAGGGTTCTCTTCCAGGAAGATGCTGAAAGTCTCTCCCACCACCTGCTGCACGTAGGTCTGGGCTTCCGGGTTCATCAGCTTGACCTTGGTCTGGCTCTCAAACTGCGGGTCGGGATGCTTGATGCTGACAATGGCCGTCAGGCCCTCGCGGGTATCATCGCCGTTAAAGTTCGGGTCGGCATCTTTGAGCAGGTTGTTGCGCCGGGCGTAATCGTTGATCACCCGGGTGACGGCTGCCCGGAGACCTGTCATATGGGTACCGCCGTCCACTGTGTAGATCGTGTTAGCGAAAGAGTAGACGGATTCGGAATAGGCATCCGTATATTGGATGGCGACTTCCACGCCGATGTTGTCCACTTCTTTCTCGCCGTAGACCACCGGGTGGAGCGTCTTGCGGTTGCGGTTCAGGTACTGGACGAAGGAGTTGATCCCGCCTTCGAAATAGAAAGCCATTTCGCGGGCATCCCGTTCGTCGATCAGGCGGATTTCAACCTTGCGGGTCACAAACGCCATTTCGCGGAAGCGCTGCACAAGGGTTTCAAAGCGGTAATCGATATCGCCCACGAAGATGCTCCGGTCAAAGCGGAAAGTGGTCTTGTTTCCGGTAACGCCGGGGGGACACTTCCCAATTTGCTTGACCGCTTCGATCGGACGGCCTTTCTCATAGCGCTGGAAGTGCTTCTTCCCGTCACGGCACACGGTGACTTCACACCACTCGGAAAGGGCGTTGACGGCAGAAACACCCACGCCGTGCAGACCGCCGGAAACCTTGTAGCTCCCGCTGTCGAATTTACCGCCGGCATGCAGGATGGTCATGACAACTTCCAGAGCCGATTTATTCTTGGTCGGATGGATATCCACCGGGATACCGCGCCCGTTGTCTTCAACCGAAACGGAACTATCCTCGTGGATGGTAACTTTTATTTTGTCACAATAACCGGCCAGGGCTTCGTCGATAGAGTTATCTACGACTTCGTATACCAGGTGATGAAGTGCTTTAGGATCGGTGCCGCCGACATACATGCCCGGGCGGCGGCGGACAGCCTCAAGGCCCTCAAGGACCTGAATATCGGATGCGCCATAAGAAGCGGTAACTTTGTTCGTACTAGCCACGAATTTCCTCCACAAAAAAATCTGATAATAACAAATAAGGACCGTGCTGAAATTGTGATCTTATTGGTTGATCGTTTTTATTTTTTTAGCGATGATTTCCTGGTTGACCTGTTCAACCCATTTCAACCCATCCCGGTAATACAGGAAACTGGCCGCCAGCAGCCCGGTGCTGGTAAATGCGTGTCCCACAATACCCACCAGCAGCATCCAGGAGGTCTCCGGTGCGGAAGTCCACAGCAGGTTGAACACCTGGCTGAACAGGAACAGGCTGATCATGAACAGCCCGGTCGAGGGGAGCGTATAGCGCACCAGGCGGGCGCTGGTCACAACCGATTTCAACACACCGGATTCACTGAAAAAGATCCCGTGAGAAGAGAAAAACAATGGAAATGCCAGCCAAAGCACGAAGAAAATGATCACCAGCATGCCGATCTGTGCGATGTCTGGGCTGATCAGGGCCAGGATGGTCACCATGATGGCAGTCGGGATCGAGATGGCGATCAACAGGATAATCAATCCGATCATCAGCAGCAGGGTTTGCAGGAATTGCGAGCCAATCCTTTTCAGGGAAAAGCGTCCCGTAATTTCTTTACAGAACCGGGCAACTTCACTGAAATAGAACGCGCCCAACACCAGGCCCGTGATGCTGAAGACAAACCACAGAAAGATGGCGGACAGTATATTGGGCACTTCCAACGAAAGCGGCCAGCCCAGGGGGTTGTGCAGCGGGCCCAGATCGGCCAGCAGGCTGAAGATGCCCACCGGAAGGGTCCGCAGGGAAGAGAGCAGGTTAAAGCGGTCCATGGCCTGCTGCATCAATTCCTGGTTCGCGCGTACCATATCCATCATCTCCTGGGTCCCATATTCCACCATGGAACGGGTGAAATCCTGGTTGATACTGTTGAGAATGTCTTTCAACTGCAGCTTGGGGCCAAACCAGAAGAATAAATCCAGAAGGATAGGAAGCAGAATCAATTGGATATGATTTGCGATAGTATTAAAACCCGATAAAAAGGACGGAATCAACCGCGGTGGGCGAACTGTAACAACGTTATTAGAAGTATCCATACATCCTTAATTTTACCATATTAACATGGAAAATCTGTTCTGGCATAAAGTTGTGCGGGGCAGTGATAGGGTTTAAAAAGGGCGATTTGAAGGATTCGTTTCGCCGCAACTGCGCCTCGTGCGGGCGCCCGGAAGCCCGTCTGGAGGGCGCTGCAGGCCCCCGGATTTCCCCCTTGGGGCCGCCCCGCAGCTCCCCAAACCTGGTTTTGAGCGGGTGTCTCCGCCGGTCATTGTCGCGGGTGCGTCGCGAACCCCGTTCTTTTTGAGGAAACCGGGGCAGATTTGTGTTAAGACTTGGCAGGCGCTATCGGGACGGGTAAAATCAAGGATATGGAAGAACGACAACATCTTCCGGATGTTAACCGCCTCAGTATTCTGGTATCCACCATCCTGCTCGCCTACGCGCTGACCCCTTTTGTCCGCCTGCCGGAAAGGGAACTCACACTGCGCATTTTTGGCGCGGTGTTCGACTTCCAGGTAAACTTCAACACTTCAATTTCAATTCTGGTGGCTGCGCTGGCAGCGACCGGGACCGAATGGCTGGTGCGTGGGCACCCTTATCTGGGGGAGCAGAACACCGTGCAGCACTGGCTGCTGCCGGCCCTGACCGCCTGGGTAATCGGCGTGCCGCTCAATACCCTCGCCGTCGATTTGCAGTGGTGGGCTGTGTTTGCCCTGGGCGGCGTGCTGCTGGTCCTGGTGTTCCTGGCCGAGTATATTGTGGTGGATCTGTCGGATGATTTCTACGCCCCGGCCTCAGTGGGCCTGACGGCGGTATCCTTTGCCTTATATTTGTTCCTGGCAATTTCCGTACGCGCCGGCGGGCAGCGGCTCTATATCCAGTTCCCGGCTCTGGTGTTGGCCGTTGGCCTGGTCAGCCTGCGCTCGCTGTACCTCAGGCTGGGCGGGCGGTGGTGTGTGGTCTGGGCGGTGGGAATCGCCATTGTTGTTGGGCAGTTCGCCATCGGCTTCCACTACTGGCCGCTTTCTCCCCTGGAATTTGGCCTGCTGGTGCTTGGCCCGGCTTATGCCCTCACCAGTCTGGCCGGGGCGCTGGAAGAAGGCCGTCCGCTGCCCACCATCTGGATCGAGCCGGTGATCATGCTGGCCGCCATGTGGGGGCTGGCAGGCCTGGTAGGATAAAAGGAGCGGAATGGAAAGCCTGACCTTATCCCCGTCGCAATGGGAAACCCTCTTCCGTCATCTGGAAGATTGTTTGCCGGAAGAAGGCTGTGGGCTGCTGGGCGGTCTGGAGGGCCGCGTTCAGGCTGTACTGCCCGTGACAAATGAGCTCCACAGCGCGGTTCGTTTCCGCATGCTGCCGCAGGAGCAGCTAGAGAATTTCATCCGGCTGGAGGAGCAGGGGTTGGAGCTGATCGGGATTTTTCATTCTCATCCCAACGGCCCTCCGCATCCCTCCGGGACGGACCTGGCCGAGTTTACCTATCCCGGCGTGATCTATGTGATCTGCTGGCGGGAAAACGGAAGCTGGAAGCTGAAAGGCTTTTGGATGGATGGGAAGACCTACCGCGAAGTCCCCGTGAATATTTCTGCGGCTGCGGCGTAACCAAATCACGGTCCCTGGGTTTATGAAAATACAGAAAAAAGGAGTCTCTAAAGAATGCCCGTTCTTAAAATACTATTGGCGCTGTTGATTGCATATTTATTGGGTTCTGTCCCCTTTGGATTGATCGTTGTCAAGCTGGTTACCGGTAAAGATGTGCGTGAGGTCGAATCGGGCCGTACCGGCGGGACCAATGTCATGCGGGCCGCCGGGTATCCCGCCGGGCTGCTCACCACCGTCCTGGATATTTCTAAAGGCATCTCCACATACTGGCTGGTGAACTGGCTGGCCCCGGACTACCCCTGGGTGCGGGCGGTGACAGCAATCCTGGTGGTTGTCGGGCACAACTACTCCATTTTCCTGATCCACCGCAATGAAGACGGGCGGCTGAAACTGCGCGGCGGCGCGGGCGGGACGCCCACCCTGGGTGGAGCGATTGCGCTTTGGCCTCTCAGTGGGCTCATCATTATCCCGATTGGCATTTTCATTTTCGCCGTGGTGGGCTATGCCTCGCTGGCAACCACCAGCCTCGGGCTGACCGCGATCATCATTTTCATTGTCCGGGCCAGTATGGGGCTTTCTCCCTGGATCTACGTGCTGTATGGGGTGGTGTCCGAAGGACTGATCCTGTGGGCGCTGCGTCCCAACCTCAAACGGCTGGCAGCCGGCACCGAGCGGGTAGTCGGGTTCCGCGCCTCCCGGAAAAACAAAAACTCCTCCGCCGGGTAAAGCGGAGGAGAGTAAATCTCTCTTGGGATGGGTTACACCGTCTGGTCTTCTTCTTCGGCGATCCTTTTCATTCTCTCATAGGCCACCGGGTCTTCCCGGACGTACTTTCTGAAAAGCGCGCGCAGGTTGCGCTGGTGCAGTTCGTCTGCCAGCCCGGCCATCAGCACCCGCTGCTTCCCGCAGGATTCGATGGTAATCTCTTTCAGCGCTTCGGCGGGGTTGTCGGAGTAGATCGCCGCTTTAACGCCTTCCCGGATTTTTTCGAGATAATGGATGTTCTTCTCGATAGAATCTTCAATCTCGCCGCGCAGGACAATATCCCCGTGTCCCTGGACCACATTCTCTAACCCCAGATCGCCGATTTTCCGGTAAGTTTCAATCAGCACATCCAGGTCGCCGTCCACAATATAGGGCAGCGGCATAAAGGCATCGGCGGCGAACAGCACCCGGTCCTCTTCGATCAGCACTGAAATGCCGTCCTCCGAATGACCCGGGGTGGGGATGAGGATCAGGTTCTTCTTGCCGACCCGCAGGGTGGTAGTTCCCTGGTTGAAGGTCAGATGCGGCAGAATGAGCTTGACCTGGCGGAGCGACGAGGTTTGCTTGCGCGCCTCTTCCAGCGACTCAAGGCCGCGCTCGATCATCAATTCCCGGCAAATGGAATGGCTGATGATCGTGGCTCCCGGAAAAAAGCAGTTCCCCCAGGAATGGTCCGCGTGGTAATGGGTGTTGATGATGTAGCGCACCGGAACATTCAACTGTTCCTCAATAAACGCCCGCATCGCGAGAGTTTCTTCCGGCAATGCGAGTGTGTCAATCACCACGGCCCATTGTGGGCCTACGATAACCCCGGCAGTGACCTGCGCGTAGATTTCACTTTGAAACCAATAGACATTTTCGGATACGCGTTCGCGTTGCATTATTCCCTTTCCGCTTGTTGACGGTTTATCGTCAAAATAAACTTGAAACGATAGCGATTTATACCGTTGATTAACCGCAAAATAAACGATTGCAGTATGTAGAATAGCATAAAAAAATTAAAAAGTCAAAAAATATAAACAATCATTTTATCACGATTTGGCATATCTTCCCGATGAAATTTACAATGGATTTTACCGGGGTTCTTTCTTAAGAACCCGCGGCGCGGATGCGGTGGCCTTCATGCGGGAGGATCTGAGAAACGGATGCGCTTTTCTTTCCCGTTTTCCGGGGTTTTGCGGCCTCCGGCCGGGTGTCCTGTGGGCTCGCCGCTCCTGCGGCGAATCCCCGGACCAAAAAATTTGATGTTCAATTTGCGGTGGAAAAGCATTTTGCTTTTCGGTACAATGTGGGCATGGAAACAATGACCGAATTACCTCCTCGCGCAGAAATGGAAGATGCCGTCTACCAACGGGACACCTCGTATGATGGGATTTTCTTTGTGGCTGTCCGCAGCACGGGCGTATTCTGCCGCCCTTCGTGCCCCGCGCGGAAACCGCTGGCGGATAACATGGAATTCTTTTCTACGGCCCGTGACGCCATGTTTTCGGGCTACCGGCCCTGCAAGCGCTGCCGTCCCCTTGCGGTGGATGGCACCCCGCCCGAATGGGTGGAGCAGTTGATTGACCGGGTGGAAAACGCCCCCGACCAGCGCCTGACGGATGCGGATTTGCGCCGCATGGAGATTGAGCCCTCCCGCGCCCGGCGTTATTTCCTCAAGCATTACGGCATCACCTTCCAGGCCTATTGCCGCGGAAGGCGTCTGGGCCAGGCCCTCAAGCAGATCCGCCAGGGCGCCCCGCTGGATGATGTCGCTCTGGGGAACGGCTACGAATCCCACAGCGGCTTCCGGGATGCCTTTGGCCGGACTTTCGGGCGTCCCCCCGGACAGGCGCGGGATGCGGAGTGCATCCTCACCGAAATGATCGAGACCCCCGTGGGCCCCATGATCGCGGGGGCCACCCCTCAGGGCGTGTGCCTGCTGGAGTTCAGCGAACGCCGCAGGCTGGAAGCCCAGTTTACCGTTTTGCGCCGCCACTTCCACTGCCCGATCCTGCCGGGTTCTAACGTGCATCTCGAACAGCTTCGTTCCGAACTGGAAGCGTATTTCGCCGGTACCCTGCGGGACTTCACCGTCCCCCTGCTCTATCCCGGCACTGACTTCCAGCGCCGGGTCTGGGATGCCCTGCTGCAAATTCCCTACGGCGAGACCAGCTATTACGAAAAATTAGGGGAAGGGATCGGCGCCCAACGCGCGGCCCGCGCCGTCGGCACCGCCAACGGCTGGAACCGGATCGCCATCCTCATCCCCTGCCACCGCGTCATCACCAAAAGCGGCAAACTCGGCGGTTACGGCGGCGGCCTGTGGCGCAAACAATGGCTGCTCGACCTGGAACAGTGCCATCGCTGAGCTTTATCTTCAGATTCCGCCGGGTATAAGAACAGGGGAAAAATCTTGTAACTGGCGGATTCTTGAGGATTTTTGATAAATGACCCTGTAGCAAGTCGTAAACAATTCCTCTATAATAAATTTATCAATTTAATGTAAACCAGGCAAAATAAGCCCGGATGGCTGTTCAAACAATCTCGTCTCCCCAAAAAGCATCGTTAAATTTGCGAAATAACGAGATTTAAGCCGGTTTCTTCCTCGGCTTGGACGTTTTTACTGAATGTGCTATACGGGCCGAGCAAACGCATCACGACAATCAACACTCCTCACGATTGATTTAACAATACACCAACACAACCTGTTATCTCGGATCTGATTTTTCCAGGGTAAATATTGGTTTAAAACTGAGAATTGTTTTATGTTGCAGGAAGGAGAACCAACATGACGAATCTCAAGAGGTTTTGGATAATCTTGGTTCTGGCCGGTTTGTTCACTGCTTGTAGTGGGGAAACGGTTGGGGGTGAAGGTGTATATGTCTGGATTGATGTGCCACTCGACGGCCTGAATGTTCCCTCCGGACAGCCGGTACAGGTTGAGGGTCATGCTTCCCATCCCGGCGGTATCAGCAAAGTGGAAGTGTTTGTCAACGGACAACATCTGGATACACTGCCCGATCCGGTGATGACCGGCAGTTTATCCTCTTTTACTTACCTGTACACGCCGCCACAACCCGGAGACTATACCATTCAGGTTGTAGCTTATAGTGTGGAGGATGTTGCCAGCCAGCCCGATTCGGCTCGAATCCGGGTGGGGGAAGAACCGGAGGAAGTTGTTGTGCCGGAAACAGTGGTCACGGATACGCCGACTTTGGTGTCTTTCCTGACTTTCACCCCAACCGAGGAACTGACCGAGACACCTACTCCGCCGCCCGCGCCACAACCGGTGGTCCAATTCTGGGCGGAACCGGCTGAAATCGATGCTGGAGATTGCGCGTTGATATATTGGCATGTTGAGAACATAGACAATGTAGTCTATGGCGGAGTTTCTCAGCCTTTTAATGGCTTAGACCAGGCGTGTCTGTGCGAAACCGCCTATTATCCACTGACCGTAACCTACCTGGATGGGACTTCCGAAAAATTTACCCTGGAAATTCCCGTTAAGGGGAGCTGCCCAACCGAAGTTCCGGAAGACACCACCCCGCCGCCGGTGCCAACATTAGTTGTTCCCGCGGATGGTTTGACCATTGGATGTAAAGCCACTCAAAATCTGGTCTGGCTGCCGGTTGAAGATCCCGGTGGAATTTCTGCGTATCGGATCCGGGTGCAGCGTCATGCCGGGGATAATAACTGGCAGGATGTTTCCGGGAGCGTTTTCGAAAGCACCACCAAGAGCATCGATATCCCTGTGGAGTGCGGCTGGTACTATCGCTGGAGGGTACGTGCCATCGACGGGAATGGAAACCTGGGCGATTGGTCGGGCTGGTTTGAGTTTGCGGTGACCTTGTCGTGATGAGGATCGAACCACAAAGGAGATAAAGATGGAAAAACAACGTTCGAAAGCGTGGCTTTTGGTTGTTCTGGTGGCGATCATCACGATATGCATGGTAATTGCGGCCCTGTTTTATTTTGTGCAGCGGGCATTCTCCTATAACTCACGGCCGCTGGTACTGATCCACAACCCGCTCAACCGGGATGAATTCACGACCGGGCAGGGTGTTTTCGTTCATGCCACGGGGCGTTCCAACAGAGGAGTCACTCACTTTGAGTTATGGGCAGATGATGTCCTGTTGGCCCAACAGGATGTGGCAGACCAACCCGCTACCCCCGTGGTTCTGACAGCGGATTGGGTTCCAACGACAACAGGCTCGCACTTGATTGTTGCACGGGCGGTATCAACGGATGGCATCTCCGGACAGGCCTCTGTAGGAGTGGTCGTGGTGGAGAACAATGAGATGGGAGGCACGATCCATATCGCGGACGAGGACGAAACACTGGCTTCGATAGCGGAAGATTACGGAACTACACCGGATGTGCTGGAAGACGCCAACCCTGATCTGGCAGCAGAGGGTCCGGCACCGGGCGATGAGGTTCGTATTCCCGAAGAAGAACCTTCTGCGTCGGGGGAAGAGCCTCCTGCCCCGGAAGGTGAAGGAGAGGAAGCCGAAGAACCGCCGGCTCCGGAAGTGGAAAGCCCTTCTGCTGCGTTTGACCTTATTGGGGAAGTGTTCTTTAGATTATTTCCGGGGCCAGAGCCGGAACGGATTGGATTGCAGGTTGAAGTTTTAGAACTCACCACGGGCTCTGTGATGGAGGGCTTGCATTGTTATATTGGCCTGGCAGGGAATGCGCCGCTGTGGTACCCGGATGCCGATGGAGATCAGGCTACCGACGAGTCATTTGTATCGCTGGGTGGAGATGGGACAGTTATTGGATGGGATGTGGAACCCTATCTGATGGGAGACTCGGCCCCAATCATTTTCTGGCCTGAAACCGATGCCATACCTTTTGAAATTGCCTGTGTGGGAGTGACGGATGGCGGCACCCAGGCGTTGGACCTGGGGAGGATGGAAATCGATATTCCGCCTGAAGAATGGAATGGCACCCCGCGCAGCGGTGGAGCCAGCGGAGTGGATGGCAGTTTTGAGTTCCAATACCGCGTGAATAGCGTGGGAGATCGGCCCCGAAATGTGCCCATGTACCTCGATGTGGACATGACCCCGCCGACCAATGCCCGCATGGACGATCGCCGCATCTCTTTGCGTTGGGACTACAACCCGCCTGAGGAGGAAGAAGCTATTGACGGTTTTCGCATTTATCTGAACGGCAATCTGCAATGGGTGGAACCGCCCGACTCGCTAGAAGCAAGCCTGCCTTATGAATGGTTCCACCCATCCTGCGGCACGCGCTACAATTTTACGGTGACAGCCTTTCGCTATGGCTTCCCGGACGGGCCGGAATCCTTCCCTGCTCTGGCATTTGTTGAAACACCGGCCGAGAACTGCACACGAGAAATCCAGATCACCTTCCTGACGCTGGAGACCTTTGATCTGGGTGGTGATGGGCACCATGAAGACCGGCATGGTGATGTTGGACCGCCTTACGGCTATTTCTTTGCCAATGAGCGCCAGATTTCCTTTGACGCCCGTCCTTCCGGCTCAGGAGGCGGAAGCCTGGATATGCCCAATGGGCTGACCCATAATACCACCTACGACCTGATGAGTATGTCTGCCGATTCAAGCTGGCGCTTCAGTGGAATGCCGGCAATCGTTGCGGATGTGCCCTCTGGCGGGAGTTTTCAATTTGGTTTTCATATCATGGACGAGGATACCGGTCGCTGTAACCATTCCGGTGATCCTGGTTGTGATGATTTAATCTGTGAAGGGATCTCCTTTATTTACAATGATTGTGCAACCGGTGAATTGGATCGCTTTCATGAAGGGGCTTTAACCTCCGATGACGACCGCTGCCGGGTGACTTATACTTTTGGCCCGGCGTTTGGCAGCCCTGTGGGGAGCGGTGTGGAGGGATACGAACCTTTGCCGTGGCTTAATGTGGAAAAGATTGAGATGGATGAAGAGTCCGGTCAGATGCAGGTTCATGTGCGGAATACCGGGACGGCTGCCTGGCCGTGGCGCGATTTGGATATCGAGGTGCAGACCCGGGATGGCGAAGTCATCGATACGTTCACCTGGCCGGAATATGTCCTGGAGGCAGGCCAGCGGGATGTGCTTGAGTTTTCGGAATTACGGCTGGATGCGCCCTATGATGCCTGTGTCGTCATCGATCCTTCGGATGAAGTTATTGAACAATATGAACGTACAGGGGCTTTATATCACAACCCGGTTTGTCCTCCATTGCCGGATCTGGAGATCACGCAGGTTAGCTTTGACCCGACAAGCGGCGGGCGCCTGCGGGTCACGGTGCGCAATGTGGGAGACCACCCGTTGGTAAACCGCACGCTGGCCTTCGAGACCCTGCTCCCGGATGGTACCACCTTGTATATTGCCGGTTCCTATCCTCATATCAGCGTTGAACCGCGCGAAGAGCGATTCTTTGAATTTGGCGGCGTTAGCGAATCGGTCCGGGAGCGGATGCGGGGAGGGTATTCTGTGGTTGTCAACCCGGACGCCGCGATTGCTGAGACGAATCTGGAGAACAACACCTTTACCGTGGCGGGTGGCCAGCGCTTGTGGATCTATCTGTATGGCATCGAGTCGCCTTACAGCATGCGGAATCAGGTGGAATACAAATTCGATGCCTATATGGTTTCCGGTACGTCCCGCCGGCAGGTTGCTGACTGGCATATCCGTCAGGATATAGACTGGGGTTCGTGCTTTGATCCGAGATATTGTATCCTCTTATACCAGAATAATGAACACGACACCTATTGGTTCGATGTTTATGGGGACGAGAACCTGGAAGTGAATATCACTGCTGCCAATCCCGGAACTCTGACTGCTGACCAGAGCGGGTCGGATGTGTTTGGCCCGGAAGAAAATTGGGGCGCAGGACCCCCATTCAACTATGGATGCAACTATTCCCACAGCGGCTCCGGCTTGCATAGCTGGCATTTAGGTTCCGTGGGTGGAAATGATTGGGTGGTGATTTTTCGTATCTGCCAGGAAGAATTGGAACCCTGATCGTTCCCGGGGCAGAGGACCGCCAATCCCTTGCCCCGGGGATATCCAAATGGGATCAGGCAGGTGGAAATTGTGCAATTGCAGCCATTTAGAAGAGAAGGAAAAGAAAGTGGCATTGACTGCATGTATGCGAAAACTTCTGGTGATTCTGAATGCAATGATCCGAAATAATCAGGCCTTTAGCTTGGAACCAATTATTGGATCTTGACTTTTATCACAGTTGTTGCGAGCCGTCCCGCGCTTTTGGCGGGACGGCGTGGCAACCTCCCGCTAACTCCAGCCGGGCCTCCATCAAGCCTTCGCGCTCTTGGCTTGAAAACATCCATACGCCCCCTTGAAGTTGCTGAAAGCAAAAAAGAATTTCTTTGCGGCCTTGGCGTCTTGGCGTGAGATAAAGAATTCCTCGCAGCGCCCCTCCAAATGTCATTCCGAGGTCGTGAGGCCGAAGAATCTCTGGCCCTCTCGAAAGCGGATCAACAAAAAAGGAATTTCCTTGCGTCTTTCCCTGTGGTGCCATCGCTTTCCCTCTTGCGAAAATCGCATGTCGTTGCGAGCCGTCCCGCGCTTTTGCGGGACGGCGTGGCAACCTCCCGCTAACTCCAGCCGGGCCTGCATTAAGCCTTCGCGCTCTTAGCGTGAAAACATCCACGCATCCCTCTTGAAGTTGTTGTAAGCAAAAAAGAATTTCTTTGCGGCCCCTGCGCCTCTTTAAATGTCATTAGGTTCAACTCCTCCCGGCGTTCCTGCCGGCGGCAGGTTGGGTTGAGGCACAAACCATTTAGCAACATTGCGAAAACCCTGTGCCGAAACCCAACGCCTCAGGCGCGCGATGCTGCCCGATCCTGCCGGGTTCCAATGTGCATCTCGAACAGCCTCGTTCCGAACTGGAAACGTATTTCGCCGGTACCCTGCGGGACTTCACTGTCCCCCTGCTGTATCCCGGCACCGACTTCCAGCGCCGGGTCTGGGATGCCCTGCTGCAAATTCCTTACGGCGAAACCAGCTATTAAGAAAAATTAGGGAAGGGATCGGCGCCTAACGTGCGGCTTGCGCCGTCGGCACCGCCAACGACTGGAACCGGATCGCCATCCTCATCCCCTGCCACCACGTCATCACCAAAAGCGGCAAACTCGGCGGCTACGGCGGCGGCCTCTGGCGCAAACAGTGGCTGCTCGACCTGGAACAGCGCAGCCACAGTTGATCCGCTTTGCCCCGCGTGGGGGTATGCAGGGAGCAACGGGTGGCTGCTGCGTTTCAGGAATACGCAATGACCATGTTTCAACCCACGCTCCCACGCGGGGAGCGACAGGACCCTCTCACCTGTTTGAACACACGAAAGTGTTTCAATCCACGCTCCCACGCGGGAGCGACTCAAATGCGGGCCACGAGTCCATTTTTTCAAGATGTTTCAATCCATGCTCCCATGCAAGGAGCGACCCACCATCGAAGCGGCGATCGTAGGCATCAGCCCGTTTCAATCCACGCTCCCACACGGGGAGCGACGAGTAACAGTTAGTCAATTACATGAGATGTGCGCGTTTCAACCCACGCTCCCATGGGGAAGCGACATTTTGAACCATACTTTCCAGTTTCAAAAATCATGTTTCAACCCACGCTCTCACGCGGGGAGCAACGCGCAAGAACATTGTACAACAAATTAGATTAGAAAGTTTCAATCCACGCTCCCACGCGGGGAGCGACAGCCCGGTTATACGTGATTCGATCAATTACTAAGTTTCAATCCACGCTCCCACACGGGGAGCGACATGCCGCCGAACTCAACGCAATCAACATCATTGAGGTTTCAATCCACGCTCCCACACGGGGAGCGACCGGAAACTACACCATCATAAAGATAGACAGGCGTTTCAATCCACGCTCCCACGCGG
>JAHDQE010000058.1 GCA_018433975.1 Ornatilinea sp. | reverse complement strand
TGGTTCCTAAGCTAGATTTTCCTTACTCTCCGCAAGCTGTAATCCAATTGCAGCTCGCTTAGTTTGTCGTGTTTAATTTTGTTTTTGGTACTTGACAAAACACGTCTGAACGACCGTAGGGAGTGAAGAATCTCTGTGCCGCTTTCCGGTGGCCCTTGCTTTAATCCTGGTCTAACTCCGCGTAGTGCCGAAAAACCTTACCCTTTCAGGTGCAATATCAGCCAATGAACATCTTCCATCGGGGTAGTAATCTTCTCCTTGATAAAAATCACATGTCGTTGCGAGCCGTCCCGCGCTTTTGGCGGGACGGCGTGGCAACCTCCCGTTAACTCCAGCCGGTTGCCCGCCGCGCCGCAGTTGTGCACTTTCATCGGGTCAAAATTACCCTTCATACCCCCTTTTATGGCCGGATGTCTTGGTAATCTGCCAAAACCTTGTCTCAGGCAGCAAACTTGCGTTTTTGTGAACCGTAAGTATAGAATAGGGCGGAATCCGCCATTCACGGCCTCTTCATAACCGGGATCCAGATCTCACTTCTGAATGTCGGAGACTCCACATCTTTATTTTCATTCCACAAAATTTCCGGGCCTTGCACCTGCTCATAATCGGAAGAAGGGAACCATTCCGAATAGATCCTCCCCCAGATGTTTTGCAGCGTCTCCGGAAAAGGCCCAATCGACTCGAAAACCGCCCAGGTTGAGGCAGGCACCTCAAGCCGCGCCAGGTTATCCGGGGGCTCCTGGGTCGTGGCTGCCCCAATATAATGGTCCAGTTCACCGCCGTCCAGCCTGCCTTCGGAAAAGTTGGTGGACGCGCTGATCATCCCCATGGGTTCCACGTTGGAAAGCGCCTTGAGCGTCTGGATCGTGTCCATATCCAGGCTTTGCCACATCGCGGCAATCTCCGGGTTGACACCTTCATAGATCAAAGGGACTCTTTTCGTGATCCCGACAATATTAAATTTTTCTTTTTCGATAATGCGATACTTCATCTCATGGACTCCTTTAACTATTAACTGGAAGGTCATCCGGGGGTACGCCTTCAGTGACTGCCCGCTGTTTCTGGCCTCCGTGGGTGTCACCCCGTGCAGACTGTAAAAAGCCCTGGTAAAAGCGTCAGGCGAGTTGTACCCGTATTTGAGCGCCGTATCCAGCACCAGCGCGTCGCTGTCGACAAGTTCAAAAGCCGCCAGCGTCAGACGTCTGCGCCGGATATATTCCGAAAGCGTCACGCCCGCCAGAAAAGAAAACATCCGCCGGAAATGATATTCCGAACACAGCGCCAGCCTTTCAACCTGTTTAAAATCGATCTCACCGGCAAGCTGTTCCTCAATATAGGCCAATGCCTGGTTCATTCTCTCAAGAGAATCCACTTTTTGACCTCCTTTCATCAATCTGACAGTATCATACCGGAATTTGAACCTCCTTGCCCGACAATCCCTGCCCGGTTTTGCAGGGTGAAGGTATGCCGGAAAGCCCTATGCCGGAGAACGGGGAATCGGTCCGGAAAATTGAACGGCTCTTTTCCGGCGCCATATAATCCTGACCAGACTGAGGATGTCTTTGGGGGGATGTATTGGGATTCGAGAGAGCAATTTTTAACGCAGAAGCGCAAGGCTGCAAAGGATAGGAAAAAGTGCTGCTTGGAAAAGGTAGAAAGATCAAAGAAACGTCCTCTCCGTGAGCCGTCATCCTGAACGATCGCAGGGGGTGACATCGTACCCGCCCAAGGTAAGAATCTCTGCGCCGCTTTCCAATGAAATCTACTTTGAGCTTGGACTGACTCTGCGCCGTGCCAGCGATCATTCATTCGCTGGTATGGCTTCAGGATGATAAATGGGTTTTGTATGATGAGATAGTGAATGCCAATTTATTGAGATTTTCAGGATTGACTGGTGCAGCGAGCAAGAGACCTTGGAAAACAATGCTCAATATTTGAGTAGAGAACTGATTAAAGACAAAGAGCAGAAATGGAGAATTTATATTTTATCCCACGGATAAAAACATCTGCTCCTGAAGTAATGGATACCGGGAACAATTGGTTCATATCCATCGGAGATGATATGCTGGATAGCGGCAGCGAACGATACTAAGTTGCTATTGGTAGAAAAACTTGAATCAAAAGTACAACAATTAATGCTAGTATAGTAGAGGTTTTCCCTGCAATAATTCCAGATTTTGCACTCAAATCCACAGTTCATAACAGATTGCGATAAGAACTAATAGAGTAGGCTTTTGTTATAAAGCCAATCATTTTCATTCGATCCAATCAACAGGAGCTACATAAATAAATGGTATGAGGTAACTTATAGCTTCTTTGGAATATATGATAATTTTTTGCAATGGTTTGGGTAATTGCCTTGAGAGCTCTCTCAATCGACAAGCCAATAATATTGCATTGTGGTAAAAAAGAATTTTGTTCCACACAAAATCATATCGATAGTGGGGATTATCATAGAATTCGGCAAGTTGTGGTTGAGCCTTCATCAATAAACGGGTCGATTCGTCCATGTCTGAATCAATGGATTGCACAGATGAGATGCGACCTTCAGCTTGATCCTCATAATAATCTTCGAGATCATCCATAAATTGCATGTAATGTCCGAATAAGATCAGGTGTTTCGCCTCCTCCTCTGAAAACATTGGATTTAGGATTGAAAAATATAAACATAAAGAATGATGGCCTTTTAATAGCGTCAAATTATTTATCTGTTCAGCGTGAATTTCAGAATGAATATCGTTTTGAATAATAGATGCCTGCTGTGTTGATAACATATTCTGCAAGGTTGATTTAACAACTTCCTGATTGGAAACATAACCCCATATGATCCTTGAAAGTTCATGTAATTTATTTTCTAGAAAATTGTCGTTAGCTGGTTCTTCTTTTACAAAAATGATATTTTCTATCTGCATAACTTCTTCTGAAGATGGGGTATGGTGATCATAAAAATAATCCAACAAATGTGTGATGACTCCACAAAGCACTCCTATATGGGTTTCATGTTTTATTCCCACTAATTTGGAATACAGATACATTAAAGCATTTATACGAAAAGTAGTATGCCTCAAATGCAACCATTCTTTATAAGATAATTCCTGCAAAATTCCCGCTAGAATACTCTTGTTTAGTTTCACTAACTCAGTTTTTACTCTTTTACATTCCCTGTTTGCATTGAGCCATACATTGATCTCGGTCAATATTGTAGGATGTGCCATGCTCTTATCCTCCCAAATTGAATAATCTATGAGTGTAGGCTTTATTGTTTGTTCCTATGAGGTAGCCTAAACAGTTTTATGAGAAAAGAAGTTGTATAGGAAACAGATATTTTAAAGCTCTTATACTACGATGTTCAATCGTACGCCTTATAAGGAGGCGAGACAATAAACGTACAATCCCAACCATAGACAACCAGTAAAATAGTCCTACAATGAAAAAGCGAGCATTGTCTCGCCCATAATACGATTCAAACTGACTTGAAATTTTAGCAAGCCATAAAGCAATCTGTTTGAATGTCAGATTTCCCACTGTTGCTAAAGTAAAAACGCCATTTCCTTTATCATCCTCGCAATCTTCATAGTCATCAATATGTTGGAAACAAGCCCCCAGTTCTTCCACTAAGATAATCTCTTTTTCTTCCATTGCTGATTTTATCATGCTAAAAAGTACTAAAGTGCCTTTTGCTCCTTTGGCCGCTGTAACACTACTCAATATTTTTTCGCTGTAAATTGACGATAATTGTTGGCGAGACCGAAGCTGAAAATGATGTGCGTCCTGAAGCGCTTGATAACAATTGATATAAACTGACTTGGGTAATAGAAATTCTATGGATTGAAATATAGTTAAGAATAATTTCTCTCTCTCGTCTGAAGGTTCAAATTCTTCACCCATAAACAAATCAGTGATTTTCGAATAAAGATTGTCAGTGGATTCGGAATCAATCAAATCATCATAAATTCGCGTAAAAACACCAGCAAGTATTCCTAGCTCGGATGAAAATTGTATTTTTGTGAGCTTCGCGAAGTTTTGCATGAGAAATGCACCTTTAGTCCCAGCCGGAAGTAGACGGGTACGCAGTATTTGTCGTTCGGAAATGTCTGGGATTACCTCCGTCAAAATTGGATCTATAGACTTCTCAAAAATCTTTACTAAATCGCGACATCTAGCGTTAGCATCTAGAATGGTCCATGGAAGAAATATGATCATGTCGTATACGATTTGACTAAGCTTTTTGGGGTCGATGTTTAGTTCATTTTCTCTCATACCAATATCCACATAAAATCGGATTTTTTCTTGACTTACGCGAAAGAAACATCCGCATATAAGTTGAAATCATATTTCCCCGGTGAAAACCTCGACCCGATGCATGTACCCGTACGTGAGGCATGATAATATACGATTGTTGTTTCTTTTTAAGATCTCGTTTTACTGTTTCATGCAAATCAACATCTTCGTAGGCGAAGAATTCTTCATTGAAGCCCTCTATATGCTCAAAGTAAAGCCGTCGGAATGCGAAGATTCCAAACGCCATTTTCTTGATAATCCGCAATAAATTTAGCGCAAAATCGGCTATGCTTCGCCGAATAGGATCTAGATCGTTTTCTTCAACAACCACTCTAACACCTAGTGCTACTACAGTTGGACAGTTTTCAAATTTCCTAATGATTTCTCTAAGAAAATTCCCCTCAACGCGATAATCTGCATCAATAAAGACCAAGTAATCACTTCTTGCAATTTTTGCACCCCGGTTCCTAGCAACTGAAATATTACGTCTTTCCTCCAGAATGACTTTAGCTTGATAATTACGAGCAACTTCCGATGTCCGATCTGTGCTGTTGTTATCTACAACAATTATCTCTACAGGGTATTCAGGATATTCATCATGCAAAGTTCTCAAGCTATGCAGGATTGACGAAAGCAGACTTGGCAGCAATTTTTCTTCATTGTAAGCTGGAATGATAATCGAAAGACTCATAATGCTAAATCATCCTTTGCGAATAAGTACTCTTTGGTGACTAGCGATATTGAAATACTTAGTAGTCCCAGCAATAAATAATTCTAGCGGCATAGATAAAGTCGTGAAGATGGTAATACCCAACAATGCGAGTAAGGTTTTCCAAGCCTGAATCCGTCTTGTTTGAAAAGGATGTGGTACATAGTTAGCCAAGGGTAAGTTAGCAGATCCAATTACTTCTCCAGAAACGTATATATTCGACACTGCTACAAGGTCTTTATTTGGGAGGCTGTCTATGAGTAGCATAAGAGATCGGCGCGAAAATACATGGCGATGATAAGGAGGTAATAAAGGAAACCAATATCCTCGAAAAAGGTTAAACGCCCAAGCATCCACAGCGGGCGTTTCTATACAAAGGCATCCTCCAGGAGCTAATAAATTATAGGCTTTCTGTAATGCAAAGAAAGGATTATTCATATGCTCTATAAGATGAAACATGGTGATTAAATGGTAGTCCTTTGAGGAGGTGAAATCCTCAAAGTTTGAAATTTTTATTTCAATACCGTCATTACCACTAAATTTACCAAAAATGGGATCAATGTCGATTCCTTCACCTATGCAACCAAATTTTTTTCTAATTAGCCGAAGGAAATTACCAGTTCCACAACCAATATCAAGTAATGTTGTATGAGAGCTAAGTTTTAGCCTATCTGTTATCCACTTAATCCGGGGTTCATAGATCATTGAAGACACGAATGGATGTTGCATGATGGATACAACAAATTGTTCTGATGGTTCTGAAAATTTTTCAAATCCACTCATATTGCACAACTCTAACCATAAGTGGTGACAAGAAGGACATTGGTTATAAGTGTATTTTTGATTAGTTCCAAAAGCAATGTCCTGTGTAAAAACAAGATTAACCAAATCGCAATTGTCACATATGGGGCATTCTGATAGTTTCCCTGACTGTTTTGAGTACGATTGTTTTATGAGGTTAAAATTCATGAATTTTCCCGATATTCTATAAAATCGTTTAAATACAGATTTGATCCCTGAAATCTAACACATTACGAATCACATACCTAAGCTCTTCAAAATATGTACCTTTGAATAAATTAAGACACAATCTTTCTAAGTAAATCGAGAATAATCCAATTCGACGAAATTCCTGAATATTTTTTAAAAATGTATACTTCTTCACTTTTGGTATATTTGATAATTGTGAGATCATAATTTGGCGTGTTTCACTAAATCTGCAAAAATTTGAGCTGCCATTAAGGGGACAATTCCACTTTTGCCATAGAGTAGATTGTTACCTATTCTTTGAATGAAGTTTCCACGAGTTGAAAAAAGACCAATCACGTCTATGTATGTCAGTGTATGGTCAGTCATATTAACCAGTACATTTGGGATTTTTATACAAAATGGGAAAAACGAAAAAATATGCGGAAATAGATCCAATCCTAAATGTTCAGTCTTAGATGTGTCACAAGCTAAAGCCATCAAAATAAGCATTTGTTCATGAATGATACGGTTTGTATTGTTAGTTAAGGTACTTGGATAGATATATGTTATGGATTCGCTTGCTCCGTTGTTTACATTGTCTTGTATGACAGCGATTGTAAGGTCATTACCTTCTAAGGGATTTTTTGCCCAGATCATTTGTGAATTCGCGGGAAATAAATCAATAGTAGTTCGTTCTGTAGGAAATATTTCCTGTAAGAGTGTGTCAAAAAAACTTACATTATTTCTTGCGAATGCGAAGGAGGACAAAAATGCAAGGTGGGCTTGTTGTCGTGTAATTTTCCTAAATCTTTTATTTAAGATTTCCATATATCGAGCGATATTTTCAAATACTTCTTCTGATGGTGCAAAAATATTATCCTTGATTGGTAATCTTCCAAGTAATTTTCGTAGTGAAACCCTATACCCAAAACCCATAACGGTTCGAGTCCGTAAATACTTTATGACGTAGCTGTGCCTTAAATAAATGAAAGATCCATATATTGTGGAAAAACCATTTTGTTTTTTATGGAAAACAATAGGTATTGGACTTGAATTTTCTCCAAGATTCATTTCGATATGAACAGTATGTTCTTTTTTTGTATCATTCCAATTTATATATTGTCTATCAGGTAGGAGTGTTGTAACTATTGTTATTAGAACAGTTATCAAAACTAAGAATTTTGAAGGAGATTGATGTAAGGAGTAGCCAAATTGAGTAAACAATATTGAACTTGGAATTAACCCGACGGTTGTTCCTACTATATAATTTCGCCATCTTGTTTTTGTTAGGCCAAGTCCATAGTTAACTAAGTCGTACGGTGGCCCCGTCAGTACAAGGCGCAGTAACATTATTGATGACCAGCTCAAAAACGGATCTAGTGCTGGAACTTGAGTTTTCGGACCAATGATTCGCTTAACAACTGGTAGGCCCAAATATCGAGCAACCCCAAATTCAATAATTGCACAACTCAGCCCTCCTAATAAGGCGTAAACTGACCCATAAATAGGCCCGAATATAACGCCACTCATAAAAAATATAGTTGCATTTGGTGGAAATAATAAAAAGCCCCTGCTAGTTGACAGCATGATAAGCAATATGGGGCCAATAATCCCTAAATTTTGCAAGGTATATGTAATTTCATCAAAGCTGGGAAAGTGATTCTTGAAATAAACGCGTAGCTCCAAATATATAAAGATTATGACACCAGCTTGAACTAGAAAACGTTGCTTTTGCGTCAATCAAACCTCTCTACTTATGCTCAGATGTGCGAATATCCTTAAATGGAGGAGTAATGGAAGATTTTTCAACATCTAATTGTGCAACCAGACTTACGACAGTGTCTCTGCTTAGCTTTCCCTTGCCCTTTGATACGGCTTCCAGAGTTGCACCAGCCAGAGTAAGAGGAATTTTACAGAAATCTGCTACTGGTCCATCTGGTAAGTTCCGAGTGTATTTTTCCGCAAGTTTCAGATTGGTACTTGCATATTGAATCAATTCTTTGGTGCCCCATCCATCAGGAAAGAAATCAACACCACGATGGAGGTCCTCATCGCGGTTTCGAAGAATATTTACAGCCTGCAACCCACGACCAAAACACACTGCAAGTTGGCGATTGGTTTGAGTTCCATTATACCAACACCATATATCTGACAACAAAAGCCCAACAGCGCCAGCTACTCCAAATGTATATTGGTCTAAATTATTGATGGAATTTATTTTCCATTCTTGTAATGCCCAATAACTCATCCGGTCTGCCATAGCGGCAGTTGCGTCCAAAATCCGGGGTGCAATAGAAGATGGTGCTAAGTTGATCCATTCCGGCAACCTAATAGTAACCTCTGGTAAAGGAATCGAAGATGAGGAAAGAAAGTCGAAAAAATTTGTGTTATCTGATATATCTCCTGTTGATATTTGCAAAGCTAAGCTGGTTTCTTTCAAAATAGCTGCTTTTGTTCTTGATTTGATATGTGGATGATCTTCAATTTCATCAATTGCTCTCATACAGAGATATGCAGACATTACAGCAACTTGAAGATTATCTGGTAATCGGCTGATAGGTATAAAAAATGTCCTACTGGTACTTTCCAAAATCGTAAAAGCACTTTGTAAATCATTTTTCATAGTAAATTCATACCTTTCTGAAAACCAATTCTGATCGAAACGGCAAGGTCTGTGATTGATCAATCAATTCGAACCCCGCACCTTCAACCTGTTTTATTTCAGTACATAAGAAGTCCCGATTAACTTCAACTCTTGGTTCTGTAATAATCAATAAACCATCTTTGTTCAGAAACGAAGAGTATAATAATAAAAGCCTTTCCCGATTTGCAATTTCATGCAATACATAGTAGAAAATAATTGCATCGAATAGATGTTTTGGTTCAGCTATTGGTATTTGGTGGGCAGCACACACAGCAAGAGAAACTGTTTTGACTGTTGAGAGTTTTTGTTTCGCTTGTTCAATCATCTTGGGATTAACATCAAAGGCAAATACCCAGCCAATTTCACCAACAATTGTTGAGATTGCCTTAGTAATAATTCCTGGCCCGCAACCAGGTTCTAAAACATGCATACCCCGGGAGATTCCAAGCTTTAGTAAGAGAGATTTGTGGCTACCATAATTCTCTCGAAACTTATTATCAAGCATCCATAACATTGAGACAGGAAATCGGAGTCTTACTTTTTCGGCCATTTGACAAATTTCTTTTGAGCAATTTGTTGGATGTTTACCCAAATCTCTTTAAGTTTGTAAGTAACTTCAGCAGTTTCTAGTGCGTCTAAATTCAGTGATTTAATGGGAATGGCACTTGGAGCATAAATATAGGGAGTGCTTTCAAAAATACTCGTCTGTAGTTTAGCTAATAAATGAGCAAGGTTGAATCGTGGCAGTAAATTTGACGCCAGTGGATATGTTTCACTAATTCCATAAATTATGGGAATGATATAAACTGGCTGGTCATGTTTTTGGCGGGCAATTTTCCCTATCAACGAGCCGATTCCATTCTTCCAAGCCGCATCGACTTTCACTGAACCAGTAGGGAAAATATTAACACCACATCCGCTGAGGACAAGTTCTGATGCTAAGGAAAGGATTTTCCGGTTGTGTTCCCTTGCTGCTTTATCTTCTGTCATAGGCCAAACAAATGCCTCAAACTCATCCAAAACTTTATCTCTCATTTTTTTGGTTTTCGAGTTGTTTAATAATTCGACTTGGGAAATGCTAACATTATGGACCAACAAAGCCGTCTTACTTATATTGGGTCCAATTTTGGGAAGAAACGATGCTCCAATTTGATATATATTTGATCGCGAAAAACAGGAATCAAAGATAATACTTTCTAACCCGCTTGAATGATTTCCGTAACTGACGAAGGCTTGCTCTTCGAATACTTTTGCGACACTTCCCTCAATCTCATATCGCACGTCTAAATTCCATTTTTCTAAAATTTCTCTTGAAGCTTGAGCAATCCCTAACTCGCCTATCAGTTCCTCAAAAAATAAACCCTCAGAACATATTCTTTGAATCGAGAATAAACTTTCCCCTACACTAGCGGCTAAGAGAAATTTCAGGTTCTTCTTTCTTATAGCCTTATAATATTCGAGAAAACCGCGAAGGCCCTGCAAATTAAAAGCCCAATATAATTCTTCAATTTCTTGATCACTACAAATTATTCTTCGTACTGATTTTAGGTTCATTTTTCAAAGAAACCCCAAAATTAGCTTCTTGTTGTAGACGTTTTTAACTGTTGCTATATTGATATTAAAAAATACTGTAACCATCTATATACTGGCAAGATTTTATTCGTCTAAAAAAATCTTATACCTGTTAGTATGAAAATGCATCTCGCTCCGGCTGTCGTCGCGACCGTGGGGTAGTCTCTTCTTTATTGTTCCATCTTCGCGCTCTGTGTTAAACCAAAAATTTCAAGGAGTTGTTAAAGCTCACACAAAAATTAGGACATTACCAAAGACTAAGATAACAAAGACTTGAGCAACTGGTTGTTGTAAACGTTAGATCTGATCGGTGGGGATGCACAATTGCTGTTTAAGGAGAACAAACAACCCAGAATAGTATTTCCACTTGGAACGCGTAAGTTTGAGGTTCGGAGCGAATAAAGAATCTTAAGTGACCTGTTCCGGTAAAAGCTCGTCATAACTGACATCCCTTAGATCTTTACCAAAAATACTCTTGAAAGATTTTTATTTAAAGGGGGACATCTCAAGGTTTTTAAGTTTATCCTTGGCAATCCTTTTCCATCGTTCATTCTCAATAACAGTTGTTTGAACAATCTGATCCTCATTGCAATCACTAACTCTAATGATTATGTTTCTGATAGATTCGAAAACTGATTTCGGAATCCAAGGATTAAAAATAATTCTTGATATACAACTAATGCCTATTTTCACAGATTTGCTTGGAATTTCTTCTGATTCACTTTCATAAATAAAACGAAATTCTTTTTCGTCTTGAAATGCATGTCGTTTTATAAATGGTAATGTGGACGGATTCAGCGTATCATTGTTGAAGTCATCTATCGTTTTATATAGGACAGTTCCCGATCTAATTCCTGTAACGCGATTAACATATGTATATAGAATATCAGTATTAAATTCAATACAAACACCACTTGTGTTACCTGAATAAATTTTCCAATGATGGTAACATTCGGGTGCCTCCGCAAAACACAGTGCTAGGACAGATTTAAACTTCGAATGCTTCTTATATAATTCTAAAAAGTAAGAATCGTTTTTATCATCCCAATTTCTTGGGTCCAATAGAGTTAAATGCTGCTTGTTCAAGATATCAAGCAAAATTGGCAAGCTGGTGTATCTGCGGAGAGATTTTTCCATCATTTTAAGTTTCCTGAATGAAATTAGTGTCGTACAGTTTCATATAAAAACAGACAAGGGTGCGGTTGTTTTTTGACTGCACCAATGTTTACTATGCATAGCCGTAGGGTGCGTTTCTAACGCACCATAAATCATTTCTCTTACTCACTGTTGAAGACGAGTCCATCATAGTAATTGGTGAGAATACAAAAATGGCAAACGGCATTCACAATTTACCAATAAATTGCCCCACTAGTAATTGTTCACATTATACAACTCTGGGTGTCCAGGTTCAACCCACCAACTCGGAAAAAACTATAGATTGTAGTTCATTCCCGGCCAAGCCACCGGTGAACACAAGCAGCATATTCTTCGTATTCTTTGCCGAACTTGGCTGTCAGGTATCGCTCCTCGGGAAGTATCAAAACGGAATAACAGAGAACAATCGAAACCGGAAGCGTTACAACCCCCCAAAGGATGTTCAGCATCAGCGCAATCCCGAAGAAAACCATAACACTCGCAAGATAGAGCGGATTTCTCGATATCGAGAACACCCCTGTTTTCACAACCCTGCTTGTTGGATGACCGGGGTCGGTAGGTTGGTTGTAGTGAGCCAGCTCACGGCGGGCCGAAACGATCAAACCTATACCGGTGAGGATCAAAACGATTCCCACAGGGAGGGTGACTTGCCTGAGAATTCCTTGCGGTAACGAAAAAGGGACAATAAAGTGTAAGGTGATGCTGATAAGAAATGGAACCCCAAAAACGACTTCTGCAATCTCCCAACCACTTTTATGTGCGGAATCCGCATTCATTTTGCTTCCTCTCTGTATACTGTTCACTTGCTGTTGAGCCTGTCCGGCCGCCTGACCAGCCCGCAAGGTGCGGTTGTTTTTAAGTGCCCTTCAGGGTATGACCGCACCAATATGCTATGCTGAGAAAACAAAAATGGTAAACGCTCGCCCACCATTCACCGATAAACTACCCCACGAATAAGTATTCATAGTATATGACTCTGGGTTCCCAGGTTCAAGCCGCCGCCAAAAACAGCGGCTGCTTGCCAGACCCAAAACCCGGGCCTCGCTCACTGCCACAAATAAATCGCCCCGCTGCTTTTCCCGGCCCCGCTTCTCCATCCCGATCAAGGTAGATTGCATATGATCGTGAAGCGGACACCGGGCGTAGCAAAACATTGCAGTCTTTCGCGCAGTCATCCCACCTTCGCGCTTTGTGATAAACCAAAAATTCGAAAAATTGGCCCTTGACTTAATAGAATTTATGTTCTATAATAATTTGTCTCTTTTGGGTTTCTCAAAACAGGAGGAAAACACTTGGAACAGGAAACCGCATCCTTTGTCCCGCTTTCCCCAAAACGCCGCCGCGGCGCCCCCGTCGGCAACACCAACGCCCTCAAACACGGCATGTACTCCCCCCGCTGCAACCCAACCGTCTATGCTGAAGAATCGCAGCGCTCCAAACAAACCCTCGATGAAGAGATTGCCTTCATGCGCTTTTTCATCCGCCGCCTGGTCGAACTCAGCGAATCCGTCGATAACCTCTACGATGCCGCCGGGCTGCTGCGCGTTTTCAGCATGGCCTCCACCAGCCTCACCAACATGATGAAAGCCCAGTACCTGATATTTGGCGATGAATCCAACGCGTCATTGAGCACCGCCTTGCAGGCCGTCCTCGCCGATATGCGCGCCAAAAAAACCGGGTCCCTGCCCCTCGAACCGGATTAAAGGAATTGTTCCGAATTGTTTCACAAAAAAAAACAAATCCCCAAAGGAGGCCTGGCTTAAAAGTGTCGTTGCGAACCATCCCGCGCTTTTGGCGGGACGGCGCGGCAACCTCCCCGCCCTTTTATTCAGGAGCCTCCCCGGAACAGCCCGCCGCTCCAGCGTTATTGTCAAAAAACCTTTGCGGCCTTGGCGGCTTTGCGTGAGATTAATCAAGCCCTTCACTCTGGCAACGGCAGCACGATACCTGAAGGAGAAGAATCTCTGCCCTCTCGGGAGCACGATGCTGTAACTTTGAGACAAACCCTTAACCTCACGCCAAGGCGCAAAGTACGCCAAGAAATACTTTTAAAAATCTTTTCTGGCATCTTTGCGTGAGAAAAAATGTACTAGTTTCGCAAGGAAAGGAATTGTTCCGAATTGTTTCACAAAAAAATCAAATCCCCAAAGGAGGCGCTGACTTTAAAGTGTCGTTGCGAACCGTCCCGCGCCTTTGGCGGGACGGTGTGGCAACCTCCCCGCCCCTTTATCCAGAAGACTCCCCTGAACAGCCCGCCACTCCAGCGTCATTGTCAAAAGACTTTGCGGTCTTGGCGTCTTGGCGTGAGAAAAAATGCACCGGCTTTACAGGGAAAGGAATTGTTCCGAATTGTTTCACAAAAAAACAAATCAAAGTCGTTTTTTTATGCTGGTGCTGCGGGTTCCCTAAAGCCGCTCACCTCATTTGGGAGGGTAAATGGAGCGAATCGATCACCATAAACAACAATAAAGCATTTAAACCTTTGCGGCCTTGGCGGCTCACCTGCACTTGCGGCAGGTGCAAGTGTTGCGTGAGATTAATCAAGCCCCTCACTCTGGCAACGGCAGCACAATGCCAGAAGGAAAAGAGTCTCTGTCCACGACACTGTGTGAGATAAAATTTTAACCTCACGCCAAGGCGCAAAGTACGCCAAGAAATACTTTTAAAAATCTTTGCTGGCATTCTTGCGAGAGAAAAATATATCGGCTTTACAGGGAAAGGAATTGTTCCGAATTGTTTCACAAAAGAAACAAATCAATGTCGTTTTTTTTTGCTGGCGTTGTGGGTTCCCTAAAGTCGCTCACTTCATCTCGGAGGATAAATGGAGCGAATCGATCATCATAAACAATAATAAAGCATTTAAACCTTTGCGGTCTTGGCGACTTTGCGTGAGATTAATCAAGTCCCTCACTCTGGCAACAGCGAAACTAAAAAAACCCTTGCGTCCCTGCGCCATTGCCTTGAAAGAAGTGATACGGCAGAAACCAAAAATTCCCTCTTGTAATATATAAATAAATTATATATAATCTGCTTATATATTTACTTGCTAACAGGAGAAATCACATGTTCCAGATCCAACAGGCCCGCAGGGGCAGCACCCTGCTGCTGATCCTCAGCGTCCTCAACGATGGCCCCCTGCACGGGTATGCCATCATGCGCGAACTCGAAGCGCGCAGCGAAGGATACTTTTCCATGACGGCCGCCCTGCTGTACCCGACCCTGCACCAGATGGAGAAAGATAACCTGGTAGAAGGGACATGGGAAGGGGATCAGGGGAAGCGCCGCAAGAAAATCTACTCGATCACCCCCCGGGGAAAAGAGCAGCTCGCCAAAGCCAGTAGCGAGTGGAAGCACTTCTTTGACCGGCTCTTTGGAGTCATCAACCCTCCCGATCAAATCCGGAGGACACAGTAATGAACATCCAGACCTATTTACAACGCCTGCACGCGCAGTTGAAAGGCCTGCCCCCGGAAGAAGAAGCCCTGTTCGTTGAAGAGATTTCCGCCCACTTCTCCGAAGGGCTGTCCGACCCGGGCCTGGGCGCAGAGGAGCCCGAGCGCCTGGAACGCTTGGCCCGTGAAATGGGCGACCCGGAAGATTTAGGGCGCCGCTTGAAAGACGTCCATCACCCCAAACGCTGGCTGGAGTATTTGCTGATCGTCATCCCGGAAATCTTCGTGCTCCCGGTTTTGAGCTGGATCGTCCTGGTCGTTTTCTTTGGGCCCGGCGGCGGACCGGAAGAAAATGCTTTATTCGTTTATTGGGGGATCCGCGCTTCGGTCTTTTTTCAATTCTGTCTGGTCCTGATCGGCCTTTGGCTCTATAAAAGGCAGGGTCTGCTGGCAGGCTTACTCTACTGGCTCTCCTCACTGTGGTTGACGATTTTCGTCATGTGTTTTCGTGAAAGAGGCTGGGCGCCGGCCGGTGTCTCCGGTCAAACCGCACAAACGGTTTTCTGGATTGTCGTGCTGGTGGTGCTGTTGGCCTGGCTGGTGAGACTTCTGGCCAGGAGGAAAGACTCCTTACTTTTCACCATGACCCTGATTCCATTCCTGATCGCGGTCGGTAACCTGGCGACAACCCGTGTGATCCTTTCCGGCGGTTTCCCGGAGGGGTATTCCCTGGCCGACTGGAACTTGATCTGGGACTTCGGGCCGTTTGAACTGGCGCACATCATCTGGCCCGCGCTGTTTCTTTTCCCAAAGCAGCGCGTTTTCCGCTGGCTGGCGTTGTGGGTTTACACGGCTCCGATAGCTGTGTTGAATTTGATCGAATCCACCCGTTACCCCTATCTGGTAGCTTTATGGATACTGCCCTTCGTCTTGGTGGGGGTCAACGGAGGCTTGGAAACCATCCGTCATAAGCATAAACCACGGATTGCCAGGTAAATCGGCTGATCAGCCATGTTGCGTGGCAGCGATATGAAAATCACCAAAACTCTGCGCAAAGACACGGCGTTAAGACACTCGGTTTTTTTAAAAAACCGAGTGTCTGAGGTGTTTGGGGAACATTTGTGCAAAGAGCACCGTTCCATTAAAAATCTCTACGCCCTGTGCTATTGCGTTGAAAGCAGTTAGGCAGCAGCATCGCAGGGAGAAGAGCAGAATCGCAATTTTTTAGGAACCTGGTTTGCGAGCCGGAAAGTGTCAGTGGTGTTTCATTGACATTCTTTCTCACAAAACTGCGGAGGTTGTGAAATCTTCAAGAAAAAATAATTTCTTGGCGTGCTTTGCGTCTTGGCGTGAGACCAGGAATTTAAGAATTACGCCCAGAGAGTTAAACAGAAAGAGAATATCTTAGAGCGATAGCTTCTAATGACGTGAGAAAATTCATCAAAAAATCTTTACACCCCTGCGTTGAAAGCAGTTAGGCAGCAGCATCGCAGGGAGAAGAGCAGAGTCTCAATTTTTTAGGAGCCTGGTTTGCGAGCCGGGAAGTGCCGGTGATGTTTCATTAGACATTCTTTCTCGCAAAGCTGTGGAGGTTGTGAAATCTTCAAGAAAAAAGAATTTCTTGGCGTGCTTTGCGTCTTGGCGTGAGACCAGGAATTCAAGAATTACGCTCAGAGAGTTTAAACAGAAAGAGAATATCTTAGAGCGATAGCTTCTAATGGCGTGAGAAAATTCATCAAAAAATCTTTGCGCCATTTCAAGGAAATATTCCGTTTTTGTAAGGGCATAAGGAGGAATATCGTCTACGCACTGGATTTCCGGTTCAGCTTCAACCCGGGAATCAGCATCGGAGTCTGCTCGCGGTAAGTGGCGTACTGATCGCCGAAGGCTGCGATCAGCTTGCGCTCTTCAAAGAGGATCCCCACCAGGATGTAAGCCGTTGCCCCCAGGTTAAAGGCCAGCACATTCCAGCTCATCACCGGCGTCAGCCAGAGGAAAGCCAGCCCGAAGGTATACAGCGGGTGGCGCACCCAGCGGTAAAAGCCGCTCACCGTCAGCGCGGTGGGGTGGTCGCCCAGGCCCTCGCCGAAAATCTGCTTCAGCCCCAGAAAATGCCGCGCGTCGGTTTGCAGCACCCCTGTCATCAGCCCGATGGCGCTGGCCATCTGCACCGCCGTACTCGCTAGGTTCCACGGGAAGGGGATGGCATAGATCCGCCCGTCCGGTAGCACCGCTACCAGTGCCATAATCGGCAGGAAGGTTGCCGCCGCCTGGAAGTTGAAGAACAGCCGGTACCAGCGCAGTGCCCCCGGTCCAAACCAGCGCACCGCGGCCGCCTTGGCGTGCAGCGAGGCCAGTGTGGAATGGATCAGCCCGTAAGCCACAAAGGCCAGCAGGATCCACCCGAACCCGCTGTGTGTCATTTTGAGTCACCACATCGATATAGCATGGTATGATTCTAGCGCAAACCCAACTGTTTGGAATCCTTTGTAGGACATTTTGAAGTGATGAAACGTATCCAAGAACTGTTCGCGAAATCCTGGTTTTATCCGGTCTTTTTATTGTTGTTGATGACGCTGGCTTATGACCTCGGGGCCACTCAGCTCGGTTTTTATTGGGATGACTGGCAGGCCATTTTCCTCTCTCACCAGAACAGTCCGGCCGCCTACTGGGATTACTTCCTTTATGATCGCCCCTTCTCCGCCTGGACCTATTCCGTCACCATGCCGGTCCTGGGGCTGTACCCGCTGCGCTGGCAGGTCTTCACCCTGTTGATTCGCTGGCTGGGGATCCTTGCGTTCTGCTGGGCGCTGCGCGGCATCTGGCCGGAGCACCGGCGTGAAGTCCGCTGGATCGGGGTTCTGCTGGCGGTTTTTCCGGGCTTTCTCCAGCAGCCGGTTTCCGTGGCCTACAGCCAGCACTTCATCACCGCGGCCCTGTTCGCCTTCTCGTTGGCCCTGATGGTATGGGCAGTCCGCGAGCCGCGCCGCTTCTGGATCTACACTCCCCTCGCGCTGCTCTTTTCCACGGTGCACATGTTTGTGATGGAGTATTTTGTCGGCCTGGAGCTGCTGCGGCCCGCTTTACTGTGGATTTTGCTCCGCCGCCGTGGAGAGGAGGAGCCGCCTGCGGTCACCGCGAAGAAGGTTTTGCGATACTGGTGGCCGTACCTGCTGCCGCTGGTCGGGTTTATCGCCTTCCGCTTTTATGTTTACCCCACCCTGCTCCCGGAGATCGACCCCAACAGCCCGGTCTTATTGCAGCAAATGCTCTCCGACCCCTTCGGCGCGCTGCGGCGGTTTGTGGAGCTGGGTCTCAGCGATTTCTTTTACGAGAACATTTTTGTCTGGCTGGCTTCGCTTCAGCCGGACGCCATCGATCTGGAGAAAAAGATCAACCTGTTCTCCTGGCTGGTCGGGCTGGTTGTGGCCGTGCTGGTGGGCTGGGTGGATCTTCGCGGCACAGCCGCGCAGGACCGCCCCGAGCAGCCCTCGCAGTATTTCATCCGGGAGGGGGTTCTCCTGGGCATTCTGGCGGTCTTTCTGGGCGGGTTGCCCGTCTGGATAACGAACCGCCAGGCCTCGGTGGGCACCTGGTCGGACCGCTTTTCTCTGGGGATGATGTGGGGAGTGGCCGTTTTGCTGGTCAGCCTGGTCTTCTGGATGGTTCACAGCTCCCGGAGCCGTACCCTGCTGTTGAGCATTCTGGTGGGGCTTTCCGTCTCCACGCACATCCAGGCCATCAACGGGTACCGTCGGTATTGGAATATTCAGCGGGAATATTACTGGCAGTTGAGCTGGCGCGCGCCTTCGCTGGAACCGGGCACGGTAATTGTCGGCCCCGGCCTGCCGTTCAGCTACGTGGCGGATTATTCTTTGGGGTTTGCCCTCAATACGCTTTACGCGGACGAAATTACCCCCGGCCAGATTTCCTACTGGTGGGTCAGCGCGCCGCGCACCTGGTCTATGGATAAAGTCGGCGATCTCGATCCGGACGATGGGATTGAATACGATCTCCGCAATGTGAAATATAAGGGCACGGTCGCCGATGCAGTGGCCGTCAGCTACAATCCTTCCCGCGGTTGTTTGCGCGTTCTGGATACCGTCTACCGCGATGTGCGGGAGATGGAAGATGGGGAACAGGACCTGTGGCGGTTGGCGAACCCCGGCCGCATCCTCCCGCAGGAGGAGATCGACCGGAGTGCCCTGCGCCAGCTCTTTGGGCCGCAGCCGGAGAAGGATTGGTGCTACTACTTCGAGCAGGCCGACCTGGCCCGGCAGTATGCCGAATGGGACAGCGCGGTAGAGCTTGCGGAAAGGGCCGCTGCGCTGGATCTGACGCCGAAACAGGGCGCGGAGTGGATTCCCTTTATTGAAGCTTATGCTCACACCGGGGATTGGGAGCGGGCCGTCGGGCTCACCCTGGAAGCCAACCGGCTGACCGAGAAGATGGAAACGCCCCTGTGCCGCCTGTGGAAGCAGATCGAGCGTGAAACGGATGCTTCCCCCTCGCGTGAGGCCGCGTTGTCAGAAGCCCGCAGCGCGCTTGGCTGTGCGCAGCCGGTCCCCTGAGCATCCAATAGATATCCTCTTTGGGATGTTCAGATTTTGCTAAAGAAAAGAACACTGGGTTCCTTAAGGATGCCGGTGTTCTGCGCGTTTTTATATGAGAATAGGGGAAAATTTCGGGTGGCTCTTATTCAGCCGCGGGTATGGCGGCAGTCGGCGCATTGGCTCGCAGGCGGCGGTTGAACCCGAAAAAGATTGCCAGCAGGGTGAGCGCCAGCACCGGCAGTACCACCGGCGCGATCATTCCCAGCCGGGCTGCTAACGGCAGGCTGGCTGCCGGTTCTTCTGGGGTCAGCAATATTCCAAACCCGGACAGCATCGCGAACAGGTTCCAGAGGCTGTGCAGGCTGACGGCGATCAGGTAGCTGCCGCCCAGGCTCCAGTATTTCCTTTCGCTCCAGGCTGAGACCAATCCCCAGCCCATTACTGCGGCGGTGACCGTGTGCAGAATGCCCGTCCCGGTGCGCCCCAAAATCAGGATCGCCCAGCCTTCCCCGGAACCTGCGGAGAGGAACATCCCCAGGCTTTCGAACAGAGCAAAGGTGGCGCCGCACATTGCGCCCATCACAAAACCTTCTGCCGGGGTGAGTTTTCTCCCGGCGAAGCCCCACAGAGCCAGTGGCTTGATCAGCTCTTCCAGCAGCGGCACAATCCCGGACGTGAAAGCAAGGATGCCAAACAGCACACCGGGCTGGCGGAGGAAAGGCGTGATGATCCGTTCGATGATCACCGGGTCCATTTGGGCATAAGCCAGCCGTTGCCCGATGCGGGTAATTTCTTCCATCCATTCCGGTTGGGTGGAAAGCCACAATGTGCCAAGCAGCCCAAGGATCACAATCGCCAGGATTTCCGCAACCAGGGTGAAGGTAGAAGTGATGGTCAGCCCGAACCCGAGAATGCCCCAGCTTCGCTGCGGGCTTCCCGTTTCGAGTCCGGCCCGCCCTCTCTCTACCAGCCACCACAAGGGGAGGCCGAGGATCAGGATCTGGATCGGCGGCAGTACCCATAAGGCCAGGTTTTCACTGCCGGAAATCAGCATGCCCAGCCCGACCAGAACGGGCCACAACAGCATGGCGCGGTTTGTCGTGCGTAGCGGGTTGGAGAGCTTCCAGTTCGGGAGGGGTCTGTGGAGCAGCCGCATCAGAGCATATGCTGTCGAGGGGATCAGCAGCACTCCAGAAATCCCTGCCGTCCAGGCCAGCGAGAACAGCGGTAGTGTTTCCTGCCCGAACAGGCTGTTGCCCAGGAGTGAAAGGATTCCCAGGGCCAATACGCTGATGGCGCTGGTTAAAAACACGGCCAATCCCAGGCCGCTGAACAACAGTTGAAATACGGATGGCAGGTGTATCTTGGAGGATGTTTGCATCAGTTCTCTTCGATCCGAATGGACCGGATCATCGTTCCGGCGGGCGGATCGATTTCTTTGGAGGGGTCGCGCGGCGTGAGGCTCTCTGCCACGTCCAGTCCTTTGATAACCTCTCCGAAGATGGTGTATTTCCCATCCAGGTTTTCGGTATCGCCCAGGGTGATGAAGAACTGGCTGCCGTTGGTATCCGCGCCGGAATTGGCCATTGCGACCATCCCCGGCTTGTCAAAGGTCAGGTCGGGTCGGATCTCGTCCCCAAACGCGTACCCCGGTCCGCCGTAGCCGGTTCCACTGGGATCTCCCGCCTGAGCCACAAAGCCCGGCAGGACGCGGTGGAACATCACGTTGTCGTACCAGCCCGCATTTGCCAGAAATACGAAATTATTCACTGCGCTCGGCGCTTTATCTGCGAAAAGCTCGATCTCAATATCGCCTTTTTCTGTTTCGATCGTGGCCGTGTATATTTTGGCAGGGTTGATGGTGAAGGGCGGGCATTTGTTATACTGTCGTCTTTCCAACTGGAACAGCTTGAGGATCGATTCCAGGCTGGCATAATCCCGCGGTCCCTGATAGGGCGAACCGTTTAACAGAACGAAAGGCGTTCCGGGGATCTGGATGCTGATGGCATCTTCCTGAGCCTTCTGGACTTTCTGGACGATTTCATCGCTTTTGAAGTCGGCGGCGAATTGGACCGGGTCGAGGCCGATCTTTTCGGCTTCTGCTGTTACCCAGGTTTCAAAGTCTTCCGGACTCATATCCAGCCAGGTGTCCCGCTGTTCGAAGATGCAGTTCTTGAGTTCAAAGAACTTGTTGTATTCCTGTTTCCCGGCAGCTTCAATGGCCTGTGCGGCCAGCAGCGATTTGTCGTGGATGTTAAGTGGAAAGTGGCGGAAAACCAGCCGGACATCGTCCGGGTAATTCTGCTGGAGCTGGTTGGCAATAGGCTCAAACTGCGCGCAGTAGGGACACTGCAGTTCGCTATATTCCAGGATGGTCAGAGCTGCGTCTTCCGGGCCGAGGATCCAATCCGAGTCGCTGACCGGCGGAAAGAGAGACTCTTCGGTGGGTCCCTGGGTTGGCGCCAGTTTCACAACGGTGCAGCTTGCGGGCACGGCCGATTCGTTTGCCAGGCCGGTCAGGTCTGCGGTGGCTGTCGGGAGGGGCTTTGAGCTTTCCTCGACGCCCGGCATGGGAGTGGTGATGGCAGCCTGCTGGCTGCTGCAAGCAGCCAGCAGGAGAATTGCGATCACGCTGAGTAATAAAAGTTGTAGCTTTTTAAAGGCCATTTTGTAAATTTGTTTATCCGGATTGAGATTAATTCTCCTCAATCACAATTTGGTTAATGACGTCGCCGTCCGGCAGGTCACCGCCCTGAGAGGGGTCGCGGGGGGTCAGGCTTTCAACTACATCCATGCCTTCTACCACCTGACCAAACACTGTATAGCCGCCGTTGAGCTGCTCTACTGCATCCAGGGTGATAAAGAATTGGCTCCCGTTGGAATCCGGGCCGGAATTCGCCATACCCACTACGCCGGGTTTATCGAACAGGAGGCCGTTTACTTCGGTGCCAAATTCGTAACCGGGGCCGCCCAATCCAAGTCCGCTGGGATCGCCGGTCTGTGCCACAAATCCTGGCAGGACGCGGTGGAAGGTTACTCCGTCAAACCAGCCTTCCTGGGCAAGGAACACAAAACTGTTGACCGTGGTCGGTGCTTTGCTGGCGAATAAATCGATGACAATATCGCCTTTGTCGGTCTTGAGGGTGGCTGTGTAGTTTTTCTCGGTGTCGATCACCTGAGGTGGGCAGGACTCATAAGTTTTATCGCCGAGGGTCTCTTTCAGTTGGACATACAGGTCAATATATTGCTGCAGGTTGGCCGGTTCGCTGTAGAAAATCGAAGGAATTTCATCCACGAAGCTCTGACCATAATTCGCGACCAGATTCTGGTAGTATTCGATATTGGAAGACATATTGGCGAAATCGCTCAGAAACGCGGGGGGGATGTTGTTGAGTGTCTCTGCACCGTATTCCGCAACCACGCCCTGATAGGTTTCCAGCATTGAGCTGACGCTCTCCGGATCATTGATGGTCATTCTTGGCAGGTCGGTCAGCATATCGCTGTTCTCTTTTTGGGCCAGCTCTTTATAAGCCTGCACCATGGCGGTCAGTCCCTCAAGGTCACGGTTGCCTTCATAGGTGAAGCCGTTGATCAGGACGTAAGGGGTATACGCCACGCCTGCTGCGGAGCCGCCGGCAGCCATATCATCAATCTTTTTTGTGAGTTCGGCGTTATTGAGGTCTGCGGTGAATTGTCCCGTATCCAGTCCAAACTCGCTTCCGGCTTTTTCAATCAGGTATGCCTGGAATTCGTCGACACTCATTGCGCTCCAGTCAGCTTGATTTTCAAACAGGTAGTTTTTCATTTCATAGAATTTTTCCAGATCCTGTTTGCCTGCGGCTTCAATGGCCTGGGAGGCCAGCGGTGCTTTGTCGTGAATGTTAAGCGGGAAATGGCGGAAAACCAGACGGACATCATCCGGATACTGGCTTTGCAGTTCAACCAGAACGGGTTCCAGAGCGCCACAGTACGGGCACTGCAATTCACTGTATTCCAGAATGGTAACGGGTGCGTCGGGGTTCCCATAGACCCAGTCGTTTTCATTCACCGCGGGGATATCTCCCACTGTGGGGACTTCCGGAAAGTCGAAGAGGCCGACAACCCGGCATTCGGCCGGTACAACAGGACCGGAATCGACAACAGTCGCTTCCGTGGGGGTAGTAGCATCTTCTGCTGCGGGAGTCTGAGCAGCTTGCTGTCCGTTACATGCTGCCATGGAAACGATGAGCAGCAAACTTAAGATAAACCAAAATTTACGCATGTGTAATTTCTACCTTTCAGCAACTTCTTGTTGCAGAGATCAGGATGCTGTTTAGTATATCCCAATCCCAATATGATTAATCATCAGGTGTGAAGTGTTTCACCCGGCAATTTTTTCAGGATTGCTTTACGAAGTGCATCCTGTACCTCATGGGGTGATTGACAGGCATCCAGTATCTGCCAGCGGGTCGGGTTATTCTGTGCCATTTCGAGATAGCCGCAGCGGACGCGCCGGTGGAAAGAGAGCGCATAATCATCCAGTCGATTCCATTCACCACCGCCGACACGCCGGCGGTTTAATCCTTCTTCAACATCAATATCTAAATAAAGAGTCAGGTCGGGCCACAACCCGCCTGTGGCAAAATCCAGCAGGTTTTTTAAAAAGTCGAGGTCATAGCCGTGACCATATCCCTGGTAAGCCAGGGTAGAGTCCGCATAGCGGTCGCTGATCACAATTTCGCCCTGGGCAAGATGCGGGCGGATGATCTCTTCCACCAGTTGGGCACGGGCAGCGCAAAATAAAAGGATTTCCGTGCGAGGATGCATGGATTTATTTTTGAGGTTTTTCAGGACATCACGGACTTGGTCACTGATGAATGTGCCCCCGGGCTCGCAGGTTGTAATAACCGAGTAGCCTTGTTCCCGCAAAAATTCTGCCAGGGGTTTAATTTGAGATGTTTTTCCGCTTCCATCCGGACCTTCCAATGTGATAAACATTGTGGTGTTCTCTCCTCTGTGCAAACCGCATGATTGCAGCCTGCTCTGCAAACAGGGTGTTTTTGTATCCTTTAAATTTTACTCCCGAAAAATTCTCACCCGGCGGGCAGGGTCTTTTCCATAAGAATGGGAGACAAGCTCCGCCTGACGGGCCATTTCATGCTGGAGTCGGCGGATATGTGCGGCGGCCGGTGGGAGGTCCACCCAACGCTGTCCATTCAGGACGGCTTCAATGGCAGCCTGGGTATCCGCTTCAATCTGCTCCCGGTTGTTTGGAGAGCGCTCGACCGCCAGGTTGAACATCTCTGCCAGGGCTTCTTCCATTTGATGGACGGTATTGGCCCGCAGGACATAGATGGGCATGCCGTGCGCTTCGGCATCCATGATGGTGCGCTGGCGTTTGCGATAGTAGGTGCGCAGGGTGATCAGCACATCCGCTTCACCAATATCTTTTACGATTTCAGCCGGTACTCCCAATCGTTTGACGGCCTGCTGCAGCCGGTTGCGGGCCACGCCATAGGCGAAGACCTTTTGAGGCTGTAGGCTGGTGGTGCGGCTTTGAGACCGGGAATATTCTTCCTGGAAGGTCCTTTGTGGTTCAGGAGCTTCCATTTCCTTTTCTTTTTTGCTGCCGTTGGCAGGCCGCCGAAGCCCGGAGGTGGGCAGTGTCCCTGTCGGTTTTGCCGTAGCTTTCTTGATTTTGATTTCGCCGTCAACAGTACGCTGGCGGACTTCGGGCAGTGGGGGTTGTCCGCGCACCAGCGCATCCACCGCGGTGGTGACATCCGGATGCACGATCAGGTAATCGCGTTCTTTAATCTCAATCAGCACATCAAAAGTCGGAGGCGAGCGGCGTTCTAGCACGGTCTTTTGGGTTCCTCGCCGTCGGGCTTCTTCGTCGGAAAGGGTGACCGATTCAATCCCGCCGACCAGGTCCGAAAGAGTGGGATTGATCAACAGGTTTTCCAGTGTCCGTCCATGTGCTGTGCCGATCAATTGGACACCGCGTTCGGCAATCGTGCGGGCCGCCGCGGCCTCCAATTCCCGTCCGATCTCGTCAATCACGATCACTTCCGGATTGTGGTTTTCAACAGCCTCAATCATTACTTCATGCTGGAGGGATGGCTTTGCCACCTGCATGCGGCGGGCCTTGCCCACCGCGGGATGGGGAACATCTCCGTCACCGCCAATTTCATTGGAAGTATCTACGATGACCACGCGCTTCTTCTCCGCAAGGATTCGAGCGGCTTCACGCAGCATGGTCGTTTTCCCGATGCCGGGCTGTCCGAGGATCAGGATGCTTTTATCGGATTCGACCAGATCCTGAATGATGTCAATTGTGCCGTAAACGGCCCGGCCAACCCGGGCGGTCAGGCCGACAATTACACCGTGGCGGTTGCGAATGGCGGAGATACGGTGTAAGGTTCGTTCCAGGCCGGCGCGGTTATCTGCGTCAAAGTCACCGATCCGACTGACGATTAAGTCAATCTCGTCGCGGGTGATTTCATTCTCGCTTAATTGGACTTCTCGGTTTACAAAACGCGCGAATGGCACACGGCCAAGATCCAGGACAATTTCCAGCAAGTTGTCCGAATCGTTTGCTTTTTCAACAGCCTGGGCGATGTGAGGAGGCAAGACCCCCATAAATTCATTTAGATCGTCAGTAATTCGTTTTTGATTCATAGTCTATCAAAGTTTTTGATTTACTCTATATTTTCAGTATTCAGAGCGTATTGCTCTTTAGTCTTTTGAAATTTGGTGTACTATCGGCGCCGCGGGTTTCGTTTTTGCTTCAATCACGGAACGATGATGCGTGTTCTGTATTGCAGAACGCTGCCCCAGAACAAAATATTTGACCAATAAGGCCTGTTGAGAGAGTGGCGTAGCTTTTAGCCTTTCCAGGTGGCTCGACAGCCAGCCCTGATAGGAGCGGACGGCGATATAAACCGGCCGTCTAAGGAGCGGCGTGTACTGAGCCGGCAGGGATTTCAGGAGTTCAACGATATTGTCTATGGAAGGGTGGATCAACGGGTTGAGATAGATCCCATGGGGTCCCGAAGTCTCTTCAACAAACGCCAGCAGTTCATTGTTTTGTTTAAATACCATTCCCTGGAGATAATGATTGGAAAAAGCCTCCGCTCCCTGTACCAGAGGAGGAACTAAGGAATGATACAGGCTGCGGATAGTTGCTTCGTCTTCCGGTTTCTTCACGTGCCAGCAGGAAGCACATACCGGGTCGACCTCATCCGTCACGGGTATTTGCCAATTTTGCTGCCGGGCATAAACCTGATAGCCGGCCCGCCGCATGATCTGGAAGTAATCGCTGTTTTCATCCAACTCGGCGAGCAAACTGAAGGCACCCATTTCCGCGGCCTGGACGGCCATGCCGTCCAGCAGGGCGAGCAGCGTACCGGTATTGACTTCGTTTCCAGGCATCAGAAATGAAAGATGAGCAGACCGTTCGCCAAGCGTGAAATGCATCTGTCCGAGCAATGGCCTATCTTCATGATTCCCATTGATCACTGCGGTATAACTGCCGCGGGTGGGGTCCAGATAATCCATCATGGAAGCAATTCCAATTGAACTGCCGCGCGTTAAACGCACTGCGCTTTCCAGGGGAAGTGCTTGATGCCGGTAGCGGTAAAAAGTCAGCAAGTCATGCCAGGCAAATGGACGAGTTTCGATTTTATTAATCTCCATCAATTCCCGATGAGGGGAAAAACAGATTGAACCAGCATGGATCCAGATATCATCGATCTTCCTGCAAGGGATTGGAAGAAGGGGGGACAGAGTATTCGTTTCTCTGTGTAGCGATTCTACCACGCCCATAATATTGGGACAATAAAAGGTAAAAATAACGGAGTATAAGAGGGATTAGAGTTTATTAATCTAAAACCGCATCCGGGTTAGAAAAATAACCGGGATGCGGTAATGGGATTAAATCATACCGCAGGGTCTACGGAGTTTTTTTCATCTGGCGGAAATAAATTCCCAGACCTGCACCGGCCAGCAGCATCACACCTCCCAGAATTCCCAACACAGGAGAACGTTCATTGGTTTCTTCGATCGGGGCATCTGATTGAGAACTTACCTGGGCTCCAAAATCAATAATGGAATAGTCACCTGCATTCAGGGTAAGCGGGTAATTCATTGTGGTGGTGGGGTTATATCCTTCCGGAGGAGCAACGCTGATATTGTATTCACCTTCCGGAAGATCTTCAAAACAGGCTAATTCGTCGGATACGGTGTTCTTGGTTTTGGATATTTGCCCCTGATGGTCGGTGATACTGATTGCACCGCCTACGATGCCGGTCTCACTTTCCTCTGCCATTGCATTGCCGTTTACATCATCAAAAAGGTAAACACAGATTTCGCCGTTCCCATTAAACGGGGTGGGTGTGGGCGGCGATTGGGTAGGCGTAGGAGATGGACCTGCGGTTGGCTGCACTTCTTCCACAATTCCCAGAAGAAGCTGCTGTCCTTCTGAAAGGAAGCATTCTTCATCTAAATTGTTTAACAGCTGGAGCTGGGTGATATCGATGCCTGTGAGTAAAGAGATGCTCAGGCAGCTATCCCCGGTTTTAACAACGTAGATAATGCGCCCATCGGCCCCGGGGGTAGGGGTCTGATAATAAGCTTGGGCCTGTGGATTGGCAGCAGCCGGCATGGCCATCCAAAGCATCAGGCCAAAAGTTAGCAGTAAACCCGTAGAAAGAAAGATTTTTTGTCTCATAAGGTTAAAGCATTATATCATTTAATCGTTTTGTGGGAGTTTAAGGTTGGATTAAGAGTCCAACCGGGGAAAATACGGTCCTTTATTCATTAATCAGTTGGAGGGATCTTTGCTGTGCAAAATTCAGCGCCTCCTGCGCTGCGTTGAGGTTGGCTTTACTCTGACCCCCGATCATCTGAGCCAGCTCCATGAGCCGTGGTTCGCCTTCCAGGGGGGTAACCAGTGTAAGCGTGCGGCCCTCTTCGACCTGCTTGCGAACGCAGTAATGTTGGTCACCAAAGGCTGCCAGTTGAGGTAGGTGAGTGATGCACAACACCTGGTGCTGGCGGGCCAACTTCCAGAGTTTTTCACCCACGATACCGCCGACCCGCCCTCCGATGCCCTGGTCAATTTCATCGAAAACCAGCGTTGCGACCGGGTCCGCTTTTGTCAGGACATTCTTCAGCGCCAGCATGAGCCGGGAGGTTTCCCCCCCCGAGGCAATTTTCACCAGGGGTTTGAGTCCCTCTCCAGGGTTGGGGGCAATCAGGAACTGCACCTGATCCACTCCATTTTCATCGAAAGAAACGGTCTGTTCCGGCGTGATGGGCAGGCCTTCCGGATCAGGACGATGCTGTATATCTACTTTAAAACGAGCCCCTGCCATGCTTAAATCGGTCAGTTCGGTTTCCACACCCTTGCCGAGGGCTTCCGCTGCTTTCTGTCGAACGCTGGACAGGCGCAATCCTTCCTGAGCAAGCTGTTTGAGAAGCGTCTGTTCTTCCGCTTCCAGCTCGGTAATCCGTTCTCCGGCATGAGTGATCTGGTCAAGGCTCGCACGGGCTTTATCCAGATGTGCCAGGATGGACTCTACCGAATTGCCATATTTACGTTTCAAGGAGTTGATCAAATCCAGGCGGATTTCAACTTCTTCGAGACGGCGGGGGTTAAATTCCAATTGCTCCTGATAATTTTGAAGGTTGAAGGTAATATCACGCAGTCCTTCTGCCAGAGCAGTAATCTGCTCCGAAAGCTTCTCCTGTGCGGAATCAATTCTGCTGAGGGTCAGAATGGCTTCTGTTGCCTCCCCGAGCAGGTCGGAAATTGGGGGAACCTCGGTTTCGCCTTCTTCGAGCAGGATTAAACTTTTTTGTACCAGGGAAGCCAATTTTTCGGCGTTTGCCAACCGCGTGCGTTCCTGCCGGAGGTCTTCCTCTTCGTCCATTTTTAATTCAGCAGATTCTATTTCTTGAATCTGGAAGGTCAACAGGTCCATGCGCTGCGCGGCTTCGCGCTCGCTTTTCCGCAATTCCTGCAGCTCTTTGCGGGTCTGGAGCACCTTTCGATAAATTTTCCGGTAAGCGGTCAGATAAGGTTCACTCCCGGCGTAGCGATCCAATAACCCCAGATGTCGTTTGACATTCAGCAAAGAGAGATGTTCCGACTGGCCGTGAATATCAACCAGATATTCACCAAGTGTTCGCAGCAGACTGACGTTCACGGTGTGTCCATTGACCCGGGCAATATTCCGCCCTTCACGGCGAAGCTCGCGGGTCAGAGTGAGAAAATCGGCATCGTCCAGGAGTTCTTCCTGAGTGAGGAGTTCATGAATCGGGACGCGGTTCTGCTCGGGGATCCGAAAAGTGGCTTCAACCATTGCCAGATCTGCTCCGCTGCGGATATTGGTCGAATCGGAGCGCCCGCCGATCACAGCTTCTATGGCATCCAGAATAATCGACTTCCCTGCGCCGGTCTCACCGGTAAACGCTGACAGTCCGGGCCCAAATTTCAGGTACAGCTTGTGGATGATTGCGAAATTTTCGATTTGGAGTTCGGTTAGCATGTTTAAATAAGACTCAACGAATTTGAATGCCTCTTAAACGATAGTACAGCGAACTGGCAAGTAGAAAAATATATAACCCTTGCCAAACCAAAGACAACAAAGAACCTCCAAGAGAAGATAAATTGGAGTTGAGGCCGGGTATCAGCAGGAGCAGGAGAGGCAACTGGGGCAGTAAGCTGCCAATGACGGCGGCTCCGGTGGCGACCTGGTGAAGTAATTTTGAACGACGGCGTTTGACGGACCACTGCACGGCTCGTGCGATGAGGTTGCCCACGACGGGGCCGATCAGGATCAGGAAGAAACCAATAAAAGGAACCAGGCGTAACAGCACCGCTGCCAATGCTCCAATCCCTCCGGCAACAAGAACAGCGATCACATAGTCGGTAGTTTGTGCAGTATCAAAGATTTTTTGCTGACCCCGCACGCAATCTTTGCAGCGGTAGCCGGTGGGCGTCAAAACGGCACACTCCGTGCAGATTGGATTGCCGCAGCGATTGCAGGTTAGCAGAGTTTCACGATCCGGGTGGCGGTAGCAAAAAGTCTTTTCAGGGTTTTGATCGGTCATATTTTTGTGCCTATACAGTAGGGTTTTGATCCATGTACATAGTGAGGTTGCGGTAGAAATAACCGGCATCTTTAAACCGGATAAATGAGGCATTGTGATTCCAGGTTTTGGCGCGCACCATATCTCCCTTTTGCATTGTAATCGAAGGCTGTCCATCCGCACTCAATAATGTTTCATAAGCAGATTGCACGGTGATTGTGATACAGGCACCCTCAGAGAGAATTACAGCACGATCGACAGAGAGATGAGGAGCAACGGGAATAACCAGGATGTTCCGCAGTTCGGGGGGCATGATGGGACCGCCTGCCGCCAGCGCGTAGGCGGTGGAACCGGTAGGGGTTGCTGCAATCAATCCATCTGCAATGTAGGTGGTCAGTGGTTGATCGTCCACATAAGCATCCAGCCGGATTGGGCGGATATCCTGCCCACGGCAAACCACAACTTCATTTAAAACCGGCCAAGTTCCAATCAATTGGTTGCCACGGTAGTGTTCGGCGAGGAGCATCATGCGTTCCTCAACTTGGTAAGAGCCTTCAAGGAGCAGAGGAAGGTATTTTTCCCAATCATCTCCCTGCACTTCCATCAGGAAACCAAAATGTCCCAGATTGATCCCCAGAACGGGGGTATCGGAAGGCGCGCACAGACGACCGGCGCGAAGCATTGTTCCGTCTCCTCCCAACGAAATCAACACGTCGAATTCCCCATTCTGAATACTGACATTCATCTCATCATCATACAGGTGGGCACAAACGACGGAAGTGAGACCATATTTTTGAGTCAACAGCTTTTGCATCCTGCAAGCCTCTTGTGCTGCTTCGGGCAGTTCAGGGTTGGATGCAATGGCAATGCTTTGGGGCGGTCTGACAGGCTTTCGCATGGTTTTTATTATAGCTTCAAATTATAAATACGTTCAAAATGGTATAAAAGATGATTAACCTTGAGATAAAAACCCCGTGCTGCAAGAAGTGAGAAGCACGGGGTTGGGACTCTGGAAGGGAACAGCACTATTCCTGATTGTTGGATTGCTGAAGTTTCTCCAGAAGATTCTCCATGTTTCTTTTAAGTTGTTCTTCGCGCAGGCTGATGGTCAGGTCTCCACGTGTCCGCTCCAGAATTCCACGCACAAGATCGGTCTGTCTGCGCAGTCCGTGGGTGATCGCATCCGGGTAATCCATGGTGACGAGGGTCGAGTAAATTTCATCCATTGCGGCAAGCAGCCGTTCGGCATCTTGCGAGTAGCCATGGCGGAGGATATCCAGGCAGCGCCGCCGCAGCTCGCCGACGGTTTCGGCCAGGCCGTTCAGGTATGCCGATCCTTCGATTTCCAGATCTTCCGGGGTAGGAAGCGGGAGATTCAGGATTAAAGCGTAAGTGATGCTGGCTTCCACGAATTCTTTGATGGCATCCTGAGTATAACCGGCGTAAAACAGTGCGGGGTAGTCTGCGAGATCGTTTTTAAGGGTTGTCAGGAGTTTGTGTGCCTTATTTAAATTTTCCTGGGCTTCTTCTTTATCGTTACGGTGAATTGCGCGAATGGCATGAGCGCAGTTGCGAATCATCTGGCGAGATTGGATCAAGGCTTTATCCCGGGCCTGTGTGGTGGCCTCAAATTCGTCATGGATTTGCTCTGCGATGTTAGATAGATTTTTCATGAATTAAGACTCGGATTCTTCCGAATCGGATTGATCCGGAGGTTGTATGTGTCGAAAAAGGTCCTGGGCCAAAGAAGAAGGCCCACCGGGGAGCGTGATGGCTCCAAAACTTGCTTCATAACGGGCCAGATTGGTTCCCAAGGCTTTATAAAACATTTTTGCGCCAACGGGGGACATCAGAATTCTGGCAACGACCTCGGATCTAGGTTTCCCCGGGAGCAGACTTGCGAAATCAAAGACCATCTCGGCCGGTGAATGGCTGATCCGAACGAGATTGGCATAAATTGCCTCCAAACCTTCAGGCAATTCCAGTTTCAATGCATCCGGTTTTTTGGGCTTATCCATAGGTGGGCATCTTTAGAAGGGAATTTCTTCGTCGTCCAATCCTTCTCCCAGATCGGATTCTGTATCCGTTCCGCCATCTTCTCCCTTGCTGGAGAGGAAGCGTACGTTGTCGGCCCGCACCTCAAAAGATGCGCCGGGGGTGCCATCCTGCCGGGTGAAGACGCGCGGGTTGCCGGTGTTGGGGTCGGCTACCAGAGTCCCTTCCACCAGGACTTTTCGTCCTTTTTGCAGGTAATTATTGCAGATTTCTCCGAGCTTGCCCCAGGCAGAGACCCGAATCCAGATTGTGCGCCGGACTCTTTCGCCGGTGTTGTTAGTGTAGCTGTTATCAACGGCTACCGAAAAGGACGTTACAGCCTGTCCGCCGGGTGTGTAGCGCATTTCCGGGTCGCGGCCAAGATTTCCCGCCAAAATTATTTTATGATACATCGTTCCCTCCATTGATAGAGCATGTCAGGCTAAAAACCATCCAGTACAGAAATATTGTACATCATTAATGTATTTGTGGGGATAAAAAGGCTTTGTGCAATGCCAGCGTTTTATTGACGGATACCTTCTCACGGGAGGTTAATCACAAAGTCAATGGTCCATTTCCTCATCGAGAATTGGGTCTTCTGACGTTGCTGTAGGAGCAACAGAATTTTGTGAATTGATCTGGCGGATTTCAAATTCAGTGAAACTGACAGAAACTGCGGTTTCGTCATTGGAACGGGCAAAGAAACCGACCTGTCCGCTGCTCCATACCGGGTCCGTTGTGCTGAACTGGTAGACATCGTTGATGAAAAAGCGTAATTCTTTTCCATAAGCCCAAATGCCCAACCGGACGGATAGAGGAGCGCCGAATGGAAGCTGTCCACTGCGCTTCCAGTTCTGTAATAACACCACCTCTCCATTTTTCAATCGTTCAACCCGGATCATACCGTTACAGGCAATGACGAAGCGGTATGTGTTAAAACGGGAATTGGAGCGCACCATGACACCGTAAGCATCCTCATCGCGACACAGATTAGGTTTTGCAGTAACTTCCAGGTAAAAGTTGTTCAAAATGATATCGGTGCGCAGAGAGGTGAGGGTACTGGTAGGTGCGGATACAGCGAGAGTCAACCCACCATCGTCATAAGCAATGGTGCCGATATTATTCTGGCCGGTTTCCCAACCGGTGCTGTTGGCAAGCAGATTGCTGTAGAGAACCTCTCCGATTCCGGTATTCATAATGGGTGTGGGGGTGATAACCCGTGTGGGAAGGATGGTTGGCGTAGAGGTAGGGGGGAACCATACGATTGTGGGAGTAGCTGTGTTTTCTGGTGTAGAAGTGGGCTGGAGGGTAGGTTCCTCCACTATGGTTACGGGAGCGCAGGAGGACAGCAAAAGGATAACTCCTAATGCCGCCAGAAGAAATAATCCCGGAGTTCTTTTAAATATCATCTTGATGATCCCCGCAGATATCCTTTTTGGATCAGAATCCCTATATCTGGAGAAAAATGCTTTTGAAGAGAAATACATCTAAATTAATCCTTACCTATAAAATAATCAAACCTTATTATAGCCGGGTTATGCGGTTTCTTTAGGACCGTGCGGGATCTACCTATCTAGCAGTGAACTGCAAAAAAGGAAATACTTATTCCTCTTTGGAGCCGGTTCAAAGTATTGTTTTTTGAAGGAGACTGAACAGTAGTCGTTAATCGGTGATCAGATGGGCGACTGTTACCCCATCTCCGCCTTCGCCTTCCTTGCCCAATGACCAGTCAGAGACGTATTGGGAATGACGCAGGGCCTTTTGAACGGCCTGGCGGAGGCGTCCCGTTCCCTTTCCGTGAATAATCCGGATGAATGGCATTCCGGCCAGATAAGCCTGTTCCAAAAAGCGTTCCAGAGCATCCAAACCATCTTCCACCCGCTGCCCCCGCAGATCCAGCTCCATACCGGGCGAGGGGTGCAGGACGGGTTCTTCTCTGGCTGCCGGCTCGGGTGAGGGCGCAGCCTTTTTCCTGGCGGCGGGCTTTTTATCTTGTGATGGGGCCTGCTCACCGGGGCGTTCAATATCGCTCAAGCTGGCGCGGAGGCGTAAAGTGCCTAATTGAATTTCCACGTCGGTCTCTCCCACGGAAAGCACCCGTCCTTCCATGTCCAGAGAGCGCACATGTACCCGCGCTCCTTTCACCAGAGGACGTGGGGCGGGCTGGGAAGGCTGACGGCGGCGCTCAACAGGTGGTCTGGCGGCAACTTCCAATTCTTCAACCTGTTCTTCAAGCGGCTTCAAATCCTCAACGGGCTGTCTGGATCGATTCAATTGACGCCGAATCGTTTTTAATTCATTCTGGAGATTCTCGATTTCGGTTTGAGCCTCATGGCGGGCCTCTTCCAGAATGGCGATCCTTTCTTTTTCAATGTTTTCCAGGCGAGAGTTAAGGTCGGAACGTATCTTTTCCGCTTCTTTCTGTGCGATTTCTGCCGATTCTCTGGCTTTCCTGGAAAGGTTGCGCTGGTGGTGGATTTCATCCAACAGGTCTTCGGCATGAAGATCCTCTGGATTAATATCTGAGCGGGCATCATTCAGGATTTCATCCGGCATTCCCAACCGTTCGGCGATTAAAAGTGCATTGGAGCGGCCCGGAATCCCCAGGGTGAGGTGATAGGTTGGACGAAGGGTGCGGATATCGAATTCCATGCTGGCATTCATCACGCCGGAAGTAGTATGCGCAAAAGTTTTCAATTCCGGGTAATGGGTTGCGACCAGGCAGGTTATGCGGTGGTCCAGAAGAAAGGTCACTAAAGCGCGGGCCAGCGCGGCGCCTTCCTGCGGGTCGGTGCCGGCACCCAGCTCATCCAGCAAAACCAGAGTGCCCGAGTCTGCCCGACCCAGTATTCTGACGATATTGGTGATATGTCCCGAAAAAGTGGATAAAGACTGTTCAATGGATTGTTCATCACCGATATCCGCAAAGATATCTTCAAAAATATTCAGTGCTGAACCGGATTGAGCGGGAATATGCAGCCCGGTTTGGGCCATCAGCGCCAGCAGGCCCACGGTTTTGAGCGTGACGGTTTTTCCGCCTGTGTTTGGTCCGGTGATAATCAACGCAAAGGTCCTGTCATCCAGCATAACATCAATGGGGACTGCTTTTTGCTGATCCAGTAGGGGATGGCGGGCCTTGCGCAGTTGAATGGTGCTGCCGGGATGCTGCTCCCGTCCGGATTGAAGCGGAAGCAATATGGGCTCGGCGGCGTTCAGGTCTTCGGCATATTTGGCGCACATGAACACCAGGTCCAGCTCGGCCAGTGTATCCAATAACTGCCGGATTTCCTCCGCGTGCAGTCCGATTCTTTCCGACAGGTCGGTGAGAATACGGCGGATTTCGTCACGTTCTGCAAGCTGAAACTCGTGCCATTGATTGTTGAGTTCAACCGTTGCCAGCGGTTCAATGAACAAGGTTGCCCCGGATGAAGATTGGTCATGGACGATGGAACGGATTCGCCCTTTGAACTCGGCCCGCAGGGGAATGACATAACGACCATTGCGCTGGGTGATGATCGGTTCCTGAAGCATGGTAACGGTTTTGGGGTCGTTGATCAATTTTTCCAGTCTGGATAGTAACCGGTCATACGAGATTTTCATGTCGCGGCGGATATTTGCCAGTTTCTGGGATGCCCCATCCATCACTTCCCCTCGCTCTGAAATTGTTTGAGAAATCGTATCCACGATTCCGGGCGGGGGAATCATCTGTTCCGCAATGGCCTGGAGTTTGGGATAAGGTTCTTCCAGATGAAGGATGGTCCGCGAAAGTTCACGGGAGGATACCAGCGTATTCTTGATATTGAGAAGTTCTTCCGCTTCAAGGACACCTTGTCGTTTTGCCAATTCAAGCTGCGCGCGGATATCCTGCGCGCCTCCGATGGAGATATCCGCATTGATGCTTAGAAGGTGACGGGCTTCAGAGGTAAGCTGCTGCCGGTGACGGGCTTCTTCAATATCATTAAATGGGGTGAGATGCCGGGCAAGTTCAGCGGAATAATTAAATGCCGCGTATCCGGCCAGGGCCTCTAATATTTTTGGATATTCCAGCGTGTAGAGTGTTTTCGCGTCCATGACGAGGTCAGTTTACCATACTCCAAATGCAGACTCAATGGATTCGGGATAGTTCCTCCGAATCCATTGGAAAGAAACGTGCGTTTTCGCATTCGGGACCGGCCAAAGCCCGGTCATCAGAATCGGGATGCCGGATAAATTTGTAATATCCGGCAGACCTGTCAGGCGGTGGCTGTGATATACTTTGGGCGGAAAAACCCCCTAAGAGGAGAATTTTAAATTTATGGCGCTGATTAACGCCGCAGCCCTCAGTAAATCTTATGGGGCCACTGATATTTTCAGTGAGCTTTCTTTTAGCATTCCCCACCGGGCAAGAATTGGCCTGGTAGGGCCAAATGGGGTTGGAAAAACTACGCTTTTGAAGATTTTGATCGGGACTGAAACGCCTTCAACCGGAAAAGTCCAACATTCCAAAGAACTGAAAATTGGTTATTTGCCCCAGGAGGCCCAGTTTGCATCTGATAAAACGCTGTGGCAGGAATGTCTGAAAGCCCTGGAGGATCTGATTGCTCTGGAAGCGCAGTTGAAAGTATTGGAAAGAGCCATGAGCGATCCCGATGAAGCGGAACAGGCAATGGCTGCTTATGGCAGGATGCAGGAAGATTTTGAGCGGCAAGGTGGTTATACCTACGAGACGCGCATTCGCCAAACTCTCACCGGGCTTGGTTTTTCTGCAGAGGATGAACAGCGCCCCATGACACAGCTTTCTGGTGGCCAGCGCACGCGCGCCCTGCTGGCTCAGCTGCTGCTTTCCAACCCTGATTTGTTGCTGCTGGACGAGCCGACGAACCATCTGGATATCGCTTCAATTGAATGGCTGGAATCGTATTTGAAAGATTGGGAAGGCGCTGTGTTGATTGTTTCGCATGACCGTTATTTTTTGGATCAGGTGGTTACCGCAATTTGGGAGATGACCCCTGCGCTGGAAACTTACCGTGGGAATTACAGTGCTTATCTTCAGCAGCGTACTGAAAGATACGAACGCCAGTTAACGGAGTATAAAGCCCAGCAAGCCTTCATTGAAAAAGAAGAGGATTATATTCGCAAGAATATTGCCGGGCAGAATACCCGCCAGGCACAGGGCCGCCGTAAGCGGTTGGAACGTATGCTGCTTGAGTCAAAGGTGACGCCTCCTGCGGGGACAAGGCGCATCAAGCTCAATTTGGAGGCAAAAGGACGATCGGGTGATCTGGTCATCCAGACCGAAGGGTTGAGTATCGGCTATCATGATGAAGGCCGGCCGTTGTTTGCTGTTCCGGATCTGGTGCTTCTGAGGGGTGAACTGGCTGCTATTTTAGGTCCAAACGGCGCGGGGAAAACAACTTTTCTTAAAACGATGCTGGATATCATTCCGGCTTATGATGGGATTGTGAAGCTTGGAGCTAACCTGAAAATCGGTTATTTCGCCCAGGCGCATGAAAGCCTTCACCCGGAGTGGACCTTGATGAAAGAAGTCGAAGCTGCTTCTCCGGGTATGCTGCCGGCGGAAATTCGGAATTATCTGGCGCGGTTTCTTTTTACGGAAGATGATGTGTTTAAGCAGGTAGAAATGCTCTCCGGCGGAGAACGCGGCCGGTTGGCATTGGCCTGTCTGGCACTTCAAGGGGCAAACCTGTTGTTGCTGGATGAACCAACGAATCATTTGGATTTGCCTTCTCAGGAAATACTGGAAAGTATGCTGGCGGACTATAACGGAACCATCTTGTTGGTTTCGCATGACCGCTATCTGATTGACGCACTGGCTACCCAGGTATGGGAAGTGCTGCCGGAAGAAAAACGCTTGCGGGTGTTTAAAGGTTCCTACAGTGAATATCGTTCTGCTTTGCAAACTGAAACCAACCCGGAAAATGGAGCCCAGTCTGCGCAGAATGAAAAACTCCATGAAAAACCTGCTCCGGCGGATACGAAGAATCGTATTTCGACCAACGAAGCCCGAAAACGGTTAAACCGTCTGCAGAATCTGGAAGATGAAATTACCGAGCTGGAAGAAAAACTTGCCGTGATTACCCGGCAGTTTGAATCGGGTACGCTGGAGCCTTCCAGAGTGCAGAAACTGAGCAAGGAGTATCTCCTTCTGCAGAAGAAAATGGATGAGAAACTGGATCTTTGGACAAAGCTATCCGAAGGATAGCTTTGTTTTAAATAGTTTGCGATTCCAGATCGGCGGTGTCATAACGCCGAAGCTGAGGCCAACGCTTGGCAACCAGCGCGACTCCGATCATGCAGCCTATACCACCTGTGATGATTGCCAGTGGAGTTCCCCAGGCCTGTGCAGCCATTCCCGCCTCAATTTCTCCGAGCTGCGGTCCCCCCATGAAAAAGATTTGGTTGATGCTGACCATTCGTCCCCGAAGCTGGTCCGGTGTTTGAATCTGACGGAGTGTGTTGCGCAAAATAGTGCTGACGCCATCAAAACCGCCAATCAATATCAGGGCTATCATTGAAAGTGCAAAACTGGCAGAAAAACCAAAAAAGACTGTGGCGAGGCCAAAACCTGTTACCGAGATCAACAGCAAGCGGCCCTGGTGTCGCACGTTATTTTTCTGCGAATAGAAGAACCCTACTAAAACGCCGCCAACGGATTGGCCGGCGGCCAGCCAGCCATACTGTATTTCTCCAACTTTAAGGATGTCCCTGGCAACAAAAGGAAGCAGCGTATTGGCGGAAGAAAAGAATGTGGCGATGAAGTCTAAAATCATGCTGGATAGGATGATCGGCTGGTGGAGGATATATTGGATGCCTTCTTTAATGGAGGAAAAACTGTTTCGAATGCCGTGCAGGGGAGCAGTGGTTTCCTGCACAACGGGGCCCATTAATATCAGTGCGCCCAGCACTGCAATGAAAGTCAATGTATTGATCAGGTAGACGTAAGATTGGCCCAGGTATCCAATTACCATGCCGCTGAGTGCCGGCCCCAAAATGGACCCGGTATTGAAAGCGATGGATTGCAGGCTAAAAGCGTTGGGAAGTATCTTTTGGGGCACCAGATTAGAGACCAGAGCCTGGCGGGCAGGCAAGTCAAAGGAAGTGGCTATTGATTGGATGGCAGTCAGGATATAGATCTGCCAGATCTGAATGTGTCCCAGTAAGGTCAGGATGCCTAACAGAAGGGCTGTCAGGGTCATCGTGAATTGGGCGGCAAACATGATTTTTCGGCGGTTGAAAGAATCTGCGATCACGCCTCCAAAAGGCGCAAAGATCAGTACAGGCAGAAACTGGACCAGACCGATCCCGCTGACGACAACGGGCTGGTCGCTGAGAATTCTCAAGTGCCAGAGCAGTGCGGCGGCCTGCATTCTGGATCCGGCGACCGAAATCAATAATCCACCCCACAACAGTGCAAAGCCTCGATGTTGGAGAGAAAGGGGTAATGTGATCCGCGATGGTTTCAATGTAGTTTAGGTTCCCCAATCCCGCAGGTAGAGATAATCATAGCCGATGGTGCGGTTGCTCAGTTTGGCGATGGGAGGGAGTATGCGCTTGAAATGGTTGCGCCGTACCCGGCTGACGACTTTGCGGACAAAACCTTCCGGGAAACCTGCTTCTACACATTCTGCCGGGGTATAGCGCTGGTCAATCAGCAGATAAAAGAGCCGGTCCACATCTTCATAGGTGAACCCCAATTCATCTTCATCGGTTTGCCCTACCCATAGATCAGCCGAGGGAGCCTTGTTGACGATCACTTCCGGGACACCCAGTGCACGGGACAGCTGGCGCACCTGGGCTTTGTAAAGATCTCCGATGGGGTTGATGGCACAGGCCGAGTCCCCGAACAGGGTTGAATATCCCAGCAGGATTTCGGTTTTATTACTGGTCCCTACCACTAACCCTTTGAAGGCTGAAGATTGGTCATAAAGGACGATCATGCGTGTGCGTGCCATGATGTTCCCTTTTCGTTGGTGATCCATATCCGGGAATTTTGCGATTAGTGGGTCAACCATTTCCGTAATTTCCACGGTCATGGATTGTACGCCGGTGGCTTCAATCACGAGCTGGGCATGCTCCAGTGATTCTTTGGAAGAGGCTTTGTAAGGCATACGGATTGCCAGAACGTTTTCCGCCCCTAATGCTTCCGCAGCCAGGAAGCAGGATAGGGCGGAGTCAATGCCGCCGGAGAGGCCGATCACCGCCCGGGTGAATCCGGTGCGGGTGATTTCGCTGTGAATGAATCCGGTCAAGATTTGACGGGCAAGATCGGTGTTGATGGTCAGGTCAGATTGCATAATTGTTTTCCAAAAGAATAAAAAGATAGATTAACGGCCGGAGGCATTTTTGCCCCGGCTCAGGATGCGGTTCATTTCTCGTTGTACCAGGGCCGTGCGCTCATCCCGCAGCAGCGGCAGACGGGCACGGGTCCGGTGAAGCTGATTCAAGTCGATTTCCGCCAGGGTTAAAGCCTCGGTATGGTAAGGGCCATGTGCCACAATTTCCCCATTCGGATCATATATTGCGGCACCGCCCCAGAAGTTCAGTCCGTCTTCATAGCCGACCCGGTTGGTGTGGGCGATAAAAGAGGTGAAAAGACTGGCGTATCCGCGATTGATATGGTCCACCCATTGAGCCGTTTCAAGCCGGGGGCTGCTGTTGAGTCCTCTTCCCGGTGAAGCGGAGACGAACAGGAAAAGGTCGGCGCCGTCTAACCAGAGCAGATAAGGGGGAGAGGCATGCCAGAAGTCTTCGCAGATCAATATCCCCACCCTGCCAAAACGGGTGTCAAAAGCTTCTATCGAATCTCCCCAGGCAAAAAAACGACTTTCATCAAACAGGCCATAAGTTGGGAGATAAACTTTTCGATGGATATGAACGAACTCGCCCTGTGACAGATAGGCGGCGGAGATAAAAAAACGGTTGCGGATATCTTCTTCTACAAATCCAACCACCAGATCCAGCTTATGGCTGGCTTCTAAAAGCGGCTGAAAAAGTGGATCCTCTTTGCGTGGGCGGTGCGCCACAGTGGATGCCAGATCCTGAAGCACATAACCGGTCAGGGACAGCTCCGGAAAGATCAATAAATCCGCTCCATTTTCAACGGCCTCATCAATCAGTTTGAGATGCTTTTTCAGGTTTTCATCTACCATGCCCAACTTGGTGTTGATTTGAGCTAAAGCAAGCTTAACTTTCATTTTTTCGTCCTTCAAAATGCGTTTCGAATCAATTCCTCGGACTTTTTTTGTTTTTGAATGTTTATGATCCATGCGGCCAGGAAAAATAAAGAAAGCCCCAGAGCTGTCCAGCTTTCCATTCTCAGCCCAAGCCAGTACGGTGCCGGGTCCGCACGGAGAAATGAAAAAATCCCGAGGATGATGCTGATGCCAAGTCCGGAAAGCCAGGCTTTTCGTCCCGGGAAATGATGCTTTTTTAACCTGCTCTCCAACCCAATGAAATAGACCAGTAGGACCAGAGAAATGATTAATTGGGTTGGAAATCTTCTTAACACTGCGCCGGTTTCATCCAGACTGGCAATACTCCAAAAAGCGGTTTCTGAAACGACAGGTCCGTAAGCACAGCCGGATTGCCAACAACCCAATTCGATGCCAATGATCAGCGGCAAAAACATGGATGAAAGACTGTCAAACAATTTTCCGATAGCGATATGTTTTGCCATCGCAGTGAATAAAATCGTGCCAATTATTCCGATTGCAGCGCCGGGCCAGGATAATCCGCCAAGCCAGAATTGCACGCTCTCACTAGGGTGAGTCGAAAAATATGCAAGATGTATGAGAACAAAAACCAGACGGGAGCCAATCAGCCCACCCAAAAGCGTGATAAGACCGATCCGCACATGCTGAGGTGCTTTTTCCGGAGAGGTAGTTCTGGAGACTTGCCACAGCCCCATGGCTGCTCCCAATCCAACGAACAGAGCAAATTCATTCACAGTATATCCTGGCAGATTTTGGAGAATGATACCACGACTCGCCAATTCGGAGATTGGCGAGTCGAATAAAATTTGGACTTCTTTTACAGAACTTGAACGGGTTATTGAAGATCTAGGAACTGCTGCCGGGCAGAATAGGATAACTGCTGCCGCCGTACGGAAACACAAGAACGTCCGCTTGTTTGCGGAATCGATTCTGGGTGTGTTGAATGGCTGCTTCGACGCTGGGCGAAAATTGAACAAAGGGCAGCCGCTCATGAATTTCTTCCGGAATGGTGGGGCCGTAAACCAATAGTGTCCCGTGCCGCATTGCCTGGAGGGCAAAATAAAGGAAGAATCGATCTTCCTCTCCCATGCCTTTAATGTTTAATTTGGGCACGAGGGGTAGGAAGAGGGGGGCCAGGAGTTTCAGTGCATTGCGGCCGACGGGGAGTTTGCGGTTGGCGAGTCCGAATACGCCCACCCCTTCTTCGGCTTTGATCAATGTGATCATCGTCCCCCCAGGCTTCAGGGCGCGAATGTTGTTGGCCAGCGCTTTAACACCCTGCCGCAGGTCCTGGTCCATGGGGAAAGATGAAGTAATGACAACATCGGCCAGTTTAGGGATTTTGCAGCCAAAGATCTGCTCACTGATAAGGGTACCTTCCCGGTGAGCCTTAATGGGATCCCCGCTGACGATCCGGACTACTTCCAGTTTACTGTTCAGGACCGCGTTAATGATAAAAACCTGCCCTTTGACCATGCTGGCGGCTTCTTCCAGATCCAGCCGCATGGGGTTGTTGTCGATGGGCTGTCCGACCATGTTGAATGTTTCGGGTTGGCAATTCAAAGCGTGATTGTGGGCAATGGTCGCCCGGCTGGCGACACCCGGTACCAGATTCTTATATCCTCCGCCAAAACTGGCAATAATATGAGGTTCGATGCAGCCAAGCGAAATCACCAAATCAGCTGTAGCGACGGTTTTGTTGATTTCAACCGGCGTGCCCCGGCTGGTTGTGCCCAGGGATAAAAGACGGTCTGGGTTATCGCAGTCCTGTGATTCCCAGTTTATTTTTCCCATCCACTGCGGGCCAATGCGCCGGGCAATTTCATCTTCCGGCATACTGCGATGGACTCCAATTGCAGGGACAACGGTTATCTGACTCAGGCTGGCTCCACCACGTTGAACCTCTTCCAATATGGCGGGCAGGATTGAAGAAACCGGGGTAGGCCGGCTGTCATCATCGATCACCAGTGCGATTTTGCTTTCCGGAGTGACCCATTCTGCCAGGCTTTTTATACCGATGGGGGATTGTAAACTGCGGCGGGTTTCTTCCAGAACATTGGGAACACCGGGCAACGGGGAGGGTTCCATGACCCCGGCAAGGTTCCAATTTGAGGGTAATTCAAGAGGAATCATATCCTCGCCCCAGGGCAGGTTAATGAGATGTTTTTCCATGATTAACTCTTTCAAAAACTTTAAAGATCGTTTTCTTGCAGACGTTTATATTAGTTTACTTGAGAAGATTAAAAAGGAAAAGTGGGGTTGAAAAGGAAAGTTCCTGCTTTTAAAAAGCAAACGCTAGGGTGAGGGGGGCACCCAAACGTTTGCTTTTGTTAGTATATCACTCAATAATTAAAAATAGATTAGAAACTTTGTTTGTCGCGAAACAGTTTAGTTTTTTAAATAGAATAAAAGTTCTATGTATTTTCGGTCGGTACAGGAATATCTTGCTGTTGGGTGAACTTCAGGATTCCTAAATTTAGTAAACTGATTCCGGCCAATAACCCTTCAATGGCCCAGGTTGTCCACCCCACAGAACCCGCGAATACAATGGCGAAGTCCGCAAAAGCATGCCAGAGAATGGCAACGAACAACCAGAGGATTGTCTTCTTGCGAATAGAAAGCCAGACCAGGGTCGATAAAGTGATGTGAAGTAAGATTGCCATCAGACGCTCCACGGCGCCTGCCAGGGGTAAGTGCCACGGCATGGACCAGAACTGAGCGACCTGGCTTTCCGTCAGTCCGGGAATTGCCAATCCAAAGTTGCGGATCAGGATCATAATCACCAGGTTGGCCAGCACGGAAAATCCTACCAGACCGATGCTTTCAATACCTCCATGCCCAACACCCAGCGTAACGGCAGCTTTCCAGGAATCCCCTTTGTCTTTCAGAAACTTGTAACCAATCCACCGGGCAGGCTCCTCGAACAGGCCGGCCAGCAATCCCAGCAAAAGTGCGTTTAAAACCTGCGCCGATACGCCAGCAGGAAAGTGGATCCAGCCATTTTGAAAGGCAGCCGTCAGACCGGCCAGAACGGGGATATGGATTATTTGAGAAGCGATGAAAGTGGTCGCTCCTACGCCGATCAGGAGCCAATCGGTTTTAAAGCGGCGTGTTGCCCAAAAAGCCAGAGCAATGGGGAAAACAATCTCGATGAGAATTGCGATTAAAAAGCTGATGATTAACATAAGGGTTCCTTTAGTTATTGTTTGTAACGGTTATTCTGCGTTGATCAGCAACGTGTTTCGTTTAAAGGATTTGATCGCTAGATTCAGGATAATTATGGAGACCACCCAGATGACGAGCCCAACCAGCAGACCGATTCCCACAGTGAGATAGAGCACACCGGTGATTTGTCCGAACATAAACCCCAGGACAATGACGACCAGAGAACTGCTGGTCTGGTAGGCTCCCATGAATGTTTTGACGCGAGCGGAAATCAGAATGGTGGCGGAAATTCCCAATACTGCAATGGCAGGAGTGATCCAAAAAATTAATGACCACCAGGTGGGCAGAGGGAACCAGATGTGGTGAAAAATGGGAATCCCCGCGATATTCAACACCAGTGTATAGCACAGGAAGCTGAGCCATGAAATTCCGACAGCCGGAATCAATGCGGCCAACACCTTCCCAAGGAAAAGTTCTCGGTCGGAAGCGGGGGTGTATAACAATGCTTCCAGTGTCTTTCGTTCCCGTTCTCCAGCAAAAGATTCGGCCGCTACAATTGTCGAAAACATCATAGGGAAGATCAAAAACATAGGCGCAAACATATATCCGAGCATGAGGATCAGCATACCCTGAAGTTCGGTTTTCCCTTCCAGTACGGAGGTCATACTGGCAGGCATTTTCGCCAAAAAGGTTTTGAGGTCCGGGTCGTTCACGAAATCATCCATGGGAAGATTGGTATATTGCGGGATCAATATGATTGCCAGAGGGATCAGGATGATCATGATAAGGGGAACGATAATCATTGGCATCCAGGCTGCGCGGTTTTGCCGTACTTCCAGTAAATCTTTTTTTGCGATGGCAAGAATATGGTTTGTGTTCATTTTGCACCTGCGTTCCCATTATTTTGTAATTGAAAATAAATCTGCTCCAGAGTAGGTTCAAGCGGTACCAATGCCAGAATACGCGCATCGTGTTGGATGAGTCTATTTACAATATCCGGGATAACCGATTCCATTTCAATATGCAGTGTGCAAATGGTCCCATTCTCATCCTGAGTTTGGCGGATACCGCCATTTTTGCTCAGAGCATTAATGGCATCTGCCGAAAGGAGGTATTCCAGCTTTACCTTCAGATCAATGCCCGGAGAAAATTGTTGGCGAAGCTGTTCTAAACTTCCGAAAGCTAAGATTTCTCCTTTTTTCATAATTGCCAACCGGTTGCAAAGTCGTTGCGCTTCATATAAATTATGGGTGCAAAGAACCGTGGTTTGTCCATTGTTTTTTCTGGCAGTCAGGATCAGGTCATGGACCTGGCTGGCGGATTCCGGGTCCAGCCCGGAAGTTGGTTCATCCAGAAACAAAACTTGAGGGTGGTGCAGAACGGCACGGGCCAGAGCCAGACGCTGCTTCATACCTTTGCTGAAAGATTCTACCCGGTCATCCGCGCGGTCAGCGAGCTGGAAGAAAGAGAGTAAATCCTTAATCCTTGTATTTTTTTCCTGTGACGGGAGATCCGTCATCGTTCCAAAGAACTCTAGATTCTGGCGTGCAGTAAGCCGTTCGTAGAGCGCAGGTGTTTCGGTCAGCACGCCGGTTTGACGGCGGACCTGCTCTCCCTGGGTTGTTGGATCCATTCCCAGAATGGAAATTTTTCCTGACGAAGGATTGAAAATCCCATTCATTAGACGGATTGTGGTGGTTTTTCCGGCACCGTTGGGGCCTAATAACCCCAGGACTTCTCCGCGGTTAACAGAAAAATTGATTTCATCTAACGCCTTGTGGGTGCCATAACGGTGTGATAAATTGGATACAGTGATGATGGTTTTCATTTGTTTTGCCAATCAAATGTTTCACGTGAAACAAAGTGGTTTCAACGCTTCGTACTGTTTCACGTGAAACATATATGCTCTATAGAGGGAATAAATTATTGCTGCCCGGCCGGGTTTTCTTTCCTGAAAAGAAAATAAGAATATACAGTCAAGGAGAGCGAAGATCCCAGCAGAGGAACCAGTAGAAAAATTGCGGACTGATTGGGGAAGATGAACCCGCCCAGTGTCAGCACGCCTGAAATTTTAAAAAGTTTTCCGCCTAGTTGATGGGTCTTATCCCAAACGGTATCGCTGGATAATGTCCAGGGCGTGCGGATGCCGATAAAGAAGTTCCTTTTGGCTTTTTCAATAACCGTTCCGACGAAGAAGATAAACAGGCCCATTCCGGGAAGTATCATGCTCGAAAGGTTGAATTTGTACCCCAGGTTCCAGAAAATTGAAAGAGCGTGAACATATAAAAGGAAAAACCCTATCACCACAATAAACTTGTTGTATTCCGTTTGGAACCGGATAATGTTTTTTTTCAACGGGTCAATATTGGGGAGGAACAGTAACAGAGCGGTTAATCCAATGATCATCAAAGGAATCAGAACTACTGACCAGAAACGGCTCATGTAGCCGTTGGGGTTGCCCAACTCATCCCAATGAGAAGCTGCCATTTCAGGCAGTTGGGGGTATGCGATGATACCCAGAATTATAGAGGCCAATACAACAAGAGATGTGATAATGAGAACGCTTCGTTTATTCATTGTGAACCTTTCTAACATCGTTATAGGACAGGAAGTTCATCCATAAAAAATTTGAATTCGTTTGAGGAAAGACAGGGCCTGGAAGAGGTAAGTACCGGACGCAATGTCCGTTTGCCTTTATTGGGGCCTTTGGCCTGTAAGATCGACAGGGACTGTTGAATGATCCTGTAAAGAATCCGGCTCCATGGTTTCATCGAAAAGATGGAGTTGTTTTTCAAAGGCATCGATGATGTCTTGAGGAGAGAAGCCTAATTGAAATGCCTGTTCAATATAGTGTTGAGTGAAATTGTTAAGAGCCTGGTAACGCATATTGGTACTCATTTCTTCAGAAGGTGCTTCGAGCAGGAACGTGCCTCGGCCTTGCTGGGTAGAGATTAATCCATTGTCATCCATGATACGGTAAGCACGTGCAACAGTATTGAAATTTACGTTCAGTTCCTGTGCCAGTTCTCGAACAGGGGGAAGTTGATCCCCGGGCTTTAATTGTTTACTGAGAACTTGCGATTCAATTTGTTGAATAATTTGCAAATAGATGGGTTCTTCGGAACGAAAATCAATTTCAATTTCATCCATTTTCACCTCGTTGAATTGTATCATTGTATGATTGTATCATTGTATACGAGATTCTATCGCGATCGGATGGACCTGTCAAGTGATTCTTTGGGTGAACTGGAAAGGCTGACCGGTTGGGCAGGTATTTACAAAGACCTTACAGATAGCTGACACCTGTTCGGTAAATGAGAAACGCCTAAGAACCTGTACTATAATCAGAAATGGTGTTCTAAATTTCTAAGATTCGGGACTGGAAAATGCCCAAGATTCTATTGATTGAAGACATTTCAGATAACGCAATTCTGGTAAAGAAGGCCCTGGGAACTCAGGGTTATGATGTGGTCTGGGCAGATACCGCTGAAACAGGCTTGAATCTGGCGAGATCAAGCAAACCCGCGTTGATTTTGTTGGATTTGGGTTTGCCGGATATGGATGGTCAAACGCTGGTTGGTTATCTGCGTAAAGAACCAGGTCTGGCAGATGTCCCGATTGTTGTGGTTACAGCCTGGCCGGAGGAAACTGCCAGGCGGATGGTGGATGCTTATGGTTGTGATGCTTTTATCGGAAAACCACTGAATATTCGCCAATTTATCCAGACCGTTAACCATTTTCTGAATCAGGGTCAGGGGGCGTGAAACGCTTTTCTCAGAGCGATCCTTTAAAAGAATCCTACAAAATGCCCAAAAACCTCATCCCTGCCAGTCATTTCACCGTTCAAGAATTAACCAATGCCTATAACCAGACGCGAGTAGACTATCTGGTGCCTATGCCAATGAACGCGGCTCGTTTACAGGTCTATATTGATGTTTATGATGTAGATCTGGAACAATCCGTTGTGGCGATGGAAGACGAGGTCATGCTGGGGCTGGGGATGTTGGGCGTGAGGGAGAATCGCAGTTGGATTACCCGTCTGGGGGTGCTGCCTGTCCGGCGAAGACAGGGTACTGGCACCCGGATCATGCAATATTTGTTGAAAAAATCGGACGAAATGGGGTTGGAAAACGCCATTTTAGAAGTGATTGAGGGCAATAATCCCGGGCATGAACTGTTTTCAAAGAGTGGATTTCAGGAAACCCGGGTTTTGTTGATTCTGAGACGGGCACCTGGAACGGCAGAAGGGGAATTGGAGGGAATTCCTGCCTGGTATGAGACCAATGAAGCGCTGGCGCAGTTTTCTCAAAAAATTTCCACAGGACAGGCGTGGACCAATGAAATAGAGTCGCTGCGGAATGCCGGGGATGTGATGGCTCTTAAAGTGGAGATGGAGGACGGCGAATCCGGTTGGATGATCTTCCGCCGTCAAGAACTTTTGCTTTCTCACTTTATTTTTTACACAGAGCGTGGAGATCCGATTCGAGTTGCAAAGGCGCTGCTGGGCCATCTTTACCGGAATTTCCCCGGATTGGATACTTATACTGAAAATATTGCCCTGGGTGACCCGCATCTTCCGGCATTGCTTCAAATGAATTTCTTTGAAGTGTTTCGCCGGATCGAAATGCACCGGTCGCGGCCCCATCCGTAGCGCAAAGCTTGCCAGACGATAACCGCCCCCGGACAGGAATATCTGGAGCGGTTTTTAAACCTGTTTATTAAATTTGTGAGGTCAGGACCGGGCAGTCCGCTGTTCTTTCCAGATGTTGCCTTCATTGTGATATCCGGCCTGTTCCCAAAACCCGGGGTTGTCTTCTGAAAGGAATTCCAGCCCACGCAGCCATTTAGCCCCTTTCCAGAAGTAAGGTGTCTTGAGATTAGGTTGATTGGGAATCGCACCCACAATTCCCCGTAGAGGTGCGCCATGCTCCGGTGTCAGCGGCTGGCCTTCAAAATGGGTTGCTAGAAGGAAATTATCGGCCAGTACGATTTCCAGCGGAAGGTTTGTGGTGTAGCCCATTTCGGCGTGTTGCAGGACAAACCGGGCAGTGGGGCGCAGTTTGAACAAACCACATTCAAGCAGTGTCTTAACCGCGACGCCTTCCCAGACGGTGTCCAGTTTACTCCATCGGGTCACACAATGCACATCCATTTGCAGGGTTGTGCGCGGCAGTTTTTGGAATTCTTCCCAGGACAGGGTAATCGGTTCCTCAATTTCTCCCCAAACGCGGAAATTCCAGGTAGCAGGGTCAAATGCCGGAATTGCTCCATAATGTAAAATGGGAAGCCGCCGCGCCAGAGATTGTCCGGGCGGCATTCTGCCTTCTTGCTTCCGGAGTTCTTCCTCTTGTTTGCGAGAATGGGTCGGGTTAGTCATTTCGTTCCTCCGGTTAGAATTATACCGAAGAGTTCACAAATTCCATAAACAGAGTAAAAGTTTATGGATGTATTCAAACTCGTAAATCGGATTGGTTTGTCGGAAATAAAAGGTTTATTTTGGACAATAAAGGGCGATTTTATGTTAAAATAAGAATGTGAAAGTCTTAACATAAATCCGTAAAGTTTCTACGGGAAAGATTTGACGAGTTCAAAGTCTTTCAAGTACAATTTAGGCGGTCTGCATTATGGTGATATTATCCTGTGAACAACTTGAAGAACGAATGACTGCGCTTCATCGTGCCAGTCTTGATTTGGTTCGAGATATGTCATTGGAGTCTTTGCTGGGACGGATTGCCAACGAAGCGTGTCGCCAGACCAATGCGGAATATGCAGCCGTAGGCGTATTGGGGGAAGACGGAGAGATTTTGCAGTTTGTTCCGGTGGGAATGCCGAAAGCGGATATAGACAAAATGGAACACCCTCCCAAAGGCAAGGGATTGCTCGGCGTGTTGATGAACTCCCGTAAGGTTGTTCGGGTTTCCAACATCGCTGAAGACCCGCGCAGTGCCGGTTTCCCGGAGCATCACCCGGTTATGACTTCGTTTTTGGGCGTGCCAATCCTTTCCGGTGACCGACAATTAGGGCAGATTTATATCACCAATAAAGCCGATAACCTGGACTTCACGGAAGCTGATGAACAGGTCATGGAAATGCTGGCGGCCTATGCGGCAATTGCTATATCGAATGCCCGTCTCTATAAAGAACTTTCCCATCGCAATGAAAATCTGATTCAACTTAATGACTTGGCTACTTCTCTGGTAGCTTCAACCGATATTGATCAGATTCTGGATAAGGGCTTGGCCTATATTCTTGAAAATATGGGGTTGGAAGTCATTGAAGTTTTTCTGGGACAAGATGACCGCAAGTTGTTCAGCCTGATAAAGCATCGTGGCGCTCAAATCCCTGCTCTGTGGAATAAAACACGTTTCTGGATTGGAGAGGGCCTGGTAGGAAAAACGGCTGAAGAAGCCGAAATTCGACGGATTAAGCTGCCAACTCAGATGAATGGGTACGATCTGGCCCCGGCAGTCGCCAAGGGGAGCCTTGGACAAGTCATGTGTTTGCCGATGATCGTCCGTCAGGGCGTTCTGGGTGTGCTGTGTGTTGGTACCCGTGAAGGCCATGCGCTCCAACCTTTAGAGGAACAGTATCTTACCGCAATTACTTCCTGGCTCGCGATGGCAATTGAAAATGTACATTTGAATATGCAGCAGCGGCGGCTTGCGGTTCTGGAAGAGCGCGAACGGATTGGCATGGATTTGCATGATGGAGTCATTCAATCGATTTATGGAGTAGGGTTGATCCTGGAACATGCTCGATTGCTGATGGCGGATGATACGGATAAAGCCTATAAACGAATCGAGCAGGCGATTGAAGATTTGAACAGTACAATTCGGGATATCCGGTCTTACATTCTGGATTTACGCCCCCACCAGCTCCATGATGAGAATTTAATGCGCGGCGTGCGCCGTCTGGTAAGTGAATTTCGAGCCAATACTCTGGTGGAGGTTTCGCTTCAGGGACCTACGGATGGTATGGCGGATCTGCCGGACGCCCATGCAATGGCGCTTTTCCATATCTGTCAGGAGGCTCTGGCAAACATCGCCAAACATGCTCACGCTAACCATGTGTATGTCAATTTATGGACAACGGCCGATCGGGCTTTATTGGAAGTCCGTGATGACGGGCGGGGGTTCAATCTGGACCAGGTTCGCCAGACCCTGGGGCATGGCCTTTCAAACATGAGTACACGCGCCCGCAATGTAGGGGGAGATGTAGATCTTTCCACCGAACCGGGTGAGGGCTCATCTGTACTTGCTTGGGTACCTTATTCACGAGAGAGATAAAAAATTGATGAAAGAACAGCACTCTGAAAAAGCCGCACTGCGCGGGGAGCCTTCCTACGTCTGGCGAGCTGGGCAGGAACGCCGTCTTGAGATGATTTTGAAAGCGGCAGGTGCGCGGGCTTCCGGGAAGGTGTTTGTGGATGGCTGTGGTGTGGGGGCATATCTTTCTCACCTGGCGCCGGATGCGGCTTTTGCAGTTGGATTGGATGTGGAATTGGAACGTGTGCAGCAGGCCGCAGCGTTGAATCTCGAAGTTTTATGCGGCGTCGGGGAATACTTACCACTTCCCTCCAATACGTTTGATTTGATTTTGAATCATGAAGTACTGGAACATGTCCAGAATGATCAACTGACCATTCGTGAGATTGTTCGTGCTTTGAAACCCGGTGGCAGACTGATGTTGTTCTGCCCGAACCGTGGCTATCCTTTTGAGACGCATGGAATTTACTGGAAAGGGGAATATCATTTTGGAAATATTCCTCTGGTCAACTATCTCCCGCGCCGCTGGCGGGATAAACTTGCGCCTCATGTGAATGTCTATACCCGCAGGGATTTGCAGCGTTTGTTTGATGGACTTCCGGTGCGTTTTGTGCGCCGGACCACGGTGTTTGGAGCCTATGATAATGTGATTGCTCGTTACCCCACGGCAGGAAAAATGCTGCGAGGTGTGCTTCAATGGCTTGAAAAAACGCCGTTTCGGGCCTTCGGGTTATCCCATTTTTGGGTGGTGGAAAAGATTTAGAAATACATGGAAACGCATAGAAAAAGCGTCGGTCTAATTGTGAACCGGCGCTTTGTTGATTTAATCCTGGTCAATACGGAAGTCATAAATGCCATCTGTGACCGGATATGTCCGATGGCAGCCGGAACATACCAATTCCGGCGGGGTGTCGGCAAGGGGTTCACCACACACCGGGCAGCGGAAGAATGTGCCGGGTTGGGCGATGGGAGTTTCTCCGATGGCTTTGTTGCGCACAAAGATGCTGGGAGAGAGCTGCCAGAAGTTTCCTGTAGGCTGGAGGACCGTATCCATCCAAACCAGCAGTTTAAGCGGAAGGGCGCGCTTCAGGAATCCGACCCGGAAATGGGACACGGTCAACTGCTGTTCGATAGCAAAACCGCTGAGCTGCAGCCAGGCCCGAACCGTTGCCGGATGGAAATCAAAATTAAGGGCGGCGAATTCAATGGGTTCCGGAGTAAAAGGGTTCCAGTTTTGCTTGTGAAGCATATAGCGCAGAATTGATTTCAGGTTGCGCTTGTTCGCAAATTCAAGGATAAAAGTGCTGCCGGGTTCCAGAGTTTGTCGTACCTGGTCCAGGGCCCGTTTGGCATCTGCCATGTGGTGAAGCGTCCGGATCATGGTGGCAGAGTCAAACAATCCTTTAACAAAAGGCAGGTGATAGATATCGGCGGCTACATAGCGATAGCGTTCGCTGATCCCTAACCGGTCTCTGGCCTGCTCAAGTTGAGTATGGGAATAATCCAGAAGAACGATCTGCTCGAAACCTGTGTAACGGGGCGTATTTCGACCTGCTCCTGCGCCTAACTCCAGCAGCAGTCTGCCGCCCTTGGGAAGCAGCCGCTTAAGGGCTGCTTTTTCGGAGGCGTCTTCGTACGCGCGTTCTCCCTGATCCCAAAAGGAGGATTGGTAATCTGAACCTTCATAAGAGCAAACGGGGGGGGAATTCTTTTCCATCATTGGAACGGTTTCCGTTTCGTTGAGTATAAAATACGCCCGAGCAGGTATCCCGGCGGCGCCCAGAGTGACCTCCTTACCGTTGCTTCCTCTCGGATCTGGCGGGGTTTGGTGGTTTCTGCCGCGCCGGTCCCACTCGGACGTGCGTTAAGGATACCGTAAGGGGGAAGGTCTGTCAACGTCAGGCGTCTGCAAGTTTTTACGTACGAAGATATCCTGTTTTTGGCAGGATGTTACAGAAGGTAATCTTTAGGATTTTGTTTGGATATTGTAAGAATAAACTAAGAAATATTTCGGGAAACTTAACCTTGGATTGCAAAATGCTATAATCTCGAATTAATGAGAAAATTCAACTGCGATAAATAAAAGCAAAAAGGTTGTTGCTATAAACAGGCGGTTTGTTATGAACACAAATTTACCCTCTTCTACCAGTGCTTTGAAAAAAGTTTTGTATTTGGTGTTGGTATTGGTCGTGGCAGGTGTGAGCGCACTGGGGGGTGCGATTGTGGGCGGCTATGTAGTCCGCAGCACTTTGATACAACAAAATGTTGAAGCTGCTACCCCGGTGCCCATTGCGGCGGTTCCACAACAGAGCCAGCTTCTGGAAGTATCTAACACTCAGGTTGACACGGCTATTGTGGAGACGGTCGAATCGGTTGGCCCGGCGGTAGTGACCATTGAAGGCACTATCAGTGGGCAGACAACATTTTTTGGCCAGGCAGCGGATCAACAGGTCAGCGGCAGCGGCGTTATTATTTCGTCCGATGGGTATGTTCTCACCAATAATCATGTTGTCGAAAGTACCAGAGACTTGGTAGTAATTCTTGCAGATGGGTCTGAAATTCCTGCTGAAGTTATCAGTTCGGATTCATTCTCGGACTTGGCGGTGATCAAAGCGGAGGGCGAGATGCCGGCCGTTGCCGTGCTTGGAAATTCGGATCAGATTAAACCCGGCGAAACGGTGGTAGCTATTGGCTCTCCGTTGGGAACATTTAAAAACTCAGTGACGGTGGGTGTAATCAGCGCAACGGGACGTATGCTGGATACCGGGAATGGATATCAGATGGAAGACCTGATTCAGACAGATGCGGCGATTAACCAGGGAAACTCCGGTGGGCCGCTGGTTAATCTGGCCGGTGAGGTTATTGGCATCAATGTTGCCATTGTGCGCAGCGGTGGCTCTGCGGTGGCGGAAGGCCTGGGCTTTGCCATTCCCTCCAACACCGCTCGGATCATCGGAGAAAACATCATCGCGAATGGGTATTTCGCCCGTCCTTACCTGGGTATCCGATGGCAGACCATTACACCGTCGATTGCGGCACGATATGATCTGCCGGTAGAGTGGGGAGTCTATATTATGGATGTCTCGAAAGGCAGTCCGGCCGAGCTTGGAGGCCTCCAAAATGGGGACATCCTGACGCAAATTGGCGAACGAGTGATTAATGAAGAGACTTCTTTTTCTAATGCGCTTTTTGCTTATCAGGCAGGAGAAGTTGTCACGATAAAAGTGGTGCGGGGTAATCGGGAATTAGAGTTGCCGGTGACTCTGGGAGAAATGGGCCTTGAGTGAAGTATCTGAATTACAAATTGGTGCTATACTAAAATACTGAAGGTGTTTGATTTCGACAGCTTATCTAAAGGAGGAAAAAATGGCTTATTTAGGAGATTATGTTCAGCATGCAGACTGGAAAGCAGAGAAACACGCTCCCGTGATTCATTGCGCGGATGAAGTGACGGCCGGTGAGTTTTTTGAAGTGAAAGTGAATATTGGAGAAGAAATTGCTCATCCCAACACCACCGAGCATCATATCGATTGGATTGCGGTATTCTTCAAGCCGGAAGGTGATAAATTTGCCTACGAGGTTGGACGCTATGAATTCAATGCTCATGGTGCGTCTGTGAAAGGCGCCAATCAGGGACCGGTTTATACGGACCCGGTAGTGGTTACTTCCGTCAAGTTGATGCAGTCCGGCACTTTCCATGCTGTGGCAATGTGTAATATTCATGGCCTGTGGGAAGGTACGAAAGAAATCAAAGTAAAATAATAAATCGATTGATCCCTTTATAAATTAAAAATCGTTCGGCCTGTCAGGCCGAACGATTTTTTCTGTATGTGGAAGTATTTTGTATAGATTAATTCTTTAGAGTATCCAGAATTGCAATTACAAAACTAATCAAAGCATCCTGTTCAAAGATGGGTGAAAGATATATTTTTGCTTTAATGGGAATTCCATTCGGCCCCATGATTCTGGTATTGTAGATCACCGGTTGTGCAGTTGCAATGGCTCGTTCATAATAATGGATATCTCCCCATTGATCTGAAAATGTCCAGTGTTCGAGATTGCTTCCCAATATCTGATCTATATCAACACCTGCTATAGGACGATTGACATATTGGATTGTGCCTTCCGGGGTGATACCGACCAGGAGAACAGGCAACATGGTTTCTGGAGGAGGCAATGTTTTCTCTGTGTAAGGACCTGCGATTTGTGTTGAATCCACAATGGAAAATAGTAAAACGGGTTTCTCCGAAAGGGCTTCCTGCTGTACGCGTACAGTCAAATTTACAAATTGATTAACGCTGTTTCTCACCAGGGACTGACATTCTAGGGCGACCTGTTGTGATGGCCTATTCTCTTTGGTAAAAGTTCGCAGGATATTGACCAGTTCATTGGATGAAATGATTGCGATTCGAAGGTCGCGGAGATACTTCAGGGCGGCAAGGTTGATCGATAGAACAGAGTTGACGTCGTTGTCTGTGAGAATTAAAGGCATTCCTGACTTGGAGAATGCGGTTAAGAAGGTGTGTTGAAAGGATTCGTTCATGACAGATTTTGGCTTTCGTAAAAGATAGCATTGTAAATGGAATCAGGGTAAATGGCGCAATCCAAAGTGATTTCCAAGTGGTGCCTGAAAGACAATTAGCAAGGTGACTGGCTGATCCATGGAATTTCGGAGAGTATACGGCATAAAAGATTTAAACAACAGGCTGTCCCCGGCCAGCAGGCAATAATTTCCACCATGGACTATGATCTCAATGGTCCCGGTGAGGCAATAGATAAATACTTCTCCATATTCTGAAACAGAACCTTCTGAAATGGTTTTATATGGCGAAATGGTCATGCAATAAGGTTCGAAAAGCTGATTCTTTAATCCGATCCCAAGGTTTTGAATTTGAATGTTTGGTTCAGGTGCTTCTTTAAGCGTGTCTTGTCTGACCAAAACCACGTCTTTTTCTGTATTCTGGAAGAAAAACTCCAGGATGTCTACATCCAAAGCATTCGCCAGCATTTCCAGAGAACTGATGGTTGGGGATACTTCACTGCGCTCTATTTTTCCAATAGCATTCGCTGTTAAGTTGCATCGATCTGCCAGGGCGCGGAGAGAAAGCTGTTTCTGTTTTCTGAGTTCATGAAGCTTACGTCCAACATTTACTTTTGGTTGCATTTTGGTTATCTACGAATAATTTCTTGTAATCTTCCGGGGGAATTGAGAGAATATGGAGAGAGAAGTTTCTATATAAAATATGGATATATTATAACAAAATCGCCCTTGTAAACTAAAGAGGGGTGTTGTATACTTTTGTTGATATTTAAACCGGTTTAAGGTTCCTTGTTTTTTTAGCCTTAGGGAAGTCGAGCGGTTTACCAGGTTGCTATTGGTCAACAAGTTGGGGACTTGTTGGTCCAAATCAGGACGAGAGTGAAATTTACTGGTCCTGATTTGGTTTTTAAAAAACGGCTCCCGCTCATTTCAAAATTTCGAGGACAGCAATAGAAGCTGCCAGTCGCTTCAAGCCGACCGATTCGAAGTTGATGGTAACAATTTCATCGCCATCCTGAATTCGGCTTTCCAGTACAATCCCTTCTCCCCAGCTATCATGTTGTACACGCATGAGCGGTTTATATTTCGGCTCCAGAATTGCAGCAGAGCGCTGTGGTTGAGAAGAGCTTTGGCGGAGTCTGGCTTCCCATCGAGGGGTATTATCCCATTGTGTGTTCTTCTGGCGAATGTTGTGACGGTAGCCGAGGTGCTGAAGTAAATGCTCAGGGAGATCTGTTAAAAAGCGTGAAGGTTCACTGAGTTGAAACTGGCCGAATGTACTGCGTTGTTCGGCCCGAACGAGATAAACCTGATGCTTGGCACGGGTCAGTCCAACATAAAACAGACGCCGTTCTTCGGCCATTTCTTCCGGGTCCTCCAGGGAACGGTTGTGCGGAAGAAGCCCTTCATCCAGTCCGACAATGAAAACCTGTTCAAATTCCAGACCTTTTGCGGCATGCAAGGTCATCAGGGCAGGAGCATCCGTTTGCTCCTCCAGCGTATCCTGGTCAGAGACCAGCGCCAGGTTTTCCAGAAATTCAGGCAGCCCTCTTTCCTGATATTCATAAGCGATCCGGCGCAGCTCCTGAACGTTTTCCCACCGGCTGATGCCTTCCTCGGTCTGGTCGTTAACGTAGGCTTCAAAACCGGAATCTCCGATAATCCGGTCAAACAGTGTGGGCAGTGGTTGGGTCTGCGCCTGCTCGCGCCAGCCCAACAGCATCGCGCCAAAACCCTCCAGAGAAGCAGCCGCCCGCCCGGAAAAGGCATTCCAGTAAGGAGAGCGGTTCCCGTTGCGTCCTAAATCAAGCAGAAGCTGCCCGGGTGAGATGTTGATCTCGCGGGCAATCATCTGGAGATCGGCAATTGTCTTGTTCCCAATTCCGCGGGCAGGGACATTGATCACCCGTAAAAGACTGACTTCCTCGGCAGGGTTGTGGACCAGCCGGAGAAAAGCGATGATGTCTTTCACTTCGCGGCGCCCGTAAAAGCGTTGGGCTCCGACCAACCGGTAGCCCATTCCGGCCCGGAGAAAGGCGTCTTCCAGCAGACGGGATTGAGCATTGGTGCGGTACATAATCGCGAAATCTCCGCCGCGGGCTTCCCCGTGTTGGATCATTTTCTGGATAGTATCCACAGCAAACGCGGCTTCAGCGCGGTCATCTTCAGCTTCATGCAGCACCAGGGGATCCCCGGCGCCGCGGTTGGTAAAGAGATGCTTGGGCGTACGGTAGGCGTTCTTATCGATGATCGCACGAGCGGCATCCAGAATGTTTTGCGGTGAGCGGTAATTTTGCTCCAAAAGGATCTTCTGAGACTCGGGATATTCTTTTTCAAAGCGAAGTACATTGCGGTAATCGGCGCCGCGCCAGCGGTAAATGGATTGGTCTTCATCTCCCACAACAAACAGATTGTGATGGTAAGAAGAGAGCAGCCTCAGCAATTCGTACTGCGCTTCGTTGGTGTCCTGGAATTCATCCACCAGAACATGTTCAAAGCGGCGGGCATATTGTTCCCGAACCTCGGCATGGTCCACAAGGAGCTCAACCGTCATCATCAGCATATCATCAAAATCAACCGCGTTGCTGGCCCGCAGGTACTGCTGGTACAGGGCATAAATCCGGCCAATGACCTCATCCCGGTAGCTTTTTCCAATTTTGTGGTAATCATCCGGAGTGTAAAGATTGTTCTTGGCGTTGGATATCGAAGCCTGGACACTCACCGGGCGGTAAATTTTATCGCTCAGATTGAGTTCTTTCAGTGCGCGTTTAACCAGAGTGCGCTGGTCATCTGCATCCATGATGGTGAAGTTGGAATCGAGGGGAAGATGTTTCACTTCCCGGCGCATGATCCGGGCGCAGACGGAATGGAAAGTACCCAGCCACATCCCCTCGGTGGAATGTTCAAGAAGTGGTTGGATTCGGCTGCTCATCTCACGGGCGGCCTTATTGGTAAAAGTTACAGCGAGGATATGGTAGGGACGGATGCCCATTTCTTCAACCAGATAGGCGATCCGCTGAGTCAGTACGCGGGTCTTTCCGGACCCTGGCCCGGCCAGCACCAGTACCTGTCCATTGCCGACTGTAACGGCTTCGTATTGTTGGGAATTAAGTTTACTTAAGTAATCCATGACGCCTGATTGTACCGTCAGGCGTTGAGATGTGTCAACCGGCGGATAAAGTCAGTAACCTCTGGTAATTCTCTACATCCGGAAAAATTTTGCAAATTACCGGGATTGGGCCCGGCGTTCCAGTAATACCGTGTTATGCCACACGCCTTCCCGCTGGCCGATTTGTTCGCGATATCCCACAAGGCGGAAGTCACAGCTGTTGTGGAGGACGATGCTGGCTTTGTTTTCAGCGAATATAGTGGCCTGCAGGGTCCGGAACCCGGCCTGTTCGGATCCATAGATAAGGGTTTGAAGCAAAGCCCCGCCAACCCCCTGCCGCTGTACGGAAGAAGCGACGTAAATGCTGACCTCGGCTACGCCCGCGTATACCTGCCGCCTTGAGACCAGGCTGAGCGCCGCCCATCCCACGATGGCATTTTGGCGGACTGCAACGTAGCGGCAGTTTCTCAGGTGGTTCCAATCCCATTCGGCCCAACTTGGAACATGGGTTTCAAAGGTAGCCAGCCCGGATTCAATTCCTTCCTGATAAATGATGCGGACTGCCGGCCAGTCTCTATTCTGCATTTCGCGGATAACAGCAGGCATTATGTCTCCTCCGTCCGAAGCCGGAACAATTCCTGGATGATGTCTTTAAGCGGCTCTGACTTCTGGGCGCGGTCGGCGGATTGCAGGAATTCGTCCGTCTCCAGAAAGCCTTGCAGCTCATAGATGGAAGCTTGCAGACCCATTTCCAGGCGATCCACCTGACGGATGAACTGTGCTTCCGGGGATTTTCCTTCCTCAAATTCATCCCATACCGCAGCGTAATCTGCGCCGTTGGGCAGACCGGAGAGAACGTTTAAAATCGATTCTTTCTCCAAACGGTGCTTTTCCTGAAGGGAGACCCCATCCACGGGGGTGAAATCTCCGGCATCTATCTCCCCAAAATCATGCAGCAGTGCCATGCGGAGTACCTTTTGGATGTCCAACTCGGGGAAACAGGTATCCGCCAGCAGCATAGAGAGTACAGCCACACCCAGGGTATGCTCTGCCACACTTTCGCATTGTTCCGGGGGCACACCGCGTTTGAGCCAGCCCTGGCGGTAGAGCTGTTTAAGCTGGGCGAACTGGAAATAAGTTTCAATCAAGGGCAAGGTATTCTTTCCCTGGAGCAGAGTGATGGGGTTGTCTGCTTTTGTGTGCATGTGAGTTTCCTTCAAAAATTAAAGCAATGGATGTTCCGGATAGTTCAGTGATTATAAAACAAAGTGTAAAGTCTTAAACTCGCAAATGGCTGAATTCTCTGTGAATTTCAGGCGGTTGTCAATCTACCAGGACTGCGCTACAATCCATTGCATGAACTGGAATGTATTGGGCCATGAATGGGCAGAAGCCCTGTTGAAACAGCATATCGCGCGCGATCAGGTGCGGCATGCTTACTTGTTCACCGGACCGCCAGGGGTTGGGCGGCGCACGCTGGCCCTGCGGTTTGCCCAGGCATTGAATTGTCTTCAGCCACCTGCACCCGGTGAAGCCTGCGGTGTGTGCCGGATGTGCACTCAAATAGAGCGCATGCAGCAGGCAGACCTCGCGATTGTAGCCGCGGAGACGGTTGGTGGAACATTGAAAGTAGATCAGGTGCGCGAGCTTCAGCATACGCTTTCCCTGACACCCTATGAAGCCCGGTACCGGGTGGCATTGCTCCTGCGGTTTCAGGAAGCACACATCAGTGCGCAGAACGCGCTCTTGAAAACACTGGAAGAAGCACCGGAGAAAGTGATTCTGCTCCTGACGACCGATGCGGCAGAAAACCTTCTCCCGACAATTGTTTCGCGATGTGAGGTGCTCCGTTTGAGGGCGCTTTCAGTGGGGCGGCTGGCAGAAGCCTTGCAGGACCGCTGGCAGATCCCGGCTGAAGAAGCACGAATGCTGGCGCATCTCTCCGGAGGGAGGACTGGGAAAGCGCTGTTTTTCCATGATGATCCTGAAGCGTTGGCGATGCGCCGGGAGTGGGGAGAAGATTTTGTGCGCCTGCTGACAAGCCCCCGGCGGGAGCGGTTTGCGTACGCAGATCCGTTTCGAAAAAAGGAACGGGAGGAAATCCGGGAGATTTATCAGGTGTGGTTGTCTTTCTGGCGGGATATCCTCCTGGTAGCTTCCGGGGCAGAAGTGCCCATTGTCAACCTGGAATGGGAAAAAGACATTACGTCCTTGGCCGGCGCAACAGGGCCCCGTACAGCCCGCATCTGCACTACGAATCTGGAACAGGGGCTGATCCAGTTGGATCAGAACTTGAACCGCCAGCTTCTAACGGAAGTATTGTTGATGGATTGGCCGAGAGTGAGTGAAAGTGTATAAGATCGAGGGCATAAAAGTGGCCGCCGTTGGGTAACTCAACGGCGGTTTTGATTTTTAACTAATTGCATTGTGCAGGCTTTGAGCCAGCTCGCTGAAGTGGGGGTGGTAGCGCATTTTCTCCGTGCGCGGGCGGGGAAGATCCACAGAGAGTTCAAAGCTGATCCGCCCGGGACGCTGTGTGAGGACCAGCACCCGATCCGAGAGCAGCAGCGATTCAGAAATCGAATGAGTTACCATGAGGACGGTTTTTTTACGTTTTTGCCAGATATGCAGTAGTTCTTCCCCCATGCGTTCGCGGGTGAGGGCGTCCAGTGCACCAAATGGTTCATCCAGCAATAGAATATCCGGGTCCTGGATCAACGCACGGGCAATTGCGACACGCTGCGCCATTCCCCCGGATAGATCGCGCGGCCAGGTTTCTTCAAAGCCCTGCAGGCCAATTAATTCAATGAAATCCCGCGCGCGTTGATTGGCTTCGGCAAGATTGACGCCGGATAATTCTAAAGGGAGCGTGATATTTTCCCGGACGGTGCGCCAGGGCATCAGGTTGGCATTCTGAAAAACGTAACCGACCCGTGGTTGGCCACTGCGGGACGGGTGGAAACGGACCCTTCCGGCGGTGGGTTCCAGCAAACCCGCCAGAACCCGCAGCAGGGTGCTTTTTCCGCTTCCGGATGGTCCCAACAGACAGATAAACTCCTGTGGTTCGACCGAGAAAGTCATATTTTGGATGGCCTCGAGCCCCCCGTTTTCTCCCGGAAAAGTTACGCTGAGACCATGTATTTCAAGGATGGGTTGATTTTCTCCTCCGATTTGAGGGGAAAAATCAGGGCTAGGGGAGGAAATCATTGGAATATGCCTTTGCTAAATCCAAAGGTTTCGTCATCAGGCCCATTTCCAGCAAAAGGGTCTGCATGTTTTCCCAGGCCGTGGGATCAGAGTAGCCGGGTTGGCCGGAGGGATATAGCTCCAGTGAAGTCTTCAATACCTGCATTTGAACGGTTTCGTCGGCCTGTGCCAGATTCTCTACGTATTTTTTGCTGATCTGGTAGGCTTCCTCCGGGTCTGCCATTGTATCCTGAATGCCTTTGAGAGAGGCCTCAACCATTTTTCGAACCAGTTCCGGGTTTTCTTCCAGGGTGGTCTCGTTGGTGATTAAGCCATTCCCTACCAACTGGACATAATCTGCAACCCGGTGGAGATCAATTTCGTATCCTTCACTCTCAAGCTGGATGGGCTCGTTGGTGATGTATACCACGACTGCATCTTCCTGCCCTGCGGTGAGCGCTTCAGTTTGATTGAATCCAATCACATCCAGGGTGACGTCCGCCTCACTCAAGTGGGCTGCATCCAGCAGTGCCCGCAGGCCAATGTAGCTGGCTCCGGATAAAACCGGGGTCCCGATTTTCTTGCCTTTCAGATCGGAGAGGTTGGAGATTCCTTTCTCTTTTAGAGAAACGATTCCGACCGGATACTGCTGGTACCAGTTTGCCACATAAGTGATGGGGAGGTTCTGGCTGCGCCCCAGAAGGACTTGCTCGCCTGAAGCGATTGAGAAGGAAAGCTGGTTAGCTCCTACCAGAGCAACCCCATCCACTTCCTGGCTGTAATCCAATGTGAGATCAATCCCGGCATCCCGATAGTACCCTTTTTCAATTGCTACATACAATGGGGCAAACTGGACATTGGGGATAAACCCCACCGGCAGCCGGATTGGGGTTAACCCTGATTCCGGAGAAGCGGGAGCCTTTTGAGGTGCGCAGGCGGTGATAAATATTGCCAGAATAATAATGACCGTTGCGATTACAGTAATTTTTTTGCTCATGATTTCCTTCTTATTCTTTGGGATCTACCTGCCATGCCAGCAGGCGTTTTTCAAGGAGTACCACCACACCGTACAGGCTGAGCGCCATGGTGATTAGCATAAAAATGGACACAAAGACCAGGGCGGTATCATACTGTCCGCGGCCGATATTGATCAGGAAACCCAGTCCGCGGTCGGCGCCCACAAATTCACCTACCACTGCGCCGATGACGGATAGGGTGGCTCCGATGCGCAGGCCGCCCAGGAAAATGGGCAGAGCTGCCGGGATTTCCAGATAGCGCAGCATTTGGGAGGGGGTGGCTTTCATGGACTTCATCAGGTCGCGCAGGTTTTGAGGTACTCCTCTTAACCCTACGATGGTATTCACCAGTACGGGGAAGAAGACGATCAACCCGCAAATCAGGATTTTGGAGAAAATACCGGGACCAAACCAGATCACCAACAGCGGAGCAATGGCAACCAGCGGGATGGCCTGGCTGGCAACCAGGTAAGGAGAGAGCAGTTTTTCCATAGTGGGGAATTTTGCCAGCAGATAGCCCAGCACCGTCGCCAGGGTGCTGCCCGCCAATAACCCCATCAGCACTTCAAACAGGGTAATACCGGTGTGGCGCAGGAGTGAGCCTTGCAGGAGGGCGCGCCAGAAACGTACGGCCACCTGCTGCGGGGAAGGCAGGATGAAGGATGGAAAATTTCCGATCCGAACCAGGATTCCCCAAAGGACCAGGAAAACAACAATCGAAATGGGAATCAACCAGCTCCGATGCGCAATGAGCATGCGCAGCGGGCTGTCTTCATCCACCGGGCGTGCCGGCAGGATTGTGCTGGCTTGTGATGGTACTTTAGAATTTGGTGTGTGGCCCACTATGTTTTCAAACATATTCTTTTCCACTGGTTAAAAAAATAAGCCCCGAAACGCATTGGTTCGGGGCAGGTTGAACTCTATTGGAAGGTCTTATATTTATAAAGAACACTTCTTCTTTCCGGACTGTACCGTCGACTCCGGAATTACACCGGATCATGCGCTGGAAACGCTCGTGGGTTATACCACCGATCGGGAATTAAGAGCCATGCTCTCTCACCCTGCCCCGAAGGTTCTTATTCAACTTTCTATATGGCAGTATAGCTTCAATTAAAATGGTTGTCAATGGATCATAAAAGAAAACTGTGGAATTTAATATAAATGTCACCCTGTAAACCGGAGGTTTGACAGGGTGGAAAGCGGTCCTGTCCGTTTCCGGTTCACCGGTATGCTTTCATCTATTCGGCAGGATGTTATCCCGGATAGGCCAGAGCCTGGTCGAGGTCGGTCAGCAGGTCTTCTGTATTTTCAATGCCCACCGAGAACCGCACCAATCCGTCACTCAGACCCATCGTTTCTCGTTCCTCACGAGAAACGGTGGAGTGAGTCATGCTGGCGGGATGGCAGATCAGACTGTCTACGTTGCCCAGACTGACTGCTAGCGAGCAGACCTGCACATGCTCCATCAGCCAGATGCCGGCCTGCATCCCTCCCTTGAGCTCAAAAGAGATCATTCCGCCAAAAGTATGCATTTGGCGGCAGGCCAGCGCGTGATCAGGATGGCTCTCCAACCCCGGATAAAACACTCGTGATACTTTTGGGTGTCCTTCCAGAAATTGAGCGATTTTCAAGGCGTTTTCGCAGTGGCGCTGCATGCGCAGTTCAAAAGTTTTTAAACCGATATTCGTCAGCCAGGCGTCGAAGGGACTGGGACACCCGCCCATGATCTTGTAGTTAAAAGCAAATTCATGCTGCATGAATTCAGGGTGGGAACTGACTACAACCCCGCCGATCACAGTTCCGTGCCCGGAGAGGTATTTGGTGGTGGAATGCGTGATGATATCCGCACCCAGCGTGAGGGGACGCTGGCAGTAAGGTGTGGCAAAGGTGTTGTCGACCATCAGCCAGGCCTGATGCCGGTGGGCGATTTCGGCAACGGCTTCCAGATTCACGAGGGCCATAGTGGGGTTTGCCGGAGATTCAGCGTAGGCCAGGGTGGTCCCGGGGTGCTCCCGAAAGGCCTTTTCCCAGCATTCCGGGGAGAGGTCCGTGAGAAAAACTACATGGATATCCTGCCGGGCGGCAATTTCTTTTAAGTAGATATGGGTTGCACTGTAGAGGGAGTCCTGGGCGATGATAGTCTCTCCATTCTTCACTCGGGATTGGATGGCAGTGGTAATCGCGGCCATTCCCGACGCGCACATCTGGGCAGATGCAATCTCCTGTGGGTTGCAATCTGGCTGAGCACGGAGCAAGTCGAGCGCTTCCAGCGCGGCAATTTTCCTGGCGGTCTGATCCAGGTTAGGATTGCTGAGGCGGGTGTAGATGTAGCCCGGTGCCTCACCGGAAAAGCGCTGCGCGCCTGTGGCTACATCGGGAAAGCCGAATGTGGAGGTCTGGTAGATGGGGGTGATGTGCGCGTTATGCGCATTGTCTCCTTCGGCGATGTGGTTGACCAGGGTTCCAATACCCTGTTTGGGGTTGAAAGCGCTCATTTTCACGCTCCTTGAACGACGGGATTAATCTCGGTTTGCACCGGGTTTCAGAGATTATATCCTGTTATCTGGGGCAGTTTTATGAATATTTTTGATTGGAAATTGAACATGCCGGCAGGGTGAATATGTTACAATTTTTAAATCAACTCATAATATGGGGAAAATTCTTTTTCGGAGATTCATTTATGCGGTTTAAACCGGTCGTCCACCTGACCCTGATCCTCAGTTTTCTTTTTCCGGCACTGATTCTACCCGCGCAGCCTGCCCAGGCGAAGACGCTTGAAAGCGATGTATTTCAGGGAGACTACGCGCCGGGCCGGTTAATTGTAGGGCTGGCGGATAATTTTAGTGTTAAGGCGATGGCTTTGCCGAAAAGCGCCAGTTTGAGCAAAGTGAACGGCGAGCTGGATGTATTGAACGCCGCCGTGTTGGAAGTGCCGGCAGGCCAGGAGGAGACTATCCGCAAACAGCTTCTGAGTTCGCCGGAGGTGCTGTTTGTCGAGCCCGATTACCGGGTCCAGGTTGCCGCGATTCTTCCGGATGACCCCCGTTGGGGCGAACAGTACGGTCCGGGCCGTATTCAGGCGCCGGACGCCTGGGAAATTACCACTGGCTCCAGTGATGTGATCCTTTCGATCGTCGATTCGGGGATTGAGGCCAATCACCCGGAATTTGAGGGGCGGTTGGTGCCCGGATATGACTTTGTTGAAGGGGACCAAACCCCACAAGACCTGTGCGGGCACGGCACCCACGTGGCCGGAATTGCGGCTGCTACCGGAAATAATGCACTGGGTGTGGCCGGTCTGGACTGGAATACCAAAGTGATGCCGGTCCGGGTGCTGGAAGGAGATTGTTCTGGTTATGTCTCGGATGTAGCTGAAGGGATTGTTTGGGCAGTGGAACACGGCGCGGATGTGATTAACCTCAGCCTGGGGCTGGGTTCACCCAGCCGTCTGCTGGAATATGCAACTTACTACGCGTATGACCGTGGGGTTGCCGTCTTTGCTGCGGCAGGCAATAATGAGACCGAACCGCCGGTTGGTCTGCCGGTTGTATACCCGGCGGCTTTTCCCTGGGTGCTGGCGGTGGGTGCAACAGATTCCGCAGATAACCGCGCGTCATTCTCGCGGACCGGTTCTCAACTGGATGTAGTGGCTCCCGGTGTGGATATTCTTTCCACTACTCCTCTGAGTGGATCTTTGCATTATGGGTTGGGACATGATTACGATATACTGGGCGGGACTTCTATGGCAGCGGGGTTTGCGACCGGCGCGGCTTCATTGATGCTCAGTCTCTCCCAATACGGCAGCCCGGATGAGTTGTATGAAGGCCTTCGGAATACCGCCAAGGACCTGGGAACAGCAGGGAAAGACGATCTGACCGGGTACGGTCTGATCCAACTTGAGGATGCACTGTTATATACCCCGACGGGCGCCGTCCCGTCACCGCCGGATACCCTGGTGGAATATGATGCGCTCAGTTCCCGGCGCTGCACGAATATTAATTACCAGTGGATTGAGGTGTATGATCCCGGTAATTTTGTGCCTCTGTTTGGAGCGAACCAATCTTCGAACTTCTCTTTGCCGTTTGATTTTGAATTTGGCGGACGTACTTTTACCGCGGGCGTGGATAACCTTACCATCAGCACCAATGGCTATGTTTCCTTTGATGGTTTTGGTGAGAGCGTCCTTTCCGGCTACCAGCGTGATAATTTCATTATTCCTCTGCCCGATGATGGCCCGCCTTACCAGCGGCTTAACTGGTTTGTGGCCCCGTTCTGGGACGATCTGAACCCGTCCGCATCAACTTCGGCCGGTGTGTATGCAGAAACGGTGGGCACAGCGCCTAACCGACGTCTGGTTATTGAGTGGTTTCAGGTCCCTATCCAGGCGCATTCTTCCAGCACAGCAGTGACTTTTGAAGTGGTGTTGTTTGAAGGCAGCAACCAGATTTTATTCCAATACAAAACGCTGGATGGCTCGGAAAGCGACGGCTCTTCCGCAACGATTGGTCTGGAATACAATGATGGGTACACCGGCGTACAGTATGCTTATAACCAGAAGGGGGCAGTGGCCGAGAAGCAGGCCATTCTGTTTGTTCCGCGGGCTGTTGGCGATGCCAATTCTGTGACCGGGTGCCTTGAAACGGCTCAAGCCGGACCGGCAGGAGGATTCTTCAACCTACCTCCTTTCGGGCTGGATATTCCGGCCGGATTACTGGAAACGGACACCACCGTGCGCCTCACTTTGTTTAATAATTTCCCTCCGGCGCCCTCCCGTTATCATGTACTGCGCTGTGCGGAGATCACGCTCGATCCAACTCCCTCCGCGCCGTTGTCCCCGATGCCGCTGGTGACTTACGACTATTCGGCAAAAGATGTGCTGAACGCGGGTGGAAATCCAAAGAATATGTTCCTCTCGGTGTACGATACCGAGACCAATCAATGGGAAAAGCTGTCAACGGTGGTCGATGCCGCTGAAACCCGATTGACAGCGCCGGTTCCGCATTTCTCGGTATTCTGTGTGTTCACCCTGTCGGAACCGGAATCCCTGCCGGTGACTGGTGCGCCGCTCGTGCGAAACCGCCTGATGGCGGGGCTTATTACGGCGCTGCTGGTGGGGTGCGCGGGATGGTGGGTCTGGCGAAGAAATTGATCCGCAAAAGACTCTGGATGGCCTTTCTTCTTCTGGCGGTAAGTTCCGCCTGCCAGCCGGAAGCATCTCTTCCCATGCCGGAACCATTACAGCCAACGCCACAAATTCATACCACGCCACAGGGCATTCCTCCTGTTTCCTCTTCTCCGGATAATCCGACTCCGACTGTTCCAGAGGATACCCCCACCCCATTTCCCGAGACGGTGGAAGAAATAGCGCGCCTTGAATACGGGGAGCGTTTGATTGACTGGATGGAAATTCCCGCTCTGAATGTGCTGGCCCCGGTGACACCGGTGGGCTGGTCTCCGGTGGATGACCCGGACGTGCCGGAAGGCCGCGAATGGGATTCCCCCGATGCCCGGGTAGGCTGGGTGCTTTCCAGTGCGCTGCCCGGAGAACATGGGGGAAATGTGATCCTGTATGGGCATAATAATATTCACTCATCCGTGTTCCGCGATCTGGCGGAACTGCACAACGGAGACTCGATTCTCCTGACGACCGGAGAACGGCAGTGGGTCTACCAGGTGGCGGAAGTGAATATTTTCCCTGTGCTGGAAGAAGAGGAAGATGCGGCGGCTTACGCCGAGTACTTCAAGCCCAGCCGGGCTCCGCGGTTGACGGTGGTATCGTGCTGGCCGCCCACCAACAACACCCACCGGGTGATTGTGGTGGCTTATCCGATTCTGGGATGAAAAATGTTATTTAAAGATCAGGCGGGCACAGTAGCTGTGCCCGCCTGGTTTATTGATTGTATCCGTATTTGTTAATAATCTGCGCTGGTTTGGTTGCCGCAATCATTAACGCTGGAGGGTGCATTTGCGCCGTTGAGATCGAGGACATGCCACCAGTCGTAGGTGCCATCACAATTCGCAGTGCCGTCTTCCAGCCGGACAGTCTGGACCAGATAGCCGTAAGACCAGACCCGCACGACGGGGGCTACAAAGATATCCTGCACATCCGAATCCTCCACTTCTGAGGTCAGATAACGATTCCCGGGGAATACGTCGCTGTAATCGGTCACGAATACTTTGTAGGTGCCGGCATATTTCGGGGTGTAATAGGGTGAACCGCTCACTTTAAGGCCGAATTTGATGGAAGCATACTCGGTGGGCGACATCAGGGAACCTTCGCCATCGATACCGGTATCCACCCCGCCGTCAAATAGGTGCTGGGCGAAGGGCGGGAAACCGGTGAAAATGCCGTCCGGGGTGAATTTGGAAGGATCCAGGAGGGTGCCGATCCCGATGAATTCATCTACCCAGTCAGGTCCGTACGATTCGAGCAGGCCGGAGTCCGGGCCGATGATGCCGCGGCCAGCGGCAGTTTCCGGGATCTGGATGTACAGATCGAGGTTGGGCTCGCCGACTTCCACCCCGGCCTTATAGCCGTTCATCCAGTCGAGGACGATGTTGATGTTGAGCTTGGC
>JAHDQE010000072.1 GCA_018433975.1 Ornatilinea sp. | reverse complement strand
TCTGTTGCAGCCCCCTCTGTTGCAGCCCCCTCTGTTGCAGCCCCCTCTGTTGCAGCCCCCTCTGTTGCAGCCCCCTCTGTTGCAGCCTCCTCTGTTGCAGCTTCTTCTGTTGCAGCTTCCTCTGTTACAGCCTCCTCTGTTACAGCCTCTTCTGTTGCAGCTTCCTCCGGTGCAGTTCCTTCTACCTGACCTTCGTATTTGACCTGTACCAGAGCGGTCTGTTCATCAAGCAGACTGCTTTCCACAATCTCAAAACCTGTGTAATCCATACCGCCGGCCGACTCCAGCATGAGCTGGTCAATCACATCCAGACGGGTCATCCGAAAGACCATCAGGCTGAACTCCGAAACCAGATCCGCGGCAGCTTCATGATCGCGCATCCTCAAGGTCTCAAAATAGGCTTGAGCGGCCTGTTCTGCACCGTCAGTGACGGGTGGAACGGCGGTCGGCACAGAAGTAGGCTGCGGCACGGCAGTGGGTTCGGCAGTCGCGGTGGGAATCTCTTCCACGACAGATGCTTGGACGGAAGCAGCCTGAAGGCTGCTGGCGGCCTCCTCAATCGGCACGGTGGGAATCTGGCAGGAAGCCAGTACCAGCGCCGCGGATAAGACAAAGATTGAAAGGGTTAATTTCTTATTCATGACGATTTCCTCTATTTTCTAAAAACGGGAGAAAACTCCCGACAAGACTATTCAAAACGTAAAGCTTCCACAGGTTGTAAACTGGCAGCCCGGTTAGCCGGATAAAGTCCAAACAGCAGACCGACAGCCATTGAGAAAAGAGTTGCCAGCAGGATGGAGCCCAGGCTGATCTGAGGGGTAATGGGGGTCCCGCTTGCAGCGGCAACCGCGCCAATCACGGTCGCCAGAATCCAGGCCAGGATAATCCCCATGATCCCGCCCAATAAACTTAACACAACCGATTCGGTCAGGAATTGAGAAAGAATATCCCGTTTGCGTGCCCCAAGTGCCTTGCGCAGACCAATTTCGCGGGTACGTTCGGTCACCGAAACCAGCATGATATTCATAATCCCGATTCCACCCACCAGCAAAGAGATACCGGCCACGCCGCCCAGAAAAATAGTGAATACCCCTGTAATAGCAGAAGCGGTGTCGAGGATACTCTGCTGGGTAAAAATGGTGAAATCATCCATTCCAATCTCGGTGCGGTGGCGCAGGCGCAGTATTTCGGAGATCTCGTCAACCGCGGCATTCACCCCCTCGGAACTGGAAGCCTGGATATGAATACTGCTCACACTATCCTTGGGGTCACGCTGCATCAACCGTGATTGGGCAGTGGTGATGGGCACCAGAATACGGTCATCCTGGCTGCCTAAACCGGTGCCACCCTTCGATTCCAGCACGCCGACCACCCGGAAAGGCTGCCCGTTGATGCGGATAGTCTCGCCAGTGATGCCATCGGTGCGGTCGAACAGCTTCTCGGCAGTGTCCGGACCAATCACGGCTACGGAACCCCGTCCCAGAATATCCGTCTCATTGATGAATTCACCTTCTGTAAGTGCCTCATTTGATACCATTTCATATTCCGGAGTCACGCCCAATATGGACACGGAACTGCTTTCGCCGCCGTAAGTGACATCGTTCCGCCCCGAGAGAATAGGGGCTACGGCGGCCACATTGGGCGCTGCCAATGGGTCGGCCAGGGCTTCCGCATCGCTCAGCGTGAGCGGTTTGGGGTTGCGCACATCTTCGTCGCCGCCCGGGGAAATAAAAACCACGTTGGTGCCAATGCCCTCGATCTGCCCGGTAATGGAAGACTGAGCACCTTCGCCCACTGCCAGCATGGCAATCACGGCAGCCACGCCGATCACAACACCCAGCACGGTCAGGCCGGTGCGCATTTTGTTTGAGACGAGGCTTTCAAGGGCCTCAATAAAAGATTGGTACAGGTTCATGCGGTTTCCTCAATTCTCCCATCCAGGATGCGGATCACCCGCTGGGTCAGCTCGGCAATTTTTGGGTCGTGGGTCACAAAGATGACGGTTGTCCCGTGCTCGCGGTTCAGATTCAGCATGATGTCCATGATTTCCTGGCCGGACTTACTGTCCAATGCGCCGGTGGGCTCATCCGCCAGGATGATGGCCGGGTCGGTGACCAGCGCCCGGGCAATCGCCACTCGCTGCTGCTGCCCGCCGGAGAGTTCGTTAGGGCGGTGATGGATCCGCTCACCCAGCCCCACGGCTTCCAGCGCGGCGCGGGCTTTCTCTTTTGAGTCGCCGTTGTAATGGCCGGAATAGCGCAGGGGCAGGAGCACATTGGCTTCGGCCGTGATCCGCGGGAGCAGGTTGAAACTCTGGAAAACAAAGCCCACCTTGCGGTTACGGATGGTAGAGAGCTGATCATCATTCAATGTCGAGACGGATTCCCCATCCAGGGTATATTGTCCGTCCGTGGGGCGGTCCAGGCAGCCCAGAATATTCATCAGAGTGGATTTTCCCGATCCGGATGGCCCCATAATGGCAACCACTTCCGAGCGAGCGATCTGCACAGATACACCCCGCAGCGCCCGTACCTCAATCTCACCCATCTGGTAAACCCGGGTCAGATCTTTAGCATCGACCACCCACTCATTTCTATCAGACATGGTGAATCTCCTATTTAGAACGGGCCCCGGTTGCCGGAACCTGGTTGAATTTGCAGCACTGTAGATGGATTGAGCACAACCAGATCTCCGGCCTGCACGTCGCCTTCCAGAATCTCGCTGTAGGTGTTGGATGTGGCTCCCAGAGTAATCGGGACGGTAACAGACTGGTTATTCTTAAGGATGTAGATTACCCGTTGACCGTCCAGGGTGCGCACAGAGCGGTTGGGAACCAGCAAGGCGTTTTCCAACTGCTGGACAGCAATATTAACCGCAGCCGTCATACCGGGACGCACTGCTTCATCCGCATCCATAATCTGGATGGTCACGGTGAAGTTGACCGCGCCGGAGACGGTGTTACCCACCGCGGCCACATCATCCACCACACCGGCGTATTCTTTTCCCGGGATAGCGTCGAAGGTCAGGGTGGCCGGTTGTCCGATCTGCACACCGTTGATATCCACTTCGGAGACATCCACATCGACCAGCAGGCGTGAGAGATCATCCAGGCGGAAAGCCCGGGTTCCGGCGTTGACCACATCACCCGGGTCCACCGAGATTTCGGTCAGAGTCCCATTAAAAGGTGCGGTCAGGTGGGCCAGATTCAGGGTGGCTTGAGCAGCCGTCACCCGGTTCTGCGCGGTTTCAATATCATCCGGGTCGGGACCGTCTTTCAGGCGGTTCCATTCGCGTTCGGCAGCCAGCAGCTTTTCCTGAGCCAGCGCCAATTCAGCCTCAACTTCAGAGATATCCAGAGGGTCCGGCAGCCCGGCGACATATTGGTAGTTGTAATAAGCCTTGTCGCGGGTTTTACGTGCATTTGCCAGTTGGCTGAGAGCGGCCGCATAGATCGGGTCATCCTGAGAGCGGTCGGCATTCCGGTCATAGATTACTTCAGCATCATCCAGCGCATCCTCTGCAAGGATCAGATCGGCACGGGAAATATCAATGGTATTCTGACCGGCGCGCTGGTATTGTTTGCTCTGGCTATCTTCTTCTGCGTCTTCCAGGTCTTGCTGTGCCTGAACCAGTGCCAGTTGCGCATTGGCACGCGCTTCGCCGGAATTGAGTACATCCTCCAGGTTCTGCTTAGCAGAGATCAGATCGGATTGAGCCAGGATAATGCTCTGCGAAAGAGAGGTCTGCTCCAATTCCGCCAGAACGGTTCCGGAAGTGACCACATCTCCTTTATCCACCAAAACCGAAGCGACCGTTCCGCCGGTCTGCCAGTTGAGAACCGCGTTCTGGCTGGAACGCACAGTTCCCGTCGCGCCCACATAAGCCGTCAATTCACCGACCGCAAGCGGCTCGGTTTGCAGCGTACTGCCAGTGTCCTGCTGCCCACCGGATAATATCGATGGCAGCACAAAAAAACCGACTAACAATACGGCAACGATAATTCCACCAATGATCAGGTTTCTCTTCATTTTCTATTCTCCTAAAAATAATTGATAACTTCGCTGGCTCCAGCGCTTTAAATGCGCCTGGCCGGTATTGCAGCCTAACTATAAGAGATGGTTTCAATTTGGGTGAGTGTCGCCCGCAACAACCTCCCATGAGCCGGATCACTTCCGCCTATGACCCCCGTCATATCTTCATGTTGCTGCGGTCAATAGCTTGTGGTTTTAAATCGTGCTATGATAATGCCATGAAACTACGCTATCCTCTTGAGCAAGGCGTACTCTCTGCTTTCCGGTTGATGAGCAGCGTGCGCTTTGTCATGATCGTCTTCTCAATTCTGTTCCAGGTCATTCACATTGGTTGGCCCGACACGCCACCCTATATGTATTGGGTCAGCTTGGCCAGCTCCGGCTTGATGGTGGGTTATCTCGTATGTCCCCGTCTGGAGCAGATTCTCAAACAGTATTACCTGATAATCGGGGTGGTAATCGCCACAATTGGACCCATCCTGGAACAATTTACAGCTCTGTTTTTCCGTTTCATCAGTCCTGCGGATTCTTCAGTGCTGGTCAATGCCTGGCAGTTGATCCCGGTTCTGTTCATCCCGCTGGTTGTTCTCGCCTGGCAGTACGACTTCAGGGCCGTAATCAAATTCTGCGTTTCAACCATTGTTTTGGATGCACTCACAGTAGGGTTCATCATAAAGCAGACTTCCCCTTCTTTGACGCTCCCCTTCCAATTGGTAGGGGTCGAGATCATCCGCATGGTCTCTTATTTGATCGTAGGCTGGTTGGTAACCAGCCTGATGGCCGGCCAGCGTGCTCAGCGGCATGAACTGGAACTGGCAAATGCCCGCCTGGCGCAGTACGCCACCACGCTGGAACAGCTCACCCTCAGCCGGGAACGCAACCGTCTGGCGCGCGAACTGCATGATATCCTCGCCCACACCCTCAGCGGTGTGGCTGTAGAGCTGGAAGCAGTACGTGCGTTGTGGGACACGGAACCGGATCGCGCCAAGGCCATGTTAGGAAATTCCCTGGCCTCCACCCGTGAAGGCCTTTCCGAAACCCGGCGCGCCCTTCAGGCCCTGCGCGCCTCTCCGCTGGAGGATATCGGGCTGGGATTGGCCGTGCGGACTCAGGCCGAATCCACCGCCGCACGCCTTGGGTTGGACTTAACCCTGGAGATTGATGAAAATCTGGGTGAACTGTCGCCGGATGTCGAACAGTGTTTTTACCGCATCACTCAGGAGGCCCTCACCAACGCAACCCAGCACGCCGGTGCCCGGAAGATCCGGCTGGTGCTTACCCAAAGGAATGGAACGCTCAGGCTTGAGTTCTCGGATGACGGGCGTGGTTTTGACCTGCACCAGATTGACCCTGAACGCCAATTTGGCTTGCAGGGCATGCGCGAGCGCGCCGAGGCCATCGGTGCGGATTTCACACTCAACAGTACACCGGGGGAAGGTACCAGCATTACGCTGATTTATGGAGGTGGGCATGATCCGACTGTTGATCTGCGATGATCAGGTCGTGGTAAGCGAAGGTTTACGGGCAATCCTGGGAACGGTTCCCGAGGTTGAAGTGGTTGGCATTGCCAATGACGGGCAGGAGGCCCTGGAGCAGGTCGAACAGCTTATGCCGGACCTGGTGTTAATGGACCTTAAAATGCCGGTTATGAACGGCATTCAGGCCACCCGTATTATCCACGACCGTTATCCGGAGATCAAGGTGCTGGTATTGACAACCTATGACATGGATGAATGGGTTTTCGATGCCATCCGCAGCGGAGCGGCCGGTTATCTGCTGAAAGATGCGCCCCGTGAAACCCTCATTGAGGCCATCAAAGGAACCATGGAGGGCGGTACTCATGTTGACCCCAAGGTGGCAGGCAAGCTCTTCTCACATATCACCCAATCCGCGCCCGCTCCTGACACCACTCTGACCAATTTACTCAGCGACCGCGAGCTGGACGTGCTCCGGCTGCTGGCGCGGGGCTTCACCAATGCCGAGATCGCCGGGAGGCTGTTCCTCTCGGAAGGCACCGTCCGCAATTATGTCAGCTCAATCTTCGGCAAGCTCGGTGTCTCCGACCGCACTCAGGCCGCCGTCCTTGCCATCCGGACCGGCATTGCCCAATCGGGGAACGCGAATTAAAGAGTGGGGTATATAAAATAGGTCCAAAAAGGCGGTATGCATCACCGCTTTGTTTTTTCCCATCTTAAAAAAACAATCCAAAAATATTGCCGTTTACTTTTTAGATGAGGTTGGTATTTTAAATACAGAAGACTTCATTTTCTTGAGTAGTTCAAATTAATTGCTCAAAAGTTTCTTAGAAATTCAACCTGTACTGATTTCTTGCTTTTTCTAAGATGAAAGGAAGGAGCAATGTATTAAACCCCAATAATTTTTATGCGCTCGGGAAACGGTTTAAAACTATTTAAGAAAATGCTTGACAATCGTACAAATTGGTATTATATTGGTATATACCAAAATGATACCAATTTGTGCTATTTAAACCAATTTTTTCGCTTAAAAAGGTGAGGTAAGTATATTGAATTCATATATTCTTAAGCGATTGCTCCAAGCCATTCTCATTCTTTTCATCAATACATTTTTGATTTTTTCTTTTACGCGCTTATCTTGCGATCCAATGGCTCAATATGTAGGTAAAGCTGGCTTCTCAGCTGAAGATAAGACCAGGATTTACAATGAGCTTGGTTTGGATGAGCCTTTCCCCGTTCAATATTTTTTATGGCTAAAAAAGGTGGCACAAGGTGATTTAGGTATATCTCTTTTTTCAAAACAACCAGTTTGGAAATTGATTGTTGAGCGACTCCCAATGACATTGATCCTGATGCTTAGTGCAGAGATTGTGACGCTATTGCTGGCTTTCTTATTGAGCTTTATTGCGGTTAAGAAGCGGTATTCATTAATAGATAACATCATCTCAACAGTAAGTTTTGTCGGTTACTCTATGCCTGTGTTCTTTATTGGATTGATATTGATTATTTTGTTTTCTGTTAAATTCAAAGAATGGGGATTGCCTTACTTACCGACGGGCACGGATATATGGGATCACCACAACATAATTGAATTAGCGAGACATTTGGTTTTACCTGTAACAACCATAACTGCTATTCAAACAGCCAGGTATTCCCGCTTCCTTCGATCAAGCATACTCGAAGTCATGTCGAATGACTATATAAGAACAGCGGTCTCGAAAGGTTTGGGGATGGGAAAAATTATGTTCAATCATATTTTGCCGAATGCGCTACTGCCAATTGTGAGTATGGTGGGATTAGATATTGCGGCAATGTTTGGTGGAGCAGTTGTAACCGAAACGATATTTGCGTGGCCAGGGTTAGGTAGGTTGTTCTGGGAATATGCACAACGTGGAGATTTTCCAGTTGTAAATGGTGTATTACTGATTATTTCTACGGCCGTTGTAATAATGACGATTGTAACGGACATTGTTTATGGTTTGATTGACCCGAGAATACGTCTGAATTAAGTCTATACCCTAAAGTAAATACCAGGAAGAAAAAGTTGACAACCATTACCGATCAAAATACTCAATCATTTACTCCGGTAAAAATTATTTGGATTAAATTTTGCGAACATAAAACTGCGCTGTTGGGTTTGGCAGGATTATTTCTTTTGTTGATATTTATATTGTTAGGTTCGATTTTGATTCCCGAATCACAAGCCAATCAAACAGATATCACTAATCGGATTCAACCTCCATCACGCACCCATTGGTTCGGAACAGATAATACTGGTAGGGATCAATTTGCAAGAATAATCTATGGAGGCCAAATTACGATAGTGATTGGTGTTTTGGCAGTTTTTTTACAAATTAGTTTGGGTACGTTAATTGGTGGTATAGCCGCATATTATGGCGGTTTGATCGATTCTATATTAATGCGATTTACGGAATCAATGTTATCTATCCCCTCACTCCTATTATTGATCGTTGTTGGAAAATATTTTGGAAAAGACATCCAGGTGCTAAATATTTTTGGCAGGACATTTAGCGGTAGTGTTCCCATTGTTGTGCTGGTAATTGGTGCTACTTCATGGATGTATGTGGCAAGAATTGTACGAGCAGAGGTGCTTTCTCTGAAAGAAAGAGAATTTGTTCACGCAGCTATTATTTTGGGAGCAAAGAATCCTCGAATTTTATTTGTTCATCTCCTTCCAAACACAGTGGGATCTCTCATTGTGGCAACAACTTTGGGCTTGGCAAATGCAGTTATCATGGAAGCCTACGTATCATTCTTGGGTTTGGGTGTTCAACCACCAACCGCTACATGGGGAAATATGATGACACAGTCTATCTCATACATTCAAGGTGGACTTTGGTGGATGTGGGTAATACCTGGATTTTATATTATTTATACAATCCTGTGTTTTAACTTGGTGGGTGATGGTCTTCGAGATGCATTTGATCCACACACAAATGAAAGTTATGTTTAATGCAATCTGAAGCCCTAAATTAATAATATCTAGAAAAAGGAGAAAAGATGAAATTAAAAGTTCGTATTTTGTGCAGTATTTTAATTGTCGGGGGGCTAATTCTATCCTCTTGTCAATCTACTGCAAGTAAAACAGACTTGGATGATGTTATGACTGATACAGTCTCGTCTGAAGTCGTAGATATTGAAGAAGAAGTTGCCGTACCAGAAGCCACAGGGCAAGTAATTCCTTTGCCCGATAACCCCAAGACTGTGGTAGTTGGCATGAAGCAGGAGCCAGACAATATCACACCCTATTTCACTACGATGGCCAGTGCGTTTTCTGTTGCACAATTAACCCTGTTAGGATTAGCTGAATGGGATGGTGAAGGAAACATTGTTCCAGATATGGCTACTGAGATTCCAACAACTGAAAATGGTGGGATTTCTGATGATGGGCTAACCATAACGTGGCATTTAAAGGAAGGTTTGCTCTGGTCGGATGGGGCCCCACTTACTTCAGCTGACGTTAAGTACACATGGGAAATGACAATGAGTGAGGAAAACGCCTCACTTTGGCAAACCGGATATGACAAAATTGATCGTATTGAACTTCCTGATGATTACACGGTGATACTTCACTTTAAGGAAATCTACCCACCATGGTATACCCTGTTTACCCAGGGGCCTCAGGTCGCTGGCGCGATACTTCCAAAACACATCCTTGAAGGAAAAACGAATATTGAAACTGATCCATTTGCTCACATCCCCAGTGTTGTAACCGGGCCATTTGTTATTGTCGAATGGGTCGCTGGTGACCACATTGAATTATTGCCAAATGCAAATTATCATAAGGATCGTCCAAAAATCGATCAAATTTTTGTGCGCTTCGTTCCAGATCCGGAATCTGCTCTAGCAGGTCTTCAAGTTGGAGATATTGATTTCTATACAGATTTTTCTGAAGTTGATATTCCCAAACTGATGGGACTCGCACCAGATATTGAAACCGATCTCATTCCCAGCCCCTATTTTGAACATTATTTGTTTAATCTTCAGTCAACCCAAACGGTTGAAGGATTTCCCAATAGCGCGGCTGCTCAAGACGGTCCATGCTCACTCAAAGATATCCGAGTTCGAGAAGCTTTCATCTATGGCATCAATAGACAGGCCATTATTGACAATCTATTAGGTGGAGCGGTGGAAGTTCCCGCTTCCCAATGGCCGAATAGTGTCTGGACAAATGAAAATCTTATTCCCAGACCTTATAATACAGATAAAGCCATTGAATTATTGGAGAGTGCCGGTTATACCGATCAGGACGGTGATGGCGTTAGAGAAGGGATGTGTGATGGTAATTTAGAAAAACTCTCCTTTGATTTTGTTACAACGACAGATGCTTTGCGCCAAGATGTGGCAATCATTGTACAATCTGATCTGTCGAAAATTGGTATTGAATTTACTCCAAGGCATGTTCCTGGTGGCACTCTATTTGCGTCTTACACGGATAATGGAACCCTGTCTACCGGAGAATTTGATCTCTCGGCTTATACACAAGGTTTTTATCCAGATCCGTACCCTCAAATGGGGGATTGGAACTGTGATATTCCCAGTCCTGATAATCCCGGGGGATATAATCTTTATGGAGTATGTGATCCTCAATTAATTAACTTAATCGAAGGGATTAATTCTTCGTCTGATCCGGAAATCAGGAAATTGGCTTTGGATAAGGTCCAACAATATTTCTATGATCAGGCCTATGTAATTATGATGTATTCAAGAATCAATGTAACCGGCAGAACCCCCCGGTTGAAACTGGGGACATATAACGCGTTTAGCCGGCCCTTCTGGAATGCAGAAGAGTGGGATATAGTTGAATAAATAGATGTCTTAATGGTAATGATCTCATCTAGCTGTTTTGGTGGGATCATTACCATCAGTTAGTATTCAAAAGATCTCGCTAAATCCAATCTGAAGGAAATCAAATGGGCCCAATAGAACTTCCCAATGAAGATATCACAAAACCATTTTATTTATGGATTGAAAAATTTATTAAGAGACAAATAGTAGATGATATATACCGTCCGGGTGACAAAATCCCATCCGAACGTGATTTATCTGACCAACTTGGTATCAGTCGCACTACGATTCGTAGAGCGATAGAAGATCTGATTGCCCAAGGTGTTTTAGAGCGAAGATCTAGTAGTGGAACCTTTGTTCGCACAAGGCCATTTATTGAAAGGCATATTGGTATTGAACGGCCATTGGGGTTTTCTGAAGGTCTTCAAAAAGTTGGCCTTCATGCTGAATCAGTTCTGTTACATTTTAATGTACAGACAACAACTAAAAAAATTGCTCAAAAATTGAGAATTAATGAACTTGAAGAAGTGGTATTAATCCGCAGATTGCGGGTAATTTCAAATCAGCCAATTTGTATTGAAACAATTTATTTGCCAAAAGTTTTAATTCCTGGTTTGGTAGCGGAGAATCTGGTTAACAGGGACTCTTCTCTCTATGATATTTTAGAGAGACAATATTCTATTAAACCCAAAAACAGTATTGAAAACGTTCGGGTTTCTTATGCAACTGAGAATGAGGCAAAACTGCTTGGAATTAATGAAATGGATCCGGTTTTGTTGATGCGTGGTGTGACCTTTGATGAAGCAGGCCAACCTTTTGAATATTTTGTTTCGGTTAACCATCCGGATCGGGTTGTTCTGGAATCAAAGAGCACGCTTGAATATGACATTATTGAAGATTAGGGTTTAAAGAAAGGAATATACGATGGTATCAGATTTTTTGCAAGATAAATATATTATGGGTTTGAGATCTCCACTTGAAATATCTCAGCAAGCCGCAAGTCTTGGACGCAAGATGGTACAAGAAGGTGTAAACAGAGTATTCTTTGTTGCCTGTGGCGCTCCAAATAAAGAAATGGCTTCTATAAAATATTGGATGGATATCTATTCAAAAACCATTGAGTCGTACTTGTATTATCCTGCAGAATTTGTTTGTCAATCGCCCGCAATGTTAGATCAGAATTCATTAGTAATAATGATGTCTCATTCCGGGAAAACACCAGAAATTGTTGAAGCTGCAAAATTTATTAAATCTTTCCCATGCAAAACTCTGTCTGTTACGATGGCTGCGAATTCTCCATTAGCAGAAGAAACAGAAAACAATTTTTGTTATGGTCAAAGCAAGGCCAGTTTTGAAGCAAAATTTGTAATTCTTTTGGCAATGGTTTCTGCAATGATGCAAGAAAAAGGGGATTGGGATTTGCATGAAGAAATAATGACCGGTTTACAAGCTTTCCCCAACCTATTAGCTGAAGCAGAAGAACAATCTGCAGCAAAAAACCAGGAATATGCAAATCGTTTTAAAAATGAAGATTTTTATATGACGCTTGGTAGTGGACCTTGTTACACAACTGCTTATGGTTTTGGGGTATGCGTAATGATGGAATCTCTTTGGTTGAAGCTTTTTGTTGGTGAAGCTGCGGAATTTTTCCATGGTCCTTTTGAAATTGTAGATAAAGACATACCTGCGATCGTTTATTTAGGTGAAGACCCTTCTCGCCCAATTGGAGAGCGTGTAGTGAGGTTCTTAAAAAATCATACCGAGAAGTTGATGATTTACGATTCGAAAGATTTCGATATGAGTACAATCCCTAATTCTGTGAGAGCAATACTTGCACCTTATATTATAGGAGCTGCTTCTAATAGCTTTGTAGACCACTTGGCTGTTTGGAGAGATCATCCTTTATCTACTCGAAGATATATGGGTAAAATGGATTACTAGAATGAAAAGACTGATTGGTGTTGGAGACAACACTCTCGATACATATACTCATATTCGAACACAGTTCCCTGGAGGAAACGCCTTAAATGTTGCTGTACTGGCAAGACGCTGTGGCGTTGATTCTGCTTACATTGGTGCTGTTGGGGATGATTCGGGTGGAGATTGGATCTTAGAATCATTAAAAAAAGAAGGGGTTGAAGTCTCACACTGTAAAATATTAAAAGGCATAAAAAATTCTTATGTTGAGGTGAGTATACAGGAAGGGGAAAGATTTTTTGAGTCAAGCTTCAAAGGAGCTTCTTCTTTGCTGGAATTATCACAAGAGGATTTCAGATATATTCAAAATTTTGATATTGTACACACAAGTATATACAGTGGTTTAGAAAAACAGATAGATGAGCTAAGAAGAGCAAGCAAAATACTCTCTTTCGACTTTTCTAATCATATCGACGACAAATCGTACATCCTAAATATATTGCCCTATGTTGATATACCGGTATTCTCGATAGCTGAGATGGATTTTGACCAAATAAAAAGTCTTACCGAAGAATTGACAAGATTTAAACCAGAGTTAATTATTTTCACACAAGGGAAAAAAGGTTCTTGGGTGTATTCTGAAAAAGAATTTTATCATCAACCTATTGTTAAGATTGACACAGTCGATACTCTGGGAGCTGGAGATGCTTTTATCGCCAATTTTTTAGTTAATTGGCTTAGCGGGGAATCTGTACCAAAATCAATGCAGCAAGCTTCTGAATTTGCTGCAAGAAATTGTGAACTTCAAGGCGCATTCGGTTATGGGAAAAAATATTAATCAAGAAAAAATATTGGGGGTAGAAACAGTGAATTTTAAATTCACATTTAATCAATCCTCTTGACCGAACCAAAGCCTCACGCAATCACAAAACAATGACCACAAGTCAGTGGGAACAGGATGCACTAAAAGAGACACAAAACGGCGGATAAACCGCCGTTTTTACATTGGGGATGCTTACCCAATGACTTATACTCACTGGTGGCGATCGCCCAGAAGCTAGCTGAGATCTTCGGTGTAGAAGATATCAACGACCTGCCAATTTCGTATGAGATTGACAGGCACAAACAGAAAGCGGTCATTGTCTTGTTAGCGCTGCTGTACCTTGGGGTCAAGAAGATCCGCCTCGGGCCGACACTCCCGGCGTTCCTTTCTCCCAATGTCATTCAGGTACTGGTTGACAATTTCGATATCAAGCCGATTTCCACGGTAAAAGTCGATCGCGAAGCCATCCTCGCGGGCCGGTAACTTACCGGATTAAATTTCACATTCCTCTAGTTATGCATGGCGCAGGCTCCCCCGGCCTACGTCATGCGAATTTCAAGGATTTCTTTGTTTTAATTCTGATGATTTTAGAGAGAATGAAGAAGCGAGTTAGTTCTTTTGCTTAGTTAGGTAATTCTAAAAAAGAGCCTTATTCTATTGAAGCGGAAGCTTCAACAGCAGTTTCAGCGGCAGCAAAAGCTTCTTTATAATCCCGCAAATCAAGGTTCCATTGCTGGTAAGCAGGATCATTTCTCTTGTCTTTCAGGTTGTATGTCTTCTGGAGAAAAGCACCTAAATTTCGAGAAACTTTTTGGGCACCAAGTATGGTAAGATGGTTTTTGTTGTGAAAATCCGTTTTTAAATTGAGATCAAGAGCATTCAAATTTTCATCTAGGCAATAATCAACATAGGGAATATTATAGCGATCAGCCAGTTGTTTTGTCGCGAAATGCTGTGAATACCCCCAATCCACTCTGGGCATAGTAACGAGAACAACAGCAATATCATTTTCCTCACAGAATTGGAACATTTTTTGGTAATAATCCAATGCGCTTTTTGAATAATCTACAATTCTATCATCCGGTTGCATATAATTTTCCGGCAATTCAATAGTTTCTGCTTCGAAATCAATCTTAAGAATACCTTTATACGAATCCATCTCATCCCTGAGATTATATTCAAAATCAACACGTACAAGTTCATCCCATCGAGAATGATAGCGCAGCAAGGGAAAGAGATAACTGGTAAAAGTCTGCTGTGTGCTCCTTGATACAATCTCTTTAACAAGTTTAAATTTATAGATCGATAATCTCATTGAATCTATAGCATTTCTTAACTTACCTTCTTTTTCATCTACAGCATAAGTCTCATATAAAGGCGTTGAAGCATCAATCACAACAACCTTGGGTTTTTGATATTTTAATGACTCAACCAGATAATAATACGAAACTGCTGGGGCTTGTCCACCAACGGAGCGAATGTAACTTGTAAAACCGTAATTTTCCCACATTTCTAATGGAGTTATGCCTCTAAAATATGTACTGGCTCCCAGAAATAGAACGTCTATTGAATCTTTAGGTAGTGCATAAAAAGCATTTGTCCGCGCAAAGGATGTCCTATAATCTTCATTTTTGGGAACCAGAATATTTGAACAGGAAGTGTAGAAAAGATAAAAGAATCCCAGAAAAACGACCACTTTAATTAATTGTAGAAGTGATTTTCTCATTTTCATGATCTAAAAGCCCATATAAATAAAATCACTGGCAACGTAATCTATACCATAAACTCCAAAGATCAGCGTCGCAAAAATTGCGACATAGTAAAACACCCATCGGAAAACAATATTCTGCTCAGCAATTTTCTCACGCAAATGGTATCCTTGCTCCTGCAATATGTCTACTATCAGCAGCACTAGAATAGAAATCCATAATAATTGCAGGTTTTTCTCGTTCAGCCCCATTTTGGAAAATAGTCCTTCAGACAATACCCAAGGATTGAAGTTTAAAAAAGTCCTTTTCAACATACTTAAAGCAATCCTCAGGTTATCAGCACGGGAAAAATATCGACCAATACAAACCAAGAATAGAGTCCCTATGATATTCATGAAACGCCAACTAAAACTATTGACCTTTGCGTTTTTCTCGGTAAAAATGCGTGTGAGGAATGGTTCAAACAAAATACCCGCGAAGATTAAAATACCATTATACAGGCCATAAGCAACATATTTCCAATTTGCTCCATGCCATATTCCAACGACAAGAAAAGTTATCAACATCGCCAGGAAAGTAGGCAACAACTTTCCGAAATATGTTCCCAAAATTTTTCGAGATGATTTGCCTAACCGCGCAAACGAACGGGAAAGCGACAGCGGGTAAAAAATATAATCCCTTGTCCATTCACTGAGAGAAATATGCCACCGACGCCAGAAATCGGCAATGGAGGTGGCAAATAAGGGGCGTTTGAAATTCTCTCTGAGTTCTATCCCCATCACCTGTGCGATTCCCCGGGCAATATCAATTCCACCGGAAAAATCACAATAGATTTGAATGCAATATAAAAGTACACTAAAAAAGAGGGTAAGTCCATTATATTTTAGATAATGATCGAAGACCGTATTAACGATGATCGCAGCTCTGTCAGCGATTACCAGTTTCTTAAACAGACCCCACAGCATCAACTGCAATCCAAATTTAACTCGAGTGTAGTCAAAACTGTGTTGAGCGTAAAGCTGATTCGCCAGCTCATCATAACGTCCAATGGGTCCCTGAACGATTTGGGGGAAATAGGATACAAACAAAGCGAATTTGGCAATATTTTTATCCGGGGCAATCTTACCGCGGTAAACATCGATCACATATCCGGCCGATTGAAAGGTGTAGAATGATATTCCCAGAGGGAGAAGCAAATTTAATATGGGAAGTGCGGCATCAGTTGAAAGGAAATCTAATAACACGTTAGTGTTTGAAGCGAAGAAATTGAAATATTTAAGAAAGGCAAGTATTCCGAAGTTGGCAACCAATGCTACCGTGAGGATTAGACGCTTCTTCTTTTTGTTGTCTGTTTTATATTGCTTTTTCTGCTCTCTAGTTAGAGTATTACCACCATCCGACAAAATTTTGGCATATTGCTCGTTTGCTTTCCCCATCAAAAAACCGGTATAAAATGTGGATGCCGTCGTAAAAAGGAGGAATAAAACCGCCGACAAGCTGGCGTAAATATAAAAGATATAGCTTGCAATTAATGTAACAATCCACTGAAATTTCTTTGGAATAAGAAAATAAACCACAAAAACTATCAGTAGAAAGATAAAAAACTGGAATGACGTAAAACTCATTGCTCTTTTTTGTAAATCAATATTTAAATGCAGGTATTAATCTTCGTCTTGCAACCGTTGGATCAGGTTTAGGATTGCTTCAACTGAGTTAAAATTTTCCGGAAGAAGATTCTCTACACCGATTTCAATATCATATTGTTCAGATAATTCTCCGACCAAAGTGATAATATCAAATGAATCTAGAATTCCATCATCAATTAAACTCTTATTGTTCTCAAAATCACAGCCCGGTTTAACTTCAGACAAGATTCGCAACAGTTTTTCCATGTTAAATCTCCAGTACAACTTTATTCAATTTGGGATATATTCAATAAATTGATTCGATGATTGTTTTTTATAATTGTGACGGACGAATCAAACATTCTAACTTCTTCAATTACATTTCCCCGTGGGATTTCCTCAATCTCATATTTTTTCCAGATGTAACATTTTTCGTTTATCTGAAGTTTGGGTTTACCAAGTGTTTCTAAAATACCGTAATCCATTGATCGTAAAAAAGCTGATATTTTCTGGGCAGTCCAGTTCAAATCTACATAACCCTGATTGGGAATTTCCCATGAATAGTGCATTTTCCCCTTTGATTCCTGCGGTTGAGGGTAAGAAATTTCCCGATCCCGTAAAAGATCAGAAATGATCTCGAAAAAGGAATCAACAGCCAAGTCATGTAAATACTTCAGTAATTTTATTGCCGTAATCTTATGATCCAAAGCAAATCTTCTTTGAATAAGGACTTGTCCCGCATCTACTTCTGGAGTCATAAAATGCCATGTAACCCCGGTTTCACTATCCTGTTCATAAATTGCCCATGCTTCTGCGTTTCGACCAGGATGTCTTGGCAGTAAAGCATGATGGAGATTGATCGCGGTAATTTGTTGATTACTCAGAACAGATGCGGGGATAATAATGGGATTTACGGCACTGATCAGTAGGGTTTTTAAGTTAGCGTTTTTCAGAAAATCAAAAAGCTCTTTCTTTTGAACATGAAAATAAGGGGTTCCTTGTTTTTGTGAAAGCCTTTCTAGATAAGGGGACTTTTCTGCGCTTGTATCAAAAACTTTTACCGGAATTCCAGTTTTTTGCATTGTTGCCGCGCATACAGATGCAAGTTGTCCATTACCTAGTACAATTGCGTTTTTAAAAACCATCAGCTTTTTTTAGTCCTTCACGTAATTTCATTCGGTCTATCTTCGCATTTTTATTCATGGGCAGTTGTTCAAAATAAACCAGCTTGTTTGGTAACATGTACCTGGGAAGATAGTTTTGCAACCCTAACAAGATATCACGGTCGCATTTTTGGGGTGCCTGGTAAAACAGTACAATTTTTTCACGGTCTATGTCATAGAGGCAGCAGACAGCATCAATAAATTCTAAGGCGTTTGCAGCAACTTCAATTTCACCCAACTCAATCCGATGTCCCATATGCTTGATCTGATGATCTTTGCGTGAAATAAATAACAGTTCATTACGTTCGTTATATTTACCCAGATCACCTGTGCGATAAATCAGTTCAGGGTAATGAGGATTTAACGGATTTTGACAAAATGCTCTAGCAGTTTCACCTGGATTATCATAATACCCAAGTGCTAAAGAAGTTCCCCTGACACATATTTCGCCAAGCTCACCATTCTCAACCAGCCGGTTCTTCTCATTGAGAACCAAAATGTCCGTGTTCCTGAACGGAATCCCAATTGGCAGTATATCGTTATCTAAGAATTGTCGGTTAACAATGAAATAGGTACAGTTGCAGGTGATCTCGGTGGGGCCATAGAGATTGATATACTGCACCTGTGGCAGGTGTTTACGCCAATAATTAAGAACTTTATTGGGCATAACTTCACCGGAGAACATCACTTTTCTCAGATGTTCAGGCAGCTCTTTTTCCAGTGCCTTCAGATTCGCAATGATGCGTAGGGCCGAAGTAGCCCAAATGGTAGTATTGATTTCTTTTTCGTTAAGATATTGAATGAGTTTGGCTGGAAAAGAAAACAGTACTTTTGGAATGACATGCATGGTCGCTCCATGCTTGAGTGTCGAGTAAATGTCTTTGACCGAAACATCAAAATCAAATGGTGCCTGATTTCCAAAAACGCATTCTTCAGAAAATAAAAATACTTCAGAGAACCGTTCTATTAAATCAATAACAGACCTGTGGGAGATCAATGCCCCCTTTGGAGTACCCGTTGAGCCGGAAGTAAAGATCGCATATAACGGGTCTGTATCAATGATTGTGCTACGGATTTGATCTAACTGTTCATGATCAACAGTACAGGAAACAGCCTCCTCAAAAATCACCCATCTTCCTTCAAAATTCAGGGTGTTGACATGTTCAATTTCTCTCTTTGGCAGGATAACTGCTTGTGGTTGGAGGGTATTCAGAATCAATTCCACCCGGTGACGGGGTAATTTCCCATCAATTGGAACATAAAAATTCCCGCTGAAAACAATGCCCAAGAATGCAACCAGGCTTGAAACATCGCGGTCGATAATCACAGCAATGGGCTGCCTGACCTTACCTTTCAACATTGCAATCAGATAGCTTCCGATTGCTTTGGCCTGTTTGTGAAGATCGCTATAAGTGATCTGTCCATCTTCGCCAGCAAATGCTATCTTATTGAGGTGCTTTTCCGCCGAAGTCTCCAGATATTCCAATACGTTGATTTTCATTTTCATAACGTGTGATGAAAGTAAATTATTCTATCTGAACAAATTCTGTTTTTTTACTTCTCAGTAGCTTTTATTTAAAATGTCCCCCAGACAAAGAAATGTGCAGCACATCATATTACGAATTCGTAACACATTGGGTGGCAATGTTACTTATACCATATCTTTAATAAATAAAAAAGATTATCCACAAATTCATCGGCTTTCATGAGATAGCTAGGAAATAACCTTTTTCGTAAAATACGTTTTCTAGAAACAAGAAAACTTATGTGCTGACTGTTGCCACCATTTGCGTTGCACGATCGAAGAACTATTTGCCTACTAACAAGCCCATAATTTACAAAAGAGGAATTCCCTTTCTAAAATATTCCTCACATTACCCTGCTTCTGGATAATCGTTTCGTCACACCTTTTGCATACTTTGTTATTATCTACGACCTGATGGAGCTGAGAACTGCCACCATGTGCCTGGAAAGATCATCATATTGCGATGCAAGTTGGATTGAAAGTGAGAAACCGTACCAATGATATCCAAGAAGTAGATTGATGTTGATGATGAAAGAGAAACCTGAAATTCAACGCGGTTTCAACTGTAAGGTTGTGATATCCACCTCGTTTTCGGGCGAGACCACATGATAATAGCACTTGCCATCGCTGGCCACACACCAGATTCTCCACCCATCATAAAGCCTTAAGGTTTGCCCCTTTAAATTGTCAATGTAGATAACGTACTCATCTTCGGGATTCGTTCCCAAAGCAACGTCCTTGCCGTGAGGTCCCCAATGAATCCCTTCAACAGGAACGCTCCACTCATCAGGATCCAGACCGATATCGGTAAAAGCGTAACTTCCCCAGCTGCGTGGCCAGCTTCCATTTTCTTGATAAAAAGCATTGATCCGATTCAAGAAATCGTCTTTGATAGTCAAATAAGTTACCGGTTTTTCTGCACCGGATAGACTGCCCAGAACGGACTGAAAGGTTCCCGAAATCGATGGGCCCAATAAAGCCAGTGAAACCAACGCAACAATCGCGATCAGTGCAATCAGCAGCGCAAATTCGACCAGGCCTTGGGCCGGTTGAACGCCGGTCCGGTGATTAGAAGGCATAGCGAACTTCATGGTTGTATATTCCCATCCAGGATGATCCTTCCCAGGTTAACAGCTTGATCGCTTAAAATCGTAACCGGTTGGCGCATTTCTTTTCCCCCGGATTGGATTACAAGTTCTGCGGTACCCGCTGGCAGTCTGTTAAAAAAGAAATAGCCATCTTCATAGGTCTGTGTCGTTACATCGGCAATGCTTAATTGAGCCGCCAAGGGTGCACCCGTTTGGGATAGTACATACCCTTCCAGCCCCCCGGGAGATTGCCTTGCCACGGAATTTTTTACGACGATCACGGCAACAAATACCAGCCACACTGCCAGAAGGACCAGCAACCCAACAAAGAAAACCCGTTTATGTTGAATTAACCAGTCTCTTAAGGATGCCGGGCGACTTTGATCGGGATTTTGAATCCGTGGACTGTTTTCCAATGTCATTTTTAATTTACCATTTATTTTTTATAATCATAACCCGGGAGAATTCATAATGTCAATAAGACCATCCGGAGATTTCACCGGTCCGGATTTAGCAGTGGTAACCGCCGGGGCAGCCGCTCCTAAAGGAAACGAATCAACAAACCTCCGGTCTTTGAAAAAACCGGAGGTCTTAATCTAACAGTGTTTGCTAAAGCGGGGTAAAGATTCTTCAAGAAATCAAGAAGCAGGGCTGCCGTTCCCAAAGAAACGCCGTTCCAGCATGTCGCACAAACAATGGTACAGGGCAATATGCTCTTCCTGAACCAGATCGGTGCGCTTCTCGGGCGCATGCACGGACACATCCGCCATTTCCGACAACGGGCTGGGGGCAGAGCCGGTAAAAATTACCACATCCAACCCGCGGGCATGCGCCGTGGACGCAGCCAGCCGGACATTGCGTGCCTTTCCGCTGGTGCTGATCCCCAGGAATACATCGCCGGGACGCGCCAGAGCATGCATCTCCTGAGCAAGGTTCATGCCTCGTTCGGCGAAGTCATTGCCCACCGCGCTGCTCAGCGAAAGGTTGGCGCCCAAAACTACCGCGCGAAGCCCACCTTCCAGAGAGTTTGCCAGTTGTTCCCCTTCCGGTTGAGCCGCCAGACGAACTTTCTCGGATGGAGGTAACGGGCGCTTACCGGCAAAGGATTTCAACAGTTCGCCGGAAATATGCAGGGCGTCCGACATACTGCCACCGTTCCCCGCCAGGAAAAGGGTGCCGCCGCGCTCCATACTACGCGCAATCAGTTCATACGCCTTGCACAAAGCACCTGCTGCATCCGAGAGGTACGGGCGCCGCTGCAGCAACTCCTCCACTGCGCCGGCAGCGGCCGGAGAACTGCGCCAGACACGCTCAATCGGATCCGCTTCACCTTCCACCAACCCTTCCGGGACCTGCACGGTTCGCGAGATGGTTTCATCCGCCGTGAGGGAACACACCCATTCGTGCAGGGTAGGAACCGTCTGGATGTGATCGCCCTGGATATGGTAGCCGCGCCCGCCCTGTGAGGTGGGACGATTCACTACATTTTTCCGCGGCCGGTAGTAATACTCCGGTACATCCTTCCCCACAGGAGTATGATATTGCTTTCCCAGGGGATAAAGATCAAAATTAGCGGTTGTAAAACCACTAACCGGGTACCCAAGGTTACGGGTGATCGAGATCGCTTTGAGGAAGACTTCCGCGCCGGTAACGGCCGAGCCAAAATTCAGGAAAACCCCGTTCTCCAGACCGGCCACCGAAGCGCAGAAGATCTTAAAATCCTGACCCGTCGCGGCACCCAGAATGCCAAAATCGCTGTCGGGGTGCTGGTGGATAATATCCGCGCCGATGGTGGCGTGAATGGTCATGGGCACCCTCAGGCGGTAAGCCTGGTACAGCACGCTGTTCTCGCGGTAGGGAAATTGCATCTCATCGATCAGGCGCCCCAGTGATTCGCCGTATCCCAGACCATCGCGCACGCCATTCCTCAAAGCGAGGTGGGTCATGGCCCCTGTCTCTTCGGCCATGCCGAAGGTGCCATCCTCAATACTGGTGGCGACATCCTCACTGGTCTCGCCGATCATGGCAAGTTCCAGGTCGTGGATGGCCACGGCACCGTTCCCGGCAAAGTGAGTCACCAGACCTTTTTGCATCAAATCAATCAACAGCGGGCCGAGTCCGCATTTGATCACATGCGCGCCCATCATCCAGATCACCGGGCGGCCAGCCCGGCGGGCGCGGACAATATCCTCCGCCACTCGTTTCAGCTCTTTGCTTTCAAAAGGCTTGAACGAACTGCCGGGATAGACCAGATCCTTGAGCTTGACCAGATTGCTCCGCTCACGCAGTGGATAGGTGTTAATCTTCTTTAAATCAATAGCGTTAAAAGGCAAAATCCATTCTCCTTGGAAGTCAATTAAACAGCATACGCCGGTCTGACTCGGTTATCCTTTCAGTGAACCCGCCATCAACCCGCGCACAAAGTAACGACTGAGCAGAATATAAATCACAAGAGTCGGCAGCGCCGCCAGCAGCGCACCGGCCATCTGCACATTCCATTCCACAATATAAGACCCGGCCAGGTTATTCAATGCCACCGTCACCGGCTGGACCGTCGGATTGCTGGTAACAATCACCCCAAAGAGGAAGTCATTCCAGATGGAAGTGAACTGCCAGATCAACACCACCACAAAACCAGGGATCGAAATAGGGAACAGGATGAACCGGTAAATTCCAATGATACCGGCGCCATCAATCATTCCTGCTTCCACCAGATCGGTTGGAATGCTGGAATAATAATTTTTGAACACCAGTGTGGCAATCGGCAAACCGTAGATCACGTGCACCAGAATGAGCCCGCCAATGGTTCCATAAGCAGGGACAAACTGAGAGAGCCAGGGCGGGAACCAGGCCAGGGTACTTCCTACATTCCAGGCAGCAATCGCTTTTTGCAGCGGTCCCGTAAAGTGGGTAAGCCACTGCAGGACTCGAACCAGCGGGATCAGGATGCTCTGGTAAGGAATAAACATCCCAAACAGCATCATCGCAAACAGCACATTGGAGCCTTTGAACTTCCATTTGGAGAACACATATCCATTCAGCGAGCCGATGAAAGCGGAAAGCAGCGAGGCGGGTATGGTCAGCCAGAAGCTGTTGAAGAAGTTTCCTGAAAGTCCACGGAAACCTTCGTCTTTGCTGCCAAACCAGGCTTTTGAAAACGATTCGAGGCTGAAATGGTCAGGCGGCACCCACATTTTGGTCAGACTCACTTCCTGATAAGATTTAAAGCCGGTAATTAAGAGCATGTAAATTGGAATCAGGAAAAACGCTGCCGCAATGATCAACAGCAAATAGGTGGACACCCGCCCAAAGGTGAGCGGCCGGCGGTGGTGCTTGGTGGTATTCACGCTCATCTTATCACCTCCTCTTTATTGGTGCGGATCAGATACGGAACCACCAGCACTGCGACCATCAACAGCAGCACCATTGCAATAGCAGAGCCCTGTGCGAAACGGTTACCGCGGAAGGTTGTATCAAACATAAAGAGTGCCGGAACATCGGTGGAAAAGCCGACGCCCGGGCCGGTCATAGCCACAACCAGATCGAAGATCTTCAGCGAAATATGTCCAAGAATGATCACTGCGCTGAGGGTAATCGGTTGCAACAGTGGAATGATGATATAGCGATAAATATCAAACTCGGTGGCACCATCCACGCGGGCAGCCTCTTTCATTTCTTCAGGAATGGCCCGCATTCCTGCCAGATAGAGCGCCATGATATATCCGGACATCTGCCAGGCCGCAGCAATCACAACCGCTTTAATACCCACTGCCGGGTCTGTATACCACCCACTCTGCAGAAAATCCAGGCCCAACTTCGCGAACAGAAAATTTACCCCCAACGGCCCTGTTTCTGTGTTCCCGGGCGCCAGCAGCCAACGCCAGACCACACCCGTGACCACAAAAGAAATTGCCATTGGAAAGAGGAAGATGTTGCGGAAAATCCCTTCTCCTTTTACCTTTTGCTCCAATAATACTGCCAGTATAAATCCAATGAGAATAGTGCTGACCAGGAAAAAGACCGTAAAAGTCAATGTGTTTTTAAGATCAATGATAAAACGCGGGTTTTGAAATAAACGGACGTAGTTATTGAATCCTACAAAAGTAAAATCAAGTTTTAATGTCTTCCAATTGGACAGTGAGGCATAACCTGTAAATCCAATAAACCCATAAATAAACACCAGCATTGCCAGAAGCGAAGGCAAGAGCAAAAGAACTGCCAGAATCTTATCTTTCTTAATGTTTCGCATACCATCACTCCGATAAATAAAGAAACAAAGGCAGCCCCCTGATGGAGGCTGCCTTTTCTATTAATGATCTACTACTGGCAAACTCCAGCGTCAACACACAGAGCCTGCAAGGTTGTCTGTGTACCGGCAACATCGCCAGTGGAAGCGAACAATGCGATCGCATCCTTGAACTCAGTGGTCCAGCTCTCGTAAGCAGCAGCACCATGCATGACACTCGGGACAATCGACTCGGTGCTCCAGGCTTCGGCGGCTGAAGTCAGATAGTCGTAGGTCTCAGGAACGGCTTTGAAAGCTTCGCTGTCACAATCTGTGCGGGCACAGATGGAACCCTTTGCGGGGTTGAAAGCTTCCTGGCCTTCCTTGGAACCACAGACCTCAAGCCAGCGGATGGCGTTTTCTTCATCCGGAGCGCCCTTGGGCAGTGCGAAGGAGTCTGACAGGCCAACGAAAATGCCATTGCTGCCGGGGGTAGCTGACCAGCCATAGTCGCTGTAGGCTTTACTGGCAAACCAACCTGCGGTCCAGTCGCCCATGATCATCATGCCTGCTTGGTTGGCAATGAAGTATTCACCGGCGCCATCCCAGGTCAGCGCTGCGTTATCTTCATTGACGTATTTCATCATCTCAGAGAAATACTCCAAAGCTTCTGTAACGCGAGCATCTTCCCAGGAAACTTCACCTTTCCATAAGCCGCGATAATCATCCGCGCCCATGGTGGCTGCCAACATGCCTTCAAACACATGACCAGCTTCCCAGCCATCTTTGGTTCCCATCGCAACCGGGATAATGCCTGCATCTTGCAGAGCCTGAGCAACGGTGAAGAATTCTTCTTTGGTCATCGGAACTTCCAGTCCCTGCTCTTCAAAGACGGTCTTGTTGTACCATAAGACATTGGAACGGTGGATGTTCACCGGCATAGACCAGTAGTGGCCTTCATATTCCAGCATAGACAGCAAGTCTGCCGGGAAAACGGAAGGATCAAACATGTCGTCGATGGGTTCCAGATATTCTGCGGGAGAGTATTTTTCAACTTCAAGACCGGCATGAACCTGGAATGAATCCGGGGGATCGCCGCCGGCCAGCCGAGTAGCGAGAACTGCTTTCGCGTTGGTACCGGCACCACCGGCAACGGTAGCATTGATGATCTCAACATCCGGATACAGTTCACTGTAGATCTTGAACATTCCGTTCAAACCTTCGGCCTCACCACCTGCGGTCCACCAGGAGAAAATTTCCACGGAGGACTTTTCAGCAGCTGGTTCTTCAGCGGCTGGTTCTTCAGCAGCCGGTTCTTCAGCAGCAGGTTCTTCAGCAGCCGGTTCCTCAGCGGCGGGCTCTTCAGCAGCCGGTTCCTCAGCAGGCGTTGTTGCTGCGGGCTGACAGCCAGCCAACAAAATAGACGTAACCATCAACAGCGTGACGAGTATATACCAAAACTTCGACTTCATCTGTTTCTCCTTATCCTTCTTTTGATATAAAGTGACAACTTGGGATTTTTAACGCTATTTCTGTAGTCAGCAATCTATGTACCCCGCTACTCACCTCCTTTCCAAACTCGATAAGAGATTTTTTGTGGATTGAGTCACTGCATTTTTAAGTATAGCATTCACTCTTCATCAACACAATACACTTCCCTGAATTATTTATGAATACCCTTTCAGAATTAAATTCCCCGAAAACGCTGTACCGGATCGTCCAACAGATTTCTAGCAGTGCCCGGAAGTCCTTTGGACGTCCGAAACAATGGATAAAAAGTTTTAGAGGGAATATACAGCTTATTGATGCAGAGACATGCCGAGAGTATATTTTAGGAATATACTTGCCGAGATCAAAGAATATCATTGGGGTGCTTATCGGCTAAATAAGAGTACCTGTCTCGTCGATGGACGGCCAGCATAAAAAGTAACAATGAGGCCCCATGTATGTTCTCATTTTGGAGAAAAGGATCAACCTATGTCACAATTTATTGCATTCCTTCGGGCAATCAACGTTGGGGGGCACACCGTCAAGATGGATGAATTGCGCCGGCTCTTTGGAACACACGGGTTTCTAAATGTGGAAACCTTTATTGCCAGTGGAAATGTTGTGTTTGATACGGAAGTAGAAAATACCCAAATTCTTGAAAAGAATATCGAGAAGCTGCTGCAAGAAGCATTGGGATATGAGGTCGCTACATTTATCAGGACCGCCGCGGAATTACACGATATCGCAGAATACCGGCCCTTCCGGCAAACCGATCTGGATGCAGCGAAAGCACTTAACATTGCATTTTTGACCGGCATGCCCAATGGCTCAGCCCAACAAAAACTGATGGCATTAAAAACCGATATCGACGACTTTCACATTCACAACCGCGAGGTCTACTGGTTATGCCGTAAGAAGCAAAGCGAATCAACCTTTTCAAACGCCATCCTCGAAAAAACGTTCGGCATGCCGTCCACACTGCGCGGGATCAATACGATTAACCGGATCGTGAAAAAGTATTTTTCATCTTAATTCCAAGGTCATTGCTTACAATTTTCCTCCTCCCACGCCCTCTTTCCACTTAAAGTGGAATAGGATGATCTTGAACACCACACAGGAATACACGCCGTTCAGCAATCTCCCTGCGGATTGCATTTTACAGTATTAAGCGAATATACTTTATATGGATCAGCATTACAGGTAAACGGCAAGAGTTCGATTTGCCATTTTTTATTTTTAATCTCAAAATTATTCCCGCCCCGTTTATTCCGGCAAGCGCCTCACTGCGGCGCGGCTCCCTTTCTTGATGAGGAGGATGAGGATGAAGTCTATTTCTTGGGCTGGCGATTGTGCGCCCCCACTTACTTTGTTCAGCAAGGTTCCTGCCTCCGGTGGAACCGTGAAGCATAAAAAAGACGATGAGATGCTGCGAGACGCCCTCGTTGAAGGGGTCGTAATGGGCATTCCCGGTCTCTCGGTGGCGATTGGCAGCGGTGATAGCCTGGCCTGGACGGGAACCGCCGGGTACAGTGATATCCTGCGCAAAGTACCGGTGAAACCCGACGACCGGTTCTGCATCGGCAGCATCACCAAGACCTTTGTCGCCAGGGTGGTCCTGCAGATGGTAGAAGAAGGCTTGCTCGACCTGAACCAGACCGCAGCGGACTACCTTAATCCGGAAATCCTCCGGGGGGTACCCAACTCAGAAAAAGCAACCTTGCGTCAATTGTTAAATCATCAAAGTGGGATTCCGGATTGGGAGTTTCTGGAAGCCTGGATCCACAAAGGACGGGGCGACCAGATGGTCCCCGGGAAGATCTGGAACAAAACGGAAACGCTGGAATATATCCGAAATGCACAGATCCCCGCAAACCACCCACCCGGACAGCGATATGCCTACGCCAACACCAACTACACGCTGCTGGGGTTGGTGATTGAAGCCGTCACCGGAAGCAACGCGGCCGCGGAGATCCGCAGACGGATCCTCGAACCCCTGTGTCTTGAGAACACTTTCTTTGAATCGTTTGAGGAAGTCCCCGGCGGTTACGTTCACCATTACCATTACGCGACACCGCAGTTCAAGAAAGCTGCCGGCATCCACCCTGGATTCAATGAGATCCGACCTTATCTGGTCGAGTCCACAATAGCCAACTTTTCCGCTGAGTGGACCGCGGGAGGGATGGTTTCATCAGCCAGCGATCTGGCGCGCTGGGCACTGGCTATCCGCCGCGGAGAACTGCTCGGTCCCGCGATGCAAAAGGAAGTCTTCACTTACTACCCGCCGGAAGACCCGCAGGACAGCGAGGAAGAGTATATGCAGGGCGTCGATAGAATCAAGAATTTATACAAACAACGCGCAGTGCTGGGTCACAGCGGCGGAACATTGGGATTTACCACGGGAATGTACTGGTTGGAAAACACGGATATAACGATCGTCCTGCTGACCAACGTCGGCGGCATGCACAGCGGCCTGAGTCCTTCTCCGATCGGGCTGTTTTACCGGGAAGTACTGCTGCCGGCGGCCCTGAAGTATTTAGAGCAATAGGCCCATCCTATATATAAAGATCAAGAGACGCCCCGCGGGGCGTCTCTTGCATTTCACAATCAATTTTTTCTGCGTTTATTCCACAATCACCACATCACTGGCGCTGCGGCCGAACACCTCCGGCGAATACATTTCTTCGGCCTTGGCCGGAGGAGCCACAAACCTGCCGGGCGTGGTCGCGCGGGCAATGTAACTGTACTGGTAAACACCGTCCCATAACAAGGAGGTGAAAGCCTCGGCGCGTTCATCGCGCAGGTTCTGGTGCTCGTACCAGGTGCCCCACCACCACCAGCCATAGCGGAAGCTCGTGCTGTCGGGGTCCTGCGGGGTGCTGCCGGATACCGCCAGCTCGGGGTTGACGATCTCCAGACCGGCCGGGAGCGGGTCCGCCAGTGCCACATGGTAGCGGCGGTTATCCGCCACCATCGTCAGGTGCACCCGCACTTTGGCGCCGGCCCGAATGTGCCAGACACCGTCTTCATCCAGCCGGACATCCTCGGGGTCGTCCACGGCTTCATAAACGCGCTGGACGACAAACCCCATATCCATCGGGTCCAGCTCCAGATCGGTGGGCGCATAGCGCAGCCCCAGACGGTAGTACAGGCGCCCGTCCCCTTCTTTGCTCAAAGCCAGGTCTTGGGTCACACCGCCGCCCAACTCCTCATCCACCAGATAGGCCATTGGGATGGTCGTCTCCTGGCGTTCCGTGGTACGCCCATGATATTCGTGACTTCCGGCGTACGTATCACCCAGCCAGATGCGCGCCACAAAATCAGGCGTCTGGGCCTCATAAGTATTGAAATACTTGTCCAGCGCCAGCAGGACAAAGATATTCTCCTGGGTGTTGCCCCAGCGCCCGGCTGTACGGTGCGCCAGCAGCCCGTTAACCACCTTGGGGATCAAGTCGCTTTCGGGGTCATCCGTGATCAGCGCATCCAGCAAAACGGCATCCGTGCGCCGGTCCGAACTGAGCAGCAGGTAAGTCTGGTCATCGTAAGCGGTCGTAAAGTTAGCCGCTCCGGCAGTTTCGACCGCGCGGTTGTTGACATAGCGCCGGATCGCATCCAGTTCAGCGCTGGCACGGGGAGAATCTTCAATCACCTGCCAGATCCAGCCTACCGTCTCCAGGTTAAGGTTCTCCAGCCCGGCATCATTGAGCAGTTGCAACGCTTTATCCGGATCGGAGTCGCCCATCAGGTCGCGCACATACAGAGCATAAGCTGACAGGGTCTGGCGCGTGCGCTGGCTGTACCAGGAAGGATAATAATTTTCGATCAATCGCAGGTAGTTCAACAGGCTCTCGCGCATATCCTGCGGAACGGTGAACCCTTTCATCTGGGCGCGCTGCAAAGCATGGGCCACATGGATCGTGTTAAAGGGGATTGAATCCTGCCCGCGCCGCCAGTAAGGAAAGCCTCCATCGTAGTTCTGGAGTCCCTGCAGCTGCGCAATATCCCGTTCGACCGCGGTTTCCATTTCAGCAGGCGAAGGCAAGCCCTCAGCTTCAAACGCGGTCAGCACATCGCGCAGGGCAGCCACCCCCAGGATGCGCGACGCAAGCTGTTCGCTGCACTCATACGGGTAAGAGACCAGATACAACACCGCATCGGTCAGGGCCTGCAGCGCGGTGGAAGAAGTGTTGATCTCCAGACCACCGTACTGCGGGAAGACATCCGTCGGCGCAGCAACCGGCTGGAACACCGCGCCTTCATCCACCACGCCGTACGTGGCAAAAGCCTCGCTGGTAGCCGGGGTATAGACCGGCAGGTCGACCGTGGCCGCGTCACTGTATGCTCCGGACACCGCGGCCACCTGGAAGCGGGCCGTTCCGGCCATCTGCGCGGCGGCGGCAAAGCGCACCTCCACCCGGTCGTGAGCCGGTACCGTCACCCGGTAACCGCGGCTTCCGGTCAGTTCCATATTGGTCGCGCGCAGGACAACATCAACGGCCATTGGCTCTCCGGTCTGGTTTTGCAATACCACTGGCAGTTCAAACTGGTCGCCAAAATTCAAGAAGCGCGGCGCGGACGGGCGCACCATCAACGGCAAACGCGCCGTCAGGTTCGATTCGGCGGTCCCAAATTGGTTACCACCTTCCACCGCCACGGCCATAATGCGGTAGCGGGTCAGGTTATCCGGCAGCTTCACCGCCACACTGGCCTCGCCGTTCGCGTCTGTATGTACCACAGGAGCAAACAGCGCCAGAGGATTGAAATCCGTCCGCACCTGAATGGCCTCGGATGCACTGTCGGCCGCACTGCCGGTTGTGAGCGAGCCCTTATCCATCGTTTGGGTCGCCATAGGCGCGGCGGCTTCCATCGCGGGCATCTCGGCTTCTTCTGCCACCGCCAGGGTATCCATTTGACGGCTGGCGGATTCGGCCAGCGCCAACGGGTCAATCAGGACAATACTGGAGCGGGCATATTGGGACATCAGGTCCGCGGGACGGTCGGCATAGAAGATGTCCATCGGGTCCTGCAATGTGTAATCGGTCAGTGCCAGAATGGCTTCATCCACAACTACCACGGCCACTTCCGCACCGGAAACCGGCTCCCCGGAAGCATCTTTGAGGCTCACATCCACCACCGTCTCCTTACCAGGCTCCAGCTCGGGTTCCTGCGGGGCAACCGTCAGCGCGAGCGTGCGCTGCAGCGGCGGGATCTTCAAGTCGAGCGTGCCGCTGGCATAGGCCGGGCGCTCAGGGACGTTATCCAGCGTCTCACCGCTGTCATCGCTGCGCGGGGCCGAACCGGTCAGGTCCACCTGAATGTTGAGGTTAGGAATATATGCTTCTTCAATCGGGACCTTGAGGATAACGGTATCCTCGGTAATCGTGAAGCGCTCGGTGTAAAGGATACCGCTGCGCGCCACGGTCAGCAGCCCTTCGGCCGGGCTGAAGGGAGATTGCACCAGGATCTCGGCGGTATCGCCGGGCTGGTAAGTCTCTTTGTCGGGGATCAGCGTAACCTGCTCCTGTTCGACCTTCCGGGCAGGCGGGCGCTGCCCACCGCTCACCCAGCGGGTGAGCTGGGTCTGGTTTTTGCGGCCAAGTTCATCCGCCACCACCGCGGTGATCTGGTAACGCCCCCCCACGGCTGTTTCGAAAACGCAAGTCCCCGGTTCAACGGCAGAGCTCAGACTGCATTTCTGAACGTCCACCTCTTCTTCAACCCATGCGCCGCCGCGATACTTCCACTCCAGGCGGGCGGCCTGCATCTCCACCAGACGGTCCTCCACGGGATTGCCATCCAGATCGGTGACAATGAAGTCCATCTTCAGAGGCTGGCCGCGTTCCACAAAGTAGCGGTCGCTGCGCAGGCCGACATACAGGCTTGCGGGGTGTACCAGCAAATTGGTGCGATCGGTCCAGGCCTGGCGGTTGACGTCCATCACCGTGGCCTCAGCAGTAACGCTGATCGGGCGCATATTTTCAGGAGTTTCGAAATCTAGGTTCAGGTAATGCATTCCGCTGCTGTCCGTCCGCCCCGTAAAGGTTTGGTACTGAGAATCCTCATAGCTTATTGAGTCATAGAAATCATAACTGTAATACCACCAGGGCGTCCACGAACCAAAAGTAAAGTCCGGCCAGTTGGGTGGGGAGTAGCTGCCGGGTGAAGAAGTCACCTGCCAGGTTACCTCGGCATCGGGCAGCGGGCCGCCGGCGTAATACTTGGCCTCAACCGCCACCGTGGCCTGCTCACCGGCGAAGTACGGGCCGGGAGTCTCATTGCGGGCGGTGACCTCAAACTCCGGCCGGCGGAATTCCTGGATTTGAAAACTGTGATAGTACTGGATGCCGTACAGCCCGCCCAGGCTGCCTTCGGCCTCAAAATAGAGCTGCGCGCTGCCCAAATTAACCTTTTCGGGCAGGGTCATCGCAAAATCGAAGCCGCCCAGAGAGTTCACATCCACCCGGCCGCTCTCAATCTCATTGCCCTGCGGCCCGGTGAGGGTATAGCGCACTGCGGTAACCGCACTGCCCGCCAGACCCACATCGCCATCCTGCTTGTTGCCAATCCGCCGCAGCCACCCTTTGACATGCACTTCTTCGCCGGGTTTGTACATCTGGCGGTCGTCAAACACATACCAGCGCAGTTCATCCTGCACCGAGCGCCGCTGCCAGGTGGAATCATCCCAGAAATACGATGAATTGGGCAGCAGAGCCTGGTCGGCGCCTGCTGTAGCGACCAGATAAGAAGCGCCATTCGGAATGGCAAAGCGGGCCACACCCTCTTCATCGGTGGTGATCTGCCGCCCGGTCTCGCCGGTCTCCAGCGTCACATTGGCCAGCGGCGCGCCGTCCTTCAGCGCGGTTGTCCAGGCCACCATCTCGCTGTGGTCCACGAAAGCATCCACGCCGATCTGCGTGATCTGAACCCAGGCCTGCACGGTTCGCCAGTATTCATTTTTATCAAACAGGCCGGCATGCGGTTTGACAATGACGATAAAGTGGCCGTAACTGCCGTCCATAACCTGCTTCAAATCGATTTTCACCTCGGTCAATTTATCCGCCGGGGATTCCACCGCGAGAGTCTCGTCCAGCACCAGGTTCCCCGGTGCATCCACCGGAATATCGGTGCGCTGGTAATCCCGCAGGTATTGTTTATAGACCGGCCAATCCGAGGGCTGGACGGCATAGATCTGCACATCCAATTTAGCGTAATTGATGGCATAAACCGAGAATACCGGCGGATCCGCAGCCGGATCGAGGGTCAGGAAGCTCTGATCCGGTCCGACCAGCACCGCGTCGGCCTTGCCCACCTTGAAGGTCAAACGCTCATCTTTGCCCAACTGCTGGCCGTAAATATCCTGAATACTGCCATCCACCACCACCGTGTAAGTGGTCTGTCCTTCCGTCGCGCCCTGAATTTGGATGGTATTTCCATACGCATTGGCAGAAACGCCGGGCAGTTCGGGCTGAACGGTGAGCATCCCCTCCTGAAAAGTATCCAGATCAAGCGGATTGTTGAAACGGATATAGAATGGGGCCAACGGACGGCAGGTGTCATTGTTATTTGACCACGAACAGCTGTAATTCTCCACCCGCAAGGGAGCATAGGTGCGGAAGCTGTACGACTGTGCCTCCGTCGTCAGCAGCGGCCCTTCCGCCGAAGGGGTTCCCGGGCCGATTGTCACGGTGATTCCGGTATCCAGCGGGAGGGGCTGTGCGGCGCGAAACGCCAGCCAGCGTCCTTCCGGCGTGTTCTCCGCCAGACTGTTAACGGTCTTATCGGCTTTCACGTCATTGGAATCGGCCAGCTTGAGACTGACGGACTGGCTGCCGGCCATAACCTGAACAGTCTCCAACACGGCCTCCGGATCGATACGCTGGTCAAAACCAATAAAGAACAGAGGGTCGGCGGGTTGGGAATTGTTAGAAGGATACATCGTCGTCGCTGCCGGTGGGGGTGTGGTAAAGGTCCACTCAACAGCCTCGGCCAGCACACCGCCGGCAGCCGATTTCGTCCCGACCGGGACGGTAACGTGATATTCGGTGGCCTTGGGCAGGCGGTCAATCTGTTCCGAATCATATTCAAAGGTCAGGGTCTTGGCCCCTACCCAGCGCCAGGTCCCCGGAAGGGACGGTTCAACCTGAACGGGGACGTCCTGTTCCGCAAGGTCCGCAAGGGTTGCCAGAGCCACCATAGGCTGGTTAAAGGTCACACTGATGAACGGTGCAATCGAAATCTCGCCTTCGGGCGCATAACGCAGCACTTCCAGCGGCCCGGTTGCTTCCTGTGTGGGCTGCTGGATATCGGTGCTGGCGGGCGGGAAGGATTGTTCCACCGTCTGGCCGGTGCGCGGCGGGGGGATTGGTTCCTGAGGGAACTGGAAATCCACCTGCTCGGCCGCATCCTCCGGCAAGTCGGGCAGACGCGCCAGAATCTGGTCGATTTCCTCTTCCGTGAGGAGTTCTTTCTCGGCCGGCAGCACGGTGGGGGTCACCTGAGGCTGGGGCCGGCCTTCACTGAGTTGAAAGGGTACATTCGCCTGGTTATCCGGCATATCGGTAATACCTCCCGTATTGATAGATCTGCCGCCGTCTTCTACAGGGATCAATTGTGCGGTAGATTTGTCAAACCACCCTGAACGCAGCGCCACAAACACGGCAGCTGCCGCAAGCAAGGGGATAAGAATAATTGCCAGAAATCGATATCCGCTGAATAAATGTTTATCCTTGTTGGCCATGGGGGGACCCTCCTTCTTTTGCCCGGTACGCTGTCTGAGAATACACAGGATATGCATATTGTATCCTGTAAAGACCAGACGGTTCAACCGGCTGTTTAGTTCCCCGGGTTAAAGCAATCCGCCCCATTTTTCTCGTGGGACGGAAAGATCAGAAAGGGTTGCCAATTTATTTTTAATTGTTTTTCACACAGTGAGCAGGCACTCCTACAACCGTGACATCATTCGGAACATCTCGAACCACAACAGCACCCGCTCCAATATTAACATTATTGCCAACTTTAACCGGGCCGAGAACAACAGCATTAGCCCCCAGGCTGACATTATCGCCCAACATCAGTTCTCCCTTTTTTAATTTTCCTCTGATTCCAATGCAGTTTCCCCCGATTAAACAAAGATTCTCCCCTGCGATGGTTGCATCTGAGATCACCACCCCCAGGCTTGGATGAAATATTCTTAAACCTTTTCCTATCTCCGCACGGTAGTGAATTTCACAATTCCCGGACCATGGACGCAGAATCCAGAACATTGGAGAAAGGATAACCCGAGCTACGGACCAACCTTTTCCAAAAAGCAGATAGAAAAAACGATTGACTCGATAGGAAAATATCATCAAAAAACCAGGGGAGAACCAACAACATCCCCATTGCCATATGTGCGCACGATTCATCTTTTTAACTTCATCAAATAAATACAAAATTTGCTGAAATGCAATTTTCATCTGATACCCCTGAGTTTCACTGATGAATACAATACAAGAATTTATATACTATTCAACTTTTAGATTCACCTTACACAGAAGAATCTTAAAAGAATTTCAACCATATAACGCAGGAAGCAAATTCACGATGGGTGAACAATGAAAACGGATTATGGCACACCTATCTCGATGCAAACTACACAACGCGCTCTTGAGTTGAGTGATTAAAAATAGTATTCCGAATTATTGATATTTATTAGTATGAGTATTGGCAATTAACACGCACCGCTTTTGAAGGTTTTTATATCTCCCTTTGCATAACACGGCTATGAATACATTATGTGTCGCGCTGAATGGTGTAGCGGTTCTGTGGCAAACTCAAAACAGATTATGGTTCAAGTGCGCCGGATCGATCGCTCATTCTATTTGACAATTTGATACCCAATCCGGATAGTCATTTTTGTTAATTCAATCCGCACCTTTAATAATGACTCTGCCAGCGATTTTCATCCGCTTTGAACCTGCGCTGTTCTTCCGGATGTGCCGCCACAATGAATTGGGATAAGCTTTTGAATAGGGCATTGAGATATTGCACAGTGTGTTCTATCCCCCTGCCTGCTTCAATCAGTATAGATCAATTTTAATCTCTGTTTAATCTATTGCCAACCTGATGAAAGTCATAAATCGGCTGAGCACCCTCACTCGATTAACAGCAAATGGCGGTCTTACGACCGCCACAAACAGACTACTCACCCCCACACTGCGTTAACGACCGGACAGGAAAAGGGGCTCGCCATCGTCGATTCCCCCATAGAGGATGCCATCCTTCACAAAGACTCCGCTAATCACACCGGCATCCACCGTAACCGGTTCAATTTTAGATTGCAGCAAGGTCTCATCCTGAAAAATATAAGAGAAGACCGCCGGGAAAATGTCCTGCAAAACAACAATATCATCATACTTCTGTCCCTCATCCGCCGGCCAGCGGATCGCCAGGAAAGAACCATAACGGTCTTGAAAATCCACTCTGGATATTTCAGAACCGTCATAATAACTGCCGGTGAACATGCAGTTCTTGGTCAGATAGGGCCCGTGGTCCCCGGCAATGATGACAAGCGCCCCCGGGTCGTTCTCCGCAATGAGGGCAATGTCCTGGCGCATTTCCTCGTTGGCTTCCGCCAACCGCTCTCTGTATAATTCGGTTTCATTTGGCAGACAGGCCCCGGAGTTCTGGCTGTGGCCCGGCAACCCGGAGTGGGTATAAATGAAGAAGGGTCTTTCTCCCGGCTCGGCGAAGACCTCCCGCTTAGCCTGGACGTATTCTTCGTGGCTGATGGTTTCCAGCCCAATGTCAAACCGGAACTCCCCCATCAGGATCCCGGATAGCAGTAATTGATAAGAAGGTATGACGGTCTGAGGAACGTAATCATCATATTGTGGGCCCACCCCGCGAAACATGTAATCATATCCAAAAATTCCAAAAGTATGATAATTAAGGTCCTTGAGCAATTTCTGAACCGTCCCACCGCCGGAAACACCGCTTCTGTAATGGCCATAAGAATCCATCGAAACATTCAGGACTTTATTCATCGAAGAAAGCGTACTCGGGCCAACCGAATAAGTATGCGGATAAAGCACAAAACCCTGATCGACCAGAAATTCTTCCTGTTCATGGTTATCAATGCTATGTTCCAGCATGGTCTCGTTAGCGACATAGGCATCGTATACCAGCAGGTAGATATTGGGAGTGGTGACAGGCTGCCTTCCCGCTGCCAGATTCATTAATTTATTTTCTTCATAAGAATTCTCATCAGTTGATGCCACAGGGTTCCTGTTTTCGGGCAGAAATTGAATTGCGATACTCCCCAGGAAAAAGGCCAGAACAACAAAGGCCAGATCTTTTTTATCTTTTAACCCCAACAACAACCAGGTGATGACCAGCGCAGCAGCGAATAAACCTATTTGAATCTTGGAACTTCCTTCTTCAAGCCAGAAAAGAAAACTGCTGACAGAAGCCATATTCACAATGGTGAAGATAAACGCTGAACCGGTACTGACCAATAACCGCACCGGGGAGTATTTTCCCAGCAATCCCGGGATGGCGATGATAAAGACAAAGGAAAGAATGACAAAAATAATCCCTATGACCATCGAATCGAGCAGGGATAAGGTATCCTGATTCCGGAGGATGTATTGAACGACAGGCGCCAGGGGGAGCAGAAGGACCCATAAATCGCTGCTCAAGCCCTCCCGGCAGGTTGGGGTGTCTCCCAACAACCGGTCATCGTTTTTTACCCCGCGCAGGATCACCAACAGAAATACCAACACCAACAATAACAGGGATGAAACGGCAAACAACTTGAGGGAGAAATAATAATTTACATTTTCAGGGAAGAGCCGTGACGAAAAAAGCGCAAAGACGGCGCTGTAAAATACAATTAATGCATCGGGGATCAACAGGTATCGGAAAATAAAGACCGGATTACCGTATTTCTTCCCGAAGGTTATGAATGTTTCATTCGCTTTAGTTCTCATGTTTTACATTAGAGTTTCTTGCGGTTTTTCTTTCTATTTTCTTTTTAATAAGAAAACCGTTCGCTTTGTTTGTTGAACCGGGATTTCTTCAATGATTTTAAAATCTTTTGTAAAAGTATCCCGAAAATTTTGAATGGTATACAGCGGAAAAATATCCTCCCGGGAAGCCAGCAGCCTTTGCACCTGAGAGTCTTCCTTTGGGACGAATTCAATGATCAAATATTTTCCCAATTTTGCCAGGGTGCCGGAGATCTTCGCCAGAGGAAGATTGTTTGAGATGGCTAAATGATGAATCAATGCCAAAGCCATCACCAGATCCACCGGACCGCGGCTGAAAAAGCTGCTTCGTTCCTTATTCTCCCAACCGATAGCCGGCGAAGGGTTGGTCAGGTCCATCAGCAGCGGCAGCAGATGGATCTCTTTAGCCTTTTTGGATTCCAGATAATTGACTTCGACAGCCCCGGGATCAATATCCGTGGATACGATAGAACACCCCTCAATTCCTTTTGCCAGACGGCTGAAGACCCCCGTGTTGGCCCCTAAATCGATCATGCTTTGGGGAGCAACTTTCCGGATGAGGCTTTCAACGATCTTGATTTTATCTCCAAACGAATGATCGGAATAATTGGTGGCCTGATAATAATCCACCCACGCGGTCCCTTCAGGATGCCAGTTCAATTTCCGGATGGTGTTCTCAAGGTTCTCAATCAAACCCACCAATCCCATCCTGCTCACCGAACCAGCCGCCTTCTTCCCTTCGGTGCCGCTGCCCGCATATTTGGATTGGGCCAACGCATGCAGATGAATATGGGTTAACAGGCCGTAGTTGAACTTGGATGAAGCCGGTAGAAGTTTGCTCGCCAGATCCAGCGGTATTCCATCGATAAAATCGACCATCATCCTGCTTAAACGAATATCCGTCAGCGCCATCAAGGCCAATGGGGCCAGGAAATGCTGGCAAAATTGCCTGTACCCCACCCAGGGAGTCCCTTCTACATATTTTGAAAAACTCAGCGTATCGATGAATACCGGATGCCCGTGGTGAAACTGCACATTATAAGCACTGGCATCCTTCAGGATCATGCCGTAGTTTAAAGCCTCTTTTTGCAGTTTCAGGGTTAATAAAGCTGCGTCTTTGTATTGTGAAAAGGACCATTCGTAAGGATAGGATAGGTATCGTACAGGTTCCACCTTGATAATTTTATAGGCGGTTTCGGGCTGAACAACCGGAGCATCTACTTCCGAATGGTTAATTAATAAATTCTTCTTTACCAGGTTTTTAAATAAACCGGAAGAAATTAGATAATCGTAATCCGGACGGTAAACCAGATTGATTTGCCTGTAGATTTCTCCATTAAATTCAAAAACAAACCCGCTGGGGTCGCGAAAAGAGGATGGATGGATATCACTCACTCTCTAATCCTCAATGTCCTCTTGCTGCGTATAAATTTTGTTTTTTTCGGGCCTGAATAAAGAGGTAATTTTTCCCCAATAGATTTTGACAAAGACTCCAACGCCCAATACCGCTGCCAGAATGGCTTGAATCAACACACTACCCGAACCCGGATCCAGATACATTGTTTACTCCTGTCTAAATGGAACAAGTCATCGCCGAACCACCATTTTTACAGCAGACCTCATATTGTTGAACCGGATCCGGCGCGAATCCACGCCAACCAATAGCCGGGAGCAGAGCCGCCACACTGTGCCGCCCTGCCGGATGTGCTGTCACGATGAATCGAAGTGAGGATTTGAAGAGGGCGATTGAAGCGCCGCGCAGTGTAACCTGTTCCCCTGTCTGCTTCAATTGTATGGATACGATTTTATCCTTCGGGGAATGCCATGTCAACTTCAAAACAACCCGGCGCCCCCCACCTTGCACTATTGATAAGTGGACCCGGCAACGTCCCGCCCGATTAACAGCAAATGGCGGTCTTACGACCGCCACAAAGAGGAGACTCAAACCCCGAACCCACTGATTACGAGCCAGGGCTTGAGACAAAGACAACGAATTCCAGGCCCTATAAAAAATCAAATTTGATAAGGATCAGAACGCCTACATCAAGTAGTGTAGGAATTAATAACCATTTTCCTACAAGAGGTTGCTCCAATGTATAAGATCAGTGCGCTGTAACGTAATGGATATAAATGTTTGTATGCAACTTTCAACCTTTGAGCATATTCACAATTTCTGCAACTGTCTCTGCCTTCCCCACATTTCCAGGAAAGACAATATACGGTAGACCTGGCCAACGACTTTCTTTTCCAAGATCCCATACCGGAACACCAGGAAATATCTGCCCTTTAATCCTTGCTGATCGCGCCTTCAATGCGACGGTCACTAAATCACTGGAGGTTATTCCGCCTTTTCCAATCAAAAAACGCGGCGTGCAAGTCACTCCTTCTACTGCTGCCATTAATGCGGAAGAGACCAGCTGGTTTATCGCTAAATTCTCACTATCGCTATTCCCTTTCACAATTTCGCGGCTGGTGTAGATCACTACGTCAACCCCTGAAGAAATCACATCGTCAACCTGCCGGGCAATATTGGCGATTGCCTGATTCCTGGTTGACTCTATAATCACTTGTTTTACCGGTAATTCAATCCCAACGATACCATCCATATCCAATAAAGCTTTGAGCTGCATTGTACTCGTGGGCACATAGGAACCAAAGACGATTAAACCTCCTTCCGAGGTGTTTTCTCTCAGCAGTTCAGAACGATTAAGCAAAGGTCTATCCGGAAGACCGCCTGCAACTTTCACAAAAGAGGCAGCGGTCCGAAACAGAAACCTTTTTCCCATCGCCTCGGCATCCAAAATCGCTTTCACAAACACTTCCAGATCGCGATACTCAAGTGCATTAACCACAATAATACTGCCCGCCTTGACCTGCATCAGCTTTGTGAGAATAGAGCCTGGTCCACCCTCCCGGATCATCTGCAAAGAAATGGAAACGACATCAGAGGAAGAGACTTCTCCCCTGGTTTTTTCTTCGACCCACAAAGGGAGAAAAGAATTTTTATAACCAAAAACAGGGTCTGAGGCATAGGGCGTCTGGGCTGAAGGAACCAAACGTCCGTCCATCTGAACCCAATGAATATCCTTTGCAGTATAACGCCCCCCTTCTGGAAAGAAAGGCACAATACAAATACCACTGAAGGGTTGCTCACCACTTTCGAGAAACACATGCTCTATAGCCTTAACTTCGGCCGGGAAATGCCCCCTCAACGTCGAATCACTGCGGCTGACAATTGTGAGAGGACGCTGCATCTTCATATTCGCCAGAAGGAGGTTTGTCACAATCTCGCGATTGATCCTGACAGCTTCCCCCTCCGGCATGCTCCGAGTATTGGTAAGAATATATAAGATCGGTTCGTATTCTTCCAGACTCCGGCGAATTTCTTCTACGCCCCATGTTATCAAAACTGTGGTGTTATATACTGTCTGGGTACCCGTTGGATCGTCGTCTAGTACAATAATGCAGCGCTTTGAATCGCGAACTTGCTGTGCAATACTCCTGCGCAAGTTTTCCTCGGGCCAGGGGCGGGGGAACTCTTTTTCAAGCTGTGTCAAATCGATAGATTGAATAGATGACATTGGTTTATTTTCTTTCTGTGCCGTACTGGGCACTTACCGTCTGGAACAACTTCTAACAGAATGCCCCGGAGCGTAAAAAACGTAGAGCATTTTATGAGGTTAATTCACCCATTAATTTTTTTTCATACAACTTGAATGCTGATACAGTCAGGCACCGGGCACACTTGCGCACACAATCCGCAGCCAACGCATCGATCATCATCAACTGTCACTTTGCGGTCTTCACTAAAAAGTAGTGCCTCGTGGCCGCCATCCCTGCAAGCGACATAACACAGACCGCAGTTTATACATAAATCATCATTTATCCGGGAGCGGACATCAACGCCCCTGACCAGATCGTCATTATTTTTAAGATGATTGAGGGATAAACCTACAATATCGGATGGACTCCGGAACTGGCTAGCCAGCAGCCAGCGCTTCAACCCATCTTGTAAATCATCCACCAAATCAAAACCTTTGTGCATCACTCCTGTACAAACCTGAACAGTCGTAGCACCTAACAGCAGGAATTCAACCGCATCTCTCCAGGTATAGATTCCACCAACGCCTGAGATCGGTATTTTTACAGCCTCCGCGATATCCGCAACACATCGTAAAGCCATGGGCTTTATTGCTTTTCCCGTATACCCGCCGCGAGAACTGGCTCCTTGTACAGATGGCAAAGGTGAAAGGCTTTTCAGATCAACGCCCACGATGCCCTCGCAAGAATCCATCACGCACACGCCATTTGCCCCGCCCCGCTCAACTGCCCGCGCGATGGATTTCAAATCGGTGACTGCCGCACTGAGTTTCACATAGATGGGGATTTTTACGGCAGCATCTGTTGCCCAACGGGTAACCTTCTCTGTCAATCTTGCGTCCTGGCTGATCATCTCGCCATCTGTTTCTTCTTCACCTTCCAACATCGACCCTTGTGGGCAGGATATACTTAATTCAACCAGATCTGCACCCGCTTCTTCGGCTCGTTTAATCAAGTACTCCCATTCTTCCTTATTGTTACCGACAATACTGACGATCACACGATGTTCGGGAAATCGTTCCTTCAGCCAGACAACATCCGATGTGATCTGATCAATTCGCTTATCGGAGATCAGGTCGATATTGTGCAGGCCGACCATCTGATGCCCGGGGTAAAGGCTTGACATAATTGGATAAGCTATTTCCACCACATCCGATTCAACAGAAGTCGTTTTCAGCACTGCGCCAGACCAACCTGCACGAAAACCTCGTGCCACCATCTCTCGTGAATCCGTCGACGGAGACGCGGCCAGAATAAACGGGTTCAGAAATCTTACCCCGCAAAATTCAGTTTCAAGATGAATATTTTCCATGATTAACCTTCCAATAACCATCTGCCGATTGAACGGCCAGCAGCCATACCCTGGCTCATCGAATTTACTATTGTGCTGCCCCCACTCACAGCCTCACCTGCCGCAAAAATTTTGGGAACATTGGTTTGGAACGAGGAATGATCAACTTGGATCCTTTGCTTATCCAGAGTTTCAACCCCAAAATAATCTGCGACGGATGAATCCAGCTCCTGTCCCAAAGCATAAATCAACGAATCACAGGAAAGTTGGTAAGTGGGGACTGCTTCATTCCGTTCAACCCATCTTCGCCCACCCTTTTTGTTTTGCGTGAACTTCATTCGCTGAACAGTTACCGACTGTAATTTTTTCTTCTTAATGGTTACTGCATTCACACTACTCAACCAACGAAATTCAACTCCTAACCTGGCAGCTTCAAGATATTCGCTTTCCCATCCCGGCATCTCGTCTCTGGACCTTCGATATAAAACGATTACCTGCTCAGAACCCAGACGCTTCGCTAAAATAGCTGCATCAAGAGCAACATTTCCACCTCCAATCACAATCACCTGATTGCCCAATTGAGGTAAATCGGCTCTGCCTTCTTCGTATTTGCGAGCGTGTTCCAAATAACCCAATGCCGAAAGGATACCCTCTGCTTCCCTATCCATACCCTCAACCCGATATTCTTTATCCACACTTAACCCGGTACCAATAAATATCGCGTTAAAATCTTCAAGCAATATCCTTGCATTTTCTTCATCAATTTCAACTCGAAGATGAAATTTTATTCCTGCTTCTTTTAATCTGTTAACATCTTGAGTAACCGCAGTGGATGGTAACCGGTAAGAAGGTATTACCCGATCCACCAACCCGCCTATCGAGTTAGATTTTTCAAATACCTCTACCTCAAACCCCATCCTCCTGAGCTGTATAGCGCAGCCCAGCCCACTGGGACCGGCACCAATCACAGCAATGGCTTTCCTTTTCCCGTTATCGTCATAATTTTCAAGAAGTTCATAATTACTTGCAACGTAAGCCTGCAATGCGCCTATCCGTATGGGCGTCTGTCCGAGCTTGTTAAGCGTACAGGCTCCCTCACACAGGTCGGGAGTTGGGCAAGCCAGGCCGCACACATAAGATAAGGGGCAAGATTCATAAATAAGATCACCCGCGCCATCCACATTGTCTTCACGCAACCGCTTTATAAAGCCAGGAATATCCACATGTGCCGGACACGCCTGTGTGCAAGGAGACTCGAAACACCCCAAACATCGTCGAGCCTCTACCAAAGCCTCACTTCTTTTTAGCATTGAAGAATTCCTCATTTCTTTAACTCCTTTAACCTGAATGCCACAGGGTAAGGTATTACCGAGATTAATGCTGTGACTTATAATCTGCTCCAAACTTCTTTTGCAGTCACCTTTGACTTCATCAGGATTTCTTCTTCATCCAACCCGACGACATGTTTCCCATCAAACACTTCTTTCCCATCAATAAACACCTTTTTCAGACATCCACTTGTTAAAGCGCCAATAATATGGGTTGTCAGGTTTGATTCCTGGATCGGCGTGGCCGGGTTATAGCTCAATAAAATTAAATCCGCCTGGTATGAAGGTGCGATTTTCCCTAACTTACATCCGAAAATTTTTTCAGCAAATTTCACATTGTGGTCATAAACCATTTTCAAGGCCAATTTTTCGGAGAATCCGCTGGGATTACCGCTTTTCATGATTTGAAGAAGTTTTGCCAAAACAATTTGATTCGGCAGATCATAGAATCCATCCGAACCCAACCCCACAGGCTGTTTCAATTCAATCATTCGAGCTACAGGTGCAATCCCAACCCCATTACTCATATTCGATTGTGGATTATGAACATTAAACGTACCAACATCTCTTAGCAGCGCAATGTCTGATTCATCGATATGCACCGTATGAGCCGTTATTGTCTTGGGCCCCAGGATCCCCACCTCTTTCAGAAACTCCGGAATGGATTGAGTGTGATCCTTTAAGAACTGTTGAACCTCAGTCTGGTGTTCAGCCATATGGAGATGGAAACCGGTATCCAAATCAGCGGCTTCACCTGCACAATACCGCAAGCTTTCATCTGAAAGACTGAACACAGCGTGCAAACCAAAAAGGGCTTTTGTCAGACCCGAATTCTCGGACTGTGTCTGTTTTATGAATCGAATGTTCTCTTCTACACCTTGATTAAACCGTTCAGCGCCATCCCGATCCGTAACCTCATATGCCAGACAGGCACGCAGCCCGCACTTTTGGGTTGCAGAAGCAACACAACTCAAACTATCTTGGATTGAATTGGGACTGGCGTGGTGGTCAAATATTGTTGTGATGCCGCTCCTAATCGATGCCATTCCACCAACAAGGCCAGACAGATATATGTCATCCATTCCTAAAGCTTTATCAAATCGCCACCAAACGCGTGCTAAAACTTCCGGAAAGTTTTGAGGAGAATCCCCCTCTACAGGCATACCGCCTGTTAGTGCTGCATAGAGATGGGTATGTGCATCAATCAATCCGGGGAGAAGAATTGCTCCTTTGGCATCAATCTGTACAGCATCCGGGTATAACTCTTTCAGTTCAGAGGTTCGCCCAATCTTATCGATCTTTCCATCACAAATCACAACACTTGTATTCGGATGGAACTCATTTTTCAAAGGGTCCGGGATCACCACTGCATTGTTGATTAATAATTGTTTTATTCCCATCAAGACCTGCTTTCATAAATATCTGCCAACCAATTTACCACCCGGTTCATTCACTTTGAGTTGGCCTTGTTCAACAAGCACCTCACCCCGTAAAATTGTGGTCACTGGTAAGCCAAGCACTTCCCAATTTTCATATGGCAGGCAATCTGTTTTCATATGTAGATCATTTGCATGGATCTCTGATTTAGCTGTTGGATCAAAAATTACCAAATCGGCATCAAACCCAATATCAATTGAACCCTTGTGGGGGTAAAACCCAAATATTTTAGCCGGTTGTGTTGACCACATATCCACAAATCGTTCAAGTGATATACGCCCTTTTGCAACACCCTCAGTAAATATTAATGGAAGCCTGGTTGCTACGCCGCCGATACCACCCGGTATTCTTGAGAAATCATCCAGATGTTCTTCCTTTTGTTTTTTAGAATAAGGGCAGTGGTCCGTTGCGAGAACAGGCAAACTACCATCAGCCAGGTATTGCCACAACCCATCCCGGTCTTGAGGACTTTTAAGAGAAGGAGCGCAAACAAGATGAGCAGCTTTTTCTGGATCGCCCGCATAATCCTCATTGCTGAACAGCAAATATTGAGGACAGGTTTCTGCTGACAACGGCAGTCCTTCTCTACGGGCTTCAGCAATCAACGCCGCTCCTTTCACTGTACCAACGTGATGAATATGGGTCTTTGTTCCCAAAGCTCTGATATATGAAATCAGGCGATAATTTGCTTCAATTTCGCATTGTGCAGGCCTTACAAAGGCATAATTCCTGGGGTCTAAATCACCTTTGGCGACGGTTTGAGAGGTTAAATAGTCCGCCAGATAACCATTTTCAGAATGCACATTCATCATCCCATTTGCTTGACGGATCGTATCCATAATTAGCAGCAGATCTGCATCGTCCAAACGGAAACCCTCATAAGCCATGAATACTTTAAAGCTGGGAAAACCAGCCTGCACTAATCCGGGTATTTCATCGATCTTTTTGCGGACATCACCGCGTAAATTTAAGTGGAAACTGTAGTCAACCCATGAATTTGAATTCGCTTCTTCAAGTTTTTTACCCAAAGAGCTCTCTAAGCTTTCCTCATCATCAGGAATCGCAAAATCGATTATTGAAGTAACGCCCCCAAAAGCCGCCGCTTGGGTTCCGGAATTAATGTCATCTATCGATATATAATCGCCTTTTGGCCAGGGCATATGGACATGAACATCGACTCCACCAGGGAGAACCAATTTTCCATGTGCATCAATGACCCTATCCGCAGATTGGCCTAAGTTTTCTCCAATTGAAACAATTCGGCCATCATCAACAAGAATATCCGCCTCAAACACACAGTTCGAATTTGCGCATTTTCCGCCTTTAATCAATAATTGGCTCATATTACTCTCCTGAGTGATTAAGAGCATCCAAAATTTTATCTTTTGTAGCAGGCAAAGAAGTCATCCGAACACCAATGGCGTCATAAATTGCGTTTGCTATTGCAGCGGCTGAAGGTAGCATGGCAGCTTCACCGACACCTTTGGCGCCAAAAGGACCATTCGGAACAGGATCTTCCACAATAATGGGTGTAATCTCCGGAAGATATTCAATGTTTGGAAGGTGATATTTCCGAAGAGTATCTGTCTGGTTATAACCATTTTTGATTTTAAATTCTTCAGTAAGAGCAAAACCAATGCCTTGAAGAACCCCTCCCTCAATTTGCCCATTAACAATTTGCGGGTTGATGGCTCTTCCAGCATCTTGTGCTGCGATGAAATTCAGCACTCTGACTTCACCATTTTCCTCATTCACTTCAACTACTGCTGCATGCGTTGCAAACGAATATGCCCAATGGGTTCTTCGCGAAACAAAGCCGTCTTTGCCAAAGGAGCTGGGTGTTTTTGAAAATGGCATTGTTTCCGGGGCACGATAACGTGCTTGAGCTGATATTCTGGTATTGAGGTTTTCAAAATTAAAGGTCCTACCGCTTGGAATATGAACCAGTTTTCCATCTTGAATATCCAAATCAGAGGCAGAGAGCATAAGCTCCTCTTCAGCGAACTCGAGAATTTTCTCTTTCAATTTCCGGCTTGCCATTACCATCGCATTCCCGGAGATAAAAGTTTGTCTGGAAGCTGTTGTTGGGCCAGTTTCCGGAGAAGTTGCAGTGTCTGTAAAATTAATTTTTACCTGGTCATAGCGGACTCCAAGTTCAGAAGCAACGATTTGCATCATTGCCGTTAAAGTGCCCTGACCATATTCGTGTGTGCCGCCATGGATAAGAAACGTTCCGCCCTCGGTAAGCTCGACAATTGATCCTGCGTCTTCAACAAATCCATGTCCGAAGCCAACATTTTTCATTCCCGATGCAAGGCCTATCCCAATTTTTCGGCCGTTGGACGGTTTAGGCAAAGAAATGTTCTCCAACGCCTTCTTCGTCTCCAGCAAAGTTTGCTTGATCCCGACACTGGATTCGAGCACATGGTCCGTTGCCAACAAAGACCCAACTTCAAGCGCATTTTTTAATCTGAATTCAAAAGGATCCATTCCAATAGCGCGAGCCATTTTATCCATTTGCTGTTCCATACCAAATGCGGTTTGCGGAACCCCAAAACCTCTCATTGCGCCACAGGGAATATTGTTTGTGTAATATGCAGTGGCATTCAGGTCCAGGTTTGGAATGTAATAAGGCCCTGCTCCAAAAGACAGCATGTTTTCCAATACATCCGGTCCCAAAGAAGCATAAGCACCGGTGTCTACGACAAAATTGGCTTCCACTGCTATCAATTGACCATTCTTATTGGCCGCAGTTTTGAAATTGATTTTGGAACCATGCCGTTTTGGATGTGTCCGGAATGACTCCGCCCGAGATAATACAATCTTTACCGGGCGGCCACTTCGAATCGCTCCAAGCGCTAAAACAAACTGGAGAATAATATCCTCTTTGCCGCCAAAAGCCCCACCCAATGGTAATTGTCTGACTCTAATCTTCTCTTTGGGAATTGCCAACGCCTTGGAAAGTTGTGTACGATCATCAAAAGTTGCCTGTGTTCCAATTTCAATCTCAACCCCCCCATTCTCAGTAGGCCAGGCCAGACCCGATTCGGGCTCCAGAAAGCCCTGGTCAATAACCGGTGTTGTATAATCCCCCTCAACAACAATATCTGCCTCCTCAAATGCTCTTTTTGTATCGCCACGCTTAATGAAATTCTTGTGGCAGATATTTCCTGGTTTATGAACAGCAGGTGCATCTGGTTTGGCAGCATCTTCAACAGTAAATACCCCCGGAAGAACCTTATAATCCACTTTTATCTTTTCTAAAGCTGCTTCTGCAATTTCTTCTGATACAGCAAATACAGCCGCCACAGGATCACTGATACATCGAACCCATTTATCAGCTAATGCCGGCTGATCACCGATAAGAATACCCAGTTCATTAACCCCGGGGACATCTTTTGCCGTCAGAATGAGCTCAACACCGCTCATCGCCTCCGCTTCAGAAACATCTATATCCAGAATCTCTGCTGAAGGATACTGCGCCCAAAGCACTTTCCCATACAGCATTCCCTCTTTTACCCGATCGTCACCAAACTTCAATTCCCCGGTGACCTTTTCAATTACGTTCTTATCAATAACACTGACGCCAATTAATGAACCTGCCTTTGGGCCAAATTCGATCGTGTTTGGATCAATGAATTTGACACCCTCTAGCATTAATTGACCGGCCAGCTGAACAGCTTTTAAGACGGTTGCGTATCCGGTACATCGGCACAAATTGGGTTTCAAAGCCAATCGAATCTCATCTTCCGATGGAGAGGGGTTGGCGTCCAATAAAGCTTTTGCAGACAGGATCATGCCCGGAGTACAAAAGCCGCATTGAACAGCTCTTTCTTTGATGAATGCATATTGAATTGGGTGCAGATTTCCATCTTTTGAGAGATTTTCAATTGTCTCTACAGTTTTTCCTGCCATGCGAGACATTTTTATTAAACAACTGCGAACAGCTTTACCATTAATAATGACGGTACAAGCACCACAATCCCCTTTAGAACAACCATTTTTGGCACCAAGAAGCCCCATTCGTTTACGCAAGAAATCTAGAAGCATCATATTACTCGGAACTTTTGCGAAGACTTCCTTCCCATTAACAATGAACCGGATTTCGACTTCTAGAAAATCATTTTGTGGCATGTATTACCTCCAAGGTAAAAAGGCTGTTTCTTCTGTGTCCTACAAACTGGCAATAGTTTTTCACCCTTCAAAATCAAATCCTTGTTTGACGTGACAATTTTTTCTTTGCTGCGATAAAAGTTTGAAGAATGTCAGGTCAATTGGCATGGACTTTCCGTTCTTCGATCAACCCTGCAACAAATAACAGGGGCACATGACGAGTGCATACTAATCTGGTTCTCCTGTATCGATACAGGCACGTTCTTCCATAAGTGTCAACAAACCGGTATGGTCATACTCGCTGCGGCCTTTCAAAATCATCTCTTTGAAAAGATCATAGACCTGGGAAGAGAAAGGTAATGGAATGCCAAGATTTTCACCTTCCGCCATAATAATGCGCATATCTTTATGATGGACACGGCATGGTCCCCCCGGTTGGAAATCATGATGCACCATACGCATTCCACGATTTTCCAAAATTCCACACCGAGCCAGTCCACCCCCAAGAACTGTAACGATCTTCTCAGGGTCAATTCCAGCCTTGGTTCCAAAAGCCAGTGCTTCAGCAACCCCCGCAATAGTGACACCAACAACAATTTGATTACAGGCCTTCACAACCTGTCCGGCGCCATAACCACCGCACAAAGTGACCGTTTTACCCATTACCTGGAAAACAGGTAGAACCGTATCAAATGTTTCCTGATTTCCACCCACCATGATAGAGAGCGTTCCTTTTTGAGCACCGACATCTCCCCCGCTTACAGGCGCGTCCAATGCTTGAAAACCAGCTTTCTCAGCTGCCTCCCCAATTCGTCGGGCCAATACCGGGGAATTCGTGGACATATCAATATAAATAGATCCCCTTTGGATACCATTGATAATGCCGTGTGGCCCGAAAAAAGTTTTCTCAACAATGCTGGTTTCAGGCAGCATGGTAATACTGATGTCTGCTCGAGAAGCGACATCTTCCGCGTTGATCCCTCTTTGAGCGCCCTCTTTTTCCAAACGTTGAATCAGTTCTTCTTTTATATCGTAAACAATTAATGGATAACCCGCGGCAAGAAGTCGAGAGCACATGGGGGCTCCCATAATTCCCAATCCAAGAAAGCCAATAGTAGGTAATGGCATATTCACCTCGAATTTAATCTATCTGATATCAATAAAAAGCCTTTTATCAATCATGCAACTGGAGACTATTGTTGTTGAATAATCCAGTTACTAGTAATAAGCACTATGAACAAACTGCTATTCTCTGGAATACGGTTTCGTCATATCCGCCGGACCAATAACTTTCCCTGTAATCCCGGACATGACAATGAAGGTTGTCAGATAAGGCAGCATAAGGAGGAATTGAGGAGGCAGCGGGAACTCAAATACTTGAAGAGACATCGCTAAAGAATCAGCCGCGCCAAAGATAAAGGCAGATGCAAGCGCTACATAGGGGTTCCAACGCCCAAAAATAACGATGGCTAATGCAATAAATCCCCGGCCGGCGGTCACATTATCCCGAAAGATACCAAGCTGGCCCAAGACCAATAATGCTCCGGCAAACCCGGCAAGGACCCCGGCGAATGCCATACAGAGAAAGCGAGTACGGTTAACGTTAATCCCGGCAGTATCCGTAGCTCTCGGATGTTCTCCCACAGCTCGAATGGCTAATCCAAGCTTTGTACGGTAAAGAATCACCCCAGAAATAATCACCATAAGGACCACCAGGTAAACAAAAATATTGTGCTGGAATAAAATTTGCCCCAAAACAGGGATATCTTTCAGGAACGGAATTTCAATCTCTTTAAACATTGGAGCCTGAGGAGGAACTGTCGTGATGCCCAGCGCGGCTCGATAGGTAAAACTGGTAAAGCCGGCTGCGAACAGATTAAAGACAATCCCTACAACCATTTGCTCCCCTTGTACATATACATACATCCACCCCAGAAATATCCCCCCAATACAACCCACCAACATACCGCTCAATATACCCACCCATGGATTTTGGGTGTAATAAGAGCCAAGGAACCCGGCTAAAGCCCCGAAAAGCATCAAACCTTCAATGCCGACGTTCATGACACCTGCAAGTTCGTTATAAATCTCACCCAGAGCGGCTAACATGACTGGAATAGCCAGACGGATACTTGCGGATAACCAGGTCACAAGAAAAGCAACGGTAAAAATATTCGTAAGGTCCACTTCATTTTCCCCCTTCTTGAGGAATTTTAGCTTGAAGATTTTTATTAATTGCGGGGTGGAAAGGTAAAACTAATCGGTATTTCCGAAATACATCGAAAATAAATAAGATGATCACAATTAATCCTTGAATAGAAGAAGCCACACTGGTTGGGATTGCGGAAGTCCTCTGCATTGCTTCAGCACCGACATTCATACCGGCATAGAAAAAGGCTGCGAATCCCAAACCGAAAGGATTTAGCCTGCCAAGCAAAGCTGTCACAATTCCTGTAAAGCCAAGTCCTTGGGTAATTCCGTCCATCATGCGGAAATGAACCCCAAGCACTTCGATTAATCCGGCGACTCCGGCGATACCGCCGGCAATAAACGCGGAAATTAGCACCGTGCGTTCAACATTAATTCCACTGTATCTGGCTGCCTGGTTGTTAGATCCTGCCATAATCATTTCATAACCCAGCCTGGTTTTCGTAAGCAAAAGATATGTCAGAACAATGAGAGCCAACATGATCAAAACGCCGGCATGAATCCGTGTTCCCGGAATAATGATTGGCAGGTGCTGGTATGGGGCAATCGGTGAAGTTTGTGGTGATTGACCCGGGTCCCGCATCGGCCCTGCAACCAGGTAATTAATCAGCAGGATTGCAATATAGTTGCTCATTAAGGACATGATGATTTCATTTCCTTTGAGTCTCACTTTGCAAAACCCTACGATGGTCACCCATAACCCTGCTGCACACCACGAGACAAGCATAACCAGGGGGAAAAAGACAAACCATGGCAGGTTTCCAAAAATCCCCCCTTCCTCACAATTAAGGGCAAACCAGGTTCCACTGATTGCGCCAATATACATTGCACCTTCAAAGCCGACATATGTGAAACTTGATTTCCAGGCTATTATGGTACCCAGCCCTACCATAATGAGGGGTGAAGCCCTGATTACGGTATAGGAAAGCCCTAATTTATCTCCAAATGCCCTGCTGATCATTGTTCCATACGCAGAAAACGGATTGATCCCAAAGGGTATAAAGAGCAGGCTCCCCACCACAAAGGCAAACAAAACCGATCCCAGGACGAGCAGTATTTGAACGCCGGTTGATTCGATTGGTTCCATACGTTTTTCGAAAAAGTGAATTCGTTTAGAGAATGAAGTCATCATCTTTCCTCGTTATTACAATCTGTCCAATAAAGATCAGGAGCCCAATTAATTGGGAGGGAGTTCAGTTTGATAGGTCCCTGCCATCATCAAACCAAGGTTTTGGATATCTACCTCTCCGCCTTGGAGGGTTCCCATTACCTCACCTTTATGCAGGACAATAATGCGGTCACTAAGATCTAATATTTCATCCAATTCTGAAGAAATTAATAGAACCGCTGTACCTTTCTGTTTGGCATCAATGATCTTTGAACGCACGTATTCAGTTGCGCCCACATCCAAACCTCTCGATGGTTGCTCAATGATTAAGACCTTGGGGGCTCGACTGAATTCACGACTAATCAGTAATTTTTGGAGGTTACCGCCGGATAACTTCCCGGCCAATACGCTTGTGTTGGGAGTACGGACATCATATTCTTTAATTAAATCTTTTGCGTGTTGTATTATTCTCCGATTGTCCAAAAAGATGCCGGGAGGTGTCGTAAATTCATCCAAACGCCCCATGATTGTATTTTTCGCAATATCAAGGGATATAAAGCTCCCAACTTCCCGCCTATCAGCTGGTACATATGCCATTCCATACGAGCGCCTCTGTGCGATGGTTGAATCCGTGATATCTTTTCCGTCTAATCGGATAGTTCCACGCATAGTCTTAGAAATACCAGCCAGAACATCGGCGAGTTCCGTCTGTCCGTTCCCGGCCACACCGGCTACTCCAAGGATTTCACCTTCACAAATTTCAAATGTAACGCCATTCAATACAGGGAGACCACGATCGTCAATCGCATGCAGATCTTGAACTTCAAACAGAGATTGTCCAATTCCGCAGGGTTCTTTGGTAGTACGGAACATAACGTCCCGCCCCACCATCATTCTGGCCAGTTCGTTTGGATTGGTTTCTTTAGTTGGTTTTGAAGCGATTACTTTTCCATCCCTCAGGATCGTAACCGTATCCGTTGATGCAATCACTTCATTTAATTTGTGGGTAATGAAAACAACCGAGCAATTATCTTTTGTAAGTGATCTGAGTATTCGAAATAATCCATCAATTTCTTGTGGTGTTAATACAGCTGTGGGCTCATCTAAAATAAGCAACTGCGCATTTCGTACGAGAAGTTTTACGATTTCCACTCGCTGCTGGACCCCAACAGAAAGATGTTCCACTTTTGCATCCGGGTCTACTGCGAGGTTATATCGCTGCGACAGTTCAATGATTCGCTTTCGCACCTCATCCAAAGCTAAAAAGGGGCTCTTCCCAGTATCCAGGCCTAACGCAATATTTTCAGCAACCGTAAACGGCTTAATTAACATGAACTCCTGATGAACCATTCCAATACCGGCAGATATAGCCTCTTGCGGGCATCGAATGTCTATGGGCTGGCCGTTATAAAGAATCTGGCCGCTATCACGGCCATATAAGCCGTATAAAATATTCATCAGGGTAGTCTTACCCGCCCCATTTTCTCCCAGCAATGCATGGATTTCGCCCCGTTTAATTGCTAAATTCACACAATCATTAGCAAGAACGCCGGGGAAACTTTTCGTAATGCATTTCATCTCCAAAACATTTTCAGTCATAATAACAACCTTAATAAATCAAGGAATGGTTTGCGAAGTCTTATTTATGTTCGTCGTACCCAAAATAAAACTGCTCATTTTAATGTCATTCATTCTCAAAAAGAAAAAGAAGCAATTTCCGGGAGAATCTCACAAATTTGAGCGGCTACATGTTCCAGAATCGTCTGCCCTTCTTCTCTACTGGCACCACTTGGGTCACCTACCACCCCATCATCGGTCAGATCAACGGTCACCCACCCCATGGATACACTTCCCCCTTCAGGGATTACGTGTTTGTATCCCTTGAAGGAATCTGCCATCTTTCCGTGTCCAAAGTCACTCCCCACTCCCCACTCACTCGGTGGTTTCACCAAATCCGGACGCACCGCCAGGATCACCGATGTCTCATTCCTCTCTGCATGAATGTTGTAATGATGCGGTTGGACCCAATCAGGTTTATAAGAATTCTGCATTCGACCGCCATCAATGATGAAGGTCAGTAAATCAAACTGCTGGCGGATGTCCCTCGCCAGGCAGGACAGTAAATCCACATTCCCTCCATGCCAGTTCAAAACCACCAGTTTCTTGAAACCGGCTCTCGCTATACTGGCGGCAATGTCTTCTAACACCCGAGCAAACGTCTCTCGCCTCAGGAATATCGTCCCCGGAAATTCAAGATGCTCATTGCTCTTCGAACACCACAGCGTTGGCAAAACCAGGTAATCTACATCCAGATTCTTCTCATCCACTTTGTCAACCACGGCATTAATGCAGAGTGCATCGGTAGAAACCGGAAGGTGGGGCCCATGCTGCTCCATTGACCCAATGGGTAAAACCACTAACATCTCATCTTTCTTCAGACCGGTAAAATCCTTGGTGGTCAACTCACTCCATTTCAGACTTGCCATATAATATTCCTCCAAACAAACGATCTTTAGAAAACTGTAGAACACGCCGTGAACACTTCACGCATAAAACAAATCTTTAAAAAGAAAAAGAAGCGATTTCCGGGAGGATCTCACAAATCCGAGCGGCTACATGTTCCAAATTAGCCTGCCCTTCTTCTCTACTGGCACCACTTGGGTCACCTACTACTCCATCGTCGGTCAGATCAACGGTTACCCACCCCATCGATACACTTCCTCCTTCAGGGATTACGTGTTTGTATCCCTTGAAGGAATCTGCCATCTTTCCGTGTCCAAAATCACTCCCTGCCCCCCACTCGTTCGGCGGTTTCACCAAATCCGGACGAACCGCCAGGATCACCGATGTCTCATCCCTCCCTGCATGAATGTTGTAATGATGTGGTTGAGCCCAATCAGGTTTATAAGAAAGGATTCTGTAACAATCGATAATGAAGGTCAGTAAATCAAACTGCTGCCGGATATCTCTCGCCAGGCAGGACAGTAAATCCACATTCCCCCCATGCCAGTTCAAAACCACCAGTTTCTTGAAACCGGCTCTCGTTATACTGGCGGCAATATCTTCCAACACCCTGGTGAAGGTTTCTCGCCTCAGGAATATCGTCCCCGGAAATTCAAGGTGTTCATTGCTCTTTGAACACCACAGCGTTGGCAAAACCAGGTAATTCACATCCAGGTTCTTCTCATTCAATATTTCAACCACTGTATTAACACCGATTGCATCAGTGGAAACTGGAAGGTGAGGTCCATGTTGTTCCATTGACCCAATGGGTAAAATCACCAACATTTCATCTTTGTCCAGCCTGGCAAAATCCTTGGTGGTCAATTCACTCCATTTCAGACTTGCCATAACATCCCTCCGTAAATACGAACTTCAGAAAATTGTAGAGGCACCCTCAATGGATGCCTCTACTCAACGCAATTAACTAATCCATACTTGTCGTGACTTCAATTTTTCCGGACTTCAAATCGTCAAGGACCTGGTTCATCTTCTCAACTGCTTCAGCCGATACATTTGCCGTGTTATAGGGAGTATCCTTTCCACCAGCGGTAAAGTAAAAGATCTGATCAAAGGGTGGCATCCAGGGTCCACCGCCCTCAAACGTACCATCTTCAACAGCGTGAGCTCTACTATAAACTGCATAACCCAGATCTTCATAAACACTGGAAGCAAAAGCAGAGTAAGCCATTGCCGTCTGGTCGCTATAACACCCGATCGCAATGGCTTTCTTGGATTCAACCGTGCCGGAGATAACACCCAGACCGGTAATGTCGGCTGCATGCCAAATCACATCCGCACCGTTGCCGATCATCGTTAAGGCCGCTTCACGCCCTTTTGCTGCGTCGTTATAATCACCAGTAATAATTCCAAGAGCCGTCGTGCCTTCTACAGTCTCCGTTGCCCCTTGCACAAAAGCGTTATGGAGCTGCCTTTGAGCCCCATTATCTCCTCCACCAACAAAGCCGACGATATGGCTCTCTGAAATGAGGGCAGCCAGCGCTCCAGCCATGTAGCCGGAATACTGAGCTGAAGGATCGAAAAACTGAAGATTGGAAGGGATGGTCCCTTCTTCAGGTCCGGTCGAAACAACAAAGAAGCTGGTGTCAGGGAATTCGGGTGCCAATGTCATGAAAGAAGTTACAAACTGCCACCCTCCTCCGATGATCAGCGAGTAACCGTCATTTACATATCCTTCGGTCACAGAAGCAATATTGGCATCTGTAACGTTTTCCGTGTAAGCGGTCTTAAACCCTTCTTCTTTCAATTGCTCCAATCCTTTATAGCAAAGAGTATTCCAACCGCCATCGGCAATGGATCCTGGCATGATAAGGGCCACTAACGTTTTCGGGCCCGACTCGGTCGAAGTCTGTTGTTCAGACTCGGCTTGTGACGGAGTTTGGGCAGGAGCTTGGGCGCAAGAAGCAAGCAGCAATGCAAATACGAGCATAAGATAGATGGGTGCGAGAAGCTTTTTATTCTTATACATTTCTTGATCCTCCTCTTAATCTGGTGTAAGCGAAATTGATAGTCCTGATTGATTAAAAACAATTTATTGCCGAATACTCTTTATCCTCCTTTCATGAAATTGTTCTCTGAGAATATTTTCAAATCATTACATAACCAGAGACATGACTGCTTTCTGCACATGCAGACGGTTCTCGGCCTCATCAAAGATGGCAGAGCGCCAGCCGGGGCCTTCGGTCTTGTCCATCACGTCATTGTTCACTTCCAGACCGCGGTCCGCGGTCAGACAGTGCAGGTAGATCGCTTTCTTTTCGCAGGTATCCATCAGCTCGCTGGTGGTCTTCCAGGACTTGTAGCTGTCCATGATCTTCTGCGCTTCTTCAAAGTCGTAGTTGCCTACCGGGGGCTGGAACAGGGTCACAGGAGCCCAGGCTTTCGGGTACACCACATGCGCGCCCTCGAAACCTTCTTCGAAGTCGTTGGTGATCTTAAAGGATCCGCCCGCGTCATCCGCGTAGTCTT
>JAHDQE010000088.1 GCA_018433975.1 Ornatilinea sp. | reverse complement strand
GATGGGGCGCTACGCAAAAGCGACTGAGGAAATGTTTCAATCCACGCTCCCACACGGGGAGCGACAGCAAAGCCAACTAAATTTTTTTTGCACCCGCCACTTTTTACCTATTTTCTTGGGCAGAATGCACTTCCTTTTCCGGTTTTATCGCTTGCAAACATGGTTTTCTGATGGAAAATCGCCTAAAAAAGCTGCGAACCTCTTCCGTTTTTCCTGTTCACTTATTGTTCGCATTCACACCAGCAGGGTTCCCTCCAGGTCGATGCTTTTCTTGGCACCGACATGTTTGACCTGGTTTTTCCAATTGTTCCCCATATAGTAATACCGTATGCTGTCCTTTTCTTCGTCAATGATTTCTTCTAAACGATGCTGTAATTGTGCCAACAAGGCCGGATCGATGAGACATTCAAATACAGAGTTTTGAACCCGCTGGCCGTAGTTCTGGCATTGTTTTGCCACCTTTCGCAGCCGTTTTCTGCCGTCTGCTGTTTCGGTGTTGACATCATAGGTGATTAAAACCATCATCGTTAACCTCCTAATTCCAGAAGAAAGGCGGATAGGCGTCCAGATCACCGCGCAGATATCGCGCCAGCAGCAAAGCCTGTACGTGTGGGATCAATCCAAAAGGGATTTTCTCTTTGAGAAACGGATGGATCAGCGTTTCTTTTTTGCGCTCCTGCCAGGCTGTTAGAACCTTTTTCCGGGTTTCATCATCCATCAGAATGCCCCCGCTTTCTTTTTTTAGAAATCCTTTGCCCAACACCTGCCGCCGGTTAATCAAAGAAAGGGCCAGCCGGTCCGCAAAAACTGGGCGTAGTTCTTCCATCATATCCAGAGCCAGACTGGGCCGTCCCGGTCGGTCCCGGTGTAAAAAACCGATATACGGGTCAAGCCCCACCGTTTCCAGAGCAGATGAAACTTCACTGGCTAGCAGCGTGTATAGAAAGGATAATAATGCGTTGAGGTTATCGAGAGGCGGCCTGCGGGATCGTCCTTCAAAATAAAAAGAATCCCGTTGATGCAGGATCAAAGGGTCAAACTCTCCGAAGTAGATCCGGGCTGCGCTGCCTTCAAACCCCATTAAGTCTTCAATCGTCTGGCATTCCATAACGGCTTGCATCAGTTCCCGCAGGGATTGAGATGCTTTTGAAATTGCCGTTACATCCAGCAATACGCCGTGGTCACGTTTGGCGCGTTCCAGTACCTTCCGGCAGTTCGCGATTTTTCCAATCAGAAAAGACCGGGCTATCTTAACGCTTTCGGTTTGGTCCTCGGAGGTCAGGACTTGTTTTTTCCTCAATAGAACATTTCCCTTCACGCGCCCGGTTATGCGTGCCAGAAAGCGCCCATGTGGTGATAGAAAGCATAGGCCAATGTGGCGTTCTGCACAGGCCCCCATTAAAGCCGGACTGGCTCCCTGGTAACCAAAACATACAATATTTTCCAGGTTGTGTAGTGGCAGACGCATGGCGATATCTTTCTCTTTCCGCACCACAACATTTTCCCCGTCCAGGGCCAGATAGGTTTCAGGGGTGGTCACATAGAGCACATTCAGCAGCTTTTTCATCATTCACTGTCAATTTGATCCAGAATGTATTGTAAGGCAGTTGTTGCCCTTTTATCCAACGCGGGCAGGCATATGTCTTCAAGCGAACAGGCTTTGCAGGCCTTGGAGGGTCTCACCTGTGGGGTATACCCTCGTGAAAAATAAGTATGCATTTCCGCGCTCATATCCGATACAAACTGGCGCAGGGTATCCGTCATCTCTACTTCGATTCGGTGCCGGGTTTCACCGTAATACAGATAACCGGTGGGAATGTGTACACATAACATTTCTTCCAGACAAATTGCCTGGGCACATACCTGGGCCGCGTCGCTTTGGTCTCTCTTGGGCTTCCCATGTTTATACTCAACGGGAACCGGTTGAAATTTCCCTTCCCAGTTGGAAATTGAAATTCCTTCTTCATACGGTCGGAATTCCACTACATCGCAGACACCTGTTAACCCCAAACGGTAGGATGCTACCGGCATTGAGCGTGCGGTGACGACCCCATTTCGGAGTTCTGAAAAAGTGGGGTCGTCTGCCCGTTGGTGCATCAATTTTCCCTGGACAGTGAGCGCGTTCTCCTGCCACTGGCGCTCAACATGGATCAGCGCCCACTGTCTCCGGCAAAAACAAAAATGCTGGATGCCTGATAAAGGCAGCAATTCATCCGGCAAATATTCGGTTTTCATAACTTTTCAATTAAAGTTACTCCATCTGGAACGCCGTCCCGGTCAATTTCAACTACGTAATCGTTAAAACTGCGCGGCGGGATTGCTTCAACCTTTTTTTGAATAGTTACTCTCTCGAAAAGTTTGTGAGAAGGTGCATTTCCTAATTCACTATCATGTTTAAAGATGATTAATTTGCGAGTTGCCATTTTTCCCCGAGCTGCAGAGTGGTCATGCTCGAATAAATTCACCAAAGCTTCCCACAAAACAGCTAAATCTTCTTCAGAAAACCCGGTGCCTTTGGTCTCGTCGTTTGCTAGCTTGGCCGAAATATACCCTTCGACCCGGTATAAACCATAAGGTACGATGTGTTTGCGACCCATGGTGCGCTCTTTTTCGGCATCCTCAATGCGGGTCACGGTCTGGCGGGTGATGGTAACTTCCTGTTGGACAATTGGGTCAATACTGCGAGAGAAATTGATCTGCACTGGCCCTCGCACCTGGCCGCAGTTGTCTCCTGTAGTCATTACTGCACCGAAAGTGCGCACGTCGAAAAAATTGGCGCACATCCAGCGTCGAGCTTCATTTACTTGAGGAACGCTTGCCTTTTCACCCGGCTTGAGGTCTTCCAATGCCAGATAGGCATCTGCATGATTTTGATTGAGAGGTGTACCCTCTTTGACGTAAATTTTGTACCCCGCGCTGTCTCCTTTAACCAATTCGATATAATTACGAATTTTGCGTTTGAGACATACGTCCGTCACAATGCCATATCCGGTCTCCGGATCGATACGCGGCATGTTGCCTGCGTCCGGGTCGCCGTTGGGATTCCCATTCTCTACATCGTATAACAGAACAAACTCATAGCGGTTTTTAATAGTTTCACTCATCATTTTTCTCCTTTTACCTTAAAAATGGTTAATTTTCGGTTTCCTGAATGGTTTCATCATTTATTTCGGTTTTGCTTTTGTAGAAAGCTGCTCGTTGGTGGTAATAACCCAATACAAAGATCCCCTGTTCATCTAGTGTCAGATGGGCCGGGATGGGGTTATTTTCTACTTCCAATAGATTCATAATATTTTCAATACGTTTATCGCTGATATAACCGTACTTTGCCTTGGAAATATGGTGCTGTGAGAGTCGTAACAGTACCGGGAAAACGCTGCCCGGTGTGGCGCAAGCGGAAGCGAAATATCGATCTTTGATAGATGCGTTGGCTTGTCCAATGGCGTCTTGTTGTGCTTTCTCCAGCACGGCAAATAATCTGCCCAACAAGTAGGCTTGGTTAGTGGATTGCTCATTTAATCCCATAATTAGTACCTCCTGAATTGAGTTTTGGTTTTGATTGCGGTACTTCCGGGTCAGGTAGGCTTTGATGATAGCCGCTCTGACATAATTGATTTTTTTGATGTTGTGCGATGGGTCATCAATGTCGGTCCTTATGCGGTTGATCACCGCGTAATATAATGCTTCCGGGTAAGGCCCGTTGCTGAAAATTGCCCTTAGCACAGATCCGGCTAACAAGGGAGTGACTTGTGGGTTGGAAGCTTTTCTGGAAACGGTTTCCATCATCAATGGCCACAATGGAATCCAGGTGGGTTGGTTATTGAACTCTTTCTCGATTGCTAAATCCTGATAGTGTGCCAGAATCTTTTCGATTACTTTTTGGAAGGGATCTGTATAAAAAAAGCGTACGGATACCCGTGCTACATTGGGGGCCAATCCAAGCACGTAAAAGCGGGTTTCAGGGTCTACTCCTTCCAGTAGGCTGTTTGTATCCAACATTTGGGCCTGTTTCACTTTTTGCGCGATTTCGTGTAGGCGCTGTTCTCCTTTTCTGTCGCGTGTGTTGTCAGCCCCTTCTTCGGGAGTGTTGAAGGTCGGGTTAAACATGCTAGAGAAAATAGCCGGATAAATTTTATCGGCGCTTTCTGCCCAATAGACCACGGTAGTATCTCCAATGCGGATACTGGCATTTTCGTTTTCCCGTGAGAGGAGGTAATTCAGCGCGGTGGTGTAAGCAAATGCTGCTTTCTCACTTACCGGAGAGTTGAGCCCTTGTCCATTTACCCGGTTATAGGATTCATATGCACGCGCGTTGAAGCCCACTAAGGTTGCTCCGGATGAATTTGCCCCCACCACGCCTTTTAGACTTGCATGCAATCGGGCAATCGGAGCTTTTTCCCCTGTAACCAGGCACTGCCCCAGTTGGGCGTCGCCTGATTCTTCTTTGTAAGCTTTCCATACTTGTTGGATTTCTTTAGTCTGATGGATATATCCCTGGTGTCCTTCTACTTTAAAAATCAGATTCCCTGTGCTTTTGAGGATATTTTCGAGCTGACCGGCGATAACCGGATGCTCCTTACTCTTGTGTGGATTGAAGCTGTTTAGGAAAGCAATCATCACCCGGGATTCTTCGCAATCAGCTTTTGCCAGCAATTTTTTATTCCATTCACGGAAGGCTTCAAAGCGTTTAATAGCATAGTCCGGATTCTTGGTGTCTTTACTGGAAAGGGCGAGCACGTAAGCACTATTGTCACACAAGAAATTTGCGGCAATTCCTGAAGAACGTTTTTGTTGCTCAGGGACGATTTTTCTTTGGGGGACTTCTATCATTTTTTTGCCCCGCTGTACCCTCTGGAATAAAGGATAGAGATCCATAAGTTCTCCATCTGTAGAAAGCATCACTACAAAACTTACATTAGCGATGCTATAACCAAACGGTGCCACTCCGCTTTCCTCGTCAGCTGCTAGAATATCGTAATATCGGTTCAATGCTTGTAAAATCATTTGCTCACCCCACCAATCCAATTTTGGTCAGGTCAATCACGCCATTGATCATTTCTGCTTTGAAGAATTTGGGGATAACCTCCTCTGTGTTAGAGAAATCCATGTCATAAAGCATCCAGCCCAAATCCTTGCTTCCCGTCAATTTTCCGGGAGGAATTTGCCCGTCCTCAATCAATTCCACTTGGGCACCAAATTCACGGGTTCCCAGGCAGGGTGCGCTGTAATATTGCCCTTTACGCAGCCTGCGCAGTGCCATGTTGTAGTGTTTTTGTTCGGTGTCTCCTGGTCCTGCTTTTTCTGGATTGATCTCAAAATGGGCTTCAATAACATAATCGACATTTTTCAATACCATAGCTGCCCGCTGCTGCCGAAAATCGGTGCTGGAAAGAAAAAAAGGTTCATTGCTTTTCTTTGTTTTCATCAGTCGAGTTGCTGTTCTTTCCGAAACTTTTTCGCTGACCTCATTTCGTCGGATATTGGTGAATTCAATTTCATTTAGTACATGAATTTTGTCAATTATCCAGCGAATGGCGGGTTTCCAGTACACTGCTTCAATGATCCCCCGTGCTGCTGAAGGAGTGATCACATCATAGCTCACCCGCTCTACCTTCATTTCCGGCCGGGTGAACAGTGCGTAGTCTCCACGCACTCGAATCACAATTCCATATCCCATATTCACCTTCCTTTCTCTTGTATTAGATAAATATTCCTTCGCCGCTTGCGCTTTCCGGAATTTTTAACCCCGTTTCATGGTCGTAATAATCCATGTTATTCAGTACCGCAAAAATGTCACCGTGAAAATCAATTAAGCCCTGACTTTGCAGTGATTCAAATTCTTGTTCGTAAATGTTGACGGTGTAGAGTTGTAATTCTCGGGAGAATCTCTTGGGATAAGGATCCATCCGCGCGAATTCTAGTAGATTTTCGGCCTCTTGATTGTAGGGTATGATCACTGCGACCGTAGGACTTTCAATGACCCTGAACTTTTCGGCTGCACTCATAAAGTCAAAATTCATTTCTCCTGGGAGGCCTTTTTCAAAACATTTCATGATTCCTTTGGGATCAAAATCGCGTTCATCATGCATATCATATAGTGTGGTGTAATAGCTTTTGATCGCTTCAAGGCATATTGGGTCAGAATAATTTCGCAGGATTGTTTTCGTCAATGCAGCTCCCTGCTCGATCCAGCTTGGAACCCGCTTCACAAAATCTGAATCCGGTTCAAATATAATTAATTCCCCACAAGCTTTCTTGCCTTCTCGGTTTACACGACCCGCAGCTTGAATGATCGAATCCAATCCTGCAATTGCTCGATAGCCTGTCGGGAAATCTACATCGATCCCCGCTTCCATAATTTGAGTTGAGATGACTCTGCATGGCAGCCCATTTTTGAGATGTGTTTTGAGGGTGGTTATGGTTTCTCTGCGGTGTGCAGGGCACATGAGAGTTGAGAGATGAAAACGTCCATTTTCATCGACACTTTCAAATAGACCTTTAGCGTGCTTGCGGGTATTTACAATACACAGCGTCTGCTGCTGTTGATTAATCCGGTCGGCCAGTTCAATGTCTTTTAATTTCCCTGCACTTGTTACTTTTACCCGTTGGTAAAATCGGTACAATGCTTGAGGGTCCGGCATCAATTCTTTTAACGCGGTCCCTTTTGGGAGGAACTGCTCTACGCATGGCTGGGTAGCGGTACAGAAAACTGCGGATGTCCCATAATTTTTGACCAGTTCATATACTGCAGTGAGGCATGGCTTGAGATATTCTGTCGGTAGCATTTGAGCTTCATCAAAGATGATTACACTTTTGGCAATGTTGTGCAATTTCCGGCAGCGGGAGGATCGGTTTGCAAACAGCGATTCGAAAAACTGTACATTGGTGGTAACCACAATGGGAATGTCCCAATTTTCTGAGGCCAGTTTCAACTTTTGAAGGGCGGTGTAATTTTTATTGTTCTGGAACTTTATCTTTTCATCTGCTTTGTCTTGTTTCCAATCAAAATTGGAATGATGTTCCAATACATTTTCAATACCCAGGCTGGCTTTAAATTCGGCTGCGTTTTGTTCAATGATGCTGGTGTAAGGAATGACATAAATGATCCGCTCCATTCCGTGTTGTGCTGCATGTCGCAAAGCAAAAGCCATTGAGCTGAAAGTCTTACCTCCCCCGGTTGGTACGGATAATGTAAATAATCCCGGCTGATCGGTTGCTTTGGCAATGCAGGTTTTCAGTGTATTTGTCCGCTGCTGGTTGATTGGGCTTTGAGGGAATTTAAACTGCTCTAGAAATTGGTTGAACTGGTTGGCGAGCATATCAACATTTGTATCCCCACCACGCGGTTTCTGACCGTTATTCATAAAAGTTTCGGTCTCCAGAAAATCAGCATCCACCAATGTGGAATACACCATGCGTGTAAAAAAGGATAATGAAAATTCACCCGTACGGGTCGTTGGCTGGATTGGAAGATAACGTGGTAAGGTAAATTGGGAAACATCAATCTCTTCGGCAAAGTGGCTGTAATCTTCAACCTCTTTTTTAAGCCTTGCTTGCAAAGTTGTTTCTGTGTCAGCATCAATTTCACTACCGTAATCTGGTAATCCTCCGTGATGTCCTGCAATGCAATATGCCAACAGTTTCCCCACCTCTGGTGTAAATAAATCTTTTACAACCTTTGCTCCTGCTGTTGCATGGTCAACCCGTTTACCCCCTTGTAGACGTTTTTGGAATCCCAAAGAATATTTACCCACGTCGTGTAAATAGGCAGCCACATAGGCATATTCGGCCGTTCTGGAGCTTTGCCCCAAAGTTTTAGCGATTCTGGCTGTGTTGGCAAGATGGTCTTTTACCTGTTGCCATTTGGACTGGTCTGGCCCGTTTGAATGCGCAAAATATATTTGTTTGCCGGGTATATGGGCCTGTTTTGATGATATCTGGAATGGTTTCTCCTTATCAGTCTTTAAACCATATATTTCTGTAAGGGCCTGTGTCTCCTCTATCAGTCGCTCCCGCATCTCATCCGGCTCGACCACCTCCACATCGCTTCCCCAACTCCGCACCCAGGGTAGCATCTCCTGTGGCTCGGCCACAAAGGCCCGCCACAGCAGGCTCCCATCGGGCTGCCGGACCATTTGCTGCGAGCGGTGCCAGCGGGTCTCCTGGACCCGGCCGGCCACCCGCGGGCTGAACTTCAGCACCACCTCCACCGGCTCCCCCTCCGTGTACCACACCCCCCAGGCGCTGGAAAGCAGATCGGTGGGGTCGAAACGCTCCGGTATCTCATACCGCTCGTTCAGCATCTCGACGCGCTCAATGCGCTCTACCTTAAACGTGCGCAGCTCACCGGGGGGCTCCCGGAACCCGATCACATGCACCGCCTGCCCGATGGCGTACGGCTCGATGAAATACGGTGAAAAGCGGTATTCATACACCTTCCCGCTTTCCGTATGGCGGTGCCACACCTGCACCTTGCGCCCCTCGGCCCAGGCCAGCGTGAGCTGTTCCAGGGTCCGCAGGAAGTTGGGATCGTGTAACTGGGCAGCCCCATCCATCACATCGGCGGCCTGGCCTAAATGGGTGCTGATATGCGGCGCGAGCAGCTCCAGCGCCACACCCAGTTTGCGCAGGGCGGCTGCCGCATGCGGGTTCTGGCGGTCCATCCGCGTTGCCAGCAAACGGGCCGCGAGGTGGATGGCGGTCGCCTCATGCAGGTTAAAGCGCACATTGACCAGATATGCGCTGCGGTCGATCTTCCACTTGTTGGAGTCAAACGTGTCGATATACACACATTTTGACAGGCTCGGCAAATAGCGGTTGACCGTCGAACGGTTAACGCCCAGGCGCCGGGCGATCTCCGCCTGCGAAAGACCCTCCGGGTGCATCAGCAGCATCGCCTCAATCTGAAGCAGGCGGTCGGCTTTTTTCTCGGCATCCTTCATGGCAAACTCCTTCGGTAAAGACTTTTACAGCCATGATACAGTGTTTGTGTTGCAAAATTGACAACACACTCTTAATTTATTGGACAAATGACTGGACAGATTGACTTTTCAACAATAAAAATTGTCCCCATATGTTGTCGAGCGGACAAAGAAACACATCCTTTCGGAGGAACGGAATGAACTCAACCCCCCGTTCATCGCATCCCTACAGGAATCTTATACCCAATAATTGGAAAATGCAAACCGCACCGCAACAATTCAATCCAAAAACCTTTGCGCTCCTTGCGTGAGAACATCCACGTGCCCCTTTGTAGTTGTTGAAAGCAAAAAAAATTTCCTTGCATTCTTGGAAGCGCTAGCTTTAAAGTGCCATTGCGAGACGTCCCGCGTTTTTGGCGGGACGGCGTGGCAATCTCCCCTCAACTCCCACCGGGCCTGCATTAAGCCTTCGCCCTCTTAGCGTAAAAACATCCACGCATCCCTCTTTGTGTTGAAAGCAAAAAAAGAATTTCTTTGCGTTCTTAGCGTCTTGGCGTGAGACAAAGAATTTCTCGCAGCGCTCCTTCAAACATCACTTTGATCTTGTGTCCTTGCAAATCGCCGGACGTTTTTCCCGGCGGCGTGGCAATCTCCCCTCAACTCCAGCCGGGCCTCCATTAAGCCTTCGCGCTCTTAGCGTAAAAACATCCACACGCTCCTTTGTGTTGAAAGCAAAAAAAGAATTTCTTTGCGTTCTTAGCGTCTTGGCGTGAGACAAAAAATTTTTATAAAGCCCTTGCGCGTTACTTCGAATGTCATTCTGAGGCCGAAAGGCCGAAGAATCTCTGGCCCCCTCGAAAGCGAATAAACAAAAAAGGAATTCCCTTGCGCCTTTCCCGGCGGTGCCATGGCTTTCCCTCTTGCGAAAATTGCATGTCATTGCGAGCCGTCCCGCGCTTTTGGCGGGGCGGCGTGGCAATCTCCCCTCAACTCCAGCCGGGCCTGCATTAAGCCTTCGCGCTCTTAGCGTAAAAACATCCACACGCTCCTTTGTGTTGAAAGCAAAAAAAAATTTCTTTGCGTTCTTAGCGTCTTGGCGTGAGACAAAGAATTTCTCGCAGCGCCCTTCAAACGTCATTCTGATCTTGTGTCATTCCGAGCCGTCCCGCGCTTTTGGCGAGACGGCGTGGCAATCTCCCCTCAACTCCAGCCGGGCCTCCATTAAGCCTTCGCCCTCTTAGCGTGACACAAAGAATTTCTTAAACTCCCTCTTGACAAACAAGAACAAAAGTTCTATTATATAACCAGTAGAAAGCCGCCCACCCTGGACGGCTTAATAGGAGAGGAATTGTTCCGAATTGTTTCACAAAAAAACAATTCAAATCCGCTGAAAAAAGACCGGTTATTTTCAGGTAAATTCATGTATAATCTTCCCTATGAAAACAGGATTTACCCCTCTGGTAGTGGGCATTGCCGGCGGTTCCGGGTCTGGCAAAACCACCGTTGCCAACGTTATCTTGGAGCGTGTGGGCGCTCACCGGATCGCCTTTCTGCCCCACGACGCCTATTACCGTGAGCTTACCAATCTGCCCCCTGTCCAGCGGGCCCAGGTCAACTTTGACCACCCCGAATCTCTGGAAACGGATTTGCTCATCCAACACATCAACCGGCTCAAAAACCTGGAGGCCATCGAGGTTCCTGTTTACGACTTCACCACCCATTCCCGCACCGGGAAAACCATCCGGGTCGAACCGCAGCGCATAATCATTGTGGATGGCATTCTGATCTTCGCCGAGAAAGCCCTGCGCGAACTGTTCGACATCAAGATCTTTGTCGATACCGATTCCGACCTGCGCTTCATCCGCCGCCTGCAGCGCGACATCGCCGAACGTGGGCGCACCACCGATTCGGTCATCCGGCAGTATTTAAAAACCGTCCGTCCCATGCACCTCGAATTTGTGGAACCCTCCAAACGCTACGCCGATGTCATCATCCCGGAAGGGGGGTTTAACTCCGTCGCGCTCGATATGGTCAGTTCAAGGATAGAAGCGCTCCTTCAGGGAAAAACCTAGGAACCTGGGAAATGGAAGAAAAAGATCGCGCGATTACGCCCGCTCGCGTTGGAATATTCCTTCTGGTATCGGGTCTTTCCATTTACCTGATCCTGATCCGCGACCGTATCCAGGCGCTTGAAGCCTACGGTTATCCGGGCATCTTTCTCATCTCCCTGATCTCCAATGCCACGGTCATCATACCGCTGCCCGGTGTGGTGGTGACTTCCGCCATGGGCGCCGTGTTTAACCCCTTCTGGGTAGCGCTCGCCTCCGGGAGCGGAGCCGCCCTCGGCGAGACCTCCGGCTACCTGGCGGGTTTCAGCGGGCATGGTGTCGTCCAGCGCACCCCGCTGCACGACCGCCTTCAGGAATGGATGAGCAAATACGGAAATCTGACCGTCTTTGTGCTGGCCCTCATTCCCACACCCCTGTTTGATGTCGCCGGGATCACCGCCGGAGCCTTGAAAATGCCGCTCCAGCGTTTCCTGTTTTACTGCTGGGCGGGCAAGGTTTTGAAGATGCTGGTGTTTGCCTATGGGGGCGCGCGCATTCTGAATTGGCTGTCTTAATCGGAATAGGGTTGGCCTGGTTGGGTTGAGGGGGAATCTTTTTGCCGGATCGTCTGGATAAAGGAACTCAGAACAGCTTGGAGACAGAGCGCCGGACCTTCTCCTGCCGGTGTTTTGCCAGGAGGGCCTTACCCGCCTGCCGCACCCGTTCCCAGGCCGAAACCACCTCTTTGACTTCCTGTCCGGTTTCCGGGATTTCGCCGTAGCGCACCTTCAGATAGGCCGTGGTGATCCGCTTCAGGTCGTCCTCGTGGTTGGGCAGGGCTTCCACGATATTGGGCAGGAATTCCAGCGGCGTCACCGCCGGTGGGCGGGGAATCCCCATCTCCTCACACAGTTCCATCAATAGGGCATACGTCCTGCGGATCCTCGCCGCGGCGATCATGCGCCCCGGCCTGAAGCGGCTTCCTCCCGCTCCGGAGGGCGCGCCGAACGGCATCCGGAATCTCGGGCGTCTGCCCCGTATGCTTTCCGTCTGGTCTTCTTCCCCCGTAAATTCCGGCCGGGCGCGGTTCTTACGCAGCTGCAGGATCACCAGCAGTATCACGACCAGCAGGATTGTCCCCAGGATCAGCGGCAGGCTTTTGCTGATCAGCTCCCCGATCAGCTTCACGCTTTCTTCCGAATTTTCCACGGCCTGTTCCGCTGCGGCCTCTGCGGCCGACTCCTGGAAGATGTCCGAAACGTTGGTGAAGATGCGCTGTCCGAACTTGAAGAGCAGTTCCAGGATGAACGCCAGGATCGGTGAGAGCAGGAAGATGATGGCCCCCATAACCGCCGCAACCAGCGCCAGTAGCATCTCCGCGATGGCGTCGGTGACCTGCTCGTTGAACACCACCCCCGCCAGCCCCGCCGCGAGGATCACGCTGGCCGTGCTCAGCAGGATACTGAGTGCGCGGGCCGCATTGAAGGGGGGGAGCCGCCCGCCGCGGGTCGTTCCCAGGTCCGCGATCCGCGCGAAGCTCATCGCCAGCAGGCCGGCCGCCAGATAAGCGAACAGCAAAGCCAGCGACGCGGCGGGTTGGGCAGCCCCGAAGAACACCCCGTAGGCCAGGAACAGGATCAGCCCGGTCTGGAAGCTGTGCGCGGTGTTCCCGCGGTTGGTGGTCTGGTTGCCCAGCAGCACCCCGCGCCCCACGATCAGCAGGAGGATGAGTAGGTGCCAGTAAGCCCGGAAACCGGCCGGGCCGCCGCCTCCGGAGGCCGAAAGGATGTGCCCGCCCAGCTCCGAAAGACTCGCCGGTTGGCCCGCAAAGAACAGCAGCCGCAGGCTGGATAAGACCGCGGTCAGGATCCACCCCAGAAAGAGGAGCTGTTTTCGGCGTGCGCTCACATTCAGGGACTGTACGCGCCGGGTGAGTACCTGGCTGATCAGCAGGATGGCCCACAGCAAAGCGATTTTAAGGCCCCATCCGGCCGGGGCTTTTGTCAGCCCGTCATACCACGCCGAAAACCACAGGCTTTCCATGGTAATCACCAGCAGGCTGGCCAGTCCGCGCCACACTGCAGCCGTGGAGGGCTGCGCAAGGGCTTTGGTTTCGGGAAGGTTATTCATGGGCCGGCACCGTTTGGAAAGGCAGGTGGACCACCCGGATTCCCGGCAGGTTGGGGGGCGGGGTCTCTTCCAGTGAGATCAGGGTGGTGTTGGCCCGGTAGCGCTTCAACCGCAGCAGGGTCTCACTGAGCATCGGGGTGACAAAACCGGTCACGATCACCAGTGTGGCACCGTACACCGTTTTGGATAGTGAGTTCAGCAGATAGTCCTCAAAGGGCGCTGTAGAGTAGGGAGTCACCGAGGCCAGCGCTTCCAGCAGCATCCCCAGTTGGTCCGGGGAGCGCCCCGGCGCGATCTGGAAGGGGTGGTCGGCATGGGTCAGGCAGCCGTTGGAGATCAGCCCGACCGCGTAGCGCTCTTCAACGCCCTGGTAAGCGATTGTTGCCGCCAGGCTGATCAGATGTTCCAGTAGGTCCTGGTTGGTGCCCAGCCACGGGCGTTTTGAGGTCAGCACGTTCAGACAGATCATCATCACTTTAGAGGTGACTGGCTGGTAGATTTTCACCTGGAGGGCGCCGGTCCGCGCGGTGGCTCCCCAGTGCACCCGCCTGAAGTCGTCTTCCGGCTGGTAGGGGCGCACTCCGATGGGCAGGTTGGGGTCCTCGAACAGGCGCTTGCGGGATGCCTGGTAGCCAAACGGGTCTTCGGTGGGCAGTTTCAGGCTCTCAAAGGGCAGAATTTCCGGGAAGACCGTCAGATATTCCCGGTTCTCCACGGTTTGGGTGCTTTCGTAGAACCCGAACATATCCCCGGATTCGAGCAGGACCGGGCCAACTGGATAAACCCCGCGTTTCCGGAACCGGATTTCAAACGTGCGCGTGATTTTCTCGAACCATTTGAAGCTGTACAGGTTGAGTACCTGGCCGCGGTTGAAAAGCCTTTTGGGCTGCTCCTCCGGCTCGGTCGGACCGACGGCGTCCGGCCAGCGGTCTGCGGCCCTCAGCCAGGAAAGGGGCAGGAATTTGTTGTTCTCCGTGATGATCTTCACCGGAGTCGTTTCCCCCGGAAAGCCCCTGCGGTAATGCCAGTGCCGGGTGTAGCGCACCCCCTTCAGGGCGTTCTGCTTCCAGATTTGCGCCAGCAGGAGCACCGTGGCAACGGCCACAGAAAAAGTGACCAGCCAGGGATACTCTAAGAAGGCCCCAAACAGGAAGAGTACGATCAGCCAGGGGGCAAGCTTTTTCAGGGACAAGTTAGGACTCCACGGGGACCGGCACGGCTTCTACAATATCGCTTACCAGCTGGCGGGCATCCCGCCCGCGCAGTTGGGCCTGTGCCGAGATGATCAGGCGGTGGCACAGCACATAGGGGGCCAGGAACTTGATGTCATCCGGGATGACATAGGCTCTGCCCTGGATGGCCGCCCAGGCCTGGGCCGTCTGGTAAAGCGCCAGCGAGGCCCGCGGGCTGGCTCCCAGTTGGATATCCTGGTTTTCACGGGTAGTTCGTGAAATGCGCACGATGTAATCCCGGATCGATTCTTCGATTTTGACGTTCTTGCGCAGCGCGATCAACTCGTTGATCTCTTCGGGGCTGGTGACGGGTTCCAGTGTGGTCAGCGGGTCGTCGGCCCGGAAGCGTTCCAGGATCTGGTTTTCCTCCTGCTGGTCCGGGTATCCGATCTCGACGCGCATCAGGAAGCGGTCAATTTGCGCTTCCGGCAGGGGGAAGGTTCCTTCCAGCTCGACCGGGTTCTGGGTCGCCAGGACAATGAAGGGCCGCGGCAGGGGACGGGTTACCCCATCGCCGGTGATCTGTTTTTCCTGCATGGCTTCCAGCAGCGCGGATTGGGTCCGGGGGGTGGCGCGGTTGATCTCGTCCGCCAATAGAACCTGGCTCATGATCGGCCCGGGCCTGAACTCGAACTCCTGTTTTTTCTGGTTGAACCAGCTTAAACCGGTGATATCGGTTGGCAGGAGATCGGGCGTGAACTGTATTCTGCGGTAGGTGCATCCCAGAGATGCTGCCAGGGCGCGGGCCAAAGTTGTTTTGCCTGTTCCCGGCACATCTTCCAGCAGGATGTGCCCCTCACACAACACGCCAACCATCAATAACTGAATGATTTTTCCTTTTCCGACAATCACCTTTTGAATATTATCGGTGATCTTTTGGGCTGCGCTTTTGATCATACCAACCTCCGCTACCAGAATATGGTGATTGTATCACGCAAGCCCGGCAGACTGGATTCCTTTATGGCGGGATGCCTCCCCGGACTGTGAGGAATGGCCGCTATATTAACGGGTGCTTTAACAAAAACTTGACACAACCTTAAAGATTCGCTCCTCGGGTGTTAATAGTGGGTTGTTAGCATTGAACTGGGTCAAATTGGGAAGCTGGTTTGATCTAAATTAAAAAATTTGTAATTTTATATTCAAGGAGAAGAAAAAAAATGCGTCGAAAATTTTTCGTTCTGGTTGCCACTGTTATTGTTGCTTCACTTTTGCTTGCTGCCTGTGGCGGTACTGCCGGTGAGGCACCCACTGCTCCGGCAGTTTCAGAGGCTACAGAAGCCCCGGCGGCCGATGGTTTATCCGGGCAGGTCCAATTGGCAGGCTCCACAACCGTACAGCCTCTGGCTGAAGAACTTGCCGAATCTTTCATGGGGATGAACCCTGATGTGGTGATTGAGATCCAGGGTGGCGGCTCCAGCGTAGGTGTGACCTCCGCCGGTGAAGGCACGGTAGATATTGGCACTGCTTCCCGCGAGATCAAAGACTCTGAGTTCGAGCAATTCCCCGATCTGCAAGTCTTCGCCATTGCCTACGACGGCATCGCGATTGTGACAAATCCCGACATTACCCTGCCGACCCTCAACGCAGAGCAGATCCGCGGTATTTTCTCCGGCACAATCACCAACTTCAGTGAAGTGGGTGGCCCCGATGCAGAAATCACCGTGGTTTCCCGTGAAGAAGGCTCCGGAACCCGGGCAGCGTTTGAAGAACTGGTAATGGATTACAAAGATGCAGCAGGCGAGACCGTTTCAGAGCCGATCGCCGAAAACGCGATCCTCCAGCAGTCCAATGGTCAGGTGCGTACCACAGTTGCCACCACCCCGAACACCATTGCATACCTCTCGTTCGGTTTCCTGGATGACAGCATCAATGCGGTCCCCGTGGACGATGTTGAACCCACCACTGCCAATGTCAAGAACGGTTCTTACCCGATCTTCCGCCCGTTGAACATGCTCACCAACGGCGCCCCCAACGAATTGGCCCAGGCTTTCCTGGATTACATCCTGAGCGACGTCGGACAGGAAATTGTGGGTCAGGAATACATTACTGTGTCCGCCGAAGAAGCTTCAGAAGCTGCCGAAGCCGCAGCCCCCACCGAAGAGCCAATGGCTGCCGAATTATCCGGGCAGGTCCAATTGGCGGGCTCCACAACCGTGCAGCCTCTGGCTGAAGAACTGGCCGAATCTTTCATGGGGATGAACCCCGATATGGTGATTGAGATCCAGGGTGGCGGCTCCAGCGTGGGTGTGACCTCCGCCGGTGAAGGCACCGTAGATATTGGTAATGCTTCCCGCGAGATCAAAGACTCTGAGTTCGAGCAATTCCCCAACCTGCAAGTCTTTACGATCGCTTACGACGGCATCGCAGTTGTCACGAACCCCGACATTACCCTGCCGACCCTCAACGCAGAGCAGATCCGCGGTATTTTCTCCGGCACAATCACCAACTTCAGTGAAGTGGGTGGCCCCGATGCAGAAATCACCGTAGTTTCCCGTGAAGAAGGCTCCGGAACCCGGGCAGCGTTTGAAGAACTGGTAATGGACTACAAAGATGCCTCCGGCGAGACCGTTTCAGAACTGATCACCGAAGATGCTATTCTTCAACAGTCCAATGGTCAGGTACGTACCACAGTTGCCACCACCCCGAACACCATTGCATACCTCTCGTTCGGTTTCCTGGATGACAGCATCAATGCGGTCCCCGTGGACGATGTTGAACCCACCGTCGAGAACGTCAAAAACGGTTCTTACCCGATCTTCCGCCCGTTGAACATGCTCACCAACGGCGCCCCCAACGAATTAGCCCAGGCTTTCCTGGATTACATCCTGAGCGACGCCGGACAGCAAATCGTTTCTGAAGATTACATCACCGTAAAATAATCTTGGTGAAAATATAGGATGAGGGAGTGTGTCGAGATATAACCGCGCACTCCCTCAAAATAGTTTATGGATAGAACATGAGTGAAACACATAAAAGCAACGCTTTGTCTGCAAGAATGGGAACAATGCCAAAAGGCCGGTTGGTGGGGATTATCTCTGCGGTTATATTGGGAGTAATGTCTCTGGGGGCCTTTGGGGGTGGAATTTATTGGGCCGCAAATCCAGGTGGGGAATTGCCTTCAGGACCGGTTGTGAGTGACCTGGGAGCAGTCTGGGTCGCAGTGATCAGTGGTTTGTTAGCTTTTGGAATGTGGAAGCATAAGGATTGGGCCAGGACAGGGTTGATTGCTGTGATTGGTCTGGGCCTGATTTATCTTCTTGTCAGCTTGTTGTTTGATATTTCTTCACAGATCTTTGCAGGGGAGCAGGTTGTCTCGGGGGGAGAGATCGCAACAATTTTGATGAAAGGATTCCTCCATCTGGTTGAATATGGAGCAATTCCGGCTGTTTTTCTATACATTTTGATGAAAGCCAGTCCATATTTTGATGCGAACCCTGCGCAGCGTAATCAGGTTGATCGTTCCGTCCGGATCGTTTTACTGATTACTGCGTTGTCCTCGATCCTGATCGTTTTTCTGATCATTTTCTTCACCATGCAGGAAGCCTGGTTATCCATTCAGGAGATTGGGCTGGGGGCCATGCTGACGGGGACGATCTGGCGTCCGGGGTCCATCATTGGTGAGGAAGGGGCTCAATTTGGGCTGATCCCCATGATCATTGGCTCGATCCTGTCAACATTTGGCGCGACGGTTCTTGGTGTGCCGCTCTCCATTGGGACTGCGGTGCTTTTGGCCGAAGTTGCCCCGGGGGCAGTTCGTGAGTTTCTGCGCCCGGCGATTGAACTCCTGGCAGGGATCCCGTCCGTGGTGTATGGTTTATTTGGAATGGTTGTTCTTGCGCCATTGATTCGTGAAATTCCCGTGTCCCATAACTCCGGATTTGGAATTTTGAATGCATCCATTGTGCTGGCAATCATGATCATTCCCACTGTGACTAATATTGCCGAAGATGCCATTCGGGCAGTTCCCCATGAGTTTAAACAGGGTTCTTTGGCATTAGGCGCAACGCATTGGCAAACCATTGTCAATGTGATTCTTCCGGCTGCCCGGTCAGGTTTGATCGCGGCGGTCATTTTGGGTATTGGCCGTGCTTTGGGTGAGACGATGGCCGTGATCATGGTCATTGGGAACTCAATCGCCATCCCCAAACCACTAACGAATAATCCATTGACTTTAATTTTGAATACCGCCAGAACTTTGACAGGAAATGTGGCGGTTGAAATTAATTACGCGGCTGGAGCACACCGCAGCGCGTTGTTTTTCACCGGGATACTTCTTTTCATCATGATATTTCTTGTCAACAGCGTTGCGAGATATTTGATGAGAAAAAGATCGTAAGAGGAATTTAATGAACAGGATACAAACATCGATGATGCAAGAAAAAGAAACAGCAGATAAACACGCCAAAAATCTGACCATGCGGAAAATGGGACAGACCTTTGGGTATGCTCTGGTCTGGTTGTGCGCCATCCTGACTCTTTTGGCATTGGTCTGGATCATTGGTTATGTGATGGTTCAGGGGTTAAAGGTTATCAATTTGGAATTCCTGACAACCAGACCGGCGGGTGGAGTTTCCGGCGAGGGGGGAATGTCCACGACGATTGTGACTACGTTATATCTGGTAGTGTTAACAATCTCGATTGCCACGCCTTTAGGTGTGGGCGCGGCGGTCTATCTGGTTGAGTATGCTGGTGAGGCAGAGCGTGAGAGCAAATTGGTCGCGTTTCTGATCAAAATCGCCCGCAATGGCGTCGAGATTTTGGCCGGTGTACCGTCGATCATTTTTGGGTTGTTTGGGTTTGCGTTGTTTGTTTCGGCAATGAAGTTGAAATTTTCCCTGCTTTCCGCGGGCCTCAGTGGAGCCTGTCTGGTTCTGCCCGTGATTATTCGCACTTCGGAAGAGGCTTTATTGACTGTACCGCGATCCTACCGGGAAGGCAGTCTTGCGCTGGGGGCGACAAAGTGGCAGACCATGTGGAATGTTGTTCTTCCCGCGGCAACTCCTGGTATTATTACCGGTGTCGTATTGAGCGTGGGGAGAATTATTGCTGAGACGGCCATCTTCTGGGTGACCCTGGGCGGAAGCTACCGGCTGCCAAAGAATTTGTTAAGCTCAGGCCGGACAATGGCTTTGCATGTTTATATGCTGGCGTCAGAAACCCGGGCTTTTGATAAAGCCATGGGCACCGCAGCAATACTCATTTTCTCTATTATCATTTTGAACCTGGTGATAAACTATACTTCAAGGAAGTTGACGGCCCGCGCAATTGGGAAACTATAGGCGTTGAATATGAAGACTAAACTAAATGTAAAAGATTTTGACTTTTTTTATGGAAATTTTCGAGCGTTAAGGGATATCAATATTGAGATTCCTGAAAACCGCATTACTGCAATTATTGGCCCCTCCGGATGTGGAAAAAGCACTTTTATTCGGTCCATTAACCGGATGAACGATTTGATCCCCAATGTCCATACCAATGGCAACGTCTATCTTGAAGGTGAGGATTTGTTAGAGCTGGATGTGGTGGACCTGCGCAGGCGGGTGGGGATGGTTTTCCAGAGGCCCAATCCCTTCCCCAAGTCTATTTTTGACAATGTGGCCTATGGCCCACGCATGCACGGGGAAAAAGATACCAGCGTACTTTCAGAAATTGTTGAGCGCAGTCTGGTGCAGGCCGCGCTGTGGGACGAAGTTAAGGATGATCTGGATAAATCGGGGCTGGCCCTTTCCGGTGGACAGCAGCAGCGGCTGTGCATTGCGCGGGCATTGGCGGTGGAACCGGAAATCATCCTGATGGATGAACCGGCGTCTGCTCTGGATCCAATTGCAACGCTGCGTATTGAAGATCTGATCCAGACATTGAAAGAAAATTACACGATTGTGATTGTCACGCATAACATGCAGCAGGCTGCGCGTTCCTCGGATTACACGGCGTTTTTCAATATGGGTGAAGATCGAGCCGGTTATCTGGTCGAGTTTGGTCCGACGGAGATTCTGTTTACCAATCCGAAAGAGAAAATCACTGAAGAGTATATTACCGGGCGATTTGGCTAGGTTTTAAGAAATGAGGAACGAATGACACGGGTAATTCTGGATCAAAAAATTAAAGAGCTTTTGCAGGAAGTCAGTATCCTTGAAGAAATGGTGAAGCGCGCAATGCTTTCATCCGTTTCTGCACTGAAAGAGCGAGATCTTTCTACTTCAAAAAATATTTACCAGGGGGATGCGTATATCAACGAGAAGCGCTATGCCATTGAACGGGAGTGCATCACATTTATTGCCACACAAGCGCCTCTAGCTGTGGATTTGCGGGTAGCAGCTTCTATTCTTGAACTGATCACCGAGTTGGAAAGAATGGGCGATTATGCAAAAGGGATTGCGAAAATTAACCTGCTGATGGGGAATCAACCTCTTTTGCCCCAGGTGGATTATCTTCCGCGGATGGCAGAAATTGCAGTTTCAATGCTGGATCAGGCAGTTCGGGCATTTATTGAAGTGGACATGGATACTGCCGGAGAAATTCCAAAGCAAGATGACCAGGTGGATCAAGCCTATAATGATCTTTATCGTGATCTGATTGATTATGTCATAAAAAATCCTGATAAATTTGACCAGGCTAATTTGCTGATGTGGGCAGCCCATAATATCGAACGAATGGCCGACAGAGTCAGCAATATTTGTGAACGGACTTTGTTCATTGGAACGGGAGAGATTAAAGAATTGGATGTATCCCTGGATGAATTGTTATCCAGCTGAGAAAATATGTCTTATGATTGCTGAAGGTTGTCACCTGTTATGCGACAACCTTCTTTTTATAAATGCGGATGGGAATAAACTTTTGGCATCTTTTATGAAGGGGTGACGGTAAACTGGATTTTGTGCCGGATGGCATCTCTCAGCAGTTTGCTTCTGTCTTTCGCAAGCTGGATCTCATCGGAGCAGGGGGCGTTTGCTTTAAGTTTAAGTTTTACCTTGTTTTCTGTGACGGATATTTTGCACTGAGTAAATTTCTGCTGGTGGGTGTGGTCCAGAGCTTCTGCTATTTGAAGGATTGCGGAAAGGATCATGGCAGTGGTTTGTTCCTGGGGCCGGAGGGCAGCAAAGTGATCATGCCGGATATCGGGAATTTCACCACAATGGTACCTGGAGATAGAGCCGATGATCAGGCGCTCTTTGTTTTTCATGTGGAGAAGGGAGGTGTTCAGGATGATTTGCTGGGATTTCTTGGCATGTTTTTTCCCTTCAACCCAACCAATGTTGTGAAGCAGGCCTGCGCAAATCAACCAGAATCGTTCTTTATCCCCCAGATGGTGCACGTCGCGCAGCACATCAAAAAGCTGCAAGGACAACTCGGTTACAAATTTAGCATGATGCGCGTCATATTTGCAGGTTTCAGCCAGATCATAGACTGAAGCTAATTCCTCTTTTTGTTCTGGGGTGAGATTCTCGGAAAATTTCATAACCTGTAAGTGTTTGAATGAACTGAAAAATGATTGTATACAGCATAACCATTTTTTTATGCCGGGTCAACGTTTTTAACGCTTTGTACTTTAGCAGCTTTTAAGGAATAGTTTCAGAAATTTGGTTTTGTTCTAAGATTTTGTCGAGGTTATAACCGCGGATTATCATTTGCGCGAAGGTTTCGGGGAGACCGTACTCGCGTATGGCGTTCACCGACCGGTTTACATCGTAGGGAATGCGGTAATGGCAGGTGGTGATGTTTTGGGCTGTAAGCTCCACGATGCCGTATGAAGCTCGGGGATCTCCGTCATCCGGGCGGCCAACGCTGCCGGCGTTGATGAACCGGGTTTTACCGGAAAGCCGGGTGAAGGGGATGTGAGAATGGCCGCACAGGATGATGTCAGCAGTGATCTGGTTGGAAATTTCTTCCAGCCGGCTTTGGGGTGTTTCCGGGGTTAAGTGTTCTTCTGGGTGCCCCGGGCTGCCATGAGTCAGTAAAACATGCCATCCTTCGCGTTTCAGATGGACTTCTTCCGGGAGAGATTGAAGATAGCGCCGGCTGGGATCGGAGAGGTGTTCGTAAGCAAACTTAAATGCCAGCCATTTCTCATGAAATTTCTTCTTTTTCCACTTTTCTTTCTTCTGTTCGAATTTCAAAACTTTGGTGTCGTAATTTCCCCGGATGCTGATAATTTTGCTGTGCATCAGGAATTGAACGACTTCCTCCGGGAAAGCCCCATATCCGACCGAATCGCCCATATCCCAGATTTCATCAACGGATTGTGAACTGGCGTGATTTAATACTGCCTGGAGCGCGGGAAGATTGCCGTGGATATCTCCGATTATCGCTGCTCGCATCATTCTTCGGGTTGGTGTTCGTCGTTAGAATAGTCGATGGGAGGAGGAGAATAGACTTCTTTCTTAAAAGAAATGGGTTGGTCTACCGTATTTTTTAAATCTTCCCATACTTTTTGGGTTTTCCATGTATTCCACGAGTTGATGAACCGGGTATATTGTTGATCCCTCAAATCTTTTTGGACCAGCGCGAAGTGCGTAAGACCGGGCTGCAGGAGGTTAAACGGTGCTTCATGTCCGTAATAATTTCTGGTTCTCTCTCTTTCCTTTTGGCTGAACCGGGGTAAATAATCGATCCATACATCGCAATCGTGAATATTCCCAAGGACTTCCTGAAGAGTTTTTGTTAGTTTGATAAATTCTTCTGAGCCGGGGTACAAAGGGGCAAAGATTTCAAGCGTATAACGAAGATGCTTTGCATCGATCCGCATAGCGTGTAATGCTTCAATCTCATCGGGGTCAACGATCAATGCTTCATAGGAGTGTAAATGACTGAGATGGGCAGTAATTGCTTCGTGGGCCAATTGATACAATTGAAGGGTGTAGGGCTGTGTCCCCTCTCCTTTTTCAGTAAGCGCAGAAAGCTTTGTGTCCATTTCCTCAAGAACACCGCTGTTCCGGAGGTCGTCCATGGCTTGAATAACCCGGGATTGCATTTTTTCTCTGCGTTGTTGGAGGCGTAATTGCAGGCGGTGGATTCCTGGTCTCAGTTGTATTTGCTCAATGTGTTGTTGGGCAGCTTTTAAGGTTTCTATCTGGACATCCAGATCCCGCGCTGCTCCTAGAGATTTCGTGACCTGACGAATTTGGCTCTTCCAGCCGGAGATTTTTTTTTCAGGGAAGCAGTTTTGAAAGAGCATGAAAGCACAGCGAAGCCGCCTGGAAGCAACGCGCATTCTGTGAATGGACTCAATATCGTTTGCGGTTTCAACGCCCTCAATTTCCATCTTTAAACTGATCAGATGTTTCAACATCACCGAGGCAGCGAAGGTACAGGTCCGCTCTTCCATTTTTCGATTCATAGGGTTCTCAAAGCAATGGTATTAAGGGTTTGTGATCTGTAAATGAGTTTTAATGACCTTTTTTAAATCAGCAAACACGGCATGGATAGGTCGGGAAGCGTCGATGGTAATGAACCCATATTCACCGGCCATGATTTCAAATTGTTTGATGAGTTCGGATTGATAAAGGCAGAAGCTGTCGTAAAGATTATCTGTTTTTCGGATATCCATTCCCGCTTCCCAATAATTGAATCCTCGTCCGTTTACAATTCTGGAAACCAGGGTCTCAATATCCGCTTTCAAATAGATGATTAAATCGGGCTTTAACGCAAAACCATATACTTTACGTGCCCATTGGGGGTCTGCTCCCCGCACGATGTCACGCGCCATAATTGAATAAAAATAACGGTCCGAAAGTACAATAAAGCCCGCTTTCAGAGCCGGAATGATCTGATTCTCAAGCCGGTCTGCAAAATCTGCGGCATAAAATAGGCTCATCGTAATGGGGGTGAAGGTATTCCCCATTTTCGCCACATTCATACCCGGACCGGTCAGCGGGGACCGCTTCAGACCTGTATTGGAAATGGCATGACCTTGTTTTTCAAGCCAGGCTCGCAGCATTTCAATTTGGGTAGACCTTCCAACGCCATCTGTTCCCTCTAAGACAATCAGTTTGCCGGGTAATTCGTCGATTGGGTTATAGGGGAATCCTGCTCCGTAAAATTCAACTCGATCCATCATCATCTTTTCCCTGTTTATTCCTCAGTTTTCTTGGCCACGTTTGTTTTTCGGCGGCGAGGAGGACGCATTGGGTTGGGCAGTCCTTTCCAGCCTCTGAGCGAGTTCCGGATGATACGGCGTAACTCGGTTTGCTGCTCTTCGACCGGTAGCGTTCCATCAATGACCGTGAAATTAAATTCATCAATCATATTCTCATATTCATTTTGGATGCGTTGTTGGAAAAGCCGGAAACTCGTAACATGATTCTCGGATAATCCCAGATCCATTCCGGCTTCATAATATTTAATCTTGCTGCGCCCCGCAAGGATTCTTTCCACTGAAATATCCAGAGGTACTCTGAAATAGAATACAAGGTCGGGCTGTGGTGCAAAAGAGTATAAATTGCGCACCCATTTCGGATCAACCCCTCTGGCCACATCTCTTGCGAAAGCAGTGAAAGCATATCTGTCGGCCAGCACAATCGCGCCTGCTTTTAAAATAGGCAGCATGTTGTTTTCCCATCGTTCAGCGAAATCTGTGGCCTGAAGTAAGCTGAATGTTGTGGGCGTCAGTATTTTCTTTTTCTTACCAAGCTTGGTGGTGCTTTTGACAATTTCAGAGGAATTCCACTCGGTAAAGAAAACGGTACGGGTTCCTGCCTGTAATGATTTGAATAACAGGTCTATTTGAGTTGATTTTCCGCTTCCGTCGATTCCTTCAACGACAATAAGCTTCCCTTTATAGTCGTGGTTACGTAACACCTTGACACCTTTCCGCAAAGTTGTATAAACAATTCGATATGTATAGTTTAATACATATTCGATAAAATTATTTAACTTGTACACTCAATAGCGTATACTGGTGTAAGTATGATTTGTGAAGTGAGGGGCCCATAGGTTTATAAGTCCAGACGCTTTTTCTGAAATCGCAAAAGGATATTTTTTGTGCAGGAGGTTGAAAGATGCGCGTAGCAATCATTGGCGGTACCGGGTTTGATAGTATCTCTGGTGGAAAATTTCAAGAGGAAATTATCCATACTTACTATGGGGATGCCAGGCTGTTCTTTGGGGAGGGGGATTATGAAGATTTGGTTTTCCTGGCTCGGCACGGGGTTGACCATAGCGTTCCGCCTCATAAGATCAACTATCGAGCCAATATTCGTGCCCTGAAAGATCTGGGTGTGGAACGGGTTATGGCAACTTTTGCCATTGGCTCCATTAATGAAAAAATGCCGCCGATGTCTTTAATTCTGTTGAATCAGTTCCTTGATTTTACGTCCGGGAGGATTTCAACATTTTACGATGGAGGGGAATCGGGGCTTGTCCATACGGAAATGACGGAGCCGTATTGTGAAGGCCTTCGTAAAAAAGCCTTGGAAATTGCGCAGATGAAGAATATTCCCCTTCATTCAGGTGGGACGTATGTTTGTACCAACGGCCCCCGATTTGAAACCGCTGCGGAAATCAGAATGTACAGAATGTTGGGCGCTGATGTGGTAGGAATGACGGGCGTGCCCGAAGTAGTGCTGGCAAGAGAACTGGGGCTGCATTATGCTGCAATTGCTTTCTCGATCAACTGGGCGGCCGGAGTGCAGGGAGGAAAAATTGTTTTGTATGAGCAGGGTATTGAGTCTCTCAAATCAAAGATTTTAGAGATTTTTGTCGATACATTAAAATCACCTTCATTATCCGGATGTCATTGTCAGGATAAAATATAGTTCATATCCCGAGCCAAAAATGTGTAAGCCGGTAAAAATATTTTCAGGAGAATAAAATGTGTGCGGTTGAAAATGTAGATCTTCTCATTTCGGGGGGAATAGTTGTCACAATGGATCCACAGGAGCGTATCTTTCCGAATGGAGCAGTGGCGGTTCGGGATTCAAAATTGTGCCGGGTTGGCCCCCGAGAAGAGGTTGAAAAGGCGGTTCATCCAAAAAAAGTGATCGACGCCAGTGGCACGGTGATCATGCCCGGATTGGTGAATGCGCACACCCATGCGGCGATGACATTGTTTCGGGGGTTAGCGGACGATATTCCTTTGAAACCCTGGTTGGAAAAGATTTGGCCGCTGGAACTGAAATATGCTACTGCGCAAAATGTGGTACTGGGATCAAAGCTGGCTTTTGCTGAGATGATTCGTGGAGGTACAACCACAGCAGCGGATATGTACTGGCATTTCTATGAATCGGCAGAAGCTGCAAAGCAGGTTGGTTTTCGCCTGTTTACGGGGACGGTTGCGCTGGATGCGATGGATGGGGAAACAACGCAATCCTTGGGTAAAAATATGCGTGCCTTTGTTGATCTTTATAAAGATGATCCACTGATATGTCCAAGTATCCAGGTTCATGGCACGTATACCGTAAGCAAGGAAACACTCCTCGTCGCCAAATCGGCTGCTCGGGAATCCGGCGTTGTCTTCACGACACATGCCTCGGAGACCAGGCAGGAAGTGGAAGAGATGATTGCCCAACATGGAATGACGCCTATTGAGTATCTTGATGAGATTGGGCTGTTGAATTCGAAAACTCTTTTGGCCCACTGTGTTCATTTGAAGGATAAAGAAATTTCACTCCTGGCTCAAAAAGGCACCTCTGTGGTGCATTGCCCCACCTCTAATTTGAAGCTTGGGTCGGGAATTGCCCGGATTTCTGATTTGCTCAAAGCGGGTGTAAATGTTGCTATTGGAACGGATGGGGTTGCATCTAACAATGATTTGAATATGTGGGAAGAAATGAGACTGGCGGCTTTGCTGCAAAAAGGAATTCATTTTGATCCAACGGTTCTACCTGCCGGACAGGCGCTTAAAATGGCTACTCTGGGTGGTGCAAAAGCGCTCAATTTACAGGATAAAATCGGCTCGTTGATACCCGGAAAAAGAGCTGATCTGATTCAGGTTGATTTGAATACTTCCAATATGACGCCGGTTTACGATGTGATATCTCACCTTGTTTATGCTGCCAACGCGAGTGATGTTCGTATGACGATGATCAATGGAGAAATTCTTTACCAGAATCAAAAATTACTGACGATCGATGAGGAAGAGATCAAGTCGCAGGTCAGAAAATTGAGCGAGGAAATGTTACAGAAAGACTAAGCGAGTTGTATTTTTATCAAAGTTTTTAAAAAAAGAATATTCCCCGATATGAAATTATCTCAACAAGAGTAATTTCATATCGGGGATTTTTTTAAAGTGCTCAATTACTACAAATTTTCATTAGCATATGCTGGTCGCACGGTCCTGCTTGAAACAACGCCAGGAGAATGATCTATTTTTTTGTCCGAAGGAATTTTTTATTTGCCCGTTGCGCTTTGTTAAGTATGTCATATACATTCTTTGCAAGGCGTATGTTAAAATAAAGAAGTTGAATGGATTGGAAGGAACAATGACGGATTTAGAAGAGACTACTTTTTTCTCGAGAATGATTAACGCTGCCAGACTCTGGAAACTTCTGGCAGGTTTTCTGTTCTATGCGCTTGGGGCGGGTATTCTTAGTTATTTGGGGGATCCGATTGATTTCCGTGTATACGCGTTGGGACAGGCTGTTTTTACCTGTTTCCAGGGATCCAGCTACTTTCTGACGGCTTATTATGACGCCATTAAGCCGGTGCAGGTGCAGGCTAAACCGTATACAGAGCGGGAGCGTCGTGAGATACTGGGAATGCTGCAAATTGCTCTGGCCCTGTTGACAGCCGGAGTGGTTATGGCGCTGCTGTTGATTATCGGCGGCGATCTGACACCGGTCGCCGGGACTTTCCTCACGTTCATTTTCCTGTTGTTCTTTCTATATGGGATTCCCCCCGTGCGGTTAGTGTATTCAGGATATGGTGAACTTTCTGAAGCGATTTTGTTGGCTAATCTGGGGCCTGCTTTTGCTTTTCTTTTGCAAACGGGCTCTTTACATCGGCTGTTGGGAATGATCACTTTCCCTTTAACCAGCCTTTATCTTGCGATGCTGCTGTTGCTTGCTTTTCGTAGTTATGCGGCGGATGTGAAGTATCGACGAGGAACCCTGTTGCAGCGGATTGGTTGGCAGCGGGGAATGGTTCTGCATAATATTTTAATCCTGGCGGCTTATACACTGATTGTGAGTGCAGCTTTGCTGGGATTGCCGTGGGGCCTGACCTGGCCTGTGCTGCTGACTCTGCCGTTGGGAATTTTTCAGATCTGGCAAATGATCCGGGTGGCGGATGGAGCCAGGCCCCTGTGGCGGTTGATGACTTTAACCGCTGTCGCATTGCCGATTTTGACAGTTTACTTTTTGATGTTTGCCCTGATAACGGAGTAAAAAAATGCCTGAATTTTTGAAACTGATGCCGCCTGATGAAGCAACGAAGATGTTTTTTGATCATATCCCACCAGCCAGACCTCGGACTGAAAATATTCCAACGGTCCAGGCTTTGGGGAGAGTATTGGCTGGGCCGATAGTTGCGCCGGAAACACTGCCTGCTTTTTCACGAAGCACGGTAGATGGTTTTGCGGTGCGGGCACCGGATACGTTTGGTGCGAGCGATGCGCTGCCTATTTATCTTGATCTGGTAGGTGAAGTGCCCATGGGGGCAAAGCCGGGTTTTTCGATTGAGCCCAATCATGCGGCCATTATCCATACTGGTGGGATGCTTCCTGAAGGAGCGGATGCGGTTGTGATGATGGAATACACTCAGATGGCCCGAGCGAATGAAGTGGAACTTATGCGGGCCGCAGCCGTTGGAGAGAATATCATTAAAGCAGGTGAAGATGTGCTGGAGGGACAGGAAGTGCTCGCTGGTGGTACGCGCCTGCGACCCGCTCAGATTGGAGGTTTGCTGGCACTGGGGATTACGGAAGTGACGGTAAGTATTCCTCCCCGCTTTGGTATCTTATCAAGTGGAGATGAGGTAATTCCTCCTGAGCAACGGCCCAAAATTGGACAGGTCCGGGATACGAATAGTTATTCTTTAAGTGCTTTAATTGAACAGAATGGCGGGCAGGCGGTGCGATATGGGATCAGTCCGGATAACCCGGAAGCGCTGCGTTCGATGGTTGAAAAAGCGCTGGCGGAAAATGATGCGGTGGTGATCACAGCCGGTTCATCCGCCAGTACACGAGACCTGACTTCTAAAATTATCAATGAGCTGGGAAAACCGGGCGTGTTGGTGCATGGGGTGAATGTGCGGCCGGGCAAGCCCACAATTCTGGGGGTATGCGATGGCAAACCCACGATTGGTTTGCCGGGCAATCCGGTCAGTGCGTTGGTGATAGCCGGTTTGTTTGTCAGGCCGGTTGTGCGCTATCTGGCGGGTATGCCGGCTGGGGAACCACGTGCCTTTGTTCCGGCCCGACTAAGCTTGAATGTCTCCACACCGGATGGACGGGAATCCTGGGTTCCGGTGCGGTTAATTGCCGGAGAGAACGGGTATGCGGCAGAGCCGATATTCTTTAAAAGCAATCTTATTTTTACATTAGCCACTGCAGATGGCCTGATTAAAATTCCCGCTGCAGCCAATGGTCTGGCTGCAGGTGAAGATGTGCGCGTGTATTTGATCTGATAAACAGACCAATGAAGCAAAAAAATTGAACACGGCGCAAAGAAATGTATTTTTATCGAGGAAAATTATGAAAAAATGGATGTTATGCTTGCTTGTTGTAGTTTTTTTAGTGGGGTGTTCTTCTCAGAAGAATGTTGAACCGACGTTAGACACAAATTTACTGTATACCCAGGCGGCAGAGACAATTGAAGCGCAGCTCACCGCAGAATATACTCCGGTGCCGACTGAAACGATGACACCTTCCCCGGAGCCAACAGCAACCGAGACAGTGGTGCCAACGCCAACAACTGTACCAACACAACCATGGGTTTATAACGAGCCGGGCAAGGTGATTGCCCCTATTTTGATCTACACCCATATCGCGGATAATGTAGACGATAATCCTTATTATCAACATGAGAGTCCGCTGAATATCAGTCCTGCAATGTTTCGTGAACAAATGACGGCGTTAAAACAGGCCGGTTACACGGCTATTCCGATTTCTCTGCTGATTGAAGCACTGCGCACCGGAGCGGAACTCCCCGCAAAACCGGTTGTGATTACTTTTGAGGGCGGGACAATTGGAATTTATACGAAAGCATTTCCCATTATGCAGGAATTGGGTTTTCCGGGGACTGTTTTCATGGTTGCCAACCATTTGGATGGGAGTGGGACTCTTTCTACTCAGCAGATCAAAGAAATGATAGCGGCCGGTTGGGATGTAGGCTCGAAGGGTATGAACAGTGTGAACCTGGTAGATAATCCTAATAAAATGAGTGAGGAAATTGCCGGCTCAAAACAGAAACTGGAAGAAAAACTCGGCGTTCCGATCACCGTTTTTTCTTATCCCTATGGCAGTGTTAATGGCGCGGTATCCACTCGTGTGTCCGAGTGGGGATATCTGGCTGCAGTGGGCATTTTTAAGTCCTCTGAGCACACTTTAAACACGTTATATTATCTGGCTCGATATGAGATCCGGAATGATTTTACAATGGCAGATTTTATGACAATTTTTTCTCAATAGTGATCGGCAATAAGGCAAACCATGACAGTTTATTTGCATGATATACCGTTGGAGCAAGCTCAAGCACATTTCCACCGGGCGCTTAAGGAAGCCGGCCTGGATCGGGTGTTGCGGGTAGAACAGATCCAACTGGATGAAAATGCGGTTGGGCGGGTGCTGGCAGCCCCGGTTTGGGCTTCGCTCTCTTCGCCACATTACCACGCTTCTGCGATGGATGGTTTTGCATTGCGGGCGAAGGATACTGATGGGGCCATGCCTACACATCCGGTAACGCTGACAGTTGGTACACAGGCTGCTTACGTTGATACCGGCGATCCACTCCCGGATTGGGCCAATGCGGTGATCCCAATTGAAAAGATTGAAGCCCTGGATGAGAAAGGCCGTCCAATGGAAGATGTGCGCCATCCGGTATCGATTCGGCTGCGAACTGCGTTAACTCCCTGGACGCATGTGCGGTTGATGGGCGAAGATATTGTGGCTACGCAGCTTGTGTTGCCGGGCGGGCACGTACTGCGACCTGCTGATCTGGGCGCATTAGCAGCTTCGGGGTGCGTTCAAATTCCGGTGAGCAGCCCGCCACAGGTGGCTGTATTGCCCACCGGAACCGAGCTGGTTCCTATTGGAAAGGCCGTTCAGAAGGGCGACATTATTGAATATAACTCGGTGGTTCTGGCTGCGCAGGTGAAAACCTGGGGAGGAAATCCGAAACGGTATCCAATTACGGAAGATCGTTATGAATTGATCCGGGATCGCGTTCAGGCGGCGGCAGATGAGAATGATCTGGTGCTGATCAATGCCGGATCTTCGGCAGGCTCGGAGGATTTTACCTCACGGATTGTGGAAGAGTTAGGCATGCTTCTGGTTCACGGTGTGGCTGTGCGGCCCGGTCATCCGGTGATTTTAGGGATGGTTCGGCGTTCGGCAGCTTCTGAAGCTCCAGGGCAGTTTGTACCCATCGTAGGTGTGCCGGGCTTTCCTGTTTCAGCAGCCCTGACAGGTGAAATCTTTGTAGAACCGCTTCTGGCAAGATGGCTGGGACGCAGTCCATTTTCGCCGGTTGAAGTGACAGGAATATTGACCCGGAAGGTAACCTCTCCGGCAGGTGATGATGATTTTATGCGTGTGGTTGCCGGCCAGGTGGGAAATAAACTGTTGGTAGCGCCGCTTTCTCGTGGAGCCGGAGTAATTACTTCGTTAGTCAGGGCGGATGGGATTGCAATCATCCCTCGGGGAACACAGGGCCTGGAGGCTGGAGAAAAAATTCGGGTGCGGTTATATCGTGCCCCCAGCGAGCTGGAACGTACCATTTTCGCGATTGGTTCTCATGATATGACGCTGGATCTGGTGGCGCATTTTCTTTCCGAACGCAACAGGCGCCTGGTTTCTTCCAATGTAGGAAGCCTGGGCGGACTGGTCGCTATGCGTCGTGGAGAAGGACATTTTGGAGGGTGCCATTTGCTGGACCCAGAAACGGGGGAGTACAACATCAGCTATATTAAGCAATATCTTCCGGATATGCCATTGAAGTTAGTTTCATGGGTACGCCGGGAGCAGGGCTTGTTAGTAGCCAAAGGGAACCCTAAAAAAATACAATCTCTGGCTGATCTGGCTCGCGAAGATGTGTCTTTTGTAAACCGGCAGCGCGGGGCAGGGACAAGGGTATTGTTGGATTACCATCTCAAACAGCTCGGAATCAGCAGCGAACAGGTTCAGGGTTATGACCAGATTGAGTATACTCATCTGGCAGTAGCTGCGGCGGTTCTTTCGGGACGTGCAGATTGCGGGTTGGGAATTGCTGCTGCGGCTCAGGCTTTGGCTCTGGATTTTATTCCCCTTTTCCATGAACAGTATGATCTGGTGATCCCAAAAGCTCATTTGGAGGGTGATCTGTTGGAACCCTTATTTGATCTGATGTATAACGAAAACTTTCGGCATGAGGTTGCCGCGATGCAGGGATATGATGTATCCTATATGGGTAAAATGGTAGCTGAATTTTAAGTTTGTGAATATATACCTATACCTTTAAGGCTGAAAGGAGAAATCATGCCTATTCAAGAAAATATTACTGCTCCGAATTTTACTTTGCCGGATGAAAATGGGGTGGAGCATAAGCTTTCGGATTATCGGGGAAAACCGGTTTTGTTGTATTTTTATCCCAAAGATAATACCAGTGGCTGTACTACTGAAGCCTGTAACTTTCGAGATGACTACAGCGATTATGAAAATTCGGATGTAATCATTCTAGGAGTCAGCCCGGATTCCTCAAAGTCACACCTTAAGTTCAAGGAGAAATATGAGCTTCCTTTCACTCTCCTGGCAGATGAAGGACATAAAGTTTGTGATTTGTATGGGGTTTGGGGGCTTAAAAAATTTATGGGACGAGAATACGAAGGTGTTTTCCGAACGAGTTTTTTAATCAATGCCGAAGGCGTGATCCAAAAAGTGTTTGAAAATGTTAAACCGGCCAGTCACAGCAAGGAAGTTCTGGCTATTCTGGAAGGCTGATTATTGGTATCCCCTGTTGATTAAAAATTTTATAAGCAAGAAACTCGCCTTTGCAAAAGAGGCGAGTTTTTGATTAACTCATAATTTTGCTTCTCAATATTTGAGGAGACGATTTACTTCATGCTGTTGTGAAAACCAGCAGTAGAAATGTGTTTACTGAAGGTGTACCAGCACTTTACCTTCATTCCAGAGCTGTTCAAGCTGGTAATAATCTCTTTGGTCCGGAGAAAATAAATGCAGGACGATGTCGCCCATATCGGCGACAAGCCAGCCAGAACTGGCAAGCCCACGAGACTGAGCGTGGATTTTAAAGTCTTTTTTTGCAGTTTGCAGGGCAGCCTGTGCCAGGGCGTCTAACATGCGGTCACTGGTTCCCGTGCAAATGATGAAAAAGTCAGTGAAAGATGCAATTCCTGTTAGATCAAGCAGAACAATATTTTCCGCTTTTTTCTCTTCCAACGTGTTTACAATCGAGCGAGCAACTTCTAAAGTATCCAGATTTCACCTCACAATCATTTATAGTCAATTGATTTTAGCATAATATTGATGCAATCAGATTCTATCAATCTTTTCTGGAAACAGCGAGGCAATGAACAGGGATGTATAAACCGCACCGCCCGGTTTGAGATCACTTCTGAAAAGATGAATATCCTGTACGTGGACGGTATCAATCTGGCCCACTTTCATCGTGTTAAGCACATCGGATAACTCGCGCACCTCGATGGGAGATGCGTTTCGGGAGACGCGTCCCAGGGTAAGGTGTGGAGAAAATTTGCGCTCTTCGGATGCATAGCCTAATTTGTGCGTCTCAGTTTCAATATGGGATTGTAAGTTATACAGTGCTTCGGGGGCCTGAACTCCGATCCAGATGACACGGGGATGCCGTGGATTTGGAAAAGCACCAAGACCACCGATAGAGAATTCAAAAGGTTGAAGTTCATCCGCCTCGGCCTGCAGAATGTTCTCGAGGTGTTCAAGGTTGGAAGGCGAAACATCTCCAAGGAATTTAAGCGTCAGGTGGATATTTTGTGGCCGTACCCATCTCACCGGGGCATCTATTTTTTGTTCGAGTTGTTGGATGATCCGGTCAATTTTTTGCTGAGTTTCTTCCGAGAGATGAATTGCAATGAACGATCGAATTGCCGTCATATTTCTAGTCCTTGTATTCCTTTCTCAAACCGTCAGGGCGGTTCCTGCTGTGTTTTCTCTAAAAAGACTGATTTTGCATCCGATAATTGTTTTTATATTCTTTATAATGTGCGTGCGGGCCGAAGCTGTGGAAAAGGATTACCCGAAAATCTTCATAAGGAAAAAACTACCATGAGCGTGAGCTTTTTTACTATGATCCGCAAAAGGAAATGATTGTTTTGAGAATGCTTTACTGCTGATTTTGCTACTCTAGTCAGTTTTTTCAATTTATGGTATAAGATAAATACCCTGCTGTGTTGGTGATGGAGCACAATCGGTTTTGGGCCAACACTCCTTATACGGATCTCAATCTTAGCATGGGGCCGCGATAGGCTTGAGCCAAGGCGAAACCATTCAGGCGGGATCCATCCTGCGTTTGCAGGTTCAAAACTTCGCTGCACACCGCATGGCGGGGTACTTATACCCTAAAGGAATAAGAAAGGTGACCGTTGATTTCTCAACGGTTACCTTTTTTACTATTCCACTTTGAGCTTCAGTTATGGTTTCAGGTGTTAGTGTCCGCCACCCAGGTAAGCGTTGATTACTTTGGGGTTTTCAAGAAGTTTCAACGCTTCGTCTTCAATTGTGACTGCCCCGGTTTCAAGCACATACCCACGGTCCGCAATGGAAAGTGCCATCTGGGCGTTTTGCTCTACGAGCAGAATTGAAGTGCCTTGTGTATTAATATCCTGGATGATTTCAAAAATTTGCTCAACAAGAAGCGGTGCCAGACCCATTGAGGGCTCATCCAGAAGGAGGAGTTTGGGGTGGGCCATTAAACCGCGGGCGATTGCCAGCATTTGCTGCTCACCGCCTGAAAGCGTGCCGCCAAGCTGATTTCTACGTTCTTTGAGACGAGGAAACCGAACAAAGATATCTTCATAGTCCTGTGCAGTTTGTGCTTTATCCTCCACAGTATATGCACCGATTTCCAGGTTTTCCCACACTGTCATTTTCGGAAAAATGCGTCGCCCTTCCGGAACCTGAACGATTCCTTTGCGGACGATTTCCGCGGGGGGAGTCTGAGTGATATTTTCTCCCTGGAAATGAATTTCTCCAACGCGAGGGCGGAGAAGGCCTGAAATAGTTTTCAGCGTTGAGCTTTTTCCGGCACCGTTTGCACCGATTAGAGCAACAATTTCACCTTCTTCAAGATGAAAGCTCAAACCACGCAAAGCGTTGATTGCGCCATAATAAACTTGTATATTCTCGACTTGTAACATCATTTTGCTTTATTCCGTTGAAATTTTTCGGATAATGCGGCCGCGCCGGGTCCAAGATAAGCTTCAATAACCCGTTCATTGGCCTGGATTTCGGCTGGTAAGCCTTCGGCAATCTTGGTACCATAATCCAAAACGGTGATCTGATCAGAAATGCCCATCACGACCTGCATATCATGTTCAATCAGAAGGATGGAGATTTGCAGTTCATCGCGCAGGTTCTTGATGAAATAGGTCATTTCCTCGGTTTCCTGAGGGTTCATTCCTGCGGTAGGCTCATCCAACAGCAGCAGTTTGGGGTGATTTGCCAGCGCACGGGCGATTTCCAGCCGACGCTGGGCACCATAGGGCATATTCAGGGCCAGTTGATCCCCCTGGCCTGAGAGGCCGACAAAATCGAGCAGGCGGGATCCTTCGGCAATAGCTTCTGCATTTTCCACCCGGAAGCGTTTGGTGTGGAGAATTGCATCAAGCCAGTTGTTTTTCTGGCGGGGATGCAAGCCAACTATGATATTTTCAATGGCCGTCATTTCACCAAACAGGCGGATGTTCTGATAGGTACGCGAAATGCCTAATTCAGCAACTTTGTTGGTGGGCAGCCCCTGAATAGGATGTTCCTCAAACAATACCTCGCCCATTTCCGGCAGGTAAAATCCCGAAATGCAGTTAAAAAGTGTGGTTTTCCCCGCGCCATTGGGGCCGATGATAGAAGCGATCTCTTCTTCATGAATGGATAGATCTACCCGGTCCACTGCGGTTAACCCACCGAAAAGTTTAGAAACGCCGTGGGTTTCAAGTAATACTTTGCTCATGGCTTATACCTCACCTTCAGATGCTGCTGTCTTTTCGGCGGGAGCCCCCGAAAGATCTTTGGGCGGTTCCAGCTTTGGCCGACCGGTTGGCCATATTCCTTCTGGCCGGACGATCATCATGACGACCAGCAAAGCGCCGAACACCAGCATACGGTAAATTTCCAGGTCACGCAGGATTTCAGGAAGACCTTTGAGGACAAAGGCGCCGACTACGATGCCAGGGAGACTGCCCATACCACCAACGATGACCAGACAGAGGACATTGATGGAGACCATTAGAATATGATCCTCGGGGCCGGTAAATTGGCTGCGGGAGGCAAATAAAGCGCCTCCAAGGCCTGCAAATGCAGCACCTAATGCGAGCGCAAGGATTTTGTAATAAAAATTGTTGACACCAGTAGCCTGGGCAACAGTTTCATCATTACGGATAGCCAGCCACGCCCGACCGGTACGGGAGTTTTGCAGACGGTAGGCGATGAAAATACCAATCAAAACAGCAGTGATGATCAGATACATAAACTGAACATCATTTGAAAAGGGTTTACCAAAGACAATGGGTTGGGCGATGTTACGGATGCCACGAGGGCCATTGGTGAAATCTCCGAGCATATCACTTTTGAGCAAAATGCGGATAATCTCGCCAAAGCCCAAAGTCACGATTGCGAGATAGTCCCCACGCAGGTTGAGAATTGGCAGCCCAAGGATTATTCCGGTAAAAGCGGCTACGAGGACAGCGATAGGAAGTGCTTGCCAGAAGGTCAGCATGATGTGGTGTGGTTCTGGGGCGGTAATCAATCCGAACGTGTAAGCTCCGACAGCAAAGAAAGCCACATATCCCAGAACCAGTTGGCCGGAAAGCCCTACAATGATATTGAGGCCTAAACCGAGCAGTATATAAATGCCCACGGTTCCCATGATAAAGTTCCAGTAGGGGCCCCAGACCTTTGGAAGAATGAAAAGCACGACAACTAACAACCCATATCCAATATAAGGAGCATAATTCAAGGCTAGAAATTGCTTTACGAAAGGTAAACTGGTAATGTTGTCTGTGAGTTGTGTTGTGCGGGATTTGATAACCGTACCAAATGAAACTGTACTCAATCCCTTTGTGACCAGGCTTCCTAACAAAGCGCTGCCCGTCAATAAAAAGAAGTGATTGAGAGCTGCCGTGGAGATATTTTCCTGGCGCAACAGGAATAGATTAATAGCTTCCGGAGAAGCTTGCGGAAGATAACCCCGCAGATCAATGCCGTTGCTGTTCAAACTTCCCATTATCCAGGCAAAAGCAGCCACAAACACACCACTGGTCAAGCCGGTAAATAGTCCTGCAACGGTCGTATCTTTCCATGTATCTGAAAGTTGAGAACTTTGAGAACGAGCCGCAGAAACGCCTCCCAAAAATCCCAGCAAGCCGACAGAAACCACCAGATTGAGCGCCGGAATATTAGCAACGTCTTTTGCTCCTTGCGGAATATTTTGCAGGATTCCCCCGACCATGGTTGAGGAGGTTACCAGAAAACCGGTGAGCATCAAGAAAATCGTTATTACGATGATGATTGCACCGGCTCGAATTCCATTGCGAATTGAACCAATCATATTACACCTTCTCCTCTGATAAAGCTTCGCCTAAGAGGCCGGAAGGCCGGAAGATCAACACGAGGATCAGAATCAAGAAAGAAATTACGTCCTTGAGTTGAAAATCGATACCTAACAGAGCGGGACCCAGCGCTTCAACAACGCCGAGCACCATCCCACCGAGCATTGCCCCGGGAATGTTTCCGATACCGCCCAAAACCGCTGCTGTAAAGGCTTTAATGCCGGGGATAAAGCCGATATAGTGGTTGATGAGCCCGTTATGGATACCCCACATCACACCGGCAGCGCCGGCGAGAACACCACTGATGATGAAAGTTTGAGAGATTGTGGCATCCACATCGACCCCCATCAAGGCAGCGGTGGCCTTATCTTGAGCGACAGCCCGCATGGATCGTCCTAACCGAGTGCGTTGAACCAGTAAATAAAGCCCGATCATTAAAATAGCCGAGAGAACAAAGGAAAATACACCAGTGTATGTAATCATGACCTTGGTGTCCCCAATGGGAAGCATCCAACCGGTGCCGCGCCAGAGGAAATCCGGATTCTGATAGTCCCGGCGTTGGGGACCAAACAGGAGCTGCGCCGCATTTTGTAAAAAGATTGAAGCGCCGATTGCACTGATGAGCGGAACAAGCCGGGGTGCGCCGCGCAATGGGCGGTAGGCAATTTTCTCAAGAAAATAACCTGCAAGAGCAGACATGGTCATTCCGGCCAAAAACGCGACTACGATAGATAATATGGGGTTGGCGTTCAGGAAATTCAGGTTGGGATTGTCAGCGGTGGGCATGGGCCATGCTTTGAACGCTTCAAACACAAAATATCCACTGAAAGCACCGATCATCATCACTTCGCCATGGGCAAAGTTAATCATGAACAGGATGCCGTATACCAGGGTGTAACCAATTGCAATAAGGGCATACATGCCCCCCAGGATGAGGCCAGACACAATGAGCCGTGTCCATGTATCGGGACCGAAGGATGCAGTAGCAAATACATTATAAATACGCCATCCAATCCATCCCACTACCACTAAACTGATCACGAGACGGATCAGTCGACCTGGAGAAAGGCTGCTCAGGTCTTTAAGAAAAGGTTTTTTATCGTTCATAACGACATCTTCTTCCTTATCGTGAGAATGGTTTTGTGATTATCAGCCTGTAGAACAGAATAAAAAAATAATAAAAACAAAAAGAGTGGTGGGAAAAGTTCTCCTTTTCCCACCGTTTTTTGTCAGGCTAATAAGCCCCTTTTACTTACTTGCTAAAGGGAACCCAGGTTCCGTTTTCAACAATGTAGAAGTTTGGACCAGAGGCATTACATTCGCCGATGTCATCACAGCTGATGAGACCGGTCAGGCCCTGGAAATCGGTTGTGCCGCGGACAGCTTCGACCATCTGGGTGCGAGGGAAGTAAAGATTTCCATCATCACCGACGATTGCAACTTTGCGGATTGCATCCACGAGTACGTTACCTACATCATAGGAGGACCAGGTGAAAGCGGACAGTTCGCCAGCTTCGAGGCCGTATGCTGCTTTGTAAGCTGCATCGAATGTGTCTTTTTCGGCAGATGCCGGGGGAACGAGGGAAACTGCGATAGAACCTTCGCCATTGGGGCCGGCTTTGTCGGTGAATTCAATACCGTAGGTGCCGTCACAACCGAAGAGGGTGACACCTTCGAGGCCAGCCTGCTGCCACTCATTGGCCATGACAATGGCTTCAGCAGCGTAACCGCCGTAATAAATGGCTTCTGGGCTCAATGCTGCAACAGCAGAAAGAGGAGCAATGTAATCGGCTTCGCCGGGGGTAATTGCTTCAAAGGCAACCACTTCGCCGCCCAGGGCTTCAAAGTTGCTGCGAACTTCTTCTGCCAGTCCCTGACCATAAGAAGAACCATCGTGCATCGCAGCGATCTTGCGGTAACCGAGATCGGTGTACATCAAGTTAGCTGCATATTCAGCCTGAGTTGCATCGGTGAAGGCAGTACGGTTGAAAACCGTGGAGCCCTGCTGGGTCAGAGGAGGATTGGTGGCTGACGGGGAAAGCATGGGGAAGCCAGCTTTTTCGTAAATAGGCATGGCGGCCTCAGAGGAGCCGGAGAAAATGTGACCGGCGATGGCGACCATGGTGGGATCGGTTACAAAGCGGCTCGCGACTGCTGCGCCGGCTTCGGGAGAACCCTGGGTGTCTTCTGCGATCAGTTCGATATCCCAACCATCAACGCCGCCACTGTCTTTGAGGGCCAGCGCAACAGCCTGGGAAATGTCAATACCGAACATGGAGTAGTCACCGGTCATGGGAGCACCCATACCAACTTTGACGGTGTCACCGGGTTCTACAACTGCACAGCCGAGCGGATCGGCGGCACATGCTTCCGGTGCGCCTGCTGCCGGGGCAGCTTCTTCAGCAGCCGGAGCTGCTTCTTCTGCGGGAGCAGCTTCTTCAGCAGCCGGAGCTGCTTCTTCTGCTGCTGCGGGGGTAGGGGTAGCTGCGGGTTGACAGGCTGCCAACACCATTGCCAGCACGACCAAAATATAAATTGCGTAGCGTTTCTTCATCTTCTATTCTCCTAAAAACATTTTTTGGATTTTCTTGCTCATTGAATCACGAGAACAATGACTTAGCAATATTTTGCATGTATATACAGAAATATCTTTCAGTAGACACCTCCTCAATGTCTCAGTTTTCACCATCTCCAAATTCTATTAATAAAGGTCTAATTGGGCGATAAGGGTGAATTAGACTCCAGAAATAAAATCTATAAAAAAAAGCCGCCTTGTTGGTTTGGGGCGGCTGTGTGGTTTCTGATTTTATTTCTTACTACTTACTTCTAACCAAGCTTGCCGTTCTCCCAAAACCGTATGACTTCTCTACAAGGACAATATAGAGAAACCATACAGTGGTAAAGCTAATAAGGGACAAGAGGTTGTTAGAAGTTGTCATCATCAGTGAATAAAATTTTTAAGTTAGAAGGATTATACATATTTTCAGATATTTGTCAATGAGCAATTGTTAATGAAAAGTTAACAAAGCGAAATAATGTGGTTTGAATCACCCGTAAAATAAGATTTTGGTTTACTGTTTCATTCTTTTTCGGGGAACTCCAACACCAATCCAACCCCAACCTCTTTCAAAGGTGCAGAGCTTGCCAAAGCGATTTTCGCATTCAGATCTGTGCAATGACAGGCATGCAAAGAACCGGGTTGCAGATTGCGCATGTAGTTTACGGTTTTAGAAAGCTGTCGTTCAGAGGCTTGTTGAAGGTGAAAGCCTCCGATAACATCCAATACCCGCGAATCCCCGACAACTGTTTTTGCGTACTCGATCGTGTTGCAGATTCCTGCATGAGCGCAGCCGGCGATCAGGACAAAACCCTGAGGAGTCTTAAATGCTAAAGCCGTATCATCCTGAATATAATCCTCTTGAATTTTCCCATCCAATTCGACCTTCCCAATGGGGGTAAGGGCTTCGAAATCGTTCCTGCGAGGTATTTCGCCCAGGTACACCAGGTTTTCCGTCAGCCAGAGAGGCTCTTTCTGAAGCACTAAATTAAAATGCTTTGAAAGAGATGTTCCCGGAAGCAGGGAATTGATTTCAGAGAGGCCGCCCATTGATTTCGCGTGAAATGCACCGGGGTGAGCGATAAGGCGTGGTTTTGTGACGGAGTGACCTTCAAACCCGGATTCGGTGAAAAGTCTTACCAGGTGAGGCAGTCCCCAGGTGTGGTCAAGATGGCCGTGTGAAAGGATAACCCCATCTAATTTCAATAGGTCCAGACCCATTTTTCGGGCATTTTGAAGATAGGCATCTGAGTAACCGGTATCAAAAAGAAATTGCTGTCCGGCAGTTTGCAGGTGATAAGATACACCGGGCTCTCCGATGAAATAGCGGTCGATTAATGTATTGTTATCCACAAGAACGGTAAGTTTCATAGCAGTCCTTTTTGCAATTTGATAAATGCGTGCCCAAGACCTGTTGCGTCATGTTGTTTTAGAGTTTACCGGGCAACGACTTGAAATTCAAGGGTGGAGCAAAAGAAACCGGTCAAAATGGTCTGCTGATTTTCTTCCGGCAAAAGAATGGCTTTGTCACAAAGTTAAAAAAATCTGCCAGTTTGATTAATTTATTCTTAAATTGGTTGCACTTTTATGTGGGGTGAAATATAATAGGTTTACTATATTCGTTCCGGAAGGAGGTTTGTATGGCAAACGTAACTTATAAGAACGTTGTAAAGAAGTTTGGAGATTTTACTGCGCTCCACAATCTCAACATCGAAATTATTGATAAAGAATTTCTGGTGTTGGTTGGCCCATCCGGGTGCGGTAAAACGACTGCGCTGCGCTGTCTGGCAGGGCTGGAAGAGATCACAGATGGTGAGGTGCTCATTGGTGATCGGGTTGTAAATGATGTGGCACCAAAAGATCGGGATATTGCGATGGTTTTCCAATCCTACGCACTGTATCCCCACATGACAGTTTATGATAACATGGCGTTTGGTTTGAAGCTCCGCAAGATGCCCAAGAACGAGATTGAAGAACGGGTGAATGACGCGGCAAAAATTTTGGGAATTGAAATGCTGCTCAAGCGAAAACCCCGCGAACTTTCCGGCGGCCAACGACAGCGTGTGGCTGTGGGACGGGCTATTGTCCGGAATCCAAAGGTATTCCTCTTTGATGAGCCGCTTTCGAACCTGGATGCAAAATTGAGAGTTCAGACCCGTGCAGAAATCAGCAAGTTGCACCAGCGCCTGCAAACCACCTTCATATATGTTACCCATGACCAGGTGGAAGCGATGACGATGGCTTCACGCATCGCGGTAATGAACAAAGGTGTTCTCCAACAACTGGACACCCCGCAGACACTTTACGACCGCCCCAATAATCAGTTTGTAGCTGGTTTTATTGGTTCTCCTGCAATGAATTTCTTCCCTGCGAAGATTGCTCGGGAAGAAGAGGGTCTGTTTGTGGACGCGGAGAGTTTCAAGGTGAAAATTCCAGACCCATTGCATGTAGTTTATGAACCCCATGCGGGTAAAGAGGTCATTTTTGGTATTCGTCCGGAAGATATCCATAATCCTGAGTTTGTACCACCCGGAATTCATGCTGCTCCCATGATGGCCAAAGTGGACGTTACCGAATTGATGGGCAATGAGATTTTTGTTTATCTGCTCACCGGCAGCACCAGCTTTGCGGCACGGGTTGACCCACGCTCGAAGTATAAAATTGGAGAGGAAGTGCAGCTGGTCTTCAATATGGATAATATGCACATTTTCGATCCTTCGTTGAACCCTGAGAACCCGGTAGCGATTCGTTAGTCTTCAACGTTAATTTCTTAAATAGTC
>JAHDQE010000050.1 GCA_018433975.1 Ornatilinea sp. | reverse complement strand
TGGCAGAGACCCCGCCGGCCAGAACAACCGGCGTTTCACCTTGCGGCAGGTGACCATAACAATCCCGGACACTGTACGCCAGCCCTTCAAACACCGCCCGCATCATGTGATAAGGCGTATGCCGTGAGCTGATCCCGTGAAACGCACCGGCAGCCCGTGACTCTCTGAAGTGTGCTCTCTCTCCATTTAAATAGGGCTGAAAGAAAACGCCTTCCGAACCGGCAGGAATGGCCTCGATCCCCTCGCTCATCTCCTCCAGCGAAATGCCGGGCAGCAAAGTTTTACGGGCCCATTCAATTGCGGCAGCGCCATTCGTGGTCGCCATCGCGCGCAGAAAAGTACCGGGGTACAGATAACACAGGGTACTTCCGGCAACATCGGCATGGGATACCTGGCTTGCCTGCAGAATGACCTGGTTCGAAAAAGTCGTCCCCAGAATGGTCACCGCATCCCCCGGCCGGCGCGCTCCAGCACCAAACGTCGTCGCTGCCACATCTAAAGCCCCTGCCATCACCGGCAAGCCGGGGGGTAAACAGCAGGATATTTCAGCAGCCGGATTGGTCTCGCCTGCAATCTCCAGAGAGTCCAGTATCTCCGGGAAGACCTTTTTGGTTTCTTCCGGAAGCCCGAGCAAATCCAGCAGGTCATACTCATAGCGGTCTTGCAGAATATTCATCAACGCCGTCGAGGCATCGCTGCGGTCTGTCATGATCCGCCCGGTCAGGCGGAAAACCAGCCAGTCTTTACAATGCAGCACATGGCGCACACGCGCAAAGCGCTGCGGTTCGGCAGCCAGCATCCAGCGCAGGATGGGAGGCGCTGCCCCCACAAACAGTGGGGACAGCGAATGTTCCATTCCAAAAGCCGTTATTTCGGCTTCATTCGGCAGGATCAGGCTTTTGCTCCGGCTGTCATTCCATAAAACAGCATTCCCTACCGGCATGCCATCGGCATCAATAGGCCACATGCCGTCGCCCTGGCCCGTAATCGCGACACCCATTAACCCTTCCCAGGCATCGGGATTCGTTTCTGCCAGTTCCCTGCAAACCTCCACCATTCCATCCCAAACCGCATTCATGTCCATCTCGGATGCACCATCAAACGGATGGAAAACCGTCATCTTTCGACTGGCAAATGCCAACTTCTCACCGCGCGTATTGAATACGGCGGCTTTCAGTCGTGAAGTACCAGCGTCAACGGTCAGGATCGTTTTAGAAGGCATGGGAAATTATTTAGATTTCTGCAAGCGCCTGGTCGATATCCGCAATGATATCTTCCACATCTTCAACACCCACCGAGAGCCGGATATATGAATCCTGAATACCCATTGCTGCCCGATCCTCAGGGGCCATCTTACCGTGTGTCATTGTGGCCGGCTGTTCAACCAGAGTGTCCAGATCTCCCAGTGAAACCGCATAATAGGCCAGGTTCAATTTATTAATCACTTTTTGAGCTTCGCGGATTCCGCCTTTCACGCAGAAACCGACCATCCCGCCGAAACCATTTTCAAATTGACGGGCGGCAATTTCGTGCTGGGGATGGCTCTTCAAACCGGGATATGAAACCGACTCTACCTTGGGGTGCTGTTCCAGCCACTCGGCCAGTTTTTGTGCGTTTTCACAATGGCCGCGCATGCGTAAATGGAGTGTTTTCAAACCGCGTAAGCCTAACCAGCAGGCAAAGGGACTCGGCACCGGGCCAAATTCCTGATAAACCGAACTGCGCAGTTTTTCTTGATAGGCTGCATCACAGGCAATGGCACCACCAATATGGTCGCCGTGTCCATTGATGTATTTGGTCGTAGAATGCACAACAACATCCGCACCGTGTTCAATGGGGCGGTAGAGATAAGGCGTGGTGAAAGTGTTGTCCACAAAAGAGCGGACTTTGTTTTCGCGCGCCCAATCAAACACCGGCTGAAGGTCAAGCACCTCCAGAGTGGGGTTGAGGATGGTTTCCATATAGACCGCTTTAGTGTTGGGCCGTTTAGCTGCATCCAACGCTTCTGTGGTCATCTCGGGCAGGAAAGTAACATCAATATTCAATTCAGGAAAGATGCTTGTGAACAGTGCAAAAGTACCGCCGTAGACTGTTTTACAGGCAATAATGTGGTCGCCGGCATGGACACAGCCCAGCAGCGCTGTAGAAATGGCAGCCATGCCCGAAGCAGTGGCCAGAGCCATCTCTGCACCTTCCAGGGAGGCGATTTTTTCCTGAAACATATTTTGAGTTGGGTTGCGTGAACGACCGTAGGTGAAAATTCCTTCTTTATCACCGTTCATGTAGCGTTCCATTTTTTCCGGGGTAAACACAAAAGTACTGGTCAGAAACATGGGTGATACCAACGCGCCCGTTTCGTGATCGGGGTGCTGGCCAGCATGCACCGCACGAGTTGCAAATTTCATTGCTTTCTTATCCATGAGTTCCCTTCATTTATTAAAGAGTTAAGATTTAATCAACCGCTTTGATTTGCACAGCGATTTTGACATGCTTTGAGGGATTGCGCAGCAGTTCCTCAAAACCATCTTCAACGATCCGCTCGAGCGAAATACGGGCGGTGATCAGCTTTTCCATTGGGATTGTCTGTTTTTCCATCACTCCCAAAATATCGCGCATTTCATCGGCATACGCCTGAGAGGTATACAGGGTTCGTTCTCCCTCCTGGAAGATGTTCATATTGAACTGCGGCATCTTCTCAAAAACGCCCATCACCATCAATTTTGCCGATTTTCGCATCAGCTCTAGGGCAGTATTTAAAGAAGATTGAACCCCCACACACTCATACACCACATCAAAACCGGGCTTTCCGGTCAGTTTGCGGCCCTCTTCCACCGGGTTCTGCTCTCTGCTGTCCACATAGTGCGTGGCACCTACCAGCCTGGCAAGTTCTTCATTATCGCGTCCGAGACCAACCACCATGACCTGAGCAGCGCCGGCCTGACTGGCAGCAAACACACAGCTCAACCCAATGATTCCGGGGCCAATCACGGCAACATTCTTGCCCCGCAGATCCCCCAGCGCCTGCGTGGCGTGCCAGCCGCAGGCCAGCGGTTCGGCGAGAACAGCCTGCTCCAGGCTAACGTTATCCGGAACCCGATAAAGCTGGTAAGCAGGCAGGGTCATGTATTCTGCAAATGCACCATCGCATCCAATCCCGTTGAAAGCCAGGTTTTCACATAAATTTACCCGCCCGCTTTTGCACAGGTCGCATTCGCCGCAGTAGATATTACCGCTGGCAGTCACACGATCGCCTAATTGCCAGTCGTTGACTCCCTCGCCTAACGCCACAATCACACCCGAGAGTTCGTGTCCCAGCGTGATCGGGGCCATTTGTCCGGTAATCCGGTGCGGTTTATCCATGGGTACCCAGACGGGGCCGGTATATTCATGACGGTCCGTTCCGCAAATTCCTGCCCAGGCAACCCGGACGCGGACATAGCCTGCCGGTACATCCGGTACCGGCACATCCTCTACTCGAATATCCTTGAATCCATAATAGCGTGCAGCTTTCATTTTAGACTCCTCATTCACCAAACACGAGCTCATAGACGGCCCGGATTGAACGACTGCCTTTATTACGGTTGTCTTCGATGATGTGATCAAAACGCGGGTAGTCCACGATCTCTTGCATTTTGGAAACGAAATGAATGGAGGTCTTACAGGCTTCAATGGGGTCATCGCGATAAGGATACAGATCCAGCGACATCCAGCCGGAATAGTTCAGTTTTTTCAACCAGTAAAACAGTTCCAGATATTGCATAAAATGTACGCTGCCAACCGGCATATCATCATCCGCCCAGGAATAGTTATCATTCAGGTGGATATGGAAGAGGCGATTTTCGGCCTGCAAAACGGCGGCGATTTCGGCCGGATTTTCACGTGCGTTGAGGGCATGTCCAACATCCAGGGTAATCCCCACATTCGGTTGTCCGGTCGCCTGGGCCAAAGCCAGCGCTTTCCCGCCCGAATTGATATAGCAGGCCATTTGTGGTTCGCTTGTTTTATATTCCAGCCCCAGGCTCACATCCGGTCGGTGTTTGGCCGCTTCACGGATCCCTTCAACAAGGTTATTCCAGGCAGCAGCATAGTCATTCTGGAACGTATAATCAAAACCATCCTGGCCCAGCCATAAACTGATGTTTGACAGACCAAATTCGGCTGCCAGGTCCATCGCAGAGTGAGTCAGGCTGATTGCTTTCGCCCGTCGTTGGGGATCCGGCGAGGTAAATGAGCCGCTTTGCCATTCTTTATCGCAAACCAGCTCAACCCCCATCCCACACAAAGTCAGGTTGTGCTGATCCAGCAAAGTCCGAAACTTTCCTGAATTTTCTATGTTTACATCATTTGGAAATGTTATTTCAACGCCATCAACTCCACTCAGGGTGGCGATTTTCTCAATCCGTTCAAACAGATTCAAATAGGGTTTGTATCCATCGCTTACGTAGCGCTCACTCCCCATTCCAAAAGTCCAGACACCAACTCCTAAACCCTTCATTACTTGAACTCCTCTAAATTGATTGGCATTATAAATAATCAATTGCCTTTTGTTTGACCCAAATAAATTTCTTTGAGATTCTCATTCTTCAGAAGGTCCTGGGCATCTCCTTCTGCCTCAATCGTGCCGGTTGTCATCATATACCCACGATGAGCAATCGACAGCGCTTTATACGCATTCTGCTCGACAATGAGAAGCGTAGTGCCCTGTTCTTGATTGATGGTGGTCAGGATTTCAAAAATCTGGTTGACAATGATCGGCGCCAGGCCCAACGAGGGTTCATCCAGCATCATTACTTTGGGCTTTGCCATCAAACCGCGGCCCAATGCCAGCATTTGTTGTTCCCCGCCGGAGAGCAGACCACCATATTGCTTCGTACGTTCCTTCAAACGCGGGAAATAGCTATAAACCATTTCCAGATCATCTTGAATCTGCTTCTTATCTTTGCGCAAAAAACAACCGATCATCAAATTTTCATAGACGGTCAGGTTTGCAATGATCTGTCGGCCTTCCGGAACATGCACAATTCCCGCTTCCACCACGCGATAAGGAATGGTCGGCGTCGGTGCTCCTTCCAATAAGATTTCCCCGGAATCCGGTTTCACTACCGCAGAGATTGTTTTTAGCAGGGTCGATTTTCCCGCACCATTCGAACCAAGAACCGCGACAATTTCTCTTTCTTTTACATGTAAGGAGATACCTCGTAAGGCACGGATACCGCCATAACTTGCTTCGAGATTATTAATCGTCAGCATTTTATTTCTCCACGCCCAGATAGGCTTCAATCACACACTCATCGGCGATAACTTGTTGCGGTGTTCCCTTACAGATTGTTTCGCCAAAATTGAGCACAGTAATCATGTCACACAGCTTTACAACAACATCCATATGATGTTCGATCAAAAATATAGTCAGATCAAATTTCTTGTGCAGATCAAACACAAAGCCGCATAATTCCTCTGACTCTTCCGCGTTCATTCCGGCCGCCGGTTCATCCAGAAGCAGCAGCTTCGGATGGATCGCCAACGCACGAGCAATCTCAAGCCGGCGTTGGTGACCGTAAGGTAACCCGCCTGCAATTCGATCCGTATTATCCTGAAGACCAACAATCTCCAAAAGCTGCATCGCACGCTCGCGCGCCATTTTTTCATTTTTTTGGTATGAACCCAGATGGGACATCGCACTGAAAATGGAGTAATTGCAGTCCTTATGGCTGGCAATGATCACGTTCTCTAATACCGAAAGGTTGGAGAAAAGTCGGATATTTTGGAAGGTACGCGCGATACCTGCCTGGGCAATTTGGTAAGGCATTTTACCCACCAGGTCTTCACCCAGGAACTCCACACTGCCTCCGCTGGGGGCATAGATTCCGGTAATGATATTAAAAATCGTCGTTTTGCCCGCGCCGTTGGGACCAATTAAGCCAAAAATCTGGTTCTTTTTTATCTCCAGAGAAAAATCCCGGGTGGCAACCACGCCGCCAAAATTTTTCTGCAGATCCCGAATATTCAAAATTGTTTCAGTCATGAGGTAGCCTCCCCGCCTGTTTTCGCTGCTTTTTTAGAGAACAAACCTCTTACCCATCTGATGATGCCCGTAATTGAAAATTCTTTATACCCCATCAGACCCGTCGGGCGCAGATTGATGATGAGAACCACTGCAATACCATAGGCCAGCATACGGTATTCAGCCGCAGCGCGTGCCAGTTCAGGCAGCAGAGTCAAAATTGAGGTAGCAACGATCGATCCGGTCAGAGAACCCAGGCCGCCAATTACAACCGTGATCGTCATTTCACTGGATTTGGCCAGATTGAACATAACCGGCACAATAAATGTGAAGTAATGGGCAAAAAGCACACCCGCCCAGGCTGCATACATCGCGCTGATCACAAAGGCGATGTTTTTATATTTTGCCGTGTTGATCCCGATGGCATCCGCTGCGATTTCCTGTTCGCGGATTGCCATGAAATTACGTCCAATTTTGGAATGCAGCAGATTCCACGCGAAGAAAATCGCGATTGCAACCGAAATAACGATCACAACCAAATTTGTTTTCATCGGTATGCCCGAGTACCCGCGCGCTCCGCCCGTAACGCTTTGCATATTTTCAATAATCACGCGAATACTCTCACCAAAACCCAGGGTAGCGATCAGGAAATAATCCCCTTTCAAACCCAGGGTGATTTTTCCCAAAATAAAGGCGATTAATCCTGCCATGATCATCCCACCCAAAATGGAAATGACCAGTGGTGTATGCAGTTTTGTGGAAAGGATTGCGCCGGTATATGCGCCAATCGCCATAAATCCGCCATTCCCAAACGAGAACAGCCGTGTGAAGCCAGTCAGGATCGACACCCCAATGACTGCAATGATGTTAATCCCTACTAAAATTAACAATCCTTCATAATACCCGCCCATAACAGAACCCCATTCCTCCGTGGTATTGGCCTGCTTAGGCCTTATCCTGAATATCCTTACCGAACAATCCGGTAGGCCGAATAACAAGAACGGCAATAAGTAATGAGAAAGTGAATAAATCACGCAGACCCGCACTTACATAGCCTGCGACAAACACTTCCATCAAACCTATAAACAAAGCCCCCACAATCGCACCAGGAACACTTCCCAACCCTCCAAATACCGATGCGATAAAGGCTTTCAAAGCATAATTTCCCAGTTGCGGATAAATGGTGTATTTCATACCCAGGAGTACCCCGGAGAGACCGGCCAGCGATCCAGCCAATAAGAAAACCAGACTGATGTATTTATCCACATTGATTCCAAGCAGCGAAGCAACCTTCATATTGGTAGCCGCCGCTTTAACAGCCAGACCAAATTTTGTATGATTAATAAGATAGTTCAAAAAAATAATGACGATTAACGAGCCCAAAAGTGAGATCAGGTCTATTAAACCAATATGGATTCCCCCAATGCTGATCGCTTTAACCTCCAATATTTGTGGGTAAGTCTTAAATTTGGAACCAACTGTTACCAGAACGAAATTTTGGATTGCAACTGAAAGCCCCATTGCCGAAATCATCAGGAACATGGTTGGGGAATTATTGTTGCGGATTTTGCGATAAGCAAAACGTTCACTCAGCAATGAAACCAACCCAGCACCAAGCAGTGCAAGAATTAATGAAGCCCACCACGGAAAATGCAAAGATGCAACAAAGAAAAATCCTATATACGCGCCAACCATAGCAATATCGCCATGAGCCCAGTTTGAAAAACCCAACAGGGAATAAATCAACGCATAGCCCGTCGCCATCAGCGCATAAATACTTCCGACTGAAATGCCATTTACCAGTTGTTGCCAGATCATAAGATAGTTACTCCATGATGAAAATGGTTGGGGGGCAAAATAACTGCCCCCCACACCGCATAGCAAACTAACAATTGGCTATTTGAAGTCACCGTACCAAACGCGTTCACCATCTGTGAAGGTGTAAACACTGGCTGGTTTCGCAGGGTTATGTGTAGCAGGATCAATTGCCATCGAACCCATTAAGCCATCAAATTGCTCGGTATTCTCAAGAGCACCACGCAGAGCATCGGAGGAAACTTCGCCGGCTCGTTCGAGTGCATCTTTAATCCAGTAGAGACCATCATGACCAAACAGAGCTTCCGTTTCGGGAACCAGGTTGTCAAACTCGGCCATATAAGCGTCATAATAAGGTTTGGTTACAGGATTGGCAAAAGAAGGCTGTGAAGTGTAGAAACTACCTTCAATAGATGGACCAGCCATGGTAATCAACTCGGGAGAATCCCATCCGTCACCGCCCAGAAGCGGGACTGTGATGCCTAATTCACGAGCCTGGTTGGCAATCAATGCAACATCTTTGTAAATCCAGGGAACCATAATGACATCTGGATTAGCATCTGCAATAACAGACAGTTGTGAGCGGAAATCGTTATCGCCTGAGTGTCCTTCGACCTTCGCCACGATCTCGCCACCGTTCTTTACAAACTGCTCTTCGTAATATTGAGCTAAACCGGTAGAGTAGTCGGATCCGATGTCATAGATGATACCGGCGGTCTTTGCGCCCAATTCATTTGTAGACAGGTTAGCCAGCACCTGACCCTGGAAAGGATCAATGAAGCCAATGCGGAAGCTGTAAGGATGCAGGTTACCCTCTTCGTCCACGGTCACTTTGGGGTTAGAAGCTGCTGTAGCAATCAGCGGAACTTTCAACTGGTCGGCAATGGGGGCCATTGCAATGTTACAGCTTGAGAAGTTGGTGCCGATCACGGCCAAAACTTTCTCTTCAGTTGCAAGGCGGCGGAACGCGTTCACAGAATCGGTGGGATCGCCACGGCCATCAAGACCGATGATTTCTACTTGCTTTCCCAGGATACCACCCGCTTCGTTGATCTCTTTGGCGGTCAATTCCAGACCGTTCAGGCCAGCCTGGCCCCAGACTGCCGTATCGCCGGATAACGCGCCGACGTAACCAATTTTGATCACATCGTCTGCAGCTTTTTGCGCGCAGGCGCTCAACAGCAAAGAACCTACTAACATTACGACGAATAACACAGAAACTAATTTAGTCTTTTTCATTTTTCTCCTCGAGATTTAGTGTACAGGTTGGGTCTTAATAAAACTTGTTTGAGTTTTTTCTCCTCTAAATTGCCTCAAGTATTCCTTTCTCCTCCTTTCACGTATTACCTGCAGAAGTTAGCTATTGGGTATCTAAGATTAACCGGCGCGCGGTAGCCTCATCGGTTACCAGTGCATTGATATACTTTCCACGCACTGCGCCCAGGATGGCATCATATTTTTGTGTCCCTCCGGCCACGCCAACTACGCGTTCCAGATTGGAAATAACTTCTAAATCTACACCAATAATTCGCTGGTCAATTTCGGAATGAATCCGCTGTCCATCGACATCAAAGAAACGCAGACCAATATCACCCACAACACCGCGTTTGATCAAAGGATCCACTTCCTGCCAGGTGATAATATCTTCATTACGCATCAACAGCGCATCTTTACGGAACGAGCCAATACCAACAAAAGCAACCTTAACTTCGGCGCCCAGAGAAAGCGCGTAACTGACGTGCTTATTCTTAAGCATTGCTTTACTCATTTCCACTGTTTCAACAATTCCAGGAGCAGGCATCACTGCCAATTTTGCATTCAAGATCTGTGCTGCGCGACGGGCGATATCCCCGGCATGTGCATCCGAAGAAGGATCCCCCATACCGCCTACCATCTGTACAATCAGCATCTGTCGAAATTTAATGGGTGATATTTTATCTGCCATCACCGAAAGCGTATTCCCCCATGTAAACCCTACCACATCGCCGTCCTTCACAATACGCTCAAAGTATTGTGCCGCAACAGCGCCTAATTCTTCACACACAAGCAAAGAATCATCCGGGTTGCTGGACTTGATAACAACGCTGTCCAACAGACCTGTCTTTTGTTCCAGCTCGCGCTCCAAATCTTCAAACCCATTGGGCAATGAATTCACAATGATCTTAACCACCCCTTGAGCAAGCGCTTCAGACAGTAAACGGGAAACTTTAGGTCGAGAAATGCGCAGCTTCTGCGCAATCTTTTCCTGGGTCAGTCCATCTTCATAATAAAGTTTGGCAACTTTCTCTAAAAGAAGGGTGTTCATAAAACCTCAGTTGTCATTTTGTAAGCGGTGAACAATTGTTCAGTGCTGAACATTTATAACATTATATCAACATCCGACAAATGGGTCAACAGCGAATTTTTCTAAATTCCCATTTCTCATTTTTGTTCGCCTCGCCCTGTCGTTTTTAACGGCCAAACCCCGCTATTTTACCGTATTTTTGTGGTTTTTGAAGGAAACTTCAAAAAATAAGCTCACAGAGCTTATTTTTTCACAGGAAATCAAGAAATATTACCCGAGGAAACAGTTTGACAGGAAAACCACATCGTTATATAATCTTTTCAACGAAGAACAAATACACACCGTTCTGTACAATTGTTCACGCCATAAAAAAACAGGGAAAGAAAACACTTACAATGACAAACTCGATGCGAGCTGCTGTATACTACAACAATCATGATATTCGAATTGAAGAAATGCCCATTCCGAATATCGGACCTGATGAGGTTTTAGTTAAAACCATTGCAAGCGGAATATGTGGTGGGGAACTGATGGAATGGTACCACGCTCCCCGTGCCCCCAAAGTGATGGGGCACGAACCGGCCGGGATTATTGTCGATAAAGGACCTCAGGTAAAAAATTTCAAAGTCGGCGACCGTGTCTTTGTCAATCATTATGTGTCGTGTGGCACCTGCCGCCAATGTTTACGCGGACGTTATACCTTGTGCGAGCGGTTGAAAGAGTCGAATCTTTTCCCCGGCACAACCTGCCAATATTTCCGTGTGCCTTCCCGCCAGCTCGCTCGTGATACCCTCCTCATCCCGGATAATGTCAGTTTCGCAGAAGCCACCGTTTGTGAACCCTGGGGCTGCGTGTTGGGCGGGTTGAAAGTCACCGAAATACTCCCCGGCGACACCGTTCTGGTGATCGGTGCCGGCTTTATGGGGATGGGCTTTTTGCACATGGCCCCCCTCTTTGGTGCCGGCAAGGTCATTGCCATGGATCTATCGGATTGGCGGCTTAACAAATCCCTCGGCATGGGCGCCACCCACACCATAAACCCCACCAACGAAAACCCCGAAGAAAAGCTCCGCGATATCAACGGCGGCTATCTGGCCGATGTGGTTATCGTAACCGTTCCTTCGGTAAAACTGTATTCTCAAGGACACGACCTGGTTGAACGCGGCGGTTTCTTACACCTCGGCGCACCGACCATGCCCGAACCCTCATGGCAAATTAACCCCCAACGCCAATATTTCACAGAAATGAAAATTTCGGCAAAATATTCTGCGGATCACTTCGATACCAGCCAGATTATGAAATGGCTATCCTCCGGTCGCATCAATGCTCTTTCCACCATTACACATCGCTGCGAACTGGACGATACATTATCGGCTTTCCAGATCATGCTGGACGCAAATGCATCCCTGAAAACCGTTGTTTACCCAAATGGGATTGATCAGGAAATAGAAACCATATCCAGATAGCACGAAAGAACGTTCAGTGAATCAAAACAATAATTCTTCAACCGCCAATATTCCACTCGAAGAATTACGCCTCATGACCCGAGCAGCGTGGCTTTACTACATCCAGGGGTTAACCCAGACGGAAGTAGCCAAAGAAATGAATTGCTCTCGGGTTAAGGTAACCCGACTCATTGCACGCGCAAAAAATCTGGGCATTGTAGATATTCGCATCAAGCAGCCTGCCGGATGTTATATCGATCTGGAACAACAATTGATTACGCGTTTCAACTTGCGTGACGCGGTAGTCACCATGGAGGTCCCCGAGGGCGAACCACTGCGCCACACATTGGCCCACGCAGCGGTTAAATGGCTGACACCTCACCTGAACCCCGACCGTGTGGTCGGCATCTCCATGGGACGTACACTGGCGCTCTTCCCGGACATCATTGACCCCGGTCAGAGTACCGAAACGACATTCATTGAGGTGATGGGCGCTTCGGACTCGATCAACAGCGGTTTCAATTCATACGCAGTCATCAGCCGTATGGCTCAGAACTTTGGCGGCGTTGCCCGTTTGCTGGATGTTCCCACCTTTGTATCCAGCCAATCCGTCCGCGATATGCTCATGAGTGAAAAACAAATCGCCGAACGGTTCGAGATTGCACGCTCCTGCGACATCCTGATGACCAGTGTCGGGACTGTGAATGAAGATGCTCTGATGTACCAGATCGGCTATATCTCCAAAGAACTCTTAACCCAGCTGCAGGAAGACCAGGCAGTAGGCGACCTGTTGGGTCATTTTTTCGATGAACATGGACAACCCATCCCCAGCCCATTTGATGGCCGCCTGATGGCTCTGCAATTAGAAGACCTCAAACGTATCCCCTACAGCGTTCTGGTATCCGGTGGGCAGGACAAAATCCGGGCCATGAAAGCTGCTTTGCTGGGGAACTACGTCAATGTTCTGATAACCGATGTTGGTTCGGCTCAAAGTTTACTGGCAAAAGGCCAGGTTTAGCATAAACAATAATTAAGGAGAAAGAGATGGGTTCAACTGTTCATCATTTTACCGGTTCAGATACAGAATATAACTGGGAAGAAGCTCTTCCAAAACACATTCCCCCCGAAGATACTGCAAAATTTGCCACAGGAAAAGTAGTGATTGGCCCCCAGGACAACGCGCAGAATTTTGTGTTCCGTTATTTTTGTGTTCAGCCCGGCGGCAATTCCACCATGCCCGATCAACACATCCACGATCACGGCATCTACATCCTGCACGGCAAAGGCGAAGTCGTGCTCAATGGGCAAGTTTATCCTGTGCAGGCCCGTGACATGGTTTACATCGCTCCCAATGATGTCCACGGAATCGTCAATACAGGTGACGAACCGCTCGGATTTATTTGCGTCATTCCTAACAAAGATACTCTTAAAAAACTCCTTAGCCTTTCAAAAGAAGAAGCTTAAGCGCTGCTTTTCTTTTCAGGTAGGACCTGTCCAAATGGAGCGAGCGCACCGAAAACGCTACGCTCCATTTGCTATTTATCATCAATCTTACTCAGGAGAGCATTTATATGACAAAAACAATCAAAGTAATAGATGCGAATGAAGCGACTGCCCACACCGCTTACCGGATCAACGAAGTGATCGCCATTTACCCGATCACCCCTTCTTCAGGGATGGGTGAACTTTCCGATGCCTGGTCGGCCGAAGGGCGCAAAAACATTTTTGGCACCGTTCCATCGGTTGCCGAAATGCAGGCGGAAGGCGGCGTGGCCGGTGCCGTACACGGCGCCGTGCAAACCGGCGCCCTCACAACCACTTTCACCGCGTCCCAGGGATTGCTGCTCATGATCCCCAACATGTATAAAATCGCTGCCGAACTTACCCCCATCGTGATCCATGTTTCGGCACGTGCGCTCTCTTACCAGGCGATTTCCATTTATGGCGACCATTCGGATGTGATGGCAACCCGCTCCACGGGTGTCGGTCTTATGGCCTCCAGTTCCGTCCAGGAAGCACACGACCTGGCCCTCATCACCACTGCTGCCTCTCTCCGCAGCAGGATTCCATTCGTGCACTTCTTTGATGGTTTCCGGACTTCACACGAGGTCAATAAAATTGAATATCTGGAAGATAACGCTTTACGCGCTTTAATCCGTGATGAAGACGTGATCGCGCACCGCCAACGCGGCTTAAGCCCTGAAAATCCTTTCATCCGCGGCACACTCCAGAATTATGATGTCTACTTCCAGGGTCGTGAAGCCACCAACAGCTATTACAACGCCTGTCCGGGCATCGTTGCCGAAGTAATGGACGAATTCGCCCGGCTTACCGGACGCGCTTACAAACCCTTCACTTATTACGGCGCACCGGATGCCGAACGCGTTGTTATTCTGATGGGCAGTGGCACGGAAACCGCGGCCGAAACGGTTAAATATCTGGCCGGGCAGGGCGAGAAAGTCGGTGCCATTCAGGTCACCCTTTACCGGCCCTTCTCAACCGAACACCTGCTGGCGGCATTGCCCACCACCGTGCAGCGCATTGCCGTTCTGGACCGCACCAAAGAGTCCGGCGCTATGGGCGAGCCGCTCTATCAGGATGTGGTTGCCGGCCTCACCCATGCCAGCAATACCGGCGCTTTGAAAAAGCTGCCGCTCATCGTAGGCGGTCGATTCGGTTTATCCAGCAAGGAATTTACACCGGCCATGGTGAAAGGGGTATTGGATGAATTAAAAAATGAGCATCCTAAAAACTCCTTCACCATCGGTATCAACGATGACGTCACCTACAAAAGTGTGCCCTTTGACCCGGACTTCACCATCCTGAACGAGAACACCCACCGCTGTATCTTTTTCGGATTGGGCGCGGATGGGACGGTGGGAGCCAACAAAAATTCCATTAAAATCATCGGCGAAGGTACGGATAATTACACCCAGGGTTATTTTGAATACGATTCAAAGAAATCCGGTTCTATCACCGTTTCCCACCTGCGTTTTGGCCCCGAGCCGATCCATGCTCCATATTTGATCGAAAAAGACACCGCCGACTTTGTAGCCTGTCACCAGTTCTTCTTCCTGGAGAAGTATGACGTACTCAAATATGCACAGCCGGGTGCGAAATTCCTCCTCAACAGTTATTACAATGCCGATGAAGTTTGGGATTACCTGCCGTTTGAAGTGCAGCAGACGATGATCGAGAAAAAGCTGAAATTCTATGTGATCGACGCTTACAAAGTTGCTGAAGAAACCGGCATGGGACAGCGCATGAACACTATCCTGCAAACTTGTTTCTTTGGCATCAGCAATATCCTGCCAAAAGACGAGGCCATCCAGCGCATCAAAGCCAGCATCGAAAAGACCTACGGCCGCCGTGGACGCGCAGTAGTCGAGCAAAACTTCAATGCGGTTGATCGGGCGCTTGAAAACCTGGTCGAGGTGAAAGTACCCGCCAGGGCCACCAGCCAGACTCATGTCCGCCCCGTGATGAGCGCCAACGCTCCTGCTTATGTAGTTGAAACCCTCGGGAAGATCGCTGCCCGCAAAGGAGACGATCTTCCGGTCTCCGCAATGAGCCCGGACGGCACCTACCCTTCCGGAACCAGCCAGTACGAAAAGCGGAACATCGCTCTGGTCATCCCCAGTTGGAATAGCGACCTGTGCATCCAATGTGGTAAATGCTCCCTGGTGTGCCCGCACGCTGCCATCCGCCAAAAGGTCTATGCTCCCGACGCTCTGCAAAACGCCCCCGCATCTTTCAAACACACCGGCGCCCGCTTCAAGTTGATCGAAGAGGGGCAGTTCACCGTCCAGGTTGCCCCAGAAGACTGCACAGGCTGCGGCTTATGCATTGAAGCCTGCCCTGCCAAAGATAAAACCAATTCCGCGAGAAAAGCGCTGGAGATGGTTCCGCAATTCGAAATCCGCGAGCAGGAAGCCGCCAATTGGGAATACTTCCTGGGCCTGCCCGAAGTGGACCACAGTAAGTTGAACCTCAACCTGGTGCGCGATTCCCAACTGATCCGCCCGCTGTTCGAGTTCTCCGGCGCTTGCAGCGGCTGCGGCGAAACCCCTTACGTAAAACTGCTTTCACAGTTATTCGGTGACCGCGCACTGATCGCAAACGCGACAGGCTGCTCCTCGGTTTATGGCGGTTCGCTGCCTGCCACCCCCTGGGCAGTCAATGCCGAAGGGCGCGGCCCGGCCTGGTCAAATTCCCTGTTTGAAGACAATGCCGAATTTGGTTTTGGTTTCATGCTGACTGCCGAGAAACAAACCGAACAGGCCCGTGAATTGGTGAAAGAGCTCCGCGAGACCATTGGCGTCGAGCTGGCTGATGCCATCCTCTCTGCCGACCAATCTACCGAAACCGGCATCCAGGCCCAGCGCGCCCGCGTTGCCGAACTCAAGAAAATCTGCAATGCCGACCACAACCGGCGCCTCGCGTGGCTCGGTTCCATCGCGAACTTCCTCATCAAAAAATCAGTCTGGATCGTGGGTGGAGACGGCTGGGCTTATGACATCGGTTATGGCGGTCTGGATCATGTTCTCGCTTCGGGGCGCAATGTCAACGTTTTAGTTCTGGATACCGAAGTCTATTCTAATACCGGTGGACAGTCCTCAAAAGCCACCCCAACCGGCGCGGTTGCCAAATTCGCCGCTAACGGCAAGCCGATCTCAAAGAAAGACCTGGCAATGATCGCCATGACTTACGGCTATGTCTATGTGGCTCGTGTTGCCCTGGGCGCCAACGACCGGCACACCCTCAAGGTTTTCCAGGAAGCCGAATCCTATAACGGTCCTTCTCTGATCATCGCTTACAGCCATTGTATTGCCCACGGCATTCCCATGAATACGGGATTGGAACAGCAGAAATTGGCCGTTGAATCCGGCGTCTGGCCGCTGTACCGGTTTGACCCTCGTTTAGCGGCCGAAGGCAAAAATGCCCTGCAGCTCGATTCCAAAGCGCCCTCCATTCCGGTCTCACAATATGCCTACAATGAAACGCGTTACCGCATGCTGATCAACCGGGACGAAGAGCACGCCCAAAACTTAATGGCCGCCGCACAAAAACAGGTCGATGAGAAATGGAAGCTGCTCAAACACACCGCCGGGGTCAATGAATAAAACGATAGACCAGATATTCAAATAAAAAAGGAGAGGCCATCAGAGTAATAAACTGATGGCCTCTTTTATCTCATTTTTACAGACGGCTACAGCACGTAAGCCACATCATAAGCATCTTTGACCACGGTCATGACATTGCCAACCGTTTTTGCATCACCAATCGTGTAAACTTCTGCAAATACGCCCTTGAGAGCCTCAGCCAGCGCTGCGTTGGAATCATATCCGACAGCACTGATCACGGTATTCGCTTTGATAACCTGGCCGTTGCCCTCCGCATCCGTCACTTTCACACCCTCGCTCAGGATTTCATCGACTTTCGTAGAAGTGTGAACTTCGACATTGTAGTACGCCAGCAGTTCCAACAGCATATTGCGGTTGGCCGCGCTCACCCCGGGCACCTTGATGAGGCTGTCCAGCATCTCCACCACGGCAACCTTCTTACCTGCTTTGGCAAGATCATAAGCAATCTCGCAGCCGGTCAGACCGCCGCCCATCACCACAACGGTTTCACCTATCTCTGCATTACCGCGCAGATAATCCATTGCTTCAACTGTCTTATCAAACCCCTGAATCGGCAGCTTTTTGGGTTTTGCCCCGGTCGCAACCACAACGGCATCAACGCCCTCTGCTTTAAGAACATCCACCGTCGCTTCGGTGTTCATGTGAATCGCAACACCCGATTCTTTAACCTTCTTCTGGTACCATTTGAGCAGCAGCCGGTCGCTTTCCTTGAAATCCGGAGAAGCCGCTGCGACAAATACGCCGCCGAGTTCGCCGGTTTTCTCATAAAGGGATACGGCATGCCCGCGTTCCGCCGCGAGACGTGCCACTTCCATACCGCCAAGACCCCCGCCAACTACCGCGATCTTTTTAGGTTTCTCGGTTTTTACCAGACGATAGTCCTCCTCACTGAACACAGCCGGATTCACTGCACAGGTTAGCTGCTTCCCCAAAAAGATCTGCGCCAGGCAGCCATTATGGCAGGCAATACACGGACGGATGTCGGAGAGATCACCTTTTTTAATTTTATTGACATAATCGGGGTCGGCCAGGAACGCACGCGCGATGCCAATCCCGTCAAACAGCCCATCCTCAAGCGCCTTGGCTGCCAGAGCCGGGTCGTCCATACGTCCGGCACAGATCACAGGAATATCCACAAAATTCTTGATGTAAGTCACTTCCGGCATATTACAGCCCATGGGCATGTACATGGGTGGGTGCGCCCAATACCATGAATCGTAGGAACCATTGTCCGCATCCAGGGCATCACAACCTGCCGCTTCGAGAATGCGGGCAACTGCCGGACTTTCCTCTAGCGAACGCCCAAACTCTTTATAAGCTTCGCCCGGCAGCGCACCCGAGTTAAAAGCTTTCATTTTGCTGGCCACACTGTAGCGCACAGTGACCACAAAATCCTCTCCGCAGACTTCTTTAACGCCTTTGATGATCTCAACCGGGAAGCGCAGGCGGTTCTCAAGGCTGCCGCCAAACTCATCCGTTCTCTGGTTTGTGCACTCCATGGTGAACTGGTCGATCAGATACCCCTCATGCACGGCGTGAATTTCAATGCCGTCAAAACCCGCTTCCTGCGCCATTTTAGCCGATTCGATGAAGCTGTGGATATATTGGTAGACTTCCTCGGTGCTGAGGCCACGGTGTTGGGTGTTGGGGAACCAGACATTGGGCAGGCCGTCGCTCGGCGCTACAAAATAGATCTTTGGGTCCAGACCGTGCGCTTTCATCAGGGCTTCGTTGGCCGGTAGTGTGCGCCCGGAGCCTCCCGAAAGCTGCAAAAGGATCTTGGACCCATAGCGATGCACTTCATCCGTCATCCGTCGGGTCGCCATGAAAGCCTGTTTCTTCTCGTGCAGCCACAGTGGGGATCCCATCGGTGCGACCACTGTAGCGCCGGTCACCAGCAGACCAACACCGCCTTTTGCACGCTCAATCAGATAATCACAGCCCTGTTTATCATAGCTGCCATCGGGCAAAAAGACGTGCGTCCCGCCCATAGCGCACATGACGAAACGGTTTTTTACTTCCATACTGCCGATCTTCATCGGGGTAAAGAGAATATCGTATTTTCCTGTCATACTGACTTTCCGCCTTTCGTAGTAACATAGTTTATAATTATTTGTACTAGAGTACAGTTTTTATAATACTATATATCACCCCGCAGTTGGTAATGTTGTTTGTAATTCTTTTCACATAACAAATGTGATAATATTCCTGTGTCGCAAGGAAAATACAGCGTCCAACAGAAATGGAGCCGGAAATGGGCAATTCTACCGCATATCAGATTCAGAAAACAGCCATCTCCCTGTTCAAAGAGAAAGGCTTTCACAATGTGACCATTGATGAAATCTGCCAGGCGGCGGGAACCACCAAAAGCACATTTTATTACCACTTTGCCTCAAAAGATGGGTTGTTGACTGATTTTTACGAAAACACCACCGCTATATCACCGGAAGCGCTGCAAGTGCTTGCAACTTCTAATAACTGCTGGCAAAAGATCTGGGTTTGCATGGAACCTGTAGTGGACTGGACCATTTCTGCGGGGGCTTCCATTCTCTCCCAGGTTTTCGTCTCAAATATTCAGAATCAAACGGACAGCTTCACCATGTCCAACGAAGCGGACCTGGCAAAGTTATATATCAGCATCATTGAAAAGGGGCAGGAAAAGGGACAGTTTGAGAACCGCAGTGATCCCAAACTGATCTATCGCAATATCAAAAATATCACCGTAGGGATCGCCCTACAATGGTGCATTTCAGGGGGAAATTTTGATGAAAAGCAGGCCATCAAAGAATGTATTTCTTCGATGCTCTCGGTGCGGGAAGACCTGTTGTAAATATCAAAGACAGCGCCAGGCGGCGGGTTGGGTGGAACGTACTTTGCGAAGCCCAACATTTTGCCGCTCCCCATGCCAGTAGTCTGCACCCATTCGTCGAGTGTTGGATTGGGCAGCTTCTTCGACCCGGTCATTTCACAATTGAGCATACACTCACCGCGTCTTCATGGGTCCAGCAAATCAGTTTCTTACCATCCGCTGACAATTGGATGTATGGATTATTATTAGCCAATGCCTTCAAACTTCCGTCGTGAATATCAACCATAAAGTTGCCAAGTGAATTAAAAATAACCGATTGGCTGTCTGCCGCCCAGATTGGTTTATAACTGATAGATGGTGTGTAGGATGAATAATACCCTACAAAGCTGGCAATCTGCTGACTGTCGATGATGGTCTTCATCGTCCGGGTTTCCACATCAAAGACCTTCAAATTCTCACTTGACCGAAAGAGAATTTTCTGCCCATCGGGAGACCAGTCCGGGTATCCATAAAAACTGGGATTGAACACCAGTTCATCGGACACGATTTCCTTCCGGTCCAACACCGTATCCACCAGAACCAGTTGAATAACGTCCGAATCGCCGGGCGCGAAGGCCAGATAAGCCATATACCTTCCATCCGGCGACCAGACCGGCCCCATATCCACATTAAGCCAACCAGGTCTCACGCCATCCCGGCTGGGGTACAGATCGTTTTGAGAGAGCAAGGGAGTCATTTCGCCATCGATGCTCATAAGGTAAACCAGATCGCCTCCCGGCAGCGGAATAAGAGGATCCCACAGATCTGAAGTTGGCCCCTTCTTTGCAGATGTGACCACAATGGATCGGCTGTCGGGCGTCCAATAATGATATGGGGTCCAGACATGATCATATTCGAGAATATTGTACAGCTCCCAATCGGAAGTGCGGAAGATCCAAATCCGGCCAACGCCATTCTGCCAGTTCAGTTTCGCTACGGATAACAATTTTCCGTCAGGTGAGAAATTTGATGACAACGGAGATTCCGGTAAGGACTCATCCGAAAACAGGGGGTGCCATTCCCCATCGACTGGAATATTGTTGACCCTCACGTTATATCGGTAACCTTCTCTCCCCGCTTCTTTTTCTTCACAAAGCTGCGCTATTTTTCGTACATCTCTCGAGATGGTTACACTATAATCACCACACGGCAAACGGATAGGAAAATCCGGTATCGGCGTAGTCGTAACAACTTCCTCCGTTGAAGCTTCTGTCTCCGAAGTCACCTCGACCGCTGTTGAGCTGCTCAAAGGGGTGGGGGTCAGGACCATCTCCTGCTCCCCTTTTTTGATCCCACAGCCGTTGGCGAGCAAAGCGAAGATCACCATCACTGTAACATTCAAAACCGGGAATAACCTTCGATGCGTCATATTTTTCTGCCTTAGAACCATATACCCGTTCGGGCCGCTGGGATCAGTATTTTTCGCTCTGGAATTTCAAAGAATCTCCCTGGAGTGCTTTGCCCTGCTCGTTAGTGGAAGGAGCATTAGATAAGGTACCCAAAGATAATTTGGTACACTGGTAGAGTACTCTTCCCGCTCATTTACACACTTTTTCTAACAGCCTTCCTAAGTTATTTCATTATCGCCGCTTCTTTGTTTACTAAATTTTGCAATCCATCCATTGGAAGTATAAAGCTCTCCAGATAGCCCATCACTTTCGTTTTTTACTGATTGAATTCCGTCAGGTGTTTTCATCACCAAATCAATATTTGGGTTCTCCTCGATTAACCAAAGAAAATAGTGAAGAGTAGTATCAACTGCGATTGGGACCAGTCTTTCTAAAGCATCCTGTGATCCAGAAGGAAGAGTTTCAAATAGTTTCTTCAATGCCTTCTGCTCGCGGCCCTTCACCTTTCCGCGTATGATACTATCGAGATTTTCAATTGACCAATCCCGAACCCACTCCATAAGTAAAGTACCGAACTGATCCAGCACATCTTCTGACATGGTATCCTCTCTTTGAGTTGGTAGATACCGTCTTGAAAGTCAAGCCTGAACAGTGTTTTTTTCAAGATACGCCGGATCAAATGGGTTTCCAGATTTTAAAATACCATAAACCATATGTAACAATTTCCG
>JAHDQE010000001.1 GCA_018433975.1 Ornatilinea sp. | reverse complement strand
TGCCACTGGTAAATTCAACTACTAACTTTTGTGTTTCTACGTCCCAAACCTGAACTCTGTCATCGGCGGTATAGCCCGCGGCCAGGGAGCAGCCATCGGCAAAGACCTGACCGTGGGTAAACCAAAGATTCCCCGGCTCGAAGTGACTTGTTTCTTGAAGGGACTGCGAATCAAGATGGTAAAAGCCTCGTGAGCTGGCAACCGATATAGATTGACCATTGTTGCCCCAACGAACCCAACTGACCTGGCCTTTGCCAATTTCTCCGAGTAATGCGACTTTATTTGCATTGTCCTTTGTGATGGCATCCTCCGATACAGGAAAAACAGACAAAGGAGTAACCATCTGGGTGGGTTGCGGCGTTGGCGTTGGTCGTGGTGTTAGTGTGGCTCCATTCGAACTGCCTGATGACCAGGGAGTAGATGTGGGCGGCATTGTCATTGGAACAAAATCAGGTTGCGATACCAATTCAATGTAAGGTTCCAGGTTCCATAAAGATACCCGTCCATAAGTTGCAGTTGCCAGTAGATCCCCTTGTGCGCTAATAGCGAAATCACCAATTTCAAAATCCCTATTCGAAATAAATATCCGATCAGGAATTGTATCCGAAACAAAAGCCAACTGAGCTGAGATCACATCCCAAATATATAATCGCTCATGTCCTAAAATAGCGGCAAAAAACCTACCATTCGCGCTGAAGCTGAAAGGCTCCGCATCGCGTATATGGCTGGGAATTTTTATCATCTGCTCCGTTTCAGTGTTCCAGATTTCAATCCAGTAATCCTCCTCGTCGTAATTGTTCCTGGCGAACCAGGGACCATACATTTCTGTTGCGCTGTAGGCGTTGGAGTCAACATGCGGCAGGTTTAGCTGACGAATAAGTTTTCCTGTTTGAGCATTCCAAACCGCCAGATCGCGATTGCGGTTGAGCGCTGCATAGATAAATTGTCCATCTGAAGAAAAAGAAATTTTTGTAGGAAACATTATGGGATCGGTTTGCTCAAATGTCGTAACTTTTTTCGCAGTCCGGATATCCCATAGTTCAATTGCCGGGCCGTTGGATATTGCTAACTGCTTGTCATCTGGTGAAAAAGCAATCCCTTGCTTATCTAAAACTTCAGAACCGATACCCGTGTCTACTCCACCCACATCGGGAGAATACAAAACCTGAGCATTGAATAAAATTGATGGTGAAACGAAAAATTCCTGCTGCCCAGAACGAATATCCCAGGCATATACATTTCCGTCAACCGTCACCACAGCCAGGTGATTTCCATCTGAACTGTATACCATATTTGCGATGTTAAGTGTATGATTTGCAAAAAGGGAGGTTTTTAGCGATTGGGAATTCACGTCCCAAATCTGGATGCTTCCATACCCAATGGCTAATGTTTTTCCATCCGGACTGAAACGGAGTTTGGATCCCCCACCACTCAATATATAGCCATCTTTTGCCATTTGGATGGAAAGAGGATCAAGTAGTTCTGGCGTGGCGGGCACTTGCTTCTCGCTGTCAAGCTCAAAAATCACACTTGATTGTTTCTTTACGTCCACAATTAACTGGCTGCCGTTCTGACTGAATTTCACCCCCACGAGATCATTTGTAAAACCTGAAATTGAGCGTTTGGGCTGGCCGTCTATTGGGTTCCAAAGACGAAGCATACCATCATCACCCGCTGATGCAAGTATGGAACCATCTGGGCTGAAAGCGACACTATTAACACTTGAGGGCTGTTCCTTGATTTCATGAAGAATGGTTTTTTCCTTTAGGTCCCAAATATACAGAATGTTTTGTGTGTTTTCACTATATCCAGCGGCAACCATCCTGCCATCCGGACTAATGGCAGGGTCTGTCATAACACCGTATCCATTATCAAGGGTGGGATAGCAATCATCCTTAATATTATTGTTATGCTCAGGGATTGTTACACGACAAATGCTGTCAAAAGTGCCACTTGGAATTCTTTCGTTCCTTGAATAAATAATATATTTCCCATCTGGTGTAAAAACCATCCCAGAGGTGCTCCCCACTCCTCCAGATCCTTCAGCAACTACTTGCTGTGTTTCAATATCAATTACACCAAATCCGAAAAAACTACTAATAATCATCATTGAGCCATCGGCGCTGATGGCATCGACATAGCCGTAGAACTCTCCTGAGTTTGTTATTGAGGTAACTTCGCTGGAATCACTGGCATTCAAGACCCGAACAGAGTAGCCATCACTCAAAAAGATTTTTGAACCATCTTGTGAATGCAGAATTCTCGGTGTAATTCCTTTGCCGAAGATAGCCAATTCCTCCAATTGGGCGTAAGGTTTTTTGGTTATTGGGGCTTGGGTTGGGGACAAAGCTGCTGTTTTGGACGGTGTTGGAGATGCAGTAGGTGCTTGCATAGGCGTTCCGATAGAGGTGGGTGTTCCAGACTTGCAAGAGTTTAAAACAAACACTGACGCCAGGCACAAGAAAAGTGCGAAGAATATACCGGCCTGCTTTTTCATAAATATCTCCCCAAATGGATTGTCCTAACTCATTTCCCAGTTATTTAATTGTATGTTGTTTCCGGTTAATAGATAATGGGTTTCGACATGATTGTTCTGAAAAGGTTTTATTTTCTGTGCATATCCATTAATGATTAAACTAAAACAGTGAGAAATCGATGTTTGATTTCTCACTGTTCCGCATTCGAAAAAATTGGTGCCCCCAAGGGGACTCGAACCCCTGTTTTGGCCTTGAGAGGGCCACGTCCTGGGCCGCTAGACGATGGGGGCCAACGGCGATGAAATTCTATCATGGTTTCAGATTCTTTGTCAACGAAATGCTGAATCGGATCATTAAAAAATACTGAGAAACAGGCCGCCGAACCTGCCCGGCCTTGACCTATTCCCAACAAGGGTTATAATTCAATAGTTGAATTTTACACGATTATGACAAACTCAAACTTGGATCACCGAGATTTAGATATTCTGGTACGAATTGAACAAGAGCCTGACGCGAGTCAGGCTTCAATTGCTGATCAATTGGGGGTCGCGGTAGGCACGATCAACTGGCATTTAAAACGGTTAATCGCGAAAGGGTATGTAAAAGTTCAGCGAGCAGAACGCCGCAAACTCAGATATATCATCACCCCGGAAGGTCTGGCGCTTCGAGCGCGCCTGACCGTGAACTATATTCAAACCTCTTTCGAATTGTATCGTTTAGTCCGGCACAGGATGGTTAAAGCGCTGGATGAGGTTCGCGAGGCCGGTTATGCCCGGGTCCGGCTTACCGGAGAGAGCGGTGATGTGATTGATGTTTGCCGTCTGACCTGTTTGGAACAGGGGATTGAGGTTGTGAAAGACGGAGATGTGCCCCTGATAAAACTTCAGGGGTTGAAATTGTTTTTGGAGCTGGATTCGCATCGTAATGCCATCTCTGACTTACATAAAAATGAAGAAACTGCATCCAATTCAAAATCCTGATGGAAGATGAATTGGTAATTTTGTTTAATCAATGAAAAGGAAATCGGAATATGACCAACTTCTGGGAAGGTAAACGATTTTGTGTAACCGGGGGCGCTGGATTTTTAGGAAAGGTTGTTGTCAGTAAATTAAAACAGCGCGGCGCGCAAGAAGTTTTTGTGCCCATGATCGAAGATTATGACCTTGTCAATCCGGAAGATATTCGACGGATGCTTGAAACTGCAAATCCGGATGTGATTATTCATCTTGCAGCACACGTTGGCGGAATTGGTGCGAACCGGGAACACCCGGCGGAATTCTTTTATGACAATTTGATGATGGGCGTGCAGCTTATGCATCAGGCCTGGCAGCGCGGTGTGGAAAAATTTGTGGCCATTGGCACGGTGTGCGCATATCCCAAATTTACTCCGGTACCTTTTAGTGAAGACGACATCTGGAACGGTTACCCCGAAGAGACCAACGCGCCTTACGGTCTGGCGAAGAAGATGCTGTTGGTCCAGTCACAGTCGTACCGGGAGCAATACGGGTTTAACTCCGTTTTCCTGCTTCCGGTAAATCTGTACGGTCCGGGAGATAATTTCAATCCCAAGTCTTCTCATGTTATTCCTGCGCTGATCCGGAAGTGCATTGAAGCGCGCGATGCCGGACAGGATGAGGTAGTGGTGTGGGGAGACGGTTCTCCCACCCGTGAGTTTTTATATGTGGAAGATGCCGCCGAAGGAATTTTGCGCGCGACTGAAAACTACAATAAATCCAACCCGGTTAACCTGGGCTCGGGATATGAAATTTCCATCAAGGACCTGGCAGAGATGATTGCAAAACTCACGGGTTTTGAAGGGAAACTGGTCTGGGATACTTCCAAGCCCAATGGTCAGCCCCGCAGGGCGCTGGATACTTCCCGCGCATTGAAAGAATTTGGTTTCAAGGCGGCAGTGAATTTTGAAGAAGGGCTGCGCAATACGGTGGATTGGTACGAAAAGAATCGCTCCAAATAATTTCTTACGACTGCACCTTTTGAGAAAAAAGGGTTGAATGGAAACAAAAAATATCGTTAAAAATGAGATCCCGGTCACAATTCTCCGGCCGGCTACCGGTTGGGGAACCTTCAATTTCCGCGACTTATGGCTGTACCGGGAGTTGATCTACTTCCTTACCTGGCGGGATCTGAAAGTTCGTTATAAGCAGACACTTTTGGGTGCCGGTTGGGCCATCCTGAAACCGTTCATGACTATGGTTGTGTTCAGTATTTTCTTTGGCGATCTGGCAAATGTTCCATCGGATGGTATGCCTTATCCGATCTTTACTTTTGCCGCATTGGTGCCATGGGAACTCTTTTCGAATGCAATCAGTGTGGCAGGGCGATCTCTGGTGCAGAACCGGCATATGATCACCAAGATTTATTTCCCGCGTGTGATCCTGCCTCTTTCTGCGACCCTGGCAGGGGTAGTGGATTTTCTGATCGCCTTTGTCATTCTGCTCGGAATGATGTTTTACTACAAGATCCCGCTGACAATTTATGCCCTGACCATTCCGTTGTTCCTGCTTCTGGCGCTGATCACATCGATTGGAATCGGGTTGTGGCTGGCGGCTTTGAACGTTCAATATCGGGATATCGGTTATGTAACCCCATTCTTGACGCAGTTCTGGCTGTTCATCACACCGATTGCATACGGCGCGAGCATGGTGCCGGAGAAATGGCAATTTTTATATTCTCTGAACCCGATGGCCGGAGTGGTGGAAGGCTTTCGCTGGGCGCTTCTGAGGACATCCCAGGGCGCTCCGGGAACACAATTAGCAATTTCTTTTGTCGTGGCGATCGTCCTGTTTTTGACGGGTTTCCTTTATTTTCGCAGAATGGAAAGAACTTTCGCAGACATGGTTTAGCAGGCAGCATTTATTTCCATAGATGTTCCATGGGATGATTTATGAGTGATATAGCAATACGGGCAGAAAATATCGGAAAACGTTACCAGCTCGGGCAGAATCCCGGAGCTTATCAAACTTTCCGCGACACTTTTCAAGACTGGCTTCGAAATCCTTTGAAAAAATCGGCCGGTGACGAAGAAAAAGAGGCCGTCTGGGCTTTAAAAGACGTGTCATTTGACGTTCATCAGGGTGAAGTCCTGGGGATTATTGGACGGAACGGCGCCGGGAAAAGCACTTTGTTAAAAGTGCTTTCACGCGTTACCGATCCGACCGAGGGGTACGCCGAGATTCACGGAAGGGTGGGGTCTCTGCTGGAAGTTGGAACCGGCTTTCATCCGGAATTGACGGGGAGAGAGAATATCTATCTGAACGGCGCGATTTTGGGAATGAAGCGCTCTGAAATTGATGGGAAGTTCGACGAGATCGTTGAGTTTTCGGAAGTAGAAAGATTTATTGACACGCCGGTTAAAAGATATTCGAGCGGTATGTATTTGCGTCTTGCGTTTGCTGTCGCTGCTCATCTCGAACCTGAAATATTGGTGGTGGATGAGGTCCTGGCAGTGGGCGACGCGGAATTCCAGCGTAAATGTCTGGGAAAAATGAACGATGTCGCGCAGGAAGGGCGGACGGTGCTGTTTGTCAGTCATAACATGTCTGCAATCCTCCGGTTGACGGAAGAAACGCTGGTCATTGATAATGGACACTTGCTCATGAGAGCGCCTACTGCACAGGCAGTGGATTATTACCTTTCACGGGGATTGTCCCAACAAGGGGAGCGCGTTTGGAAGCCGGAGGAACTGCCCCGGTCCACCGCTCCGTTTTTTCCGAGGGCCATCCGTGTCTGCAACAGCAACCATGAGATTGTGGATACGGTTCGCTCAACGGATCCTTTTACCATTGAAATTGAATATGATATCGAGCAGGATATCACCGGTCTTCGCGTTGGAATTTATCTTGTCAGCACCAGAGGGGAATATATTCTGACCTCTTTTGATACGGATGATCCGGAGAGATTCGATAAGCTTTCCGCGCGCCCTGCGGGGCATTATGTCAGCCGGTGTGTGATCCCTGCAGATTATTTAAATGAAGGCAGATTCGTGATTGGGCTGAATGCCAGTTCATTCCGGGTGAAGCGTTATTTCCACGAGGAGCAGGCGCTTACTTTTAATGTGGACGCGGTGGGCGCTCCGGGAATGCATTGGCCTGAGCCGCGTTTGGGGCCTGTCAGGCCGAGGTTTGATTGGGAGATTGAAACGGAGTAGATATGCCAGTTAAAGGGAAGGAAAGCGTAAAAAATTTGCTGGGTCAAGTTCCTTTCACAGCAGAGCTGTATTGGCTTGTTCGACAACGGGGTAAACCCATCAAAAGCCGATTCTCATTGAAAGGGCTGGAAAATGCTTTGCCTGAGCTTGTTCAGGAGGGGCAGTCTTTCAAGGAAAAGGCAGAACCAGGCAAGAAGGTTTTTATTTTCGCTTCTTTACATTATTGGATCGAACATGCTGCGTTGTTGGGAATTATGCTTTCGGCACAGGGACATGATGTTTCTTTTGGTTATCTCCCTTACGCAGACTGGCAAAAACCAATCAACCGATTTGACCTGCGCCGGCAAAACGCGTACGCGCGAAAAGTGTTGGGCCAGGCCGATGACTTGATGAAAATTATACCCTTTCTGAATGTCCGCGCTTCGTACAAGGCGCTGCCTGAAAAGGTACAGGAGTTAATCACCCAGGTCTCCATCTACGATTCTCAATACACTCTTCAAAATGAAGTAGTGGATCTGGAATGTGAGATTTGCCAACTGCGCCTGAAAAGGAATGAAGAAGCGGCCCGGATCGCGCTGGCTGTTTTGAAGGAAAACCGGCCGGATGTGGTAATCGTCCCAAATGGTACTATTCAGGAGTTAGGCGTAGTATACCGGGTGGCGCGTTTTCTGGAGATCCCCACCGTTACCTACGAGTTTGGGGATCAAAGGGAGCGCATCTGGGTAGGACAGAATACCGAGATCATGCGTCAGGAAACGGATGCAATGTGGGAGGCCCGCAAAGATATTCCGTTTTCGAACAAGCAGATGAAAAAAATCAAAGATATGTTTGATGCACGGCAGCAGGGCAACCTCTGGAAAAATTTCTCGCGGCTGTGGCAAGACGGCCCTACCAAAGGCAAACAGGAGGTTCGGGAAAAACTGGGTCTTGATGACCGTCCGGTGATTTTGCTGGCTACCAATGTGCTCGGTGACAGTCTTACCCTGGGCAGAGAGGTTTTCAGCCAGAGCATGGCGAGCTGGATCAGCCGTACAGTCCAATATTTTATCGGCAGGCCAGATGTTCAATTGGTGATTCGCGTGCATCCGGGCGAGGCTTTGACGCATGGACAGTCTATGGTGGACGTGGTTCACAGCGTGATGCCACAATTACCCGAGCATATTCATTTGATTGCTCCAGATGAAAAAGTCAATACTTACGATTTGATAGATTTGTCCGATTTGGGCCTGGTTTATACCACTACCGTTGGCTTAGAAATGGCCATGACCGGACTGCCGGTGATTGTTTCCGGGCAGACTCATTATCGAAATCGCGGTTTTACCCATGATCCCGATTCCTGGGTACGGTATTTCAAACTGATCGGTAAGATCCTGGAAGACCCCCAGGCGTTCCGTTTATCCCAGGAGCAGGTAGAAAAGTCCTGGCAGTATGCTTACCGATTTTTCTTTGAATTCCCAAGGCCATTTCCCTGGCATCTGGTTCGGGTATGGAACGATTATGAAGAACACAAACTCAGTGATGTTTTGAGCACCAAAGGACTTGAAACCTACGGAAAGACTTTCCAATATCTTATTGGTGAAAAAATCGATTGGGAGAATTTGAGTGATTAGGTTAAGGTATGGAAAAGCCATTGATTAAAGAAGAAGTTCGTCAGTTCTACAATCGAATTGGCTGGAAGATGGAATCGGACGGTTTTTATCAAAACGCCCGCTATGAAGACCTGCGTCCCGTTTCACGGGATTATATTCACCGCTGTCATCTGCGGGTTAATCGTTATCTGTCTCCGTCCGGGACGTATTTACTGGATGCCGGATCAGGTCCGGTGCAATATCCGGAGTATTTGACTTATTCGGAAAATTATCAATACCGGGTCTGTCTGGATATTTCAATTGTGGCTTTAAAAGAAGCCCGTAAGAGATTGGGCGATCACGGTTTGTTTGTTGTTGCAGATGTGGCGAACTTGCCTTTCAAGGCGAACGTTTTTGATGGCCTGGTTTCTTTGCATACCCTGCACCATATCCCAACCGAGGATAAGGTGAAAGCCTACCAGGATTTTCACCGGGTATTAAAGCCGGAAAAAACCGGTGTGATTGTGAATGGTTGGACGCATTCTGCATTGATGCAGCGCAGCCAGTGGTTGGTTTCTTTGATGGAAAGAGTTGGCAACTGGGTGGCAAAGCGGAAAAATAATATAAAACAGGTTGGTAACACCCATCAGGAACCGGCGAAGAAATCCGGTCCAACCGGCACCTTTATTCAAAAGCTGGACGCAGATTGGCTGCGCGATCAATTAAATGGAAAGATGCAGTATGAAATTTGGGTCTGGCGAAGTGTGAATGTGCGGTTTTTAAGAGCAGTGATTCACCGGCAACTGGCCGGTAAATTGTTGCTGAAAATTCTATATCGTTTGGAAGAGCGATTCCCGCGCTACTTTGGAGAAAAAGGCCAGTACCCGCTGGTTGTGATTCATAAGTAAAGCGGGATGCTTGAAAGCTGCTATGGATGAAACATTAGAAATCCGCCCCCTGACCCCGGATAATTGGCCTGACTTTGAGCTCTTTTTTGGAGAGCATGGGTCACATGACGGGTGCTGGTGTATGTGGTTCCGCCAGACCAATGCGGAAGCAGAGCGTCAATACGGTGAGGGCAATCGGAGAGCATTGAAACAAATTGTGGATGGCGGGAATATTCCAGGCCTGATCGCATACGTCGATGGTCTTCCTGTAGGATGGGTTTCGGTTGCACCCCGATCTGATTATTCCAGACTGGCCCGTTCCCCGATCATGAAGCCGGTGGATGATCAACCAGTCTGGTCGGTAGTATGTTTTTATATCGCCAAACCTTTTCGTAAGCAAAATCTCTCGACAAAGCTGTTGAAGGCAGCGGTGGATTATGCGCAACAGTGCGGAGCGAAGATTGTGGAAGGATATCCTGTAGACCCCACTGTGGGTACCTTTTCCGATGCGTCAGCTTATCATGGTACAATGTCTGCTTTTGAAAAGATTGGGTTTCAAGAAGTCGCGCGCCGTTCGAAAGGCCGGCCGATTATGCGTTATTGGGTAGATTCTTAATTTCCGTGGAATTTTTGGAGAAAATATGGACTGGAGCAAACAGGTTGTTTTGGTAACCGGCGGAACCGGTTCGTTTGGCAAAAAATTTATCAAGATCATGCTGGAAGAATATCATCCGGCGAAAATTATTGTTTACAGCCGGGACGAGTTGAAACAGCACGAAATGCGCGCCGCAGGTTTTAATCATCCATCACTGCGCTATTTTATCGGGGATATTCGCGACCAGGAACGTTTGCGCCGTGCGCTGAATGGAGTTAATGTGTGTGTTCACGCGGCCGCGCTGAAGCAGGTGCCGGCCTGTGAATATAATCCCATGGAAGCGATTAAGACCAATATCCTGGGCAGCAGTAACGTGATTGATGCAGCTCTGGATGCCGGTGTGGAGCGGGTTCTGGCTTTGAGCACGGATAAAGCAGTCAACCCCGTGAACTTGTATGGCGCCACAAAACTGGCGGCTGAAAAATTGTTTGTGCAGAGTAATTCCTACGCAGGGGCTATGAAGACACGTTTCAGTTGTGTACGTTATGGAAATGTGGTCGGAAGCCGGGGAAGCGTGGTTCCGGTATTTTTGAAACAACGACAGAGCGGCACCGTGACCATTACCGATGAGCGGATGACGCGCTTTTGGATTTCTCTGGAACAGGGCGTCCGTTTTGTCATCCGGTGTGTTGAGCAGATGCACGGTGGAGAGGTATTTGTGCCGAAGCTCCCCAGCATGACGGTGCTCGATCTTGCCAGAGCGGTTGCCCCCGAAGCTGAAATTAAAACCATTGGGATTCGGCCCGGTGAAAAACTGCACGAAGTGCTGATCTCTGAGGACGAGGCCCGTACAACGGTTGAATTAGAAGATATGTATGTTGTGCAGCCGGCAGAAGCGCTGTGGTTTGGCAGAGATTGGGAGAAAAAAGGCCAGCAGTTGGAGGATGGATACCGTTACGCCAGTAATACCAACACGGAATGGTTGGAACTTTCAGGAATCCGCGAAATTGTTGCTCCGATTGAAGAAGCGTTCTTACAAGGAAAACTGGGATGACGCGATTTCTGGTCACTGGTGCCAGTGGATTACTTGGTTTGAATTTTTCCCTTCAATTTGCCGATCGTCATGATGTGGTTGGCATTGTCCACCGGAATCGGTTAATGGGGGTGCCTTTTCAGGTTGTTCAGGCTAATTTGAGCGAGCCGGGAAAGACGATGGACCTTCTTCGGGAATTCAAGCCGGAAGTTGTTCTGCACTGTGCAGCAATGGCCAATGTGGATGCCTGTGAGGATGACCCTGGAAAAGCCTATCGCATCAATGCAGAGGTGTCCGGAGAGATGGCAGGGTTCTGCGCACAGCAGGGGATTCGCTTCGTGCATATCTCCACAGATGCGGTTTTCGATGGGCGATTGGGAAATTATCTTGAGGAAGACCTTCCTAATCCCATTAACGCTTACGCAGAAACCAAACTGGCTGCGGAACATCTGGTTACAGCAGCGAACCCAAACGCAATTATTGCGAGGGTGAACTTTTACGGTTACAGTCTTTTTGGAAGACGCAGCCTTGGTGAGTTTTTTGTCAATCATCTGGCGGCTGGGGAGCCCGTTAAAGGGTTCACAGACGTCGTTTTTTGTCCTTTAGAAGTGAATGATCTGGCAGACGTCCTTTTGGAAATGATCGAAAAGGATTTGTCCGGTCTGTATCACGTGCTTAGTCCGGAAAGCTTGAGCAAGTATGAGTTCGGCTGCCGGATTGCGAAAGAATTTGGTTTTGATTCATCTTTGATTACGCCCATCACCTGGGAAGATGCCGGGTTAAAAGCAACTCGATCACCGAATTTAACGCTTCGCGTGGATAAATTGCAGGCGGATCTTGGACATGCGCTGCCCGGTCAAGAAGAAGGAATCAAACGGTTTCACAGGCTTTATCAAGAAGGCTATCCACAAAACGTTCAATCTTTGGTGAAGCTTGGATTGTAAATCTTTTGGAATGTTAAATAGGAGTATGCGTTATGGAAATTCAAGTTGGGTCCCAAACCATTGGTTTAAATCATCCCACTTATTTTATTGCCGATATCGGCGCGAACCACGATGGTAGTCTGGAGAGGGCAAAATATCTGATTCGGCTGGCCAAACAGGCCGGCGCGGATGCTGCCAAGTTTCAGAATTTTCAGGCTCCGAAAATTGTATCAGACTACGGTTTCACTCATTTTTCCGGAAAAATGTCACACCAGGATAAGTGGAACAAATCGGTGTTTGAAGTGTACGAGGATGCGACGGTTCCATTTGATTGGACGCCGGAACTCAAAGCAGTGTGCGATGAGGTCGGGATTGATTACTTCTCCACTCCTTATGATTTTGAGGCGATTGATATGCTGGAACAATATGTCCCCGCGTATAAAATTGGTTCCGGAGATATCGACTGGTTGGAAGCGCTGGAGCGGATCGCAAAAAAAGGCAAGCCGGTTATGCTGGCGACGGGCGCATCCTCTATTTGTGATGTGCAGCGTGCAGTACACACGATTTTGAATGTGACGCCGGAACTTGTTTTGATGCAGTGTAATACAAACTACACCGGAAGCTCCGAAAATTTTGATCATGTTCACCTGCATGTTCTGGATACATACCGGACCATGTTCCCGGAAGTTATTTTGGGACTCTCCGACCATACCGGCGGGCATGCAGCCGTATTGGGTGCCGTGACCCTGGGCGCACGTGTGGTGGAAAAGCACTTTACGGATGACACCACCCGGCAAGGTCCGGACCATCCGTTTGCCATGGACCCCGACACCTGGGACGAAATGGTCCAAAACACCCGAAAGCTGGAACGGGCGCTGGGTTCTGCAGATAAATTTATTGCGGAAAATGAGCAGGAGACAAAATATGTACAGCGCCGCTGCCTGCGCGCTGCAAAGGATATTAAGGCTGGAGAAACCTTCACCCGAGAAATGATCGATGTGCTTCGTCCCGTTACACCGGGAGCAATCCTCCCTCCGGAAATTGAGAATGTGATTGGTGCCAAAGCCCTTGTGGATATTCCGGCCGGACAGGAATTGACCTGGAAAAAATTGGGTGAATAGTGCGTGTACTTTATTTCACCCGGGATTACACACCGCATGATCACCGTTTTCTGACTGCCCTGGCGAAAACGGAGCATCGGGTTTATTCCCTGAGGTTAGAGCGCCGGAACAGCCAGCTGGAGGATCGCCCCCTGCCGCCGGAAGTTACCCAGATCCTCTGGCAGGGAGGAAGAGCGCCTTTTCAATGGAAGAACACGCTCAACCTGAGGCGAGATTTGAAACGAGTGATCCGTGAGGTTAAACCGGATGTGATTCATGCCGGACCCATCCAGCACCCCGCATTCCTTACGGCTTTGGCCAGGTATCATCCTCTGGTTTCGATGTCATGGGGATCGGATTTGCTGCGAGATGCGGATCGGAATAGCTGGTGGCGCAGGGCCACTCAATTCACGTTGAACCGGACGGATGTTCTGGTTGGGGATTGTGAGGCGGTGAAAAATAAAGCTGCGGAGTTTGGCTTTCCGGGTGAACGGGTGGTCCTTTTTCCATGGGGTGTTGATTTGAAAACCTTTTCGCCACACAGTGATTCGGAATTGCGTAACCGACTGGGGTGGGAGGATGCGTTTGTTTTGCTTTCCCTGCGAACCTGGGAACCACTGTATGGTGTAGATGTTTTAGTAAAGTCTTTTGTTCAAGCCGCACGGGAGATCCCTGAACTGCGGCTTATTTTGCTCGGAAATGGGTCGCAGGCCGGATTGATCCGCTCGATCCTTCACAGCAACCAGATGGATGACCGTGTGTATTTTGGCGGGCGTGTCAGCAACAAGGATTTGCCCGAATTCTACTGGGCAGCAGATCTGTATCTCAGTGCTTCGCACAGCGACGGCTCTTCGGTTTCTCTGATGGAGGCGCTTGGCTGCGGATGTCCGGTACTCCTTTCGGACATTCCGGGCAATCTGGAGTGGATCACCCCGGGAAAACAGGGCTGGTTCTTCCCGGATGGAGATGTGGCTGCATTCACCGATGGAATATTGAACGCATTCCAACAAAAAGAGCGCTTGCCGGAAATGCGGGCGGCAGCCCGCACTCTTGCTGAAGAACGCGCGGATTGGGATAAGAATTTCTCGAAGTTAGAAACAGCTTATCAAATGGCTGTTCATCCTCAAGGCAGGAAGTATTAACAATATGGCAATTCATAAGCCGCGAATTGTGGCGATTATTCAAGGAAGAATGTCATCCAGCAGGCTGCCCGGAAAGGTGTTGAAAGATATCCATGGCCTGCCTATGCTGGCCTGGGTTGTCAACCGCTCCAGGCTCGCTCACTCTCTGGATGAAGTCGTGGTTGCGACAACGGTTGATCCAAGCGATGACCCCATCCAAACTTTTTGCGAAACAATGGGGTTCCCGGTATTCCGAGGCGACCCGTTTGATGTGCTGGACCGGTATTATCAGGCGGCTTTGCAGTTCAAAGCGGATGTAGTGGTGCGGTTGACGGCGGATTGTCCATTGATTGACCCTGCGCTGATTGATGATACCGTGGCAGCCTTTTTCAAAACGGAAGCGGATTTTGCAGCCAACAGGCTGCCGCCGCCCTGGAAGCGGACTTTTCCGATTGGGCTGGATATTGAGGTGTGCACTTTTGAGGCTTTGCAACGAGCCTGGAAAGAAGCAGACCAACCGTATCAGCGGGAACACGTTATGCCTTATCTTTATGAGAAAGAAGGCCGGTTCCGGGTCCATGTGGTTAACCATGACCCGGATTATGGCCATTATCGCTGGACGGTAGATACGCCTGAAGATCTTGTATTGATCCGCCAGATCATTGAACGTTTGGACGGGCGGATGGATTTTTCCTGGAAAGATGTTCTTATGCTGGAGGAAACATTCCCGGAGTTGTTTGTGGTGAATGCGGGTGTAAAGCATAAGACCGTATTGGATGTGGATGAAAGACTGAACCCAAAATGAGTCCATTAACGATTTTTTCGGCCCCCAAACCCTTTACCGATCCTCATATCCGGTTGATCCAGCGGAACGCGATCCAATCCTGGCTGCATCTGGGGCCGGATGTGGAAGTGATCCTGGTTGGGGAGGAAGAAGGACTGGCTGAAACGGCCGATGAGTTTGGTGTAAAACTGCTTTCAAATGTGAAGCGGAATCGTTTTGGCACCCCGCTGGTCAGTTCGATCTTCAATCTGGCGCGTGAAGCCAGCCAGAGCCCGATCCTGGCCTATGTGAATGCAGATATCCTGATCCTGCCGGATTTTGTAAATGCTGCGCGTCTGGTCAATGAAAAAACGGATCAATACCTGATCGTTGGGCAGCGCTGGGATCTGGATGTGAGAGAGCCTTTGGCTTTTCCGGAAACCTGGGTGGAAGACCTGAAGAATCGCACGGAACAATTCGGACGGCTGCACCCCCGTGGTGGTAGCGATTACTTTATTTACCCCAGGGATTGCTTCAAAGATATTCCCGATTTTGCAGTCGGCAGGGCGGGATGGGATAACTGGATGTTCTATAAAGCCCGTTGTGAGCGGTGGCCGCTCATTGATGGTACCCGTTCCATTCAGATCATTCATCAGGATCATGATTACCGCCACCTGCCGAAAGGACAGCCCCATTACCGGCTGCCTGAAACCACCGACAATGTTCAACTGGCCGGCGGACCACGAACGATATTTAATTTGCTGGATGCAGACAGACAACTGGTGGATGGACAAATAATCAAGGCAGAGCTGAACTGGGAGAAACGATGGCGTGAGGTGGAAATCTTTCCATTGGTCCGGCTGCGTTCGATGGCTTTAGGTCAGGTATTTTTTGGGATTTTTCACCCCATAAAGGCTTACAGAGAGATTCGGGCCTGGTTAAGGATGAAGATTAAACACTCAGGAAATCAGGCTTGAAATACTTTAGGAGAATTTTATGCGTGTAGGGCAGAACCCGGCAAAGTTTGTTAATCAGGTCGCGAAACCTGAACGGATTACTGTGGCAGTATTGAATTACATTCCCTTTGTCAGCGGGTTTTATGCAGAAATGAGGGATGTGCTTCAGGTGTGCCTGGATAATATCCGCAGTACCGCGGACCTGCCGTATGATTTGCTGGTTTTTGATAATGGAAGCTGCAAAGAAGTGCGCGACGCACTGGTTGAAGAATTTGCGGCAGGAAAAATTCAGTATTTATTGCTTTCCGATAAAAATCTGGGCAAGGGCGGTGCCTGGAATATCATGTTAAGCGGAGCGCCGGGCGAGATTGTGGCATACACAGATAACGATTGCCTGTTCTATGATGGCTGGCTTTCAAAATCGGTGGAAATTCTGGATACTTTCCCGAATGTGGGGATGGTCACCTCACGTCCTTTCCGGACGCGCTCGGAATATTATTCCAGCACCGTTGCATGGGGCGAATCGGCTCCGGATGTAAAAGTGGAACACGGCAATTTCATTCCCTATGAAGTCTTTCAGGAGTTTGATTTGAGTCTGGGACAGACCAAGGAAGAAATCCGGGAACATTACGATAACAGCGAGGATGTTCGCCTGACCTATCAGGGCGTACCAGCGATCGCAGGGGCTTCGCACTGGCAGTTTCTGGCAAAGAAATCCGTTCTGGAGCAGTTTTTACCGTTTGATATGGATCGCCCCATGGGACAGGTAAAGCGTCTGGACGAGCGATTGAATCAGACTGGATATCTGCGCCTGATGCCCACCGAACCCTATGCGATGAATATGAGCAACACGCTGCGCAATTTACCGGGGCATGTATCCAAAACAGGTCCCGATTCCGGCCGCTCAAAGAAAAGCTACTGGCTGCTGGATTTTCCGGTTGTGAAACGGGTTTTACTGTTTTTCTATAACAAAATATTCCGCTGGTATTACGACCGGAATTAACCATTGAAGGAGAAAAGTTTTTAATGTCTTCGAGGCGAATATTTATCAGCGCGGACCATGGTCTGGCGATTGTTTATTTTCTTCAAAGCGATGTTGTCCCAACTCTGATTGAGTCCGGAGTTGAAGTCGTGCTGCTGACGGATGATGGATTGAAAGACCAGATTACCAGACGGTTTGGCCAACCCGGTTTGATTGTGGAAGGTTTGCGAATTCAAGAGGCACGGAAATATTCACAGCGCGTGTCTCCGACAGAGCAGTGGTGGCTGAGTTTCCTCCGCCGGGTCGGTGCTTCCGGCAGGATCAACGTCGAAGCCATGACCAGCCATGTCCGGCAGGTTGAAGAAGAAGCAGTTGGAAAGCGCCGTTTGGTGATGCCGTTTGCAAAAATGCTGATCGGTCTTCTGCGCCGCTCTAAGTGGGCGCGCCAGACATTGGTGCGCCGCCAGATGCACTTTGTTCCGAATCTTTACGCCGATTTGTTTGAAAAATATCAGCCCGAACTGGTTGTTGCCAGCACACCGGGGTGGCGGTTGGACCGCTACCTGCTGCGCGAGGCTGCGGCGAGAGGTGTTCCTACCGCTGCCGTGGTCGTGGGCTGGGATAACCCCAGCAGCTACAGCCTGCCCGGCGCGCCGATGGATTGGATTACCTGCTGGTCTGAGATCCAGAAAGAGGAACTGGTTTTGGGTTCGGATTGGGACCCGGCCCGGGTGAATGTGGGCGGAATACCTTCTTACGATGGTTACCGGAAGAAGCAATGGTTGATGGACCGGGATGAATATTTTAAACTGCATGGACTGGACCCGGACCGAAAACTGTTGGGCTACGCATGCAGCTTCATTACTTTTTCGCCTAATTATCAGAACGTGGAAGCGCTGGCGAAGCTGGTCTCGGGGGATGAGCTGGCAGAGCCCTCACAACTGCTGGTCCGTCTGCACCCCAACCACTTTATGGATAACCCTTTGTTTGCCGGGGAACGCGCCAAAATCAAGAAACTGGCAGATGAGCTTCCACATGTGCATCTGGTTGAACCGGTTCCGTTGGGGGGCGAATTGGGGTATTATTCCGGTGAGGATATGCCCGAAAAAACCTCGATGATGGCATACTCCGACGTCTTTCTTACGGTGTATTCCACCATGGTGGTTGAAGCTGCCATTCACGAGACGCCGATTGTCAGCGTTTGTATCGATAACCCGGGCGGCTGGAATCAGTCCGGTAAGTTTTCCCTGGCGTTATCCGAAATTGGGAACTGGCCCACTCACCAGCGTTTTCGTCTCTCCGGAGCGGGCCTGGAGGCGCAGGATTATGAGACACTGAAAGACGCGGTTAACCATTACCTGCGGGACCCTCAAGTTGATCTGGAAAAGTGCCGGCAGTTTATCCTCGACGAATGTACGTTTACGGATGGCACAGCCGGAAAGCGAACTGCTGAATATTTGCTTTCGGTCATTGGGAGAAAGAAATGAAATTCTTGATTGCAGGCTTTGGCTCGATTGGGCGCAGGCATTTCCGGAATTTGCTGGCGTTGGGTGAAAAGGACATTGTGTTATACCGCACCCGGCGCAGCACGCTCCCGGATGACGAACTGCAGGGTTTCACCGTGGAAACGGACCTGGAAGCCGCACTTGCCCATCGACCGGATGCGGTGATCATCGCGAACCCGACTGCGCTGCACCTGGATGTTGCCATTCCTGCGGCAAAAGCAGGCTGCAGTATTTTGATGGAGAAACCCATCTCCAATGATCTTGACCGGATAGACGAATTAACGGCGGCACTTGAGGCCGGTGGGGGAAGGTTGTTAATGGGGTTCCAATTCCGTTTCCATCCGGGCCTGAAAGCTGTCAGACGGTTGTTGGATGAAAAAGCAATCGGACGGCCTTTATTTGTTAGGGCACATTGGGGAGAGTATCTCCCCGGCTGGCATCCGTGGGAAGATTACCGAAAAAGCTACAGTGCCCGCAGTGATCTGGGTGGTGGTGTGGTGCTGACCCTCTGCCATCCGCTGGACTATCTGCGCTGGTTGTTTGGTGAAGTTAAAAAGGTGTCCGCCGTTTCGGGTAAGATCAGTGATCTGGAAATCGATGTGGAAGATTTCGCCGAAATTGGATTGGAATTTGAAAACAATGTTCATGCCAGCGTCCATCTGAACTATTTCCAGCGGCCGGCCGTACATGATTTAGAGATTCTCGGCACGCAAGGCACAATCCGCTGGGATAACGCGGATGGGGCGGTCAGCTACTACCAGGCAGACACGGGAAACTGGCAGACCATTCCTGCCCCGGATGGCTTTGACCGCAATGATCTCTTTCTGGATGAAACCCGGCATTTTATTTCGATGGTTAAGAAGGAAGTGGAGCCGGTTTGTAACCTGATGGATGGTATTCAGGATTTGAAACTGGTGCAGTCGGTTTATCAGGCTTCTCAGGCTTAAAAGAAATTTGATCTCAGTTAAACAAAACAGGTTTGAATTTTCATGAAAAGAATAGCCAAAAAATTATCCTTGCTCTGGGTAACCCTGTATTATTCAGCCTTGACCGTGTTTATGACCTGGCCGCTTGCAACACGGATGCGCGATTCAATGGTCGGAGAGGTTGGAGATAATATTTATTTTGTGTGGATGATTGGCTGGCTAAAAAAAGCGCTTTTGGAGCTCCATGTTAATCCTTTCGACGTCTGGTTCCTGAATTATCCGGAAGGCTGGAGCCTGGCTTATACCGAAATCACACCCAGTAACCTGCTGATTGCTTTACCCTTCAGCGTGGTGGGCGGTCCGATGTTTGGCTACAATATGGCGCTGCTGCTCAGTTTTGTTCTGTCCGGGATTGGAATGTACCTGTGGGTGCGGAAAATGACCGGAAGGACGGATGCGGGCCTGATTGCCGGGACAGTTTATGCGTTTTTACCCTATCATTTCGCGCATTTCCTGATCGGACATTTGAATCTGTCGGCGATCCAATGGTTCCCTTTTTACTTCATGGGATTCTTCGAAGTGCTGGAGCAGCGAAAATGGTCCTGGCGGCCTGCCCTGGTGGGCGGAATCGCTCTGGGCCTGATCGCACTGACTTCGCAGTATTATCTGTATATTACCTGTCTGATCAGTGGTTTTCTGGTGGTGCTTTATCTGTTGTGGATCGAGCGGAAACGTATTTTTGAACCCGCGTTCTGGAAGAACCTGGTTGGAATGGGGCTGATTTCACTCCCTCTGGTGCTGGCCGGTGTGGCGCCCTTTGTTGCCCTGGCGCGCCAGGGAGGACTGCCGGACCGCGGCATCAGTGTGGCACGGCTCTACTCTGCCAGCCCGACCGATTTTATCCTCCCTTCAACGGATCATTTCCTTTTCGGGAGTTGGGTCGGCAGTCATTTTAACCGCGATTTATGGATTGAAGCCACGCTTTACTTTGGCGTGTTTGCTCTTATTCTGGCAGTGATCGCTTATCTAAAACGCAAGCAGCTCCCCCAACGCAATATGTTGGGATTGATGTTCTGGGGCACCCTGCTTTCTATTGTTCTGGCGATGGGGACGGACTTGCATTGGAACGGCGCTTCCGTAGAGATCATGCTGCCGGGATTCCTCGCCGGCCGACTGGGACGCAGCACGACGCCCATACCTTTCCCCGGTTATTTCCTGTTTAATTACTTCCCGTTCTACGCCAAGATGCGGGCACTCATGCGCTTTGGAGTAGTGGCATTAATTTTTACCAGCGCAGCGGCCGGGATTGGAAGTGCATGGGTGTTGAATAAAGTCCAAAAAAGGTGGCAGGTATTGGTTGCGGTTGCGCTGCTGGGACTGGTAGTCTTTGATTTCTATCCCGGTCCATACCGGCAATTTGCAACCGTTGACCCGCGCCCGGTGGATCTGTGGCTTGCGGAGCAGCCGGATGAGGGCGTTGTGATCCAGATGCCATTTGTTCTGGCGGAAGATCAGGAACAGACTTATTACACTTTGTTCCATGGCAAGCCCTATGTGGGAGGATTTTTCAATGCTTTTCCGCCGCCGCAGTATTCGCGGATTCGCACAGAGTTGGAGCACTTCCCGGACGAACATAGTGTTGAATTGATGCGGGAATTGGGGGTCCACTATGTGCTGGTACAGGAAGATCGATATGAAAATATCGAAGTAGTACGCCAGGAATGTGAACGTCTCGGTTTAAAGTTTCAGATGGAGCTGGATGGGCAGCTGGTTTATATTCTGGATGGGGAAAAATAAAATGAAAGAAAAACAACAGCGTCCGTATCTCCTCCTGCTTTCTCTGCCAGCTTTACTGGGAATGATTGCGTTGGTAATCAGCACCCTGAAGGGGCCGGGTATTGGAGGGGATGCAACGATTTACATCAAATCGGCGGAGAATCTCCTGAAAGGTATCGGCCTGGGGTTGGTAGGGCCTTACGGTGAGTTTCGCCTGCTGCCTTATTTCCCGCCATTCTTCTCTCTGGTGCTGGCGTTCTTTGGGGTTTTAGGCTTTAACCTGGTCGGGACGGCTCAGTGGTTGAATATCCTGCTGTTTGGCGGGATTATCTGGATGATGGCCTTTTTGACTTATCGAAGCACTCGTTCTCTTTGGGTCGCTGTGCTGGCGGCTTCCTCCGCTGCGGTTTCTCCGGTCCTTATTCCGGTCTACTCCTGGGCGATGTCCGAGCCGCTGAGTATTTTCCTGGGTTTTGCGGGCCTATGGTTTGTGCTTCCCGAGCCGGATGAGCCCAAGAAAGATTGGAAGTGGATTGCCGGCGGTTTGGTAACCGGCTTGTCTTTCCTCACACGATATAGTTCGGCAGCATTTTTGGCTGCCTGGGCTTTGCTCATTCTTCTTCGCTCCGAGGGCACATTCTTAAAGAGATTTATTAATGCGGTTAAGTTCGGCGCTGCCGGCTTTATTCCCATGCTGGCATGGATGGTTTTTGATCTGACGCACACCTCTACAGTGGGGTCGAGAAGCCTGGAGTCGGGGATTGTGGAAAGGTTAACCAGCTTCTGGCCGGCGCTTGAAAAAGTAATTTTATTCTGGTTCGTTCCGGAATCCTGGATCAGCGACCCACCTTACCCCTTGATCCTGAATCACATTCTGGCAGTTGGTTTTTGTGTAATCTTTATTGCGGGGTTGATCCTTCTCATTCGTAAAGCAGCATCCTTCTCCAAAGAATCCCTGCGGGGTGCGTATGATCTAACGCTGGCGATGGGAGGATTCACTTTGCTGTATTGTCTCGTAGTTTTCGGAGTATACCTGTTTACCTATCCGCCCATTACCATTGGCAGCCGGATGTTCTCACCGGTGCATATCGCGGTGATTTGGGCTGTTGGGTTATTGCTTGGGCTGTTCATGCAGCAATTCAAGGAAAAGCCCTTCGCCAGGTGGTTCCCGGTAGTTTTAGTACTGCTGGCGGGGTGGTATGGGATGCGGTCTGTCCGCATTGTCGGGCAGAATTACGAGCTGGGGCTTGGCTATAATTCGTTGGCCTGGCAAAGCTCGGATACCATGGAGGCCGTACGGGAATTTCCGGAAGACACCTTAATCGTTACCAATGAAGAAACGGCGATATTATTTCTCACCGGAAGATCCTCTCTGGCATTTCAGGAGATCTTTCAGGACCATCCGGTTAAAGACTTTAATCGATATGGAGACGGCGCGCTCCCGTTGGATGATGCTCAGGAAGCATTCCGCCAGGATGGTGCGGCTTTGGTGCTGTTTGACAGTGTTTTCGAACAATTTGAAGGGATTTACGGAGAACAAACCCCTCAGAGAGTAGAAAATCTTACACAGGGATTGGAAAAGGCTTATCAAGGTGCGGATGGAGCGATTTACTATTATCCGGAACCCTAAAGAGTGTTTTGATCTCATCGCTTATAATACATGTTTGCGTAGTACAACTTTTGACAGGAAAGGTTAAGAATATGAATCAAGTCACCGATAAAAAAATGCAATATCCCCAATGGTTATTCTGGGTATTGCTGATTACTTTGGGACTTGCTGCAGTCTGGTTTATGCGATATCTCACCCCGGATGGAATGGGGCTGGTAAACGATTCGGTCGGTTATATCGGGGGAGCGCGAAATATTGCGGCAGGGAACGGCTACAGCCGCTTAAAAGGAAACGGCGTGCCGACACCCATTACCAATTACCCACCATTTTTCTCGATTGTCCTTGCAGGGATCAGCTTTTTGGGACCTGATCCAATCGAAGGGTCCCTGATCTTGAATGTGCTGCTGTTTGGCGCAAATGTGTTCATGATGGGGTTTTTGGTAAGGAAAGCGACCGGTAACGGCCTGTGGGGATTGGCTGCGGCGGTTTTCTTTGGCGCTTCGGAACCTTTGCTCCGGACGCATTCCTTCGCGATGACAGAACCCTTATACCTGTTCTTGAGCTTTCTGGTTTTATGGTTCTACCTTAAATTTTCCGAGAAGGAGAACTGGTTGTGGTTGGCGGCGTCCGGTTTTACGGCCAGTCTTGCTTTCCTGACCCGATATGTGGGAGTTTCTCTGTATGGAACGGTGGTTTTGTGTCTGTTCTTATTCAGTTCAAAGGAAAAAGGGATATTTATCAATTGGCGCCGTTTCTGGAAAGGCACCGGCATTTTCCTGGCTGCGGGAATTCCTTTAGTATTGGCTTGGTTGGCCCGTAATTTCCTGGTTTCCCAGAATGCAGGAAACCGGCTTTTGTTATGGCATCCGGTGACCCGGGATATGCTGAATGAAGGAATGCAAAACTTCTGGAGCTGGCTGCTTCCTGAAACAGGCGGGTTGATTGACCGTTATTTGAATATTTTGACGGTATTGTTCTTTGTGCTGCTGGCCGTTCTGGTGACGGGCACCGTTATTGCCTTTGTACTGTATAAGCGGGAGCGGATACAGGTTGTTGAGGATCGCTTCCGGGCAGGTTGGGTATTTGCTTTGCAGGGATGGGTGTATCTGGCTACACTGGTGTTTTCAATGACATTTCTGGATGCCAGTCCAATCTTTGAAGACCGGATACTGGCTCCATTCTATATTCCTCTGCTGGCGATCTTCGCAATGATCCTGAGCTGGCTGTGGGGTCGGAAAAAACTTGTTTGGATGGCCGGCGCGGTGGTGATTTCTCTTGGACTGCTGCTCTCCTTTGCTGAAGATGATGTGGACGCCATTGCCGAATTCCGTCAGGATGGACAGGGCTTTGCCCATTCAAATTGGACGGATTCGGAAGTTATCGCTGCCGTGAAAGATCTTGACAATGTGACTCTGTTCAGCAATAAAATCACCGCGATTTATATTCTGACCGGAAAACCGGCCTATGTTGTGCCTTCTCCAACCAATCCGGCAACGCGGCTGCCCCGGGAGGGGTATGAAGAGGATATGGCAAGCATTCATGAGAGTGTTCTGGCCGGAAAATCTGTGATTGCGATCTTTAACTTCCGCGCGCTTGAGAATGACCCTGAAGAAGCGCAGTGGATGAAAGATATTTCCAATGGAATGCCGGTGCTGAAAGAACTTCAGGACGGCGTGATCTTTGGAATATCCCCGAAAAATTGATTTTGAGAGGAATGTTTAATGACAAATATTCTGGATAAATTTGACTTGAAAGGCCAGACGGCGGTTGTGACTGGCGGAGCCGGACTGCTTGGAAAGGGTTTTTGCCGGACACTGGCTGAAGCCGGTGCCAAAGTGGTGGTTGCAGATCTCGATCAGGCGAAGGCTGCTGAAGTTGCAGATTCGTTGAACCAGGATGGGTATGAGGCCATTGGCGTGGGTGTGGATGTTACCGATCCGGAATCCACACAGGCCATGGCAGCTTCGGCTGTGAACCAGTTCGGCAGGCTGGATATTCTGGTCTGCAGCGCGGCTCTGGACCCGAAATTCGATCCGGAAAATGTGGGTAAACACGGCAATACTTTTGAGGATTATTCGCTGGATTCCTGGAAGCAGGCGCTGGATGTCAATTTGACGGGGATATTCCTCAGTGCGCAGGCTGCCGTGAAACCTATGTTGGCTCAGGACCATGGCGTTATCATTTTGATCTGCTCTACGTACGGTCTGGTGGGACCGGATCAGCGCATCTATGAAAAACCGGGCCAACCGCAGCAATTTAAACCGGTCTATTACACGGTAACCAAGGCAGGTGTGCTGGGCCTGACCAAGTATCTGGCGACTTATTATGCCGGGAAAAATATCCGGATCAATGCGCTGACCCCCGGTGGAATTTACAATCATCACGATGAGATTTTTGAAAAGAATTATTCCGCCAGAACGGTACTGGGACGTATGGCAAAGATTGATGAAATGAACGGGGCATTGTTGTTCCTGGCCTCGGATGCTTCATCGTATATGACCGGTTCGAACCTGGTTGTGGATGGGGGCTGGACGGCATGGTAGACCGACCTGAAGTTCTGGCCGTTATTCCGGCTCGCGGTGGCTCAAAAGGAATTCCACGGAAAAACATCCGGGATTTTGCGGGTTATCCGCTAATTGCGTATAGTATTTCTGCGGGGTTGCAGTCAGAAACCGTAACCCGGGTAATTGTATCTACGGATGACGAGGAGATTGCTGCGGTGGCCCGAGAATATGGGGCCGAGGTGCCCTTTCTCCGACCGGACGAGTTGGCTCAGGATAGTTCCTTAGATCTTCCGGTCTTTGAACATGTACTGCGCTGGCTGGCGGAAGAAGAGGACTACCACCCGGATATTGTTATCCAGCTTCGCCCTACCTCACCGGTGAGACCGGTTGGTACGGTGGATGATGCGGTCAGATTGTTGTTGTCCAACCCGCAGGCTGATTCCGTGCGGGGCGTTGTGCCCTCCGGGCAGAACCCGCATAAAATGTGGCGAATTTCACCGGATGATGGGGAAATGATCCCATTGTTGAAGGTAGAAGGCATCGCCGAGCCGTATAACTCACCTCGACAGATCCTTCCACCGGTTTATTGGCAAACCGGGCATATCGATGCCATCCGGCCCGAGGCCATACTGGAAAAACAATCCATGTCCGGAGATGTCATTCTCCCGCTGATTATCGATCCGCGTTTTACGGTGGATATTGATAACCCGAGAGATTGGCAGCGTTCGGAATGGCTGGTCTGGCATGGGGGCCTGGAGATGGTTGATCCGGGTAAATCACGCCGTCCGCTTCCTGAAAAAGTAGATTTGATCGTGTTTGACTTTGACGGTGTGATGACGGATAACCGCGTCTGGGTGGACCAGAATGGCAGAGAGATGGTTGCGGCGTCAAGAGGCGATGGAACGGGACTGGCAATGCTGCGGAAAGCGGGAGTAAAAGCCATGGTGCTTTCCACGGAAGTCAATCCGGTGGTTGCGGCAAGATGCAGCAAGCTGAAACTGCCGGTTGTTCAGGGAGTAGAGGATAAATACACGCAGTTGAAAGCACTGTTCGAAAAGCATGAGATTGATGCATGTAAAGTTGTTTATTTAGGAAATGATGTAAATGATGTACCGTGTTTTCCTCTGGTAGGCTGCGCTGTAGTGGTTGCAGACGCAGAGTTGGCAGCGAAACGCCAGGCGGATCTGGTTTTGACTCGCCGAGGTGGATATGGTGCTGTTCGAGAATTGTGTGATCTCATCCTGCAGCAAAAAATTAAAAGGAGCTGATAAAATGCCAAAAGCTGTGAAAATTGGAAATCGATGGGTGGGTGAGGGATATCCCACTTATGTTATTGGTGAAATTGGTATCAATCACAATGGGGATGTGCAAATTGCAAAAGATTTGATCAAGGTCGCAAAAGACGCTGGCGTAGATGCTGTTAAATTCCAGAAACGAACCCCGGAAATTTGCGTGCCTCCTGAACAGCAAAACAAGATGCGTGAAACTCCCTGGGGCTATATTTCTTATCTGGAATACCGCTATAAAGTGGAGTTCGGGGTTGAAGAGTACTCGGAAATTGACCGCTATTGTAAAGAAATCGGCATTGATTGGTTTGCTTCGGTTTGGGACGAAAGCGCGGTAGATTTTTTGGAGCCTTTTGAACCGGTGTGTTACAAAGTGGCTTCAGCATCTTTAACCGATCACGGACTCCTGAAAAAAATCAGGTCTACCGGACGTCCGATCATTCTTTCGACCGGCATGTCTACGATGGAGCAAATCCGCACCTCCGTAGCTCTGTTGGGCATGGAAAATCTGATTCTCACGCATACTACCAGTGCATATCCTTGCCCTCCCGAAGAGCTCAATTTGAGGATGGTGCAGACACTGGCCGAGGAATTCCCCGTTCCGATTGGTTATTCCGGTCATGAGGTGGGGCTAGTTCCCTCTGCACTGGCAGTGGCGTTAGGTGCCTGTGTGGTGGAGCGGCATATCACGCTGGATCGGGCCATGTGGGGCGGCGACCAGGCAGCCTCGGTTGAACCCGGCGGATTGCGCAAACTCGTCAAATATATTCGTGTGACCGAAGAATCACTGGGCGATGGCGTAAAGCGCGTCTATGAAAGTGAATTGCCATCGTTGAACAAACTTAGAAGAGTAGATAATTCGTAAGAATGGGTGCAACACAATCGGTCAACCGCTATAAAAATGCATTGCGGAGAAGGCGGGTTCACTGGGTAAACAACCAGCGCATCCGGAACCTCGCCCAGCAGGTAGAGCAGCACATCCCGGAGGATAAGCATCACCCTCCGGTGATTGTGTTCAACGCATCCACCCGGTTGAGCGGCCTCAGCCTTAATGCGGCTTACGCTCTGCTTTCGGGTTGGGCGCTGCGTCTGGCAGGTGCCCCTGTGGTCAACTTTGCCTGTCATGCCGGGATGAGCCGGTGTGTTTTGGGCACGAACCGGGACGATGTGTACGCAGCGCTTCCCTGTCAGGAATGTGTTGCGCAATCTGAAGTGAATTATGCGGAAGGGCAAAGCGCTTGGTTTGAATATCAACCAGATCTGGATCTGGCAAAAGCAATTGATCGTTTAAGCCTTGAAGAATTGAGTGCATTTGAATATCAGGGTTATCCTCTGGGAAGTCTGGTTCTTCCAACAATCCGGTGGGTGTTGCGCCGCCATCATCTGGTTGAAGATGAATCCACGCGTTTTCTCTACCGGGAATTTGTGAAGTCTGCGTGGAGCGTGGCCCAACAGTTTGAAGATTTGATGGAGTCGGTTCAGCCGGCGGCGGTGCTGGTCTTCAACGGGATGTTTTTCCCGGAAGCCACAGCACGGTGGATTGCGCAATCCAGAGGTGTGCGGGTTATCTCGCACGAAGTAGGCCTGCGGCCATTCACGGGATTCTTTACAACCGGAGAAGCGACTGCCTACCCAATTCAGATTTCAGATGATTACCAGCTTTCAGCCGCTCAAAATGATCAGTTGGATGCGTATCTCGCGGAGCGGTTTCAAGGTAATTTCACCATGGCCGGTGTGCAGTTCTGGCCGGAGATCCAAAGCCTCAGTCCGGTTTTTCTGGCAAAAGCCGAGAAATTCAAACAAATTGTTCCGGTATTCACCAATGTTGTTTTCGATACCAGTCAGGGACATGCCAATGTAGTTTATCCGCACATGTTTGCCTGGTTAGACGATGTGTATGCCATTATCAAAGCCCATCCGGGAACCTTGTTTGTGATCCGCGCTCACCCGGATGAATCCCGTCCGGGTAAAGCAAGCCGCGAAAGCGTTGCTGACTGGGTCCGAAAAAACCGTGTGGACTCGGAAGAGAATGTATTGTTTGTGGGTTCGGATGAGTATTTCAGTTCTTATGAGTTGATCCAGCGCTCAAAGTTTGTCATGATCTATAATTCGACGATTGGGCTGGAGGCTTCCGTAATGGGGGCTCCTGTCCTATGCGGTGGGAAAGCCCGATTCACTCAACTGGATACGGTCTTTTTCCCGGAAAATGTGGAAGAATACCGACAAATAGCCGAGAATTTCTTGGAGGCAGATCAAATCCAGGTTCCGGAGATTTACCGGACCAACGCAAGACGGTTTTTGTATTATCAACTTTTCCGCACCTCTCTTTCTTTTGAGGATTATCTGGAAGAGGATGGTGTATGGCAGGGGTATGTTATGCTGAAGCCCTTCCCTGTGGACGCTTTGCGCCGGGAAAATTCGGAAACTTTTCGGATTATTCTGGACGGGATTTTAGAAGATAAACCCTTTTTGAAGGATTAGAAATTGGAGTTTAATGGATTTAAAACCGGTATGTTCTATTGTTATTCGTGCTTATAACGAAGAAAAGCATATTGGTCGCTTATTGACCGGGATTTTTCAGCAAACCATCCAGAACATACAGGTGATTCTTGTCGATTCCGGTTCAACGGATGCGACTGTAGCAATTGCTTCTCAATATCCCGTGGATGTCGTTCATATCCGGCCGGAGGAGTTCACTTTTGGAAAATCCCTCAACATGGGTATTGCTCAGGCAAAAGCGGAGTTAGTGGTTATTGCAAGTGCCCATGTTTACCCGGTCTATCCGGATTGGTTGGAGAAGATGCTGGAGCCATTTGAAAACCCACAGGTGGCCCTGGTTTATGGCAAACAACGCGGTGCGCCGGTTACGGATTTTTCGGAACACCAAATATTTCGCCATTGGTTTCCGGAAGAATCCCGTGCCAGACAGGATCATCCTTTTTGCAATAACGCGAATTCTGCTATCCGGAAATCGCTGTGGGAAATTCACCCGTATGATGAATTAATCCCGGCCCTGGAAGACCTGGCCTGGGCGCAGTGGGTACATGATCAGGGATATTTTATTTCTTATGTGGCGGATGCGGAAATCATCCACGTCCACCAGCAAAACCTGAAAAGCATCTACAACCGGTACCGGCGGGAAGGTATGGCTTTCAAACAGATTTATCCCCAGGAAACCTTTGGACTCAGGGACTTGTTCCGGCTATGGATTGGAAATGTGATCAACGACCAGCGCGCTGCACGCGAACAAAAAATGTTCCTGCGTGAAATCAAAAATATTATTGCTTTCCGCTGGATGCAGTTCTGGGGAACCTATCAGGGTTATCGACAGTCCGGCTCGTTGAGTTGGAGACTCAAACAATCTTTTTATTATCCAAACTCAAACCTGATGAATGAAAAACCCAAAAGCCGGTTTGTTAACCCGATTCAGTACCACGATGTTCCTCAAAAGAAATCTGAAAAATGATTAATGGAGGTTGGGTTAGATGAGTCAGCAAAAAAAAGTCGCAGCACTTGTTCCCATGCGGCATCATTCTCAAAGAGTTAAAGGCAAAAACTACCGTGATCTTGCAGGGAAGCCCCTTTTCCACCACATCCTGGATACTTTGAAATCCTGTCCGGAGATTGATTCGATTGTGGTTGACACCGATAGTCCGATTATTCTGGAGAAAGTTCAGGCACAATATCCGGAGATCATCCTTTTAGAACGCCCGGATTTTCTGCGGGATGACAAAGTGCCGATGAATGAAGTGCTCATGTACGATACTGCCCAGGTTGAAGCGGATTTCTACCTCCAGACTCACAGTACCAACCCGCTGCTGAGACCGGAATCCATTTCAAAAGCAGTTCAGACTTTACTTACGAATTATCCCGCCTATGATTCGCTGTTTTCGGTCACCCGTTTGCAAACCCGGTTGTGGGACCCATTGGGACGTGCTATCAATCATAACCCGGCCGTGCTTTTACAAACGCAGGATCTTCCCCCAGTGTATGAAGAAAATTCCTGCATCTATCTGTTTGAGCGAAAAATTCTGGCCGAAAGGCGCAACAGGCTTGGCTATCGTCCCTATCTCTTTGAGATTGACCCTTCTGAAGCCTGGGACATTGATGAAGAGCTGGATTTTGAAATTGCAGACCTGTTGATGCGTAAGCGGCTGGGACAATCGCTGGTATAATGCCACTGCATTGAGATGGTTGTCCGGTCATCGATTGACCCTATCCTTTTTCAAAAATTCACCCTGATCTGGAGTCTTTATGAAAACTGTGCTGCTTTCCGCTCCTTACATGCTTCCTTTTGTGGACCGTTTCCGCCCGGTATTTGAACATTATGATATTGAATTGATCGTTCCGGAGGTTAATGAACGGTTGTCCGAAGAGGAGATCCTGCAGTATGCCGGAAAATTTGATGGAACGATCTGTGGGGATGACCGGTATACGGAGGTTGTCATTCAGAAATGCCTTCCCAGATTGAAGGTGATTTCCAAATGGGGGACGGGGATCGATTCGATCAACAAAGGATTCGCGGAGCGGAACGGTGTGATGGTGGGAAACACGCTCAACGCGTTTACGCTCCCCGTGTCGGATTCAGTCATGGGCTATATTCTGGCTTTTGCCAGACGGCAGCCCTGGATGGACCGTGAAGTCAAAGACGGGCGGTGGATGAAACTGCCGGGGCGTTCACTCAGTGAATCTACTATTGGTGTGATCGGTGTTGGCAATGTTGGTAAGGCCGTTTTACGCCGGGCCGGAGCCTTTGGCGCGAAGCTGTTAGGCAATGATATCCGACCGATTGAGCCGGATTTCGTTTTGGAAAATAAAGTTGAAATGACGGGGCTGAAAGACTTGCTTGAAAATGCAGACTTTGTCAGCGTTAATTGTGATCTCAACCCCACCAGCCGCCACCTCATTAATACGGAAACATTGAGTTGGATGAAACCAACGGCCACCCTTATTAACACGGCCAGAGGGCCGATTGTCGATGAAGCGGCACTGGTTGCGGCTTTGCAACAGGGAAAGATTGCCGGTGCGGGAATGGATGTATTTGAAGTGGAGCCGCTGCCCTCCGATTCCCCCCTGAGGGATATGGATCAGGTAATGCTGGCGCCGCATAATTCCAACTCCAGCCCGGAAGCCTGGGAACGGGTTCATTGGAACACGATTCGCAATTTATTAAAGGGACTTTCAATTCCCTGTCAAGATCTTGAACACTTTCAATCAAAGATGTAATCAAACCAGAGATTGAAGAATCTGGCTAAAGCATTTTGGAGGTTTTGTTGATGGAAACGCGGGTTGTCTTAATAACAGGTGCGGCTGGAGGAATTGGACGGGCAACCGTTCAATTGTTCGCGGAAAAAGGCTGGAAGGTGATTGGGGTTGATCGATCTGACTTTGGGGAGAATTTTCCCGAGACCGGAATTTTTATCCAAAAAGATATTGCCGAACCCCAAAACATGGAAGCGATTTACGATGAAGTCAATCGTTTTACCGATACTTTGGATGCCGTTGTGAATAATGCGGCGCTGCAGGTTGTTAAACCGTTGATCCAGACGTCGGTGGAAGAATGGGATGCCGTCATGGCTTCCAATCTTCGGTCTGTTTTTCTGGGAGCCAGGCTGGCGCATCCATTGTTGAAAAACAAGGGGGGAGGTGCCATCGTGAATGTTTCTTCAGTGCATGCCATTGCGACCTCGCCGGGTGTGAGCAGTTATGCTGCCAGCAAAGGTGGTTTACTGGCCTTAACCCGATCCATGGCAATTGAATTTGCTGAAGATAATATCCGCGTGAATACCATCCTACCGGGTGCGGTGGATACGCCGATGTTGACCGCTCATCTGGATAAAGAGCGGCTGGAGAATCTGGCGCGCAAGACGGTTAACGGAAGAGTAGGCAAACCATCTGAGCTGGCCCATGCGATTTATTTCCTGGCGGATGAAGAGCAATCTTCGTTTATTACCGGAACATCTCTGCTGGTGGACGGCGGCGCAACCGCAAAGCTGAGTACGGAATGAGCCCATTGAAAGAAACGATTAAAAATATTCTGCCGGAACCATTGATGGCTGCCGTCCGTGAGACCAGAGATGCGTTCGGACGGCTGGAGCAGTGGCCTGAAGCCAATTTCCATCCCTGGCGGCGTGATACCATCCAGCGCCTTGCGAAGCTCAAAGACGCTCACCGTGGTGAACGCTGTTTCATTATGGGGAATGGCCCCAGCCTGAAACAAACGGACCTGAGCCGTTTGCAAAATGAATACACCATGGGTATGAACCGGATTTATATGGCGTTCCCGGAGATGGGGTTCAAGCCCACTTATTTTCTTTCGGTGAATGATCTGGTCGTTGAGCAATGTGCGGAGGATATTCAGGGTCTGGATATGCCCCGCTTTGTATCCTGGCGAACCCGAAAATGGCTTAAACCAGAAGAGAATCTTTTCTTTTTATATACTACTTACACCGGACCGAAATTCGCGCATGATATCCGCCGCAGGGTCTGGGAAGGCGCAACGGTTACCTTTGTCGCGCTTCAACTGGCCTATTACCTGGGGTTTCAGCAGGTCATCCTGATTGGGGTAGACCATAGTTTTGCTACCAAAGGAAAACCCAATACGACCGTCGTTTCCGAGGGAGACGATCCGAACCATTTTAATCCCGGTTACTTTGGCAAAGGATTCCGCTGGCAGCTTCCGGATCTGGATACCTCGGAACGCGGGTATTTGCTGGCAAAGCAGCATTTTGAGGCCGCCGGGCGAGAAGTGGTAGACGCGACCATTGGCGGGAAGCTTCAGGTATTCCGCAAAGTGAATTACGACACCCTTTTTGATTAATTATGTCCAGTATACCGCGCGTATCCGTTATCACCCCTTCTTATAACCAGGCTGAGTTTTTAGAGCAGACCATTCTTTCTGTGCTTAACCAGCATTACCCCGATCTGGAATATATTGTGGTGGATGGAAATTCGAACGACGGCAGCGTGGATATTATCCGAAAATATGAAGACCGGATAACCTGGTGGGTCTCTGAGCCGGATCATGGACAGGCGGAAGCGATCAATAAAGGGTTTTCTCGTGCTACCGGTGAGATTGTGGCATGGCTGAATTCGGACGATCTGTATTTACAGGGAGCCATGCAATCAGCGGTGGATTATCTGATGGCGAACCCTTCCTGTGGGCTGGTTTATGGGGATGTTCTGTCCCTTGGCGAGCATGACCTGCCGATCAACTTGCAGCGTTTCAGCCAGTATGATCTGCCGGATTTGATGAAATTCCGGATTATCGGGCAGCCGGCAGTATTTTTGCGCGGGTCCGTGTTACAGGAAACCGGTTTTCTGGACAATCATTTCAAATATCTGCTGGATCATCATCTCTGGCTGCGGATTGCCGAGAAATCCCGGATCGCTTATTCCGGAAAATTGTGGGCTGCGGCGCGGTATCATGCTGCTGCGAAGAACCTGGCACAGGCCCGCTTTTTTGGAGAAGAGGCCTTCCGGCTGGCGGACTGGATGAAAGAGACACCGGAATTTGAACAGATTTATCGGAAGCATGAACAAGAAATCCTGGGGGGGGCGGAATGGTTGAACGCTTATTACCAATCGGTGAGCGGCGCTCCGCGATTGGTCCTCCAGTCTTATTGGAAAAGTTTCAGGTATGACCCGGGGAGAGTCCTGAAAGATTGGAAACGGATATTGTTTACCTTGGGCTCCTTGTTTGGACTTGAGAAACCTGGAAGAGCGTTCCAAACCGGGAAAGAGCGTGAAATTGCTCAGGCATACCAGCATTATCTGGATTATATTAAACCATCGTCAGGAGCGATCTGATTTTGTTAACACCACAAGTGGGCATCTCTACGAAATTGAACAGGAATGATCTCTTAAAATACGTTTTGTTGGGGCTGGTATTCCTGTTGGGCTTTGCTATTCGGATCTATGACCTGAAAGATCCGCCACTGGATTTTCACCCAACCCGGCAGCTCCGGTCCGCGTTGATTTCACGGGCTGTCTATTATGAATTGGACCCGACCGCAGATCCGGCGACCCGATCTCTGGCAAAGCAGCTGGCTTCTCTGGAAGTGTATGAGCCGCCCATTCTGGAATCGATTGTGGGGGCAACCTATGCAGTGATCCACAGCGAGAAATTCTGGATTTCAAGGATTTATAATGCCTTTTTCTGGTGTGTGGGCGGTCTGGTTTTATATGTTTTAAGTAAGAAACATCTTTCACTGGGAGCGATTCTTACCGGTCTGGCCTTTTACTTTTTCCTGCCGTTCAGTGTGATTGCCAGCCGGTCATTCCAGCCGGATCCCTGGATGGTGATGTGGATCCTTCTTTCCGGGCTTTTCATCGTGAAGTGGTCGGCAGAACAAAGCTGGAAATGGGCGATTGTGGCCGGATTGGTAGGCGGTTTCGCAATTTTAGTGAAATCGGTGGCGGCTTTCTTTGTGTTAGGCATTTATGCGGCTGTGATCCTGGACAAACTGGGCATCAAAGGAATCTTTAAAACGCCCCAGCCCTGGGTGATGGCGGCTTTGGCAATCGTCCCTACTGCTGTTTATTATTTGCTGTTCAACCCGGGGAGATCGTCCGATTTCTTCTCTTTCTGGTTCGTATCCCTATCCGGATTGCTGCTGGAAACCGAATTCTATGCAGACTGGCTGGCGATGGTGAAAGGCCTAATGGGATTGACCACATTCGCCCTGGGTATTGTGGGTGCTATTGTGGCTTCGCGCCGGATTAAACCCTTCCTGATTGGCTCCTGGGTGGGCTATGGGCTGTATGGGTTGATCTTTCCTTATCAATACACCACCCATGAGTACTACCACATTGCTCTGGTTCCGATTGTGGCACTCTCCATGATGCCAATTGTGGATTTGATCCTGAATCAGGTTAAGGACCAACATTGGATCTGGCGGGCGGGGGTAGCCGGTGTCGTGGTTTTCGCATCATTTTATGGGTTATGGGTCTCCCGTTCAATCCTTTTTGCCAGTAATTATCAAAACGAACCGGTCAGTTGGAAGCGTGTGGGTGAAGCTATCCCGGAAGATCATTCGTTTATTGCGTTAACGGCAGATTATGGAATGCGTTTGCGATATTACGGCTGGCGCATGATGTCTGCATCCTGGCCTTCTAATGCAGATTTGAACCTTTTCTCGCTGGCGGGGAATGATCCTCTGGAATATGAATCTTATTTCGAAGAAGCTACTACCGGAAAAGATTATTTTGTGGTGACGGCTTTTTCGGAGCTGGATTCTCAACCGCAGCTTAAAGAAATTCTGTATGACGGCTACCCGGTATTTTCTGAAGGGAATGGATTCATTATTTTTGATCTGATGAACCCGCTTAATCCTTAGGCCGGGAAGATTTGAAATGACTGTATAATTAGTTCCATCAATTCTGGTGAATAGAAATGAATCAAATCGATCAGTTTTTTGAAAATAAAAAATGGGCGCTCTATTTGGCGCTTCTGTTTGCTTTTGGCCTGGGGTTGGCGATCCGTTTATATGATCTGACGGATGCGCCTCTGGATTTCCATCCGACCCGCCAGCTGCATTCGGCAGTAATGTCAAGAGGAATGTATTACCAGAATCTGGAAAGTGTTCCGGAGTGGAAGCGGGATATGGCTGTGCGCCAATGGAAGGCGGAAGGCCTGATAGAACCGCCCTTTATGGAATGGCTGACTGCAGAGACCTATCGCCTGACCGGACAGGAAAACCTCTGGTATGCAAGGGTTTATTCAATCCTCTTCTGGGCCTTGGGGGGAATTGCGCTTTTCCTGCTGGCAAAAGAGCTATCCGGCAGCGCTGCTGCGGTTGTAGGCCTTTTGTATTATTTGATTATCCCATACGGCGCAATTGCCAGCAGGTCGTTTCAGCCGGATCCCTTGATGACGGCTTTGATCGTGTGGGCATTATGGGCAATGGTGAGATGGCACCGCAATCCGACCTGGAAATGGGTGATTACAGCGGGCCTGCTGAGCGGGCTGGCAATTCTGTGCAAGTCCGTTGCAGTATTCTTTGTTGGCGGTGCCTGGGTTGGTTTGATTCTTTCCCGTCAGGGGTTGGTTAAATCCTTAAAAGATCCTAAAGTATGGGTTCTGGGAATATTAACCGTTCTGCCGTATGGCATCTTTCATATCTATGGGGTTTACATCTCCGGGCTTCTGGAAAGCCAGTTTAAACTGCGGTTTTTCCCGCAGTTGTGGCTGGACCCGGTGTTTTACCTGCGCTGGAAAGGATTGATCGCCAGTACGGTAGGCTTTGAGTGGTTCATCGTTGCATTGTTAAGCGTTTTCCTGATTCGGGAGAAACCGCACCGCGGGTTGGTAATTGGGCTGCTGGCGGGATATTTTATATATGGGATGACGCTTTCTTATCATATCTCGACCCATGACTATTACCACCTGCCCTTGATTCCGGTGGTTGCGATTGGGTTGGCGGCAGGCGCCGGCACGCTTTTCAGCAATTTAAAGGGTGTAAAATGGCTGGTTTATCCGGTATTGGTGGGAGTGATCCTGTTTGGCGTGGTAACGAGTGCCTGGGACGTCAGAGTTCAATTGAAGCGGGTGGATTACCGCAGTGAGGTTACTTTCTGGGAGAAACTCGGCCAAAAAATAGGCGAAGGCGCTTCTGTTGTTGGTCTGACGCATGATTATGGCTATCGACTGGCTTATTGGGGGTGGATTACCTCGACAAATTGGATGACCTCCGGCGATTTCAATTACCGGGCTCTGGATGGGCAGGAATATGACATGGTTGCCCTGTTCGAAGAGGAAACGGAAGGAAAAGATTTCTTCGTCGTGACTTTATTGAGTGAACTGGACAGCCAGCCGCAATTAAAGAAAATGCTCTACGAGAATTATCCGATTCTAGAAGAAACGGATGAATATATTATTTTTGACATCCGAAACAGATTGGAAAAAAGCAATCCTTAATGGGTTGCCGGGTAAAAGATAAAATGCTGGTATCCATTATTACTCCTTCTTTTAATCAGGCCAGGTTCCTGGAAGAAACAATCCAGTCGGTTCTGTGTCAGGATTACCCGGAAATTGAATATATCATTGTGGACGGCGCTTCAAAAGACGGCAGCGTGGATATCATTAAGCGTTATGCGGATCGTTTGAGCTGGTGGATTTCCGAACCGGATTTGGGACAGACCGACGCTATTAATAAAGGCTTTGCCAGGGCGAAAGGAGAGATTCTGGCGTGGATTAATTCGGATGATACGTATGAGCCGGGAGCCATTTCAGAAGCCGTTGCGTATTTAAAAGACCATCCCGAGGTTGGCCTGGTGTATGGAGATGCCAATTTCATTAACGTAGAGGGTGAGGTGATCGGTAAATTTCCCTCAAAACAGACCGATTACAAACGGCTTCGCAGAGGGTATGTTCATGTTGCGCAGCAGGCCTCTTTTTTCAGGGCGGATCTTTGGAAACAGGTTGGGCCGCTGGACCCCTCGTTTTATTTTGCGATGGATTATGACTTGTGGGTCAGATTGGCCCGGCTGGCACCAGTGGTCTATCTTCCCAGGCTGTGGGCAAATTTTAGATTACATGGCGATGCCAAGACCATTTCGGCGGATGACCGCTGCTGGCCGGAAATGCTGAAAGTACACCGCAGAGATGGCGGGTCGTGGTTTTCCTGGATCTATGCAAAATATGCCATCCGGAAGATCGTTGCGCCACTCATCAACTGGCGGCGGAAACGGATGTTTGATTCCTGATGGATTGTAGGGGGGAGCTAATGTTATATTTAGATCGGCAGGGTGATGAGGGGAGGAATTTCCTGTTCGCGAATATCCAGCCAGGCCGTAGCGCCAATTTCTTGAAGAATCGTTTTTCCGTCTTTTAAGAGTTGCAGTTGCTGCAACTGGCTTTCCGAATGTTGGGCCAATGCCAAAAGGCACCCGGCTTCATCCAGGCGGTGGCTGAACTTTTGCGCTAACAGAAGGGCCTGATAAAGCAAGATCTTGGCCTTATCCATAGGGTAATAGTTCGCGAGGCAGCGCCTTCCAAATATCTGTAAACTGGGAATGTTAAAGGACAGCGTTTGTTCGTAAGAATCCTCAATGAACGCCTGTGCTTTGTTCCGGTCCCCTAATCCCTCGTAACTCATCCCCAGCTTGAAATTAGAGACAATCACCGCGGAGTGAATTTTTTGTGATTTAAACCATTCCGCACTCTCGTTAATATCCTTGATGGCGAGGCTGTAGCGTTTTAAGCAGATGTTTATATTGGCGCGGTTGCTTAATGCACGATGGTATTCTTCCAGATGATCTGCGTGTTGTGCCAACTCAATCTGACTGTTGACGTAGGTGAGAGCCTGCTGTAAAATTCCCCGGGATAAATAGACTACCGCAAGGTTCCCGATTTCACTGATCAACTGCCATCTGGCATTGATCCGTTCGCAGGTTGCAATACTATCGCGGAATGCCGTTTCCGCCTGGTCAAAATTGCTCATGTTCAGGTAAACATTCCCCAATTCACTTCGGGTAAAGGTTTCGGCCCGTTTATCGCCTTCACGAGATAGAAGTAAAATGGTTTGTTCCAGGTCCTTTGCCGCACCGGGATAGTCGCCAAACAAGAGCCGGATATTCCCGCGTTCTTTATAAATGCTGATAATTAAATTTCTGTCAACCTTTTGGATCCCATCCAGCCGCCCCATGGTCTTATTTGCAATATGCACGGCATCCGCAGCTTTCCCCTGCCGGTGCAAACTTTTCATTTCCTGTACAACAAGATGGCTCTCGGCAATAACCTGATCCTCATCCTTGAGTGGCGGAGAAGCGCTGCGGATTTCTTTCCCTAATTCTGCGAGCAAAGTTTCGGCCTCCTGGATTTCTCCGGATGCAGTCAGCATGGATACCACCGATCCACCCGCGACGGCAATATTGAGAAAATGATTCTGCGCGCGGGCCAGTTCTAATGCTTTCCGGCTTGCTTCAAGTGCCTCATCTATACGCCCTGATTTTTCCAGCAGGTCACACAGATAGATTTGGAATGTGGTTTGCTGGTCCGGGTAGTTGAACTTTTCGAAGTATTGGATGGCAAATCGGATTTCATATTCCCAGGCTTCCCAATACTCCCATCGTAAGGGCCAGGGATGCAGGCTGGAAATTAATTCAATGGCCTGCGGGTGTGCTGAAGGTTGGAGATGGGCTTCCTGAATCAGCGCCAGCAGGCTGCCCATCCGGGATTCTAAAGGACTGAGGTTACCTTCTTGCTGTTGGATGAAATGCACCATCCATTCCAACCGGTGCTTAAGATGGTCGGAATAATAACTGCTCCATTGCTGCTTTTCACCCTCCCAGTTGGGAGGTGCAGGTTGTCGATTTTTATCTAACATCTGGGTTTCAATTTTACGATTTTCGCGATTGCCAGGTTGACAAGATATCGGTTTGTAAGAAAGTCACTGTCAATCTGTGGAGACGGTAGTAAGGCATATCCAGTTTACCACCCACTTCAAGGAGTGAATAGTCTAATAATTGGGCCAGGGCCTGATCAAACTCTCCACTTGGCAAGGCACTCATAATTTGAATCCAATCCAGCGATTCGCCATCCGGTGAAACCATTAGCATGGAAAGCAAGAGCTTCTTTGCAGAATCCTCGAGCAACTGCCAGGTCTGGCGGTAAATATATGTGTAGAGAGATTCCGGGCCCTTTTGGTGAGCCTCACGCAGTCCTTTTAGAATGTGATCAACGGGTAAACTTCCCATTTGAGCGGAAGCGAGCTTTAAAGCCAGCGGGTGACCGCCGATTGTTTCATACAAGGCGTGCATGTCTTTTTGGGGAATCTTCTGATTGCGCCCGCGCCGTTTCAGCTCGCTTTCCAATAATGCCTGACTGTTTTCCTGAGAAAGTTCATTAATGGGGAAAACCTGAATAAATTGAAAATTTCGTAAAGTGGTCCGGCTTGTCAGAAGGAAACGGGTAGCGCCGGCCAGGGGATATAAAGCCGGTATCAGCGCTTCTACATCCTTCATAGATTCGAGGTTATCAATAACCACCAGATGTGGCTCGTTGGTGAGCAAAGCTTGCAGACGTTCTAATTTTGCCGTGGTGGGTAACCCCGCTAACTGTTCCTGGCCTAACTGGATCGTCAACCGGGCGATAATATCGTCTACAGATTGGACCGGGTCCGCAAGTTTTTGGATGACGCCCTGGTGCGATAACCATTCGTGCCGGGCGCTGATCCAGGGAATGCCATTCACGGTCCCTTTTTCGGCCATTCGCCAGGCAACAGCCTGCGCAAGCGCAGTTTTGCCAATTCCACCCAGGCCTTCGAGGCTTACAAATTTGGGTCCTTCCGGCGTGGTCAGCACCTGGAGAAGGAGATCCAGAGTTTCTTCAATACCAAATAGCTTGATGTAATCGGGTGGAGGGAGATGGCGGCTTAAAAGTCTGTTTTTGGTGGGCGGAGGCGATTCCATTTCCGCCTGGCGCAGTGCCGTAACCAGGTGAGAGACCCCGCGTTCCACTCTCCGGCGATACTGTCGTGGGGCGACATGAGCCGCATTGGCCAGCTCGGAGACTCGAAGGGTATTGGGAGACAGGTACCTGTGGTACAAAGCACTCCAGGATTCCAGCTCCGGGTCGCCGATGCTGAAATCCGTGGCTAAATTCGCCAGCTGATCTTCCCGTGAGAGGTTTTCATCCTCCAAATGGGGTAACCCGGCCATTTGACGGTGAAGCTCCAGCGATTCACTTCCAATTGAAATCAGCAGCTCAAAAAGTTGAGATGTGCGTTTCGTCTGGGAGTTGGTTTTCTCAAGCAGACGCAGCTTAAGGATTTCGACAGGCGGAGTTTGACCCAGTCGAAGCGCGCGGAGAGTTTGCTCAAGAAGTTTCGGATTAATCTCGTCAGGTTGCATGCCGTTTTTGTCTAAAGCAGTCCGATTTGCGACCGATAATTGTCCCAAAATGCTGGAATCCAGATTTTTTTTATTGTAATATAAAATCGTAAGGTCTAAACATAGTATACCTCATTACGGACCTCATAACACACAAGGGGGAGCACACCTTACAGTTTAATACACGGGGGAAGATGGGGCGGTTGTTAGAGAGCCACGTCGAAGTTGCGGGATCAACTGGGGGAATAGACGTGTAACAATCAGGTGGGACCTGTCTTAAGTCAGGGGGGGGATGCCTGGCCTCTCGAGCGTTGCTGTTCTCAACATAGACAACTCGAGAGGCCAGGTGCATTTAACAAATTTACCACATTTCATCCAAAAAAACAAAATGAAAATGCTATTAATGTTGGGGTAATTCTATTTTTTCTTTGATTTCCATCCGGGAAAGGATGCTGAAACCGACGGCACCTATTAACCCCATGACTAATCCACCGTACCATATTGCAACGGGAGCAATGTTGTCATTTAAAAGGCCGCCAATCATTGGTGCCAATCCTTTAGTAATCCCTACCGTCAGCCAATATACACCCATATAGCGGCCGCGCATTTCCTGTGGGGCAAACTTTGCAACCATGGTTATTGCCGTTGGAGCCACCATTAATTCACCCAATGTCATGAGGATGATGCTGAAGATGAAGCTCCAGAAATTTGTATCCCAGGCAATACTTCCTACCCCAATACCATACACCACCGATCCAATCATCAGAATCAATTGGGGAGAATGTTTCTTTGTGATTTTGGAGACGGCATATTGAAACAATACCACCATTGTGGCGTTGGTTGCCATCATGAAACCGAATTGTGACTCGGGAATCTGGAAATTTTCCTTTGTGTAGACAGATAGAAGCACAAACACCAGTGCCGGGGCCATTTTGGTGATGGTAAAGCTGGCACAGAAAACAAGGAACGGCCTGTCTTTGAAAACGGTTCCGTAACCGGTCAGATCCCTGGGTGCATTTGAAGGCCTGACGATATTTTGTTTTGTCAGGGTTTCGGAAAGGAATATTGCCGCTAAAATGCTGAACACTGCCAGGAAAATTGAAGCCGAGTAAAAACCTAACGTGTAGGAAATGGTGGTAATGAACCCTCCAATGGTAGGCCCCAACGCAACACCGAGGTTATTCACTGTTCGCATCAGTGAATAAGCTTCCATTCGTTTATCAGGTTCAATCAGATCGGCTACCATTGCGTCTGCACCGATTCTGTAAAGCGGGATGAAAGCTCCCCGGACAGCCATCAGCACAGCAAACTGGGCAATCGTGTTTGCGTGGCTCATCAGAAACAGGCTTCCGCTGTTGAAAGCCAGGCTGATCACCATAATCCATTTTCTGCCAACTCTGTCTGTGACAGGTCCGATGACCAGAGAAGACGCCAGGATCATAAATGAGTTTAACGCGATCAACCCGGCGACAGTGGTCAATGAAATGTCCAGCGATTCGCGAATATAGATCGTCAGAAACGGCCAGATGATGCTGACCCCTGTGCTGCTGATGAGCATGCCCCAGAAGAGCAGCCAGAATTGATAAGGATATTGTCGAGAAAATGCTTTAAAGTTTTTTACCATTGAGCCTTCTTGTGTTATGATGTCAAATTTCTATGATGTAATGCGGTCAGGCAATGCGTTTGCGGTACTCCTGCCGCATGATCAGGTATCCCCCGACGCTGATCAATGCCATGATCATTCCACCGTACCAGATTGCGGCAGGAGAGATGGCGTCGTTGAGAAAACCTCCAATCAATGGACCCAGCCCCGAGGCAACCCCGTAGGTTAAGCCAAAAATACTCATATACCTGCCCCGCATCTCCTGCGGTGAGAGGTCGGCCGTTAAAGCGGTCGCGGTTGGAGCGATCATTAATTCCCCGAGAGTAAGGATAACCATGCTGATCTGGAACTGATAAACCTGATGCCCCAGGGAAATGCTGCCCACGCCGATTGCATACAGCAGTCCGCCAATTGCCATGATGATAAAAGGTTTGTGTTTTGCGGTCAGCCGGGTGACTGCAAACTGGAAAAAGACTACCATCAAAGCATTGGTTGCCATGATACCTCCAAATTGGTTTTCAGGGATTCCGAAATTTTCTTTTACGTAGACCGATAGCAGCGAGAAAACCGGAATAGAGGCGGTGAAGGTTAGGGTGAGTGCGCCGCACATTGCCATAAAAAGCCGGTCTTTAAGAACCGGACCGTAACCTTTGTCCCTATCCGGGATTTTCTGCTGGCGGCTTTCGCCCTGGGGGAGGGTTTCAGCAATGAACAGCAGAATAAACAACGCGAAGGATCCCAGACACGCGGCGCCAATCTCAAAAGTCAGGTTATATGAGGAGGCCGCGATGAAACCGCCCATCATCGGTCCAATGGCGATTCCGGCGTTGTTGACCATCCTTAATAGCGCATAACCATTGGCTCTTTGCTCAGAAGGGAGCATATCTGCGATCATTGCATTGGAACCGATGCCAAATAATGGGTTGAAAATACCACTGAGCGCCATCAACCCGGCGAAAACCAGAAAGGAGTTGGCCGGGATCATCAGCAGGTAAGCGACTGCGTTTCCGGTCAGGCTGATGACCATCAGCGCTTTTCTTCCCAATTGGTCCGCCATGGGGCCTGCGATATAGGAAGACACCAGGGTAAAAAAGGATTTGATAGTCAGTAATAAGGTGATTTGCGATAAGGGCAAATCGAGCTTTTCAGTCAGGAAAATGGTCAGGAATGGCCAGATCATGCTGTTACCGATGGTGCTGACCAGTAATCCCCCTGAAAGCAACCAGAATTGGCTGGGGTATTGTTTATTTGGAAATGAGCGCATTTTGAACAAGGCAGCCCTTTAAGATCATTTTATTTGAATTTTAACACGGAGTTAACAAAACGGTTGAAATGACCTTCTCGGGGTTGGGCCGCTGTTACCGGCATGAATATGTCCTTCAGGCAGATGCGCTGAAGTATTCCTAATATTTCCGACTGATGTCGGAATTTATATGGCGTAATGGCGTGAGAGGGAGGATTGTTGGAACAGCCGTTGATGCAAGGCGTGAGGCGATAGGAGGGCAGTATTGTTTTTGTTGGTACCATGGATGGTGTGGTGCTGCTCTCTACCTGGATATTTGGATTATTAGTTCCAATACATTCCACCAACAAGAAAAGCATGGAAATTATAAACAGGATGCGAAATATTTTTTTTACTTTCCCACCTTTGATGACATCTCAAGGGCATCTTTTTTGCAAGTTTGCAAGAGTTCATCAGGGTCGTTCCCGTCTCGTGATACAGATTTTCCCCATTGATCGATGCCTGTTAAGCGGTAATATCCATAAGAGATTTCATCAAGGCGAAAATACCACCCATTTAGAATGTCTCTGAGGGGATAAGCCGCAAAACCTCTGTCAAATTTTTGAACCATGAATTTATCCATTTCTCCCCCAAATTTTTTCCTCTTGCTCTTTATGTCAACTTTGAAAAGAAAAGGTGATTTGATATTGCGATGTGTTATTCTGCCATCAATGGCAGGAATTTTTCCAGACGATCTTCCACATGGATGCTGAACTGCTGCTCGCAGGTCAGTCCCCCGCTGTCGGTGGTACGGACCCGGATGGAGAATTCATTTTGCCTTTCATAATCAAATACTGCGTTTGAAACCAGACGATCGTCCTCAATGCGGAACAGATCGTTATCCGTGTCCCCGCTGCCGGCAGCCAGTTCAAAGGTGTGCGGATCGCCCTGGTCCAGATCGGCCGCGCTGAATACTCCAACCAACGTTTCTGTTGGGAAGCTCTCGGGTACCGAGTTATTGCTTAACAGGATTTCGGTGGGTGGATATTCATTAACCGGGAGAATGGAAATAGTGAACTGGTCTTCGATGAACAATCCGCCGCTGTCGGTAACACGGACACGGACAGAATATTCGGTTTGGGTTTCATAGTCAAAGGCAATCCCATTCAGAAGCTGGTTATCCTGGATGGTGAAATAGGCATTTCCTTCTGATCCGGTTCCATCTACCAGTGTGTAGGTGTGCGAGTCGGAGAGATCCTGATCAAGTGTGGTGAAACTCCCGATCTCGTATCCCGGCAAAGCATTCTCTGCGATTTGGGTGCCCGTCAATGTCAGGCTTTCCGGGGCTTCATTCAGGTCCCGTACTGTAATCACGAAACTCTTTTCAAAGAAAAGGCTGCTGCTGTCGGTGGAACGGACGCGGATGCTGTAAGAGCTTTTTGTTTCAAAGTCGATGTTGGCCTGCGTGACCAGAGCACCGGCGACGATCTTGAACTGCCCGTTATCTGCACTGCCGTCCCCGGATACCAGCTTGTAAGTGTGCTGGTCTGTCACGTCTTCATCTATGGTGGAAAATGTGCCCACCGTGGTGCCGATGAGGGAATTTTCATCCAGAAGGTCATTATCGAGCAAAATATCGGTGGGCGGTTCACCAAGATTGTTCACCGCGATCACAAAAGCTTTTTCCAGGAACAGTCCTTCTCTATCGGTGGTGCGGATGCGGACGGCATAACTGGCCTGGTTTTCGAAATTGGTGGCTTCATCGATAATGAGAATATCCTGATCAATGTGGAAACGATCATTATCGTCTGCACCATCTCCATCCACCAGGGTATAGGTATGCTCATCATCGAGGTTAGGGTCTGTGGTGGTCAGTAAGCCTACTGCTGAGCCGGCCGGTTGGTTCTCATCAATGGTTGTGCTGCTTAATAACAGATCGGTTGGTTTTTGATTGGCGTCGAGAATAGTGAGGGTAAATTTCTTTTCCGTGTATAGACCGCCCAAATCGGTAGCACGTACCCGAATGGAGTGTGTTTCCTGAAGATCAAAATCAAAATCGGCGTTCGTGCGCAGTAAATTCCCGGCGATGGTAAACAGGGCATTGCTACTGTCGCCTGTTCCGGAAACCAGGGTAAACGTATGCGAATCTCCCTGGTCCTCATCCGTGATGCCCAGCGTGCCAACCAGGGTGCCAATCGGTTGGTGCTCTGTGAAAGTGGCATTATCCAAGGTTAAGCCGGTTGGCGCATCGTTTACATTTAACAATGTAATGGTAAAAGCTTTTTCAAATATTGCCCCGCCCGAATCGGTTGTGGAGACCCGGACATGGTATTCGGTCTGTTCCTCGTAGTTTAAAACGGCGTTGGATTTTAACTTGCCATTGGAAATGGCAAAACGAGCGTTATCCTGATCACCGGTGCCCGCTACCAGTTTGTAGGTGTGTGTATCGCCGGAATCCTCATCTGTTGTGGAGAACGCACCCACCACGGTCCCTATGGCTTGATTCTCGGACAGGGAGGTGCTGCTCAGGAGGATATTGGTGGGCGTGTCGTTGCGATTATTGATGGTGATCTGGAAGGATTTCTCGAAGGTCAGGTTCTCTTTATCCTTGCCCTGAATGCGGATGGAGTAAACGGCCTGCTGTTCGTAATTGAACACGGCTTTTGTCAGCAGGCTGCTGCCGGAAATCTGGAAGTAGCTGTTGTGGGTATCTCCATCACCGGAGACCAACTGGTAAGTATGCGTTTCCGTTAGGTCCTCATCCACCATAGAGAGCGCGCCAACCACAGTGCCGATGGGCTGGTTTTCGTTAACGGTGTTTTTGGACAGATTCAAGCCGGTAGGGGCCTCGTTAATATCGGTGACGGAGACGGTGAAAGCCTTTTCAAAGGACGCACCGTAGTTATCGGTGGTGCGGATTCGCAGGTTCAAAGTGCTTTGCGTTTCAAAGTTAAAGGATTGGGTTGAAAGCAGTTGATTGCCGCTGATGCTGAATGCGGCGTTATTGTCGCTTCCGGTGCCGGAAACCAGTGTGTAGGTGTGTGTATCATCCGGATCGGGATCCACTGTGTCTAACGTGCCAATGGCTGTTCCGGAGGGAAGGTTTTCCTGAATGGACGAGCTGCTCAGGGTGAGGTTGGTGGGCGGACTATTGATGTCCAGAACGTCAATTGTGAAGGCTTTTTCAAAAGATAATCCGCCGCTGTCGGTTGTTCGCACCCGGATCAGGTGCTGCTGCTGGACCTGATAATCAAAGGTAGCAGCGGTAAGCAAAGAAGCGCCGCTGATGGTGAAATCTTCATTGTCCGCGCTGCCTTCGCCGGTCACCAGGGTATAGGTGTATGAGTCCGAAAGGTCTTCATCGGTTGTGGAGAATGTCCCAACAGTGGTACCCAGAAGGATATCTTCATCGATCGTGTTGTTTGAAAGGGCCAGATTGGTCGGCGATTCATTCTGATTGGTAGCGGAAATGGTCAGGATCGCGGTTTTTGTTAAACCGCCACTGTCGGTGGACTTTATCCGGACACTGAAAGAGTTGTCCTCTTCATAGTTGAATTCCGCATTGGTGATCAGCAAATCATTTTGAATGGAGAAGCGTGTGTTATCCTGATCGCCTGTGCCGGTAACAAAAGAATAAGTGTGGGTATCCTCGATATCCTCATCGGTTGTAGTCAGTGTGCCTACTGTAGAGCCAACCGGGATATTTTCAACAAAAGAAGTGGGGCTGAGGGTCAATCCGGTCGGTGCTTCGTTCACGTTGACCGATTGAATGACAAAAGCCTTCTCCAGACTGCCTCCGGAACTGCTGACACTTTTTACCCGGATACGGTATTGATCATAGACTTCGTAGTTAAACGGGATAATCGTGTTGAGTTTGTTCCCCGCTATCTGGAAGAAGATATTCTCATCCGAGCCATCACCGCTCACCAAAGAATAAGTATATGTGGCATCCGGATCATCTCCAGTAGAAGTAAATGCGCCAACCCGGGTCCCCGCAGGCTGGTTTTCGAGAATCGTGTTGTTGCTTAATGTGATATCGGATACGGTTGAAGGTTCGTGCAGCCATCCGGTAATGAGTGTGTAGGCGTAAACGTGCCAGTTGGTAACCGTATGGACCTGGGTGCCTGTGACCCGGTTGTTTTGCTCCAGAATGGTGACAGTGCCGTCACCATTTGCATCCACGTCCGAATCCATGACCACAGAAGTGTGTCCAACACCGGTTGTGCCATAACTGATAATGTCGCCTGGCATGGGAGGCTGGCCGACGGTATCGTTGGCGATCTTGACCAATTGGGTGCCGGTATAGTTATTTACAACGTCTTTTCCGTTTCCGGAATACGGGGCGATGCCATAGGCCAGATACATGAAGCGCATGCTGAGCTCAACACATTCCCATTCCAATTCGCCATGTGCACCTGAAAAGAAATAAACCACTACGTCCGGGACCCCATCCCAATACGGCCGGGGACCGCATGCCTGTACGCCGCGGTATGAAGCGCCCAGAGGATAGGATTCTGTTCCGGCTCTGGGTGTGTAATAATTGATGTCGCATTCGCCGTCCCACCATCCCGGGAAGGACAGGTCACTGGCCAGAGCTCCCAGGGGAGGTTCCGGCACGGTAGGCAAAGCAGGTGTGTTGAAATATTCTTCCTGAAACGCAAAACTGGCTGAAGGGGTATCGACATTTTTTGATATCAGATAGATTTGTGAGAGGGGTTGTAACTGCTCCTGAAGGGTGGAACTGCTGTCAAATAACTGGTTTACCCGCAGGATCCAGACCCTTTCTCCGGCTTCAAAGACCCATTCTGCAATCAGTACAGAACTGGGTTCACCGGGTTTGATAGGGATGTTTACCACACTGGCAATGCCGCTGACCGACTCTCCAAACAGATCTGCGGTTGGTCCGGTGACCACAGTCCCATTGGATTGAATTCTTTCTTCTTGCAGCATCTGAAGATAAGTTGCTGCGACCTCCGGTTCTGCTATTGGCAGGTCCTCGGTGACCGGCCTGGTTTCGTAGGGAATAGCTGTCAGAGAAATTTCTGCATAAGGATCCAATTGGGCTGCGGTTGCCATTTGGATCAGATCTTCTGTTGCAGAGACGGTGAATTTTCCGGGAATGAAGGGCGCTTGCAAAGTCAGAGATACACCATCCAGGGTAAAGGAGGTCTGTTCCAGTTCCACTGCGGCATGAACCGGCTTTGAAAGCATTGCACCATTGAAGCTTAATAAAAAGAGACAGAGAATAGCCAGTTTCAGGAGCCGGTGATTGGGTCTTGTCATGATTGTGTCATAAAGTTGATAATTGTTGATCGGAATTAAATTCTCTAAATCAATAATAATTTGAAAATATCAGATTTTAAGTGGATTAGAAATTAAAAAATACTCTTTTTAAGTATAACGTTTATTCGGGAATCTTTCTTTACAAATTTGATAAGCAAAATTATCCGATTTGGATATCTTGTTCTATGTGGAGCCAGGGACTGATTTTGAAGGCGTCAAAATCTTAAGATTTCGTGTTAGAATCTTCTCATTGAAATTGTACATTATTGAGGTGAAACATGCCTGAACCTGTATTGATTGCTGCGGCCTGGCCATACGCAAATGCCGAAATCCACGTTGGAAACCTGACAGGGTCTTACTTGCCTGCCGATATCTGTGCTCGATACCATCGATTGCGCGGAAGGCAGGTTTTGATGGTCTCGGGATCCGATTCTCATGGCACGCCAATTACTGTCCGAGCCGATGCCGAGGGAACCACTCCGATTGAAGTTTACAAGCGATTTCATGAAGGCTTTTTAGAGCTTTTTGTGAAAACCGGCCTGACTTATGACCTGTTTACCAGTACCCACACCTCCAATCATTTTGATATTTCTCAGAAAATATTCCTGGCGCTGGAAAAAAATGGGTTTCTTTACAAAGATAGTGAATTACAGTGGTATGCGCCGAGTCTTAACCGCTTTCTGCCCGACCGGTATGTGGAAGGAACCTGTTATATCTGTGGATATGAAAACGCGAGAAGCGACCAATGTGATCGCTGTGGAAGCCTGCTGGAGCCCGGAAAACTGATTAATCCCCGTTCGAAAATAGACGGTGCGGAACCCGAATTGAGAGCTACAGAGCATTACTATCTGGATTTGGGCAAAGTTGAGCCTGACGTTGTGGAATTTCTGGAGGCCCGGGAAGCCTATTGGCGTCCTAATGTTCTGCGGCAATCTCTGGGCCAGATCAAAGCCGTCGGTTTGCGTGGCAGGCCCATCACCCGAGACCTGGAATGGGGAATTCCTGTTCCCATCCAGGGCTGGGAAGAAAAGTGTCTGTATGTATGGTTTGAAGCGGTTATTGGATATCTCTCGGCGACCGTTGAATGGTGCAAAATTAACGGTGAACCGGATGAATGGCGGGAGTGGTGGCATAACCCGGATTCGAAGAGTTTTTATTTCATTGGAAAGGATAATATTCCTTTTCATGCGATTATCTGGCCCGCCGAATTAATTGGCATGAAAGACACATTTGATGAAATGATGGGAAAAGACTGGAAAGATCCCTTTGTTTTGCCCTATGATGTTCCGGCGAATGAATTCATGAATCTGGAGGGGCAAAAGATTTCCGGGAGCCGGAACTGGGCTGTGTATGGAAGGGACTTTCTGGAGCGCTATGACCCCGATCCTTTGCGATACTATCTGACGGTCAATATGCCCGAATCGAAAGATACGGATTGGAGTTGGGGCGATTTTCTGAGCCGTAATAATGATGAGTTGGTAGCTACCTGGGGTAATCTTGCCAATCGGGTGTTGTCGTTTGCGTATAAGCATTGGGAAGGCGTTGTTCCTGACCCTGGTGAATTACAGCAAGCTGATAAAGAACTGCTCGAAAAGGTGGAAGCAGGATTTGACACCGTGGCCAGGGAACTGGAAGCGGTTCGCTTGAGGGCGGCCATTGGCGAAGCGATGAGTCTGGCCTCTGAAGTGAATAAGTATCTGGATCAATCTGCCCCGTGGAAAGAGATTAAGACCGACAAACAGGCTGCGGCACGGACAGTTTATACCGCTCTGCGGGCTATTGACTCTCTTAAGGTGATGTTTTCTCCATTTTTGCCGTTTACCTCGGAAAAATTGAATACCTATATGGGATATTCGGGACAGTTGTTTGGGGAGCAGAAAATTGAACTGAAAAAAGATGAATTAGGCGAGCATAGCGTGCTGCGTTATGATCCTGAAAAGGCAACCGGTGAATGGAAACCCAGCGCACTGAAAGCGGGACAAAAACTTCAACAACCCCAGCCTCTCTTCAAGAAATTGGATAAGAGTATTGTTGAAGAAGAACGAGCCAGATTGGGATAATTTCCTTGTATAAAATCCAAAAACGCCACATCCGAGCGGTTGTGGCGTTTTGTTTTAAGAGATCCGTAATTTCTGAGGTTTAATCCTTGGTAGATTTCTGAGGCCCATCTTCCCACGAGATGTGGTTCTGAGTCAGCAAGTTAATAAACTTGGGGCGGTTTACCATCCATTGCTTTACCCTTGTGGTGGGTCCACGAAGTGTTGTCTGATAAACCAGCGTGGCGATATCCTTGGCGGCAAGTGGCTTGCTGAGCGCTTTTGCGTTTTTTGCCCGTTCTTTCAGTAAAGCTGAATCGTTCATTAACCAATGTGCGATAATTTCCAGGGTCTCTTCGGTGTTGTTTGTCAGATCACCGGCGCCATTGGAAACCACATAATCGGCATTGCCCTCTTCCTGGCCGGGAATCACGTCGATCAGCATCATGGGAAGATGGCTGGCGAGAGATTCGGTAACGATCAATCCGCCAGCTTTGCAAATAATTGCGTCCGAGGCATGCATGAGCATGGGCATTTCCTCGGTGTATTCATAAAGATGTGTTGGGATATGCCAGTCATAGTTTTGAAGATGTTCATACAAATCTTTGTCTTTTCCGGCTACTGCAACAAGTTGGAGCGGTCTCCCAAAGTGATTGAGCACATGGATTGCTCTGCTTAATCCTTCTACTCTTTTGCTGCCAACAGCAAGAAAGGTAGGCAAATCGGGATCCCATCCCAATTGTTTGCGGATTTCTTGCTTGCTCCGGGTTTCTTCAATAATTTTTGGATGTACCGGAATCCCTTTTACAAAAACTTTTTTCTGAGGAACACCGTTTGAAACTGCTAAAGAGCGAACGGTTTCGGTTGGGACAATGCAGCCATCCACGTTTTTACTGAACCATATCCGGTGGACGGTTGCCAGATCCGTAATTACCGTAAAGAAAGGGATGTTATGCCCAGCTATGGTCAGGAATGCATTGACCGGCGCCTGGTACAGGGGGTAAGTGGTTATGATTGAGTCAGGTTGATATTCGTTGAGAATATCTCTGATGACTTCATACAGGAATACCGTTAATGCGCTTTCCACGATTGCGGCAGAAACTGCTGAATCGCTGGCCTCATATCCAAACTTATACAATTCGGGCATGGTTCTGACAATTTTGTCATAATCGGATTGGCTTTCCCGCAAAAAGAAAGGAGAACGCTTATCTTCAAGCGGGTTGACGATTGTGACCTGACAGGTGTCTTTGTATTCATTTTCGAATGCGGCGGCAATTGCGTTTGCTGCGCTGCGATGTCCAAATCCGGCATCGGCAGTGAGAATTAAAATTTTTCGAGGAGATTGAGCGTGTTCTCGATTCATAGAAGAATCCTCATGTTTGTAAGGGTAAGGAATCAGATTTTTAGCGGACCGGTTGTCATTTTAAGATACCAATTGGCATCTTCAGAGGAATGGATAAGTTCGTTAACAGAATTCTCTCTGGTGAAAACCAGGATATGCGTCCCCAACTCGTCTTTCCATTCCCTGCCAATAGCTGTGATTAAGAAGGTGTTGTTTTGATAGGTGAACTGGACCGGGACTATTTTCCCATCTGGCAGGTACTTTAAAAGAAGGTCAATTTTTTTCATTCGGATAGCTTTTTAAAAACTTTAACAAGATAATCATTGCTGCACGGGCAGACTGTAACCTGTTTTCCGTACGATCTCCGCTCCACTGAAACTTCCAGGCATGATCCCCTTTTGGAGAGCTCAAGCCAATCCAGACCAGCCCTACCGGTTTTTCGGGGGTTCCTCCGCCCGGGCCTGCTATTCCACTGATAGACATTCCAATGAGCTGCTCTCTGTTCGTCGGGTTTGAGAATCTGGCACGCACGCCTCTGGCCATTTCTAAAACGGTTTTCTCACTGACTGAACCAAATGTTTCCAGAGTCTGGGGGGAAACTCCTAACAGGTTTTGCTTAGCTTCATTGGTGTAAGTAACAATACCTCCAAGAAAATAGGTTGAAGCACCAGGAACATCGGTCAGAAGGTTGCAGACCAATCCGCCTGTGCAGGATTCGGCGATGACAAATTGTAAATTTAATTTTTTCAGAGACTTCCCGACCTGATGTTCCAATGAAGCTTCCACAATGTACTCCGCGGGGATTTTTAGTTTTTATTATACTGCTCAACAGGAGAGGAATTTATATCTTTTTACAACAATTCCGAAAATCAGTTAAAATCTTGAACAAGTCAGGAAGGAGAAGATTAACTTTATGGAAAACTCGTCCATCGATATATCGAATAACAGTTACGACCCAGCGTATTTTGAGCCCTTATTTAAAGCCGAAGAAAAGCATTTTTGGTTTAAAGCCCGTAACAATGTGATCGGTTCCATTACTGCCGACCTTCTAAAAAAACAGGCGGGGCATTCCCGTATTCTGGAGATTGGATGTGGAACAGGCAATGTGCTGAGGGAATGGGAGAAACTTGACCCTGCGCCGGGTTTGGTGAGTGGAATGGACCTTTTTTCCGAAGGTTTATTTATTGCCAACAAACGGGTATCGTGTTCATTGGTGCAGGGAGATCTGGAGCATCCTCCGTTTCAACAGTCTTTTAATTTGATTGGTTTATTTGATGTTCTGGAACACATTCCGGACGATCAGGGTGTATTGAACTCTTTGGGCCCGATGCTGGCGGACAATGGGTATATTTTAATCACGGTACCAGCTTTTCCATCGCTGTGGAGCTATTTTGATGTGGCGAGTCACCATGTTCAGCGATATCGGGTAGATGATTTGCGCGCCAAAGTGGAATCAGCCGGTTTCAAAGTGGAGTTTATAAGCTATTATATGATGTCCATTTTTCCAATTGTGTGGCTTCAGCGAAAGCTGGCCGGTTCCAACCAGCTTAATTCATCATCCGCCAAATCGGAAACCATTCGATCCTTGGCGTTGAATGAATTAAAAATCATTCCCATCGCCAATGAAATGCTGAGCCTTATTTTGTCTCTGGAAGCAAAATGGATACAGCATTTCCATCAACTTCCCTTTGGAACATCGATCGTTGTGGTAGCGCAAAAGGTGCAGTAGAATTCGTTTTGCAGGATGAAAATGCTAGTTATTGGAAGTAATTTGGATTCGCAATTCAACCTGCCCACAGCGCAGTTCGTCCCCGGAAATGATTACAGTTGGGGTTTTAATTTCCTCACCGTTTAAACAGGTGCCATTGGTGGATTGCAGGTCTTCCACCCACCATTGTTTTTGACGATATCCCAGGCGGGCATGTCTTGCGGAAATTGTTTCATCCGGAATGGAAAATTCACAATTTGGGTCTCTGCCGATGATGATCTCCGGAAAATTTAACTCTGCAGATAACCCATCTTCTCTATTCAATGTCTCAAGCCGGATGATAGGGATTTGTTTGGTGCCTAATAATGTGCTGTGAATTCGAAGATCCTGCCAGATCGTGTAGATAGACCAGCCCAAGAATCCGTAAAGGACAGTGGCCAGAAGTAGCCTCAAGATAAAAACAATGGTGCCCGTCATATAATCCTCTGATTTGACATTATCTCATATTTTGTAATTTGTGAAATCTTGCAGTTTCAACCGGTATTGTTTGGAGCTGCGGACCCGTACAAAAAGCTGTGCGTGGTTATCTGTCCATAAAAAGATGGGGTAAAAGCGTTTTGGTTTACCCTGTTTTGAGAAAAACGAAACCACTAATTTCCTGAATCTTTGCTGTGGAGTGGGGAACAGGGGGCTTATGGTTCCGGAACGTATTCGCCCGTTTCGCTCAAGCTTGATTTGTATTCTTCTCCGTATATGATGGGGACCCCTGCCAGCGAAATGACGTCTCCGGGCTTTAAGGTGTATTGCGTGATCCGTCCACCATTTACAAACGTTCCACCAGTAGAGTTGAGATCAAAGAGGACATACTGCCCGCGAATAGCACGGAGTTGAGCGTGATTGCGTGACACTCTGGGGTCGTCAATGATGATGTGATTATTTAATCGACGCCCAATGTTAATAACAGTCTGTCGTAAAGGGATTGTGTTGGATTGATCCAAAATGAGGAAAGCATTTTCCGGATATGATTCTCTGCCGGACACTTCATTTTCTTTCTTGGGGACGGCCAACACAGCAGTTTCTGTGATTTCATTGGTATTGATGTTGGTTTCAATTTGAAATTCTCCAAAAGGCAATGCCGGATCGCTGTCTAATTGGATTGTGGGGAAGGCAGAAAGCTCCGGACTTGAATCAGCAATTGCGCTTTGGACAGCCCACATTAATGAGTCAAGAAAATCCTGATTGTTTTTCCAGTTGACCAGTTCCTCCGGATTCAAGTGTATTACCAGTTCAAGCGGCTGGACTGGAGAATTTGAGGTCTCTACTTGGATGGAGGTACGCAAGGCATTAACAAGGCGCTGCGCAAGGGTCTTCTGACGCAGGCTAGACGGCAGCAGGTCGATACTGCTTTCAATAATTGCCTGGAGGGTCGCTTCGAGTTGGTCGAGTCTTGATTTCATACTGCTATAATTATACCGAAACATGGAAAATAAGGGCCGATTGGAAGGGTTTGAAGAGGTATCTCATACGGCAGATTGGGCGTTGAAGGTCTGGGCGCCGAGTCTTTCTGCTCTGTATCGGCAAGCGGCTCTTGGAATGTATTCTTTAATGGGATTGGTTTTGAGCTCTCAAATTGGAGATCTCCAATCCATTGTTCTTGAAGCCGGTGATGATGAATCGCTGCTAGTGAATTTTCTCGCGGAGTTGTTATATTGGATAGAGGAAGAACGGATTGGGTTCTTAACACTCAAAGTAACCGTTAACCATCATCAGATCGTTGCAGTAGGAGAGACCGGCCCTATAGAATCTTTGCAGAAAGAAATCAAAGCGGTGACGTTTCATAACCTTGCCATTCAAGAGAATGATGGGCGGTATGAGGTGACGATTGTTTTTGATGTTTGAGAAAATACAGGAGATTGTTCGATGGTCATGCTGAGTGATTTTGTAAAAATCTCTGAATATGAATGGGAAATCCCTCAAACATTCCGACCGGATATGCGTGGACCGGTGCGTCTGTTCTCCACACGGCGTTTGTTGGAAAATTCTCTCAAAGATATGTCTGTTGAACAGGCCATTAACGCTGCAACATTGCCAGGGTTGGTAGGGCCGATGGTTGTAATGCCGGATATGCACCAGGGATATGGCTTTCCTATCGGAGGCGTAGCGGCAACAACTTATCCGACCGGAGTGATTTCTCCAGGCGGGATTGGGTATGATATCAACTGTGGGGTGCGTTTATTGGCGACAAAAATCCAATTTGGAGAGGCGCAGCCCTATCTTGACAGGCTTGCAACCGCATTGAACGATTATTGCCCAAGTGGGGTGGGGGTTAAGGGAAAGTGGCAGCTGGAGGATAACGAACTGGGCAAGGTATGTCGGGAAGGGGTAAATTGGGCGTTAAGAAAAGGACTGGCAACCGAAATGGATGTGCGGCGCACCGAAGAGCAGGGAAAATTGGATGGTGCAGATCCTGCTGAGGTCAGCCAGAGAGCGCTTCAGCGCGGGCGGTCACAGTTGGGAACGTTGGGCGCGGGGAACCACTTTATGGAAGTGGGCGTCGTTGAAGACATTTTTGACCCGGAAGCCGCTCGAATTATGGGGTTGGAAAGCGGTTGTCTTACTTTGATGATTCACTGTGGATCCCGTGGTTTTGGACATCAGGTTTGCAGTGATTATGTGCAGCGTTTTCAATCCGCAGTTAAACGATACGGAATTCACCTGCCGGACCGCGAGCTGGTTTGTGCCCCATTGGATTCGCCGGAAGGAAAAAGCTATCTGTCTGCAATGCGGGCGGCCGCCAATTATGCGTTTGTCAATCGCCAATTACTGACTCATCTGGCAAGACATGCTTTTGAGGAAGTATTTGCAGGGAAATTTAAAAACTGGCATTTGACCCAGGTTTATGATATTACCCATAATATGGGGAAGGTTGAGGACCATTTCATTAACGGCAAGCTTATGAAATTGTGCGTGCACCGGAAAGGTGCAACCAGGGCATTTGGCCCGGGTTTTCAGGGATTGCCTTCTGAATATTTAAAAATTGGACAACCGGTTCTTGTTCCAGGAAGCATGGGGACTACCTCATGGGTTCTTTTGGGCACGGAAGAGAGCATGGCAAAATCCTTTGGCTCTTCGTGTCATGGGGCCGGCCGCGTTCTCAGCCGCAGTAAAGCAAAAAAAGAAGTTCGCGGGGATCGTTTACGCAGTCAATTAATGGACCAGGGGATTCATATTCGAGCAGGCTCGCTGCCCGGTCTGGCTGAAGAGGCCCCACAGGCTTATAAAGATGTGGATCAGGTGGTAAAAACCGTATGTGGTGCCGGAATTGCTAAAAAAGCTGTCCGATTGCGCCCTGTGGTGGTCATCAAGGGGTGACATTGGGTTTACTGACGGGTGCTGTCTTCGCATGAATTAACTGGATGAGATCGTTTACCGAAAGACGAATATTTAATCCTCTCTGTCCGCCGGAAATGTGAATCTCTTTAAGCGATCTGGCTTTTTCATCCAGGATGAATTGGAATCCACGGTTCAAAAGAGCCAGTGGTGAGATGCCTCCCGCTTGAAGGCCCGTTAATTGTTCTGCTTCATGCTGGGTGGGAATAGAAACTTTCTTCTCATTGATTATTTTAGCGACTTCTTTTAAATCCACTTCATCGGGACCAGGAATAATAACCAGAAGCGGTTTCCCTCCTTTGGGCTTTGTTACCACAATGCTTTTAAACACAATTTTGGGAGGAACATCGAGTAGTTCTGCGGTCTGAACTGCTCCCAGTTTTTCCGGTGGTAATTCAAATGCTGTGTATTTGATTTTCTTAGAATCCAGCAGACGGGTCACGTTATTTTTGATCATGATCTCTTCAACTTTTAATTTCTGATATAAATCGGATTGCTGAAAATCCATCCCCGGCGTTTACCGAGAAATTGGATATGGCATTCAACACGGTAGGCGCCCGGTTCAGAGGCAATGTAAGTGCAAAACTGGCTCCGGTCCCAGGTCTTTACAATCTGTCCGTTTCTGAGTAATTGACATTCAGCCGCAAGCGGAAGCTTGATTTGCAGGGTAACACTTCGGTTGAGCCGGATCTCATCCCCCATGATCGCGTTTATTTCTTTTCCCTGTGCCGTGAATCGAAATCCTTTTGTGGAATGCGGCAAATCGTATCCTACAAAGCAATGGCCGGATTGGAGTGCGTCCCGGATGATGTTTTTGTCATTTTGTACATTCCCGGTTAACTTTTGGAAAACCAGCAAATGATTATTGAGGGTTTGGTAATGGTAAATGTAGTCATAAACCGTCTTTTTAAAGAAACCCAGATTGATTTTTAAGCCGTGGGAGTCCGCCCCGCCCACACCAACTATTTTAATACCCTGGACGAGAAACTCATCCCATTTTTGAAGCGTTTGGGGGTTGGGGTTGTGAGCCAGAAATTCCGGAAAGAAAATGTAAAATAGCCCTTCAAGTTTATTGTGGGCAACCGATTTAAGTTCACTCAATCCGTTCCAGATTTCGATACCGGTGAAGTTTTTTACCTGCCAATCTTCCCAGGTGATTGCTTTTTCACCAAAAAATGGCATGTCCGATTCATGGGGATGTGCCAGAAAACTGACTCCATTGAGTTTGTTAACCTGATCAATGAGCTTCTGGGGATTTTCTGAAAATTGGGTTAATTCCTGGTTTGGGCCAAAGACGAGCATATGGCTCTTTTGAGGCTGACGATTGCGGTTGTGGATTTCTTCGCCGGTCAATACGAGAACCTTTTCATTGCCTTTTTGATAATAATGGTCAAAGCCTTGCAGCAGAATATTGTGGTCTGTGAGGATCACCGCATCCAGTCTGGCCTTGAGTGCGGCGTTCGCGATTTCTTCGATACTGGCGGTGCCATCCGAATAAATGCTGTGATTATGTAAATTGATAATTAATTCTTCCATGATGATTCGGTTGACGATTCTGGTAATTGACAGGTATAATCTAGTTTGCTTTAAAAATTCAGGAGGATAAGCGTGGAGCTTTCTAATTTCTTTGATATTGCTTTGATTATAACTTCAATTGCCCTGATCGTCAGTGTCATACTGCAAAATAAGGGCGGGGGGTTAGGCGGTTTGACCGGTGCGGATGCGGGTAGTGTATTCACCGCACGCAGAGGGATCGAGAAAACTTTATTCTGGATAACAATTGTCTTGAGTGGATTGTTCTTAATTCTTACGGTTGCAACTGTAATTATTAGTGGATAATAAGAAAAATAAATAATTACTTAACTACCTTTAAAAAACCCTAGTAAGAGAGGGCGACTCGTCATCGGGGGAGATCGCCCTTTTTGGTGTTTATCTATGAAAAAATTACGCTGGCAACTGCTTATCATTTTTTTGACCGGACTTGTTGTGGGAGTATTGCTTTTGGTTGAACAACCCGAAGCGCCCACCCTTGTTTCTGAACCAGTAGAGGGTGGAACCTATACAGAAGCCTTGATTGGCGCACCACAGCGTTTGAATCCACTGCTCGATTACTATAATCAGGTTGATCGAGACGTAGACCGTTTGATTTTCAGTGGACTTATAAAATTTGATGATCGGGCGGTCCCCCAACCGGACCTGGTTGAATCCTGGGGAATCTCAAAAGACGGCACTGTCTATAATTTTGAACTGCGTTCCAATCTGAAGTGGCATGATGGGGAACCACTCACAAGTGAGGATGTTCTTTTTACCATTGGGCTACTTCAAAACGGAGATCCGATTATTCCTGAAGATTTGCAGGATTTCTGGAATGATGTGGAAGTGAACGCATTGAGCAACACAGCCATCCAATTCAGATTGCCTGAACCTTTTTCTCCATTTCTGGAGTATCTTACTTTTGGAGTCTTACCACAGCACTTGTTGGGTGGAAAGTCACTGGAAGAAATGATTGATGACCCCTTTAATTTACAGCCTGTGGGAAGCGGCCCGTTCCAGCTGGATCGTCTTATTGTTGAAGATGATGAAATTACCGGGATTGTTTTGAGTTCATTCCAGGACTATTATCTCTCCAAACCCTTCATTGAAGAGTTCGTTTTTCGTTATTATCCCGATTCAGGGAGTGCTTTAACCGCGTATCAGGAAGGGCTGGTTCAGGGCCTGGGCATTGTTCCATCTGAAATTCTTCAAGATATTCTTGCTGAACCCGACCTTTCACTGCATACCGGACGAAGCCCTCAGTTGTCGATGGTTCTTTTAAATTTAAATAATCCGAAAGTACCCTTTTTACAGGAAGAACCTGTGCGCAGAGCTTTGCTGATGGCAATTAATCGCCAGGGACTGATTGATAAATATCTTGCGGGACAGGGAATCATTGCCGATAGTCCGATTCTACCGGAGACATGGGCTTATTTTGATGGAATCAGCCGAGTCAATTATGATCCTGAAGGGGCCCGCCGGCTGCTCAAAGAAGCCGGATATGTTTTATCCGGTGAAGACAATCTGGTACGTCAAAAAGAAGATGTAGTGTTATCTTTTGAATTGATTTTCCCGGATGAAGAGTTCTATTACTCATTGGCAGAAGCAATCCAACAGGATTGGCAGGCTGTCAATTTCCAAGTCAGCCTAAAGCCGGTTCCTTATGAAGATCTGGTCGATGTAAATCTTGAAAATCGCGAGTACGATGCGGCACTGGTAGATTTAAATTTTGCTTCATCTCCGGACCCGGACCCTTATCCTTTCTGGGATCAGGCTCAGGCTACGGGCGGACAGAATTATTCTCAGTGGGATAATCGAATGGCCAGTGAGTATATTGAGCAGGGAAGGATCACCACGGATTTGACAGAAAGAGCTCGCCTGTATGACAATTTCCAGGTAATCTTTTCTGAAGAGTTGCCTTCACTTCCGCTGTATTTCCCCGTCTATAATTACGCTATTGATAGCCGTATTCAAGGTGTCCGCGTTGGCCCATTGTTCGACACACCAGATCGTTTTCTGACGGTTCAGGATTGGTTCTTAGTAGCCAGTCCTACTCTTCCTACTTTGGAGCCCGAAACTCCATAAAATAGGGATTCTTTTATACCTTTGCGGTGTTTTTGCCGATTATGGTCTCTGTTGCTTGATTTAAAAGTAGTGCACAACAACAGAGACCATTTAGTTGTGAGATAAAGGGTGTATTCTGTTTTTAATTACTTGGGGAGGTGGGTGAATTGAAATCATTCTATACCCGAATGGGTGATAAAGGCGATACGGGGATATTGGGGGAGGAAAGAGTTCCAAAATATGATTTGAGAGTAGAAACCCTGGGCGTCATTGATGAGGCAAATTCCGCTTTGGGTTGGGCGCGGAGTCTCTCGACATCCGACGAAATCAAGCAGATTATCCTCAAAATCCAGCAAGATCTCTATAAAATTATGGCAGAAGTTGCTGCATCTCCCGCCAATGCAGATCAATTCAAATATGTGTCTGAAGAACAGGTGCGCTGGCTGGAAGGCCAAACGGATAAAATTACTCAGAGGGTGAATATCCCCAAAGAATTTATTATTCCGGGTGATACCCTGGCGGGTGCAGCACTTGACATGTCCCGGACTGTTGTACGGCGGGCCGAAAGAAGGATTGTTGAGCTTTGGCATCATAAGGGCATTCAAAACCCACAAGTTTTGAGATACTTTAACCGTTTATCTTCGCTTTGTTTTGCATTGGAATTGTTGGAAAATTGGATCATTACAAAATCTGAGCATCCTACCCTGGCTAAAGGTGATAAATCAAAATGATTGGAACATTAATTAACGGCGCAGCAATTTTAGTGGGCAGCTTAGTGGGCCTCGTATTTGGAGCACAGCTTCCAGATCGTATTCGAAATACGGTTGTTTCCGGAATAGGTTTGTTTACGATGGTACTGGGGGTAAAACTGTTTTTATCGACGGAAAACTCGCTGCTTGTCCTGGGTAGTTTATTAATTGGAGCCTTGTTGGGGGAATGGTGGCAACTTGAAGAGCGGTTAGAAAATTTGGGGGGCTGGCTGGAAAGAAAACTAATGAAAAAAAATGGTGGAGAGCAGTCCCAATCCAAGTTTGTTAAGGGTTTTGTTACTTCTTCACTCGTCTTTTGCATTGGCCCCATGGCGATTTTGGGTTCCATCCAGGATGGGTTGACCGGCGATTTTAGCTTGCTGGCAATTAAATCCATACTGGATGCTTTCGCTTCATTGGCTTTTGCTTCCAGTCTTGGCATTGGGGTGGCTTTTTCGATTTTGCCGACCTGTGTTTATCAGGGGAGTATTTCATTAATGGCAAATCAACTGCAGCTCATCGTAACCGATCCGATGATGAATGAAATGACCGCGGTAGGTGGGCTGATACTGGTCGGTCTGGCCATTTCAAGTCTGCTTGAAATCCGTTTCATTCGGGTTGGTAGTTTCCTGCCATCTTTATTCGTGGCACCAATTTTGGTGGGGCTGCTGGCCTATTTTGGCGTGACGCTTCCTTAGAAGAAAATTACAAGGACGATTTAAACTGCTCACAGAGGGCAGACAGAAAAAAATAACCTTTTGGTTAATATGGGCAGACACCTTGCCTGACAGGGTGTCTGTCTTTTTAATATTGTTTGAGATCTGAAAAAAATTTCCGCTGCTGTGCTGGCATGGAAAAAAGAGGGTCGGAAGCGGGATTGTGTTTTCAGGGGGAATAAACCAATACAGGAAATTGCTCGTTTGTGGTGAAGAAGTTCATTTTTTGATACAGCGCCAGTGATTTCTGGTTCGTGTGCTGGGTATTAACCGTTATTGTATCTGCATTTTTCTTCTGAGATTCGTTCAAGAGATCAAAGACCAGTGTACTGCCGAGGTGTTGTCTCTGGAAGTCTTTATGGACTGCCAGCCGGGCAAGGTGAATATTTCTGCCATTTGCAGTGCTGATTTGATATCCCACGATCCGGTTTCCGTGCTGCAAAACGGTTGCGTAAATGGAAAGCTGAAAAGCTTGCTGAAGTTCCCAAAAAGAAATTTGCCAGATGCGCTCAAAAGCAGCATGGTCGACCGTTTCCACGGCTGGTAAATCTTCAGCGAGCATGGGTCGCAGGGTATATTCCGGGGCTAGTGAGGGCTTTATGGGGGTTTCTCCAACCCATTGTAATACGACGATGTTATGGAGATGCCGGAATTGATTGTTAAGAAGGATGTAGGTGAACCAGTTCTGAAGCGATAATGCGGCAATGGTAGGTATTTCCTTGTGGGGGAAAGATTGCAGAGCACGCTCAAATAGTGCTTGCCAGGTATTTTGAGCATCTAATTCGACGGAATAAGCAAACAATCGGATCCAGGATAATTCTTCCAATTCGGTTGGACAGGAAAGCGCAGCTAACAAGGAGTGTCCACGTTCCAGGATTACAAAAGGAGAATGTCCCAGCCAATCCAGAGGGGATCTCCAATCCAGGTGCCGGTGAACATAGGCCCCAAAATGGATCAGGTCAGAAAGGTTTTGGAAATCATCCTGGGAGGCGTTCCGAATTGTCAAATCAGTTGGCATGGAAATTTGAAGTTGTGATAACGTTTTTGGCGTTATTCTTTTTTGTTTAACATCCGAAACGGAACTTTGAGAAGCTTTTTTAGAAATTTTTCTTTAAGAGATAATTGTTTTTTGTGATCCAGAGCCGCATCCATAGAGGCCATGGCCTGGAATTGTTTTCCGGTTTTCAATTGAAGCGCGGAAATGCTGGATAATACAAAAGCGCGAAGCTCTTTCTCATCCGTCCCTTTCAGGAGATTTGAACAGCTTTCATATAAATCGAGCGCATGTTCCGGTTTTCCCAAAAGCTCCAGGGCGGCAGCCTGGTTTCCCAATGCAATAGCCTGCCGTTTGACATCCTGAATGTCTTCGAAGACTTTTTCGGTGCCTTGAGCAGCCGATAATGCGCCTTCTCCGTCATTCATTCTAAGACGGGCGACACTCAAATTATTTGCCATTTCAGCCGCGTTGATTGCATCACCGGATTGGACGTATGAAAGCTGTGCCTTTTCGAAATACTCGGCTGCTGATTGAAAATCCCCTTTTTGGTAAGCCTGGTTGGCTGTTTCAATAATGCTTTTTAGTTGGGTGGTTTCCATATTTTCAGTATGTAATCTCTAAGAGGCTTTCTGCGACCGTACGCAGTTTTTCGGATGATAATTCACTCAAGCGTGCTGCAAGCTCTAAATAAGGGCGATTCACGGGTTTGCAAATAAATTCCTGAAGATCGGCTGGCAATTCCAAAAACTGATCGATTTGATTTTTTTGGGTTTCACGGCTTTCTGCGCCGTTACATTGTTCAAGGAACTGCTTCAATGGAACTCCTAATTCCTTAATGAGGATTTCCAACACAGGTACCGGGATGGGGTCTTCACCTACTTCAAAACGGATTAATTGATCAACCTCCTGAGAAGTTCTTTCGGCCAGTTCTTCAAAAGACAGGTCTTGTTCCTCCCGTTTTTCTTTTAAAAATTGACCGATTTCTTTGTCCCGATCATTCAATTGAGCGTTGAAGGCGGAGTCGTTTGAATTTTCCGAGGCGGTTGGCGAGAGCGCGACATGGTCCCAAAAGTGGTCCAGGGGAAGATTCAGATAAGCGGCTAATTCTTTCAGCAGGGGCAGTGATGGGGATTGTTCGCCGTTTTCGAAAGCCTTGAATTGGTAGCGGGATACGTTGATTGCATCCGCCGACTCTCTGATGCTTCGCTCAGCGGCTAACCTGGCGTCATAGATCAGGAGGGCCAATTTTTTGGTACGTAGTTTAATCAGGAGGTTATTTTTATTCATCGGATTGTCGCATCTTTTCTAATGAACCTGTTTTCAAAAGTTGATTCTATTATAGCATTGACAAAGTTTTTTGAAAAAAACTTATCGTTTCCGCGGGCCTAACATTTCCCCTAAATTTACGCCGAATACGGAGGGCAGCAATTTGAAGCCATAAGCCTCCAGACGTGGAATAAAAAAGGGCCGGATACCGGTGGGGCGATGTTCCCCAATGATTTTCCCCTCGGTAGAGATGGAAGTTTGCTCAAACCGGAAAATGTCCGTCATCACCACGGTATCGCCTTCCATTCCGGCAACTTCCGTGATGGCGGTTACCTTCCGGCTGCCGTCTCGCAGACGGGATTGCTGAACAACCAGGTCTACTGCGGAGGCAATTTGTTGGCGGATCACTTTTAATGGAAGTTCCATTCCCGACATTAAGCACATGGTTTCCAGCCGGGAAAGTGCATCTCTTGGCGTATTGGCGTGCAAAGTGGTCAGAGAACCGTCGTGTCCTGTGTTCATGGCTTGAAGCATGTCCAAAGCTTCGCCGCCCCGGACCTCACCCACTACAATCCGGTCCGGTCTCATCCGTAATGAGTTGCGGACCAGGTGGCGGATGGGGACCGCATTTTTCCCTTCGGGATCAGCCGGCTTTGTTTCCATGCGGACAATATGTTCCTGTTGGAGTTGAAGCTCTGCCGCGTCTTCAATGGTGACAATTCGCTCTTCTTCGGGAATAAAACCGGAAAGGATGTTCAATAAAGTTGTTTTCCCTGAACCGGTTCCACCCGAGATGACAATGTTTAAACGGGATATAACACAGGCTTTAATAAAGTCTGCCATACTTTCTGATAGAGACCCGAATTCGATCAACTGGTCAACGGTTAGCTTCTCTTTATTAAATTTACGGATGGTGATGCCGGGGCCGTCGATGGCCACAGGCGCAACAATGGCATTAACACGGGATCCGTCCGGTAAACGGGCATCTACTGTTGGGCTTTCATTGTCAATACGCCTGCCAAGGGGAGAGACAATTTTGTCAATGATCTTTAAAACATCCCGGTCGGATTCAAAGGTGATGTTGGTTTTTGTCAATTTGCCATTTCGTTCGACATAGACTTGTTTGGGGCCATTTACCATAATTTCACTGATAGACGGATCATCAAGCAGGGGTTGGAGCTTTCCGAATCCCAGCATGTCGTCCAGAATTTCGTGGAAGAGCTGTTCTCTCAGCGTGGAAGGCAGGTTTAACTTTGTACTCTGGTAGGCCTGTTGGAGGTATTTTAAAATGACTTTTTTGCGTTCTGCTACCGGAGGTGGGGCGGTTTCCAGTTCCCGGGAAATCAGTCCGATCAGATAAGTTTTGAGCTTATTGAGGTCAGCGTTTTTTGCTTGAGGGTTGGAATTAGATTCGCTCATGATTCGTTTTCTATCCGGACTAACTCTGCTTGTGGGAATAACCAGGCGATGTGTGAGCGGTTCACAGCAATAAACCGGCTTTGGTAAAGGATTTTTCCGTCCAAGGTTGAAATTGTGGCGTCGGTGATTGCTAAAAAAGAGCTGTTATTGTCGAGCTCATCTTTTAAACGTTGGTTGATCCTGACATGGATTTTTCCCTGGATTATGTTGCAGTCTGTCTGCAAGATGATCTCCACCGGATTTTTGGTGACCACGTTGGTAAAGATTTTCCCTTTTTGTTCCATTGAGTCGTACATGATTTTTCCTTAAAAATAACCTCTAAAGTTCTTCCACGTTTTTATAAAGGGGGCATTAGATAGCCGAGGCCTGGCCGGGTTACCACGTGAACGGGAGAGTGTGGTTCATCTTCCAGTTTTTGCCGTAGTCTGGCAATACTCACCCACAGAATTTCTTTGTCGTCTTTATATTGGGGCCCCCAAATTGCTACTAAAAGGTCTTCGGGAGAAAGTACCTGTCCCACATGCTGCGCAAACTGGATCAGAAGGCGGTATTCCGTCGCGGAAAGGTAGATGGGTTTATTATCTTTCCATACTTCAGCGCGCGCGAAATCGATTTTCAATGTGCCGTGCATGAAATAGCGGTTTTGAGTAATTTGTTCGGAAGTATGTGCCCTCCGTAAGACTGCACGAACTCTGGCAACCAATTCAGTAGCAGAGAAAGGTTTAACAACATAATCATCTGCACCTACATTTAACCCCGCAACGCGATCCTGCTCTTCCCCACGGGCAGTCAGCATAATGATGGGAATACTTGAAAATTGTCGAATCCGCTCGCAGGTTGTGATCCCATCCAGTTTCGGCATCATGATATCCAGTACGACAAGATCGGGATTGCGGTTTGAGACCATCTCAAGAGCTTCTTCACCGTCACCGGCACAGATTACTTCATAGCCCTCTTTTTCAAGATTAACTTTAAGCAAATGTTGATATAGTGTCTCGTCATCCACAGCTAAAATGAGAGTCATAATTCCTCCTTCAAGGCCCTATCTTCATACAATAATTCCTGGGCATTGGGAATGGTCAGATGGAAAGTTGTTCCTTTACCAATTTCAGACTCCACCTCGATTTTCCCGTTATGTTCCTGAATAATTTTCTTACAAATATATAACCCTAACCCTGAACCATGAATGTTGGGGGATTGTTCCGGGTTTCGGAAAAAGCGGTCGAAAATAAAGGGCAGGTATTTTTCGGGGATCCCCTGACCAAAGTCTCTTACTTGAATGTTTGAGAAATCTTCTGTCTGGTAAATTTGAATTTCAATATCTGATTCAGGGGCATATTTTTTAGCATTGTTAATCAGGTTTTCGAAGACCTGAGATAATCGGCGAGAATCGGCAAGAATTGGGGTTAACCCATCTCTGCAATGCAAAATCACTTTTTTCCCGGGGTCGTTCATCTGGCTTCGCAGTTGAACATCTTTTAAGAGCGCATCCAGTCTTACCTGAGAGAATTTCATCTTCAATTGCCCGGATTTTAGGCGTGCCGAATCTAAAATGTTATCAATTAATTCCTGCAGGTGATCGGTTTCCTGATCAATGATTTGGAGAAATTCCTCCTGGGTGGCCTGATCCCACGTGGTATCTGACCGAAGGAGTGTGGTTGTATAGCCTTTAATGAATCCAAGAGGATTTCTTAATTCGTGGGTGATGGTGGATATGAAATCGTCTCTGAGCTGATTCTGTTCCTGTTGGGTTCTCAAAATTTCATTCTTTTGTTGCAGCTTATCACGATGAATGATCTGAGAAATTTGATTTGCGATAAATTCAGTCAAGAAGACATCGTCTGGTGTGAACTCCGGCCCTCCAAAACGGATCAAAACCAAAGCGCCCAGCAAATTATTGTTAATCAACAGAGGAACACCCAAAATGTGAGGCTGTTTTAAACGGTCTTCCTTCTTGCTCTCGTCTGGTTTTTCCAGAATGACCTGGTGGCTTTGAGCAATCCGGTTGGCAATGCTTTCTCCCCATGAAGCATCCGCTTCAGCACTTTTTCCGCGCCCCAAAGCTTTTGCGTAGAAGACTTCCATGTCCTGATGCAGATTTGATAAATACACTACCAGGTTATCAAAGATGAAAAAAGTTCGTACAAATTTTGTGATTTCATCCAGAGCGGTTTTCCAATTGGCAGCTTGATTGACAATCTGGCTGATTGAGTGGAGGTGTTTAATATTAACACTTTCGGCACAAGCGGCGCTTTTCTTCATGGGTTGTTACCCTTGAGCTTCCCAGGTTTGAGAAGTAGTATAACTGGAGGAACCGGTTTTATTTGTAATCAGTGAAAAGTCAAATTTGCTTCCCTCACCAACTTTTGATGAGACACGAAGCATGGACCCATGTGCCTCAATGATTTTTCGAGCCAGGCTGAGCCCCAGACCTGTCCCCCCAACTTTCCGTGTGGAGGAACCGTCCAACTGATGGAACGGCTCAAAAATTTCCTCAATCTTATTTTTCGGGATTCCAATGCCGGTATCTGAAACGGAAATGTTGATGAACGCACCCTCGGCTTCAGCTTTCAGTAAAATTTCTCCGCCCGGATTTGAAAATTTAATCGCGTTATCGAGTAATTGAAGAATGACCCAGCTGATTTTTTCCCGGTCTGCTTTGACTTTTGGAAGGTCCTGTGGGCAATCCTGGCGGATGGTTATATTATTTTCATTTGACTTTGTAGATGCCTGAATAAGAATATCGCGGAATAGGAAGTTGAGATCAAAGGGTTGTATTTGCAGGCTGATCTGTCCATTCTCCGTATTGGAAAAGAGAATTAAGTCTTCAATCAGGCGCTCAAGCCGGGCTGAAGATTTTTCCATAATAAAAATAGCCTGTTCCTGATCTGGGGTAAGCGGTCCAAGGTCTCGTTCTGCAAGCAGTTCGATATACCCTTTTACATGTGTCAGGGGCGTGCGGAGTTCGTGAGAAATATTTGAAATGAAATTGGATTTAAGTTGGTTTAGTTCTGCGAGTTGTTCAAGAGCATGTTCCAGTTCGGCTGTCCTTTCCTGAACGCGCTGCTCCAATTGCTGGTTATAGTTTTCTAAAGCGATTCTCAGCTGGAGAATTTGCTCTGTGATCGCCTCATCGAGGGTGGCCCGGTCGATCGCGTTGATTTCAATCAAAATATTCCCGATTAATGGAACTGGTTGTTCCGGAGATCTCCTTTTTTCTTGAATGCGGAGTGCCTTTTCAAGAATGGATTTAGATATGATCCCTTTTTCGAGAAGATAATCTCCCAGACGGGGGACTAAAACCTCTGGTGTAAGCGTTGGTTTTGTGCTCATTTCTCTATCTCAACCTCAATTTTTATCCCAGACCCATTCCCCATTAACCATTGTAGCCTGAGGTGTGATTAAATGTATAGTTTTTGTGGGAACTGTAAAGGGATTATTCTCCAGAAGGATTAAATCTGCGTAAAACCCAGGACTGAGCTTTCCAATTTTATTTTCCATTCCTGCGGAAAGTGCAGGGGCAAGTGTGTAAGCTGAGATTGCTTCCTGCACAGAGATTTTCTGTTCGGGATGCCAACCTTCTGCGCCGGGGGTGCCGTCTGTGCGTCTGCGGGTTACGGCTGCGTGAATTCCCAGGAATGGATTGGGGGATTCTACTGGGGCGTCTGACCCAAACGTCATAAGTGTGCCGCGGTCCAATAATGAACGGAATACATAGGCATCCTTGGCGCGTTGGCCCAGGTAGCGATCGGAAATATTCATATCCGAAGTGGCATGAATGGGCTGGACAGAGGCTGTTATGCCATATTCTTGAAGACGGCTTTGATCTGCCGGGGACAATATCTGCACATGCTCAATGCGATGACGTCCCCTGATAAGCCCCTGTTCGGCTTCATAGGCTCGAATCCGTCGGTAGCCATTTAGAATTTCCCGGTTCGCCCGGTCTCCAATGGCGTGGACGGCCAGATGGATGCCGTGGGAGACTGCTTCTTTTCCAATCTCGAAGAAAGCATCTTCGTCCAGGAAAAGCTCCCCACAATAGTCCGGCTCGTTTTCAAATGGAGCCAGCATGGCAGCGGTTTGTGGCCCTAATGCGCCATCTGTAAACAATTTGAGAGGCCCGAATCTTAACAGATCACTGCCAAAACCGGTCCGCACGCCCATCCGGATTGCGGATTCTAAGCTTGTTCTTGGAATGCCTTTTACAACTCTTAACTTTAACCGGTTTTCCCGGTTCAGGATTTGCAGAGCGGTAAAGCAGGAAGAATCATCAAAATCGTGTGCGCCCGTGATGCCAAATTGCCAGAGGTTGGTTTGGGCATTTTCCAGCGCGAGAACAGTTTCCTCTATAGTTGGTGCTGGAATCGCACTTTCCAGCAGCTCCATCGCGTTTTCGAACAGAATACCGGTAGGTTTTCCGGTTTTATCTTTCGCAATGATCCCGTTGGGAGGATTGGGCGTTTGTGCGGTAATGCCGGCTATTTGCAGCGCCGCTGAGTTTGCCCAACCGGCATGCAGAGATTTGGCCGTCAGGTAAACCGGATTTTCCGGTGCGATCCGGTCCAAATCCTGAGCAGTCCCAAATCCTTCCGGCCAGTTATTTTGATTCCAGCCATGTCCAAGAATCCAAGAGCCGGGGATGGATTGCTCTACCCGGCGGCTTACCCTATCGAGGCATTCGCTGAGTGAATCGGTTTCACAATTAATTTTTTGAAGACTGAACGCATAATGTTCGAGATGAATGTGGGAGTCTGTCAATCCCGGAAGGATGGTTCTGCCCTTCAAATCAAGGATGTGGCTGCCGGGTTCTTTTAATTGGAGAATATCTTCGTTGCTGCCAACAGCGACAATCCGGTTCTCTTTGATGGCAATTGCCTCGGCAATGGGCAGAGCGATGTCCTGCGTATAGACATTTCCGTTGTGCAGAATGTGCATGGCATTAACCTTTAATAATTTGCTCAAGCAGGGCTTCAAGTTCTTCGTTGGAGTAATAATGAATCACTAGGCTGCCCCCATTCTTTCCATGCCGAAGTGTGACTTTTGTGCCGAGGGCATTTCTCAATCGCTCCTCAATAGCTTTAATCTCAGGAGCAGGGCTTTGTTTGGTGGGGCGAGGGGTCTTTTTGCCGCCCAGATTTCGAACCAGCTCTTCTGTTTGCCGGACGCTCAAGCTGTTTTTCAAGATCGCGTTGAGCGCGGCAATTTGTGATTGAGGACTGTTCAGCGCCAAAAGAGCCCGAGCGTGTCCTTCGCTGATCTTTCCTTCCGACAGGGCCTTTTTTATAATATCAGGAAGTTTTAACAACCGGATCGTGTTGGTTACGCTGACTCTGCTTTTTCCAACGCGGGTGGCAATTTCTTCGTGGGATAAATTGAATGAATCGGCCAGCTCTTGATAGGCTGTTGCCGTTTCTAAAGGCATCAGATCTGAGCGCTGGACGTTTTCAATCAGAGCCAGCTCAAGCTGCTGTTGTTCGGTTACCTGCCGGATCAATACCGGAACCATTTGCATCCCGGCCAGTCTGGCTGCCCGCAGCCGCCGTTCACCTGCGATCAATGTGAATTGTTCCGAATCATCTTCTTTGGACACAATCAGCGGTTGCAAAATGCCGTGTTCTCGGATGGATGCTGCCAGTTCTGCCAGTTCATCATCTTTGAGCATCTGGCGGGGCTGACGCGGATTGGGTACGATTAAATCTTCCGGAACCTCAATGGTGCCGCCGCTGATTTGTTTTTTTTCTTCGTTTTCGCTTCCTGGAATGAGAGCGCCCAGGCCTTTCCCCAGGCCAGATTTTCGTGCCATGATTGGTTGCCTTTACTCTTCAAATGAGGGGATGTGAATTCCATCTTCTTCAAGCATCTCACGTGCTAATGTTGCATAAGCTTTTGCTGCAGAAGAATCCGGTGCATAAGTAGAAATTGGGAGACCATAAGAGGGCGCTTCGGCAACTCTGACGCTCCGCGGAATAATACTTTTAAAAACCTGATCCGGGAAAAATCGCTGCACTTCGGAAACCACGTCCATTGCCAGACGGGTACGGCCGTCGAACATGGTAAGAATAACCCCACGGATCTTTAGGTTGGGGAAGAGCGAGCTCTGAACACGCTGGATCGTTTGGGTCAATTGTCCAAGTCCCTCCAGGGCTAGATACTCACATTGAACCGGAATTAAAGCACCATTCTGCGTGGCAACCAGCCCATTCACAGTCAGCAGACTCAAGGAAGGTGGACAGTCGATAAGAATATAATCGTACCGGTCTTTGATGGGCTCTAAAGCTTCTCTTAAGCGAAATTCCCGATTTTGAATCTCCGTTAATTCGATCTCCGCACCGGCCAGCGCTGGTGAAGAAGGGAGCAGGGAGATTTTCAGTCGGGGATTGTGCAGGATCAAAGGTGCAATCGGATCCGTACCGAGCAGAACTTCATAAGTACCTTTCTTCACTTTTAATTTTTCAATTCCCAGTGAAGAAGTGGCATTAGCTTGTGGATCTAAATCCACCAGCAGCACTTTTTGTCCATAATAGCCCAGATAAGCGCCCAGATTTATAGCGGAGGTGGTTTTTCCGACACCACCTTTTTGATTTACGAGTGAGTAGATTTTAGCCATGGTTTTTAAAGTATCTCAATTAAGTGTTTTTGAGCTTCTGATGGTGTAGGTATCCCCGACATACCTGTTCGGGTAACCGATTGACAAGCGATCTTTGTGGCAAATTCTGCGGCCGTCCAGGGGTCTCGGGTTTGAGAATATCGGATGAAGAATGCTGTGGCGAAAATATCCCCTGCACCGGTTGCGTCAACTTCCGTTACTTTGGGCGGTCGGATTTTACGGACATCTCCATTCCAGTATACTCTTGCTCCTTCAGCTCCTTCGGTAACGATCAAAATTCTGGACATTTCAACCAGCCGCTCGATTTCATTTTCATCATGCTGCACGTCTTCTATGCTGAGTACCACAGCACTGGCGAACTTCAGCATTTTTGCGGCATCTTCCCATTGCTTGTAATATACATTCCCCTGGTCATCCCAGCGCCGCATCCAACCTTGCGGTGTGATACCAATCATTGCGTTCGGAAAAATTTCTGCTATTCCCGCTTCAATTTCATTGGTAACGGGACCAAGATGAACAATCGGGCAGTTCCTCCAGGGGATGGGGATGGTGTTGGCATGGATGGGGCTTGCCAGATGATGGATGCGCTGGACTCTGCCATTGGGTGTGTTAATGTTCTCAAAAGTAGTTGTTTCTTTTGCGGGAATGACCCGCTTCATGATCTCACGGAGCGCTTTGGGCTCGAAATCACCCGAATAGGAAGTCGCAATCCCAACTTTCAATCCCATTGCTGCCGCGGTTAATGCTGCGTAGGATACCGTACCTCCCAAAACTGGCCCATCAGGTGTGAGGTCCCTGGTTACATGGCCAATCCCTAAATATTGGGGCGGTTTGTCTGTAGTCACAAGTGTTGTTTCAAAAGTCATAAATTAAAAACACTTACTCACTCTCTTCGGTGGAAAGTGACCGCAGGGCATCGTCCATAGTGAGATTTTCGCGCCGCATCCCGGGTGCAGCCGATCCACAATAAGGGCATAAATTCCAGGCGAGTTCCATTAATTTACCGCATTGGTGACAATTCTTTTTTAATTTGGTTTGGCAATTTGGACAAATAATCCAATCTTCGTGGGTGTGTCTTCCGCAGCCAGGACAGAGTGTGTTTTCTTCGATGGATTGGAGCAGGGCCTCTTCTTCAAGAGCGTATTGATATTGCTCCTCAAGCGTTTGCGGAGGACGAATCACAAGGTAGATAATGATTCCCGGCAAAAAAAGCACGGCGACAATCAACGCAGCCAATATTCGCAACAGAGAATCTTTGGATCTTTTTTGGATGTCACGGTATGTCCAGAAGATCAAACTCAACCAGAGTGCAGCGATGAATGCTGCAGAAAAGGCAGTGCCAATCAGTACCAGATTGCTGATAGTTGTGGGATTCAATATCATAATGGACTCCAATTAAGAAATTATAGCATGGATGCTGTACTTAAATGTATGCCATAATTGCCTCCTGTTGTAAAAATTGATATGGTGAGTATCCTCGTTTCTCTGTTAAATTCGTGGGAAAGGGCCAACAATTTGTCCTGTTAAATCTCCTTCGCTTGCCCTTTTATTTTGGTTGGTGTATAGTTTCCGAAAGGGGTTTTTAGGGCAAGGTTTTTTAGATAAACAGCCCAAAAACATTTATAAGCTGATGACCAAAGAAAACAACACTTATCGCATTACGGACCTGGATACTTCGGATCGACCCAGAGAGCGCCTGGAAAAGCTGGGTGCCCAGGCGTTAAGTCAATCGGAACTGCTGGCTATTTTGCTGCGGGTGGGCATTCCGGGTGAAAATGCCATCCAGTTGGCGCAAAGGATACTGCAGGATTCGGGTGGACTACGTGGATTACATACGGCCTCTTTTCAGGAAGTTTGCCAGCAAAAAGGGATTGGTCCGGCCAAGGCAGCGCAGATCAAAGCGGCAATTGAGCTGGGCAGGCGGTTGGGTGAAATGGAGGCCAAAGACCGCCTTTCGATACAAAACCCCGACGATGCTGCTGCGCTAGTAAGTTATGAGATGTCAGCGCTGCCTCAGGAGCATCTGTGGGTGATGAATCTTAACACCCGAAACCAGGTGATCAATATCAACAAGCTTTATAAAGGTTCTTTGAATTCCTCAATGGTCAGGATTGGGGAGCTGTTCAAGGATGCCATCCAACGTAATGCCGCGGCGATTATTCTGGTTCACAACCATCCCAGCGGCGATCCCAAGCCCAGCCCGGAAGATATCCGGCTTACGAAAGCGGCCATTGAAGCCGGGAAGTTACTGGATATCAAAGTGATGGACCATCTGGTAATTGGAGATGGTCGGTATGTATCTTTGAATCAGAAGAAGTTGGCATTTGAGTAACCAGGCTCGAAGAAAAAGCGGTGATATGGTTGACAAATCGCTTTTCTCATAGTAATATTTTCACCGCTTCAAGTAATGGCGAGGTAGCTCAGTGGTAGAGCAGGGGACTCATAAGCCCTTGGTCGTGAGTTCAAATCTCACCCTCGCCACTTTTTTATTTAAGGGGGAAGAGGGTATTAAATTCTCGTGCGTAGCGGTAGCTGAATAGATATAGTGATAACCGAATTACCGGATTCATTGTGTTCAATGATCCACTGTAATGACAATATTTCCCTTTTTATGCCCGGCTTCTGCATATCTATGAGCATCGGGTATTTGTTCCAAAGGATAACATTTATCAATAAAGGGTTTGATCTTTCTTGCCTCAATGAGTTTTGTGAGGAAAATCAGGTCCTCTTTGTTTTGGTTTGCCGATTCAATTTTAAAATTTTTATTGCTTTTCATCGAAGCCCACTTTCCAAGAACAAGGTGTGAAAGCGCGGCATATGCCAGGAAGTAATATCCACCTTGTTTAAGCAATTTGAGCCGGCGGGAAACTAAATTCCGTCCGACCACATCAATGATCAAATCGTAGGTTTCGCCTGCGTTGGTGTAATCTTCTTTTGTATAATCAATGACATAATCCGCACCTATTGAGCGCATCATGTCTAATTTTTCTGTGCTATCCACGCCAGTCACTTCAGCTCCGAAATATCTGGCGATTTGTATTGAAAGACTTCCAATACTTCCACCTCCACCGATAATCAAAACCTTTTTCCCGGGCTGGATATCCGCCTTTCTGATAAAGTGCAGCGCCTCGAATCCGGCAGTTGGGACAGCGGCGGCTTCTTCATAAGTCAAATTTGCTGGTTTGATCGCTAATGTTCCTTGTGCGTCGTCAGGTTTTCCAGGAAGGCAGATATACTCTGCATAAGCGCCAAAGCCAAAACCGGTCGTACCAAAAACCTGGTCGCCCACTTTAAATGAGTTCACATTTTTGCCAACCTGTTCGACTTCGCCGGCGAGTTCTTGCCCAAGTATGGTTATTCTTTTGGGCTTTAAGAGGCCTGCGTAGAGCCGTACAGGGAACGACAGCATGAGAGGAAGTTGAAGCCTGCGCATCTCGCAATCCCCGGCTGTGATCGTCGTCGCGTGAATTTTTATGAGGATTTCATCATCTTTAGGAGCAGGTTTCTCCACCTCTTTGAGTTGAAGACCATCAGGAGTCCCATATTTTGTCCAAATAACTGCTTTCATCATTAATCCTTTTTTAGATTTTCTTAATCTTTTTAAGCCGTTGGTATCCAGATTCTATTCAAATGGAGACTGGAACCAAGTTATACCGTTTCTCAATATCTGTGCCTTTAAATAAAAGCCAATAAGTGAGGGATAATTCTGCAAGAAAAGCCGGCACCGCGCTAACCCAGGAAATAATCGTTTCCACCGCTTCGTAATTGGGGAGGAGAAAATAAGCAAAACTCTCCGTGAGGTACCCAAATGATGCGGCAATCAGAAGGATTCCCAAAGCTTTAGGAAAGTAGCCGGATTTAAAAAGCAAATATCCTAAAAAGAAACAATGGAATCCAAAGAACACCTGGCTGATTAGATAGCCTGACCTATGTACCTTGAGAAACATGGATGCCATAGCCTGTAGTTGATCCGGCTGAAATACTCCCAGGTAAGCATTTCCCTGCAAAAGGAGGAAAGCATTAAAGTGATTGAGCATGTTTATCCCCAAAATTGTGGCTTCCGCGAATCTGAAAAATGCTGCCAGCAAAGCCAGGTTTTTGTCCACGGGTTTTAGCAATACGTAAAGTACAACGGCTGTTGCCAGATCACTCAAGTAAACAAGCAGGTAAATGGAGAAGCCAGTACGATATAATCCATCCGGTACGAAAATGGTGTTCGCTGTGTCTGCAGCGGTTTCCACAAGATGCGACTGCATATACAGCTCGGTGGAAATGCCTCCCAGGATGCTGCCTAAAATAATTATTACATATAGAAGCCCTGCGACTTTTGCCGTCTTTTTATCGACCTTCATTTTTCCCTTCACTTTCTACGAATCTTTCTTACATTTCTTGCCAACATTTTCATCCTTAATTCACAATAATTGCTTCGTTCCACAGAAATGATTCGGAATGGCAAAACCATGTGGACATACAGGAAAAATATATCCGTATCATGGCAGAATTTCAAATATTTATAAAAGCTTGGATAGGAGAAATTGTATAAATTCAAGCTGTGTCTTTAAACGCGGGCCTTATTGGCAACTGATTTTTAATCAACAAGTTCAATCTCGTACGCGTTGATTTTGGAAAAGAAATAAGATCAAAAGGGGGAAAATGAAATATTGTGCTTGTTGTGCGAGGATATTTTCTGAAAGAATATGACATTTATCTGCTCAAACCAGTCGTTTGTCATGCCGGTCCGTTCTCTTGGTTGACAATCCTATTCAAAAAATGCTATTCTCTTTGTAAGAGTTTTTATGAAAGCACTTACATTATTATGGATAAATCAAAAAAACCTCCAACGATATATGATGTAGCCAAACTGGCTGATGTCAGTATTGCGACAGTGTCGCGGGTATTAAATTCTCCCGAACAGGTAAGTGAGAAAACACGGGGAAAGATTTTGGCTGCCATTGATGAATTAGGCTTTGTCCCTAAGGCAGATGCACGCGAAAGAGCACGTAAAGAAATTGGCCGCATAGGGGTTATCACACCATTTTTTACACTCCCATCTTTCGCTCAGCGCTTGAGAGGCATCGCCGCGGCTCTGGTCGATTCTCCTTATGATTTGATGATTTACCCTGTGGATTCCGAGGCGCGCTTGAACAGTTATTTGACGGTGCTTCCTTTCTCCAATCAACTGGATGGATTGATCATTGTTGCCCTTCCAGTTGACAATCTCTCTCAAAAGCGTTTACAGCAGAGTGCGATCCCAACAATATTGGTCGAAAACCATATTCAGGGTTTCTCCAGTATAGAAATTGACAACAAATATGGGGGACAGATTGCAGCTGAATATTTTATTCGTAAAAAGCATCATCGATATGCCTATGTGGGGGATACGGTAACTGCTACATATACCCTGAGGCCAGAAGATATCCGGTTGGAGGGGTATCGTCAGACACTGCAGCAGCACGGCATAAATTTACCAGAGGAATATATTAAATTGCCCGTTTTTCCTCCCAGAGATCCGGATAAACAAGTACATGAACTTTTAGATTTACTCGAACCACCTACGGCCATCTTCGCGGCGACAGATGACTTGGCCCTTCGCGTGTTGAAAGTAGCACGAAAAAGAGGTGTCCGCATACCGGAAGATCTGGCCGTAATTGGCTTTGACGATATTGATATCGCAGGGTACTTAGAACTTACCACTATCAGCCAATCGCTGTTTGAAAGCGGTAAATTGGCTGTGGAGCATTTAATTTCTCAAATTGCAGATCCAATCAGGCCGGAAGAAAATGTTTTTGTTCAGCTCAAACTCATTGAGCGAGCAACTGCCTGAGTTTCCTATTGTATAAGGGCTTTAGGAAAAACAGATTAAAAAAGGTGAAAGGAGGCAAATAATTATTTTAAGGCGGGTTGTGAGGTTGTAAAAAAACAAAAAATAAGGAGAGTTAAAAAAATGAAAAAGAAGAAGATGTTTATGATCATATCGCTTTTTATGGTATTGACCATTGTTTTGGCTGCCTGTGGCACTGCCGCTGAACCCACTGCGGTGGAGGAACCTGCTGCTGAGGAACCCGCAGCAGAAGAACCTGCAACAGAAGAGCCAGCTGCCGAAGAGCCTGCAGCAGAAGAACCTGCAGCTGCGGAACCGGTGACTATTGACGTCTGGTTCCATTCAGGAAAAGGTGAAGAGCGTGAAGTGCTCGATGAACAAGTGACTACGTTTAACGAAATGCAAGACAAGGTTTATGTTAATGCAATCTTGCTGCCAGAAGGATCTTATAATGATCAGGTCAGCGCAGGTGCATTAGCAGGTGATTTGCCCTGTTTGCTTGACTTCGATGGTCCTTTCCTTTACAACTATGCCTGGTCAGGTTATTTGCGCCCGTTGGATGATTTTGTTTCACAGGAATTGAAGGATGATTTCCTGCCTTCCATTATTGAACAAGGCACATATGGCGGCAAATTGTACAGTTTAGGAACATTTGATTCCGGGCTGGCTCTCTGGGGCAACAAATCGTACCTGGAAGAAGCCGGTGTTCGTATCCCCACCAGTATTGATGATCCCTGGACCATGGATGAGTTTATGGCTGCCATGGATGCGCTGATGGAACTGGACCAGGTTGAATATGCGCTTGACTTGAAACTGAATTACGGCGCTGGAGATGAGTGGAATACGTATGCCTTTTCTCCTTTCATCCAGTCCTTTGGCGGCGACTTAATCGATCGCACGGATTATCAGAGCTCAGATGGCGTCCTGAATGGTCCGGAATCTGTGGCCGCTTTGGAATGGTTCCAGAGCTTGTTTGAAAATGGTTACGCCAATCCCAGCCCGGCTGGAGACGATGATTTCTACGGAAGCAAAATTGCGGCGTTGTCTTATGTAGGTCACTGGATGTATGGCCCCCATACCGAAGGCCTGGGGGAAGATGCTATCCTTATCCCCATGCCCATCCTTGGCGAAAAAGCCGTTACAGGATCGGGTTCATGGAACTGGGGGATCACTTCAACCTGTAAGAATCCAGAGGCAGCTTTTGAGTTCTTGAGCTACCTGATTGAGCCTGAAGAAATTTTGCACATGACAAATGCCAATGGTGCCGTACCGGCCCGCAAGAGCGCTATTGCACAATCCGAGCTCTATGCCGAAGGCGGTCTGTTGAACTTATTTGTCCAGCAGCTTGAAGGCGGCGTAGCAGTTTCACGCCCGCAAACGCCGGCTTACCCGGTGATTACCTCCGCATACAAAACAGCTATCTGGAACATTATTGCAGGGGCTGATGTTCAAAGTGAACTGGATAATGCTGTTGAGATCATTGATTTGGACATTGAAGACAATAGTGGTTATCCTTTGCCTGAATAGTCCCTGGTAAGGTTGATGGATGACCTGATCTCTTGATTTGTTAGAGGGGGGGAGCCATTTCAGATGGTATCCCCCTCTCAGCTAAAGGGAGGGGAACAGTGGCCATGAAAAAAGATACGGTAAAGCTTTCTACGTATCGACGAAAAGAGTCTCAGCTGGCGTGGTTATTTTCCACACCAGCAATACTTCTGCTGCTTTTCTTTTTGATCGTTCCATTTGTTTGGGCGATTTGGATGTCCTTCACCAATATGCGATTAATTCCCAATCCAAATCTGCCCACCGAATTTGTTGGATTTCGAAATTACATTCGCTTATTCAGTGATGACGTTTTTATAAAAGCTATATTAAATAATTTTTACTTTGTTGTTGTGGTGGTTCCGCTTCAAACCGCGTTTGCTCTGGGCCTGGCAATGCTCATCAATCAGGAATTGAAGGGAATGAATGTTTACCGAACGATTTACTTTTCACCCGTCGTCACTTCAATGACTGTGGTGTCTATTGTATGGACTCTACTCTATAACCCGGGGGAAGGGTTGATCAATGCTTTCCTTCAGACCATCAGTTTTGGCGCATTGGGGCCCTACAACTGGCTGACGGATACCAAACTGGTGTTTCCGGCAATCATGTTGATGTCTATCTGGCAGGGCGTGGGTTTCCAGATGGTGATTTTCCTGGCAGGTTTGCAAGAGATCCCGGCTTCTCTTTATGAAGCGGCCCAGGTTGATGGCGCGAGCGGATGGCAGCAATTTGTAAATATCACCCTGCCCCAATTGCGCAATACAACCATCTTTGTGGTCATATCGACCACGATCCTGGCTTTCAAGCTGTTTGATCAGGTTAAGGTAATGACCAATGGGGGGCCGCAAAACGCATCCATGACGACAATGCTTTATGCAATTGAAACAGGTTGGGGGCGGCTCAAAGTAGGTTATGCTTCGGCTATCACGGTTGTGTTCTTTATCATTGTTCTCATAATTTCCGTTGCCCAGCGTTTTCTTACGAGAGAAAAAGGAACTGCTTAATATGGCTAAGGCAAAATCAACACAAAAGACCGGGTATCGGGTTAGGAAAACAATCCATCTATTCTTGAGATATATTCTGATGATACTGCTGGCGATCTTTTTCCTGTTTCCGGTTGTATTTATGCTTATCTCGTCTATAAAAGAGGATGAGTTCCAGGTGATCACCGACATGAGTTCTCTCAGGGCATTTATTCCTATTGGGGATTTAGGTCTTCAGAATTACCGGGATGTGTTCTCCTCTCTTGATTTTGGTCAGCAGGCATTTAATTCGGTGTTCATTATGATCCTGACAGTGGTGCTTGGCTTGCTGGTCAACAGTATGATTGCGTATGCTCTGGCTCGCCTGCGGTTTAGCGGCAAGAATCTGCTGCTCAGCGTTATTATTGCACTCATTGTGATCCCCTTTGAAGCAGTGGCTATCCCACTGCTTATTTTGGTCAACAACCTGCCCTGGTTTGGAGGGGCTACAACCTGGCTGGATTCATATCATGTTCAAATCTTCCCGTTTATCGCAGATGCTTTCTCCATATTCCTTTTCTACCAGTTTTTCATCAATATTCCCAAAGACCTGGAAGAAGCCGCTTTGATTGACGGGGCAACCTTATTTGGGATTTACTGGAAAGTTGTAATCCCTTTATCCAAACCCATTTTAGCTACGGTGGCTATTCTTCAGTCGCTTAACAGCTGGAACCGGTTCATGTGGCCTTTGATGGTTACAAGAGGCGAAGAGGTCCGCCCTCTGACAGTGGGAATCCAATCCTTTTTTGGGCAATCGCCAAGGATGTGGGGAGACTTGATGGCTTTTGCTTCCATGATTACTGTCCCGGTTTTGATTGTCTTCTTATTGTTCCAGAAATGGTTTGTGCGAAGCGTTGCTTCAACCGGCATAAAAGGATGACACGTTAAAAACAGCAAAGAAATATATGGATTTAGAACAGGAAGGATTTTCTGTAAACTCCTGGTAGCTTTTTGAATACGCAGAACTTTAAAAAATCTAATCCTCTTTGGCTGTCAGTAAATCCGTTCAGCCCTAAAAGGATTGCGCTGTCTTATGTGCGTGTTGATCTATAAACACGCATAGAGAGTACTTGATGATCACCGATTTGAAGTAAAAAGCGACGCAATTGTGTTAAATAGCCTTTCGAAAAATAACAGAAGCAACAACATTAATAATAACAGTGGTGGTAAATCTCTTTACGAAGGAGGCAGCATAATCTATGCGCTAATAGAAGAATGATGAACAATGAAAAACTTTTCTTTACTTCACCACGACCACATGTGTTAATGATTACCAATCATGGTATTCATCAATGGAATATCATTCCCGGCCTACCCGATACCGGCGGACAAAATGTATTTGTCAACCAATTCTCTGAGGCACTCGCCGAACAAGGTTTTAAAATTACCATTGTCAACCGCGGTGGATTCCCGCACCCCAAAACAGGTGAGCCTCGTACGGGTCTTATCTATAAAAATGAGAACCAACGCATCCTGTATCTGGAAGACGGCCTGCCGGAATTTATCCGTAAAGAGGACATGGATGAACGGCTTCCTATCCTTAATTTAGCTTTGCAAAAGCATTTATCTGAAGAAAATATTCGCGTGGATGCAATTATTTCTCATTATTGGGATGGGGCTAAACTGGGCATTTTATACAACGACACACTGGCAGACCCCGTCGAACATATATGGGTGCCTCACTCTTTGGGCGCAGTTAAAAAAAGGAATGTAAACCCGAAAAATTGGGACGCTCTCCGGATTGATGAACGCATAGCAAACGAAAAGAAGATCCTGGCTAAAGTTGACAGGGTTGCAGCTACATCCGCTATCATTCGGCAATCCTTGAAAGAAGATTACGATTATCCATTCCCTGCTCTTTTTCTGCCTCCCTGTGTGGAAACAAACCGCTACCGGCCGCACACGATTTCGGATGATCATCCTATCTGGTCCTTTCTCAGCCAACATGCTGGAATTGAACCTGCAGAAATCAGGAAGAGCAAGATCATTACGGAAATCAGCCGGACAGACACCACTAAACGCAAGGATGTAGTTATTAAAGCCTTTGCTCAGGTAAATCGACGTTTTCCTGATACTGTGCTTGTCATGACCATTGACCCTACAAATGAGGGTCTTACCCATGAGTTGATGGATTTAATCCGTTCCCTGGGGATTGAAACACACACAGCGGTTCTCGGATCGGTGTGGGATGAACTTCCTGATATATATGCGGTGACAGATATTTACTGCACCGCGTCGATCATGGAAGGTTTCGGAATGACACCCCAGGAAGCCGCTGCTATGAAGAAACCTGTTGTTTCAAGCGACCTTGTGCCATTTGTTACGGAGTATTTACTGGGAGACGCATTTGAAGAGGTCTTTTATAACGATGGAGCATATTCAATAAAAGTTGGGCCCGGGGCAATCGTTGTACCGGCCGATAATATTGCCGGTTTTGCGCAAGGGCTGGAAATGCTTTTGGACCAGGATGAATTGCGGCAGCGAATGGGCGAAAATGCATACCATATAACGGTCCCTTATTTCACGTGGGAGAATATGGTACGTGTTTTCTTGAGAGATAGTGCTGTTGACCCAGAGTCAAAAGGCGGCATATAGGTGAAACTACAACTCACACGCGATTTACTCAACGCGATTCAGGAAGCCCCGGACCTTGAAGCATTATCCGTAGAGCAAATCACTGAATTCTTTTTGGATGAAGAGGCAATCGCCCGGTTTACCCCTGATGGGATCTGCCAAATTGACCCTCGAAATGGAGACCGGATTATCTATAATTCTGCCCGCGCGAAACGCCCGCATGATAACCAGCCAAAAAATTCCGAATCGGACCCGGCGGATAGCGAAAAAGAGTGTTTTATCTGCCAGGGAAAAACAACCGGAATAATTGATGTTAAAGACCTGAGTGAGGGGTTTACTTTTATTAACAAGAATCTCTTTCCGATTTTCTATCCTTCAGGCAGCGGGAAATTAATTGCGGCGGTGGATGAAGAGGTACAGGAAAACAAAAGTGGTTACAGGGTTCAGGGTTTTCATTTTTTGCAGTGGACATCATCATTTCATCATAAAGATTGGCACAACATGCCTTTGGACGACCGTATTGTAGTTATGCGGCAGCTTGCTTCTCTTGAAAAAAAGATGTTGAGCAGTGAGTATAAATATGTATCCATAATAAAGAATTATGGACGTTTGGTAGGCGGGTCCCTGGCTCACGGTCATCAGCAAATTGGGGTCAGCAATATTATGCCCAATCGCTGCAGACAAAATAAGGGGTTTCGGGACTGGCATGGGGAAACTTTTTCCGCATTTTTGCTTCGTGAGAATCCCGGTGAATTAACAATACAGGATTATGGCCCGGCGGTGTTAATAACGCCTTATTTTATGCGGCGGCCGTACGATATGTTTTTGATTCTTAAAGATACAACGAAGTCTTACCTTTACAACCTTACTGGTGCCGAATATGCGGCGGTGTCTGAAGGCTGGCATGATGCCATTAAAATCATGATGAGCATTATGCCCCGAATTGGACGGGAAACAGCCTATAACGTTACAACGCATAACGGCGCCGGCGCAGGCCTATATTTTGAATTCCTGCCTTACACTCAGGAAATGGGTGGCTTTGAACATCTGGGTATTTATTTATGTCAGGGCAATCCCCAAAAGGCTGCCGAGGCTGCAAGAGGGATCCTTTTGCATGATGAGAGGTAAAAGGAAAATGATCTGTGGGTTTTTTATGGGTTGTGTAGAAAGACGCTTTTAGATGACGCTGCGCTTGAATGAAAAATGGGTCTGGGATTTTTGGTTTGCCCGGGATGGGGGCAATTACCATATTTTCTATTTACAGGCTCCGAAGTCATTAGGTAATCCTGGGCTGCGACATGCGCATGCTTCAATCGGGCATGCCGTCTCCACGGATCTGCAAAACTGGGATGTGCTGCCGGATGCTTTGACACCCTCGAATCTTGTGAGTGCCTGGGATGATTACGCAACCTGGACGGGAAGCATCCTTAGCCATAATGGCTGCTGGTTTATGTTCTATACGGGCATCAATCGTGCCGAGAAAGGATTGATCCAGCGGATTGGGTTGGCTATATCCTATGACCTGATTAAATGGGAAAGATATTCACAAGACCCGATCATCAAAATCGACCCTCGTTGGTATGAGGCGCTGGATCTGGAAGTGTGGCATGAACAGGCGTGGCGGGACCCCTGGGTTTTTGAACACAATGGTTCTTTCCATGCTCTGATTACTGCACGCATCAATTACGGAGATAAGGATTCCCGTGGTGTTATTGGATATGCTTCTTCACCTGATTTGCTGAATTGGGAAGTCCAGGCACCTCTTACGAAACCGGGTGAGTTTGGGGATTTAGAAGTCCCCCAACTGGTAAAGATGGGAAATCGATGGTATCTGTTCTTTAGCGCCGAGCGTGGGAAATATTCAAAATCTCGTTTGGAACGAAATGGTGTGCAGGCTCAAACAGGCACACACTATTTTGTATCGAATGACCCTTTTGGTCCATTTTCCTTTCTCACAGACAATTTTTTGTTTGGAGATGAGATCGACTCAATTTATTCGGGTAAGGTTATTTTGAACCCCAGGGGCGAATGGAATTTCATGGTGTGCAACCAGTTTGCCCCCGGAAAACGTTTTGTGGGTGAGATTTCTGATCCTGTTCCTATAACCATTCTGCCGGATGGTCGAATCATTAGCCCAAAATGCTGTCAAAAATCTACTTTTACGGAGAATAGTTCTTATGAAGGGTGATGTTTTACTGTTGGAAGAACACCACAAACGAGCGGCCCGAAAAATTGTTTCTGTGATTTTAGAAGAGATTAAGAATAAAGAACAGAGATATATCATCACCATAGCGGGTGAATCCGGAAGCGGAAAATCTGAAACCGGCATGGCTGTTCGAGATGAATTAGCAGCAAACCAAATCAAATCCATTTTGTTAGGCCAGGATGATTATTTTATCCTTCCTCCCAAATCAAATGCTGTCAGAAGGCGTGAAGACTCTGAATGGCTGGGGCCCCATATTGAAGTGAAATTTGATCTGCTGGAACAAAACCTGAAAGATGCTATTTGTGGAAAAAATGAAATTGTTAAACCGCTGGTCGATTATGATAATAATTCTATTGGAAGCGAAGTGGTCCGTTTGGACGGTGTTAAAGCGGTGATTGTAGAAGGAACTTATACTTCTTTACTCAAACACGTTGATACCAGAGTATTCATTTCCAGAAGTTTTTTAGATACTCTAAAGCACAGGCAGAAAAGAAACCGGGGTAATGAAACGAGCGATCCATTTCTTGAGCAAATTTTAGCCGTAGAACATAAAATCATAGCGGGTCACAAGCAACTTGCAGATTTTGTGATCACTAAAGATTATGATGTGGACATAGTTGAGTGATCAAATTGGTGATGTCCAACGAAAAAAACAGGTTAATCTGTTTTGTGCATGAATATGTCGGGTCTTCGTCATGATGGGGGTGTAGATCTTTGGGCGTGACTTCAAATTCTTATCACGCGTATCTAACCATTTCGCATTAGTGGCAGACCTTCTAACTTCCTACCGGAAACTTAGAAACCTATAAGTCCTTGAGTGTGGGTTCCTCCAGGCGGTTGCAAGTAAATATCATCGCTGTCTCTTTCTATTTCTATTTAACTATTTCTTTATGGGGGAATGACCTTATTAAGCCCTACAGGAGGCTATGCCTTTTCGTCTTATTTTTCCGAAAAATCCTTTTGTGATTTTAGAGGATGGTACTCTTGTAACTTGTTATTAAAAGTAAGATAATTATAGTTTGGTAATAGGAAATAGTTATTTTTAAGGTATTTATTTATTACCTAACTTTCCGTTTGAAAAATTGGAGAAAAGGCGATACAAGTCTCATCTGGACAGGTGCTCGTTTTTGATGCCATTTATGAAACAGTGTGCGCGTGAATAGGATTTTGAAAACAATCTGTTTTTCAATAATTATCTATAATATAAATACTTCAGCGAATTCGTCATTATGATGGACTGAAGCAGATCGGTGAGGTAAAGTGAATAAACGCAGTTTCTTTCTGTTCTTTTTTCTAACAGCCTTTATACTTCTTGGGCAGTATATTGCTTTCCGCATGATGGAAAACCGAGAAATTAATGATTTACAGATGGACAATTTGGCATACGTCACCAGGGCAGGTTCGGTGATCTCTGATTGGTTGTGGAAGGGTTTAGTGGATACCAGGTATCTTTCGACAATCGAAAGTGTGCAATTATCTGGCGCAGATTTTCATGAAACTGAAAAAATAGCCCTGGATTTCTCAAAATTTTTAGAATCTATTGCAATTTATGATCACATTCGGTTGCTTGATCTTGAGGGTATGGAAAGGGTGAGGGTTGACTATCAAAAAGGAAAGCCAGCAGTGATTCGCCCCTCAAAAGATCTGCAAGATAAAAGTGATCGTTATTATTTTATTGAGTGCAATAAAATTTCCGTTGGTGAATACTATGTCTCGCCAATGGATCTTAATATTGAAAACACCGAGATTGAGATTCCTTACAAACCGATGATCCGCATCTGTACACCTATTGCAGACCAGGAAGGGAAAAAGATAGGGTTTCTGATATTAAATTATTTAGCCTCTACTGCGCTAAACAGGTTTTCTTCTGTAGACGAAAATCTCATGCTGGTAAATTCACAAGGATATTGGTTGTATAGCCCTATTAAAGAAGATGAATGGGGCTTTATGTTTGGAAGTGAAGAGACGTTTAGGATTCGTTATCCGGAGGAGTGGCGTAAGATCGAATCATCCCCTTCGGGATCGTTTAAGACGGAGCAGGGTGTTTGGACATATTCCAGAGTAAATTTATCGGATGAAATTTTGTTGAATAATCCGCAAGTATTGAGAGATTTGAGCCCAGAGGAAGCCCTGCATGGTCTTGATGAATTAGGTTGGGTTGTCATTTCCCGCATAGGTCCCGAAACTCTGGGCAGAATACGTAAAGAAAAGGGAATGGTTATTTTATTTAGTTCATTGATCATTTATCCATTGGCGTATTTTGGCATGTGGAACTTCAATCAGCGGATTAAAATAGAAAGAGAGGCAATTGAGCAGGTCCGGTTTATGGGAACGCATGATATGATGACGGGCTTGTTGAATCGAGCGGTTTTTGATGCCGAAATTGATCGTCTCAATTCAAGCAGATTGTACCCGGTAAGCATTTTTATATTAGACGCAAATAATCTAAAAGTGATTAACGATACCTATGGGCATCCGGCAGGTGACAGATTAATTAAATCTATTGGTACTATACTCAAAAATTCGTTTCGAGCCGAAGATATTGTTGCGCGTTTAGGCGGGGACGAGTTTGGAGTCTTATTGCCAGAGGTCAATCTATCTGCCTGCCAGGCATTGCTTGAACGCTTGCAAGATAATATAGAAATGTATAACCGCAATGAAAATGTTCGAAAGGTGGAGGTGGCTATTGGCACTGCCACAAGTACCGAGCATGAAGATCTTCATCTCCTGCTCAAACGTGCGGACGAACAAATGTATGCAGAAAAAGTGGCTTACAAAAACAACTCGAGTGGGATGTTGTCTGGGAAATAGTGATTATTCAACCCTTGATCGTGGGTTCAAAACACCATCTTGCCATTCTAAAATTCCCCGCAAACCGGGGGATTTTTGTTCATCAATCTTTCTCAGGCATGCCCCATGCTGCCAATGCGAGTCTTTTGTTTCATGCTGAAAAAAGAATTGAGCCGAACTCTTTTTCCGCTTTTTTGAACTGCCTTTAGGTGATTTTGTTTTAAATTCGTGAAGATCAAAGGTGAATTCATGAGCGTAAAACACTGACCGGATAAAGAAAACACCGGTGCGAATAGTTGGAAAAAACGTTCACATATGTGCCAAATTTTTACAAATTGTTAATAATTTGTTAATGCTTGTTAATCAAGTGGTATAATCTTTGCCTATACAGGGGGCAAGCACGATGTAATGTGATGTGGTTTATAGAACCAGCTATGAATTCTACCAAAAGGAGCAGTTATGGGTTTGAAAGATCTATTTAAGAAAAAACCGGATAAGTTCCTTGAATTACTTTTGCAGCAAACTTCATTAACGGTTCAGGGTTTGGAGCAGTTCAAGGTTTATCTTAAGAAACGCAATTCTGTGGTGGCCAAGAAGGTTTCAAAAATTGAAAAAGAAGCGGATGAAGTTCGCCGAATATTAATTGAAGAATTGATGCGGACCTTTGTTACGCCTTTTGATCGCGAAGACATTTCCAGCCTGTCGCGGGACATTGACGATATTCTGGATTACACCAATACCACTGTGGATGAGATGGATATATTAAAGGTAGATTCCACGGTATTTATGAAACGTATGGCAACGCTGCTCTATGAGGCAGCGGTTGAACTGGACCTCGCAGTCACACGTTTGCGGGATGGTCATTTTCGTGTGGCAGCCGATCATGCTCATCGTGCCAAGACTCTGGAAAATCGGGTGGAGGCGGTGTATCGTGAGGCCATTGCAGACCTTTTCCGTGGTCCTAAAGATGTGAAACATGTATCCGAAATGTTAAAAGTTCGCGAGATCTACCGACACCTCAGCAACGCTGCCGATCGTGAAGATCAGGCAGCAAATGTGATCTCGGATATTGTTATGAAGATGACCTAGGCGGTTTGAATCATGACAGCTTTAATGGTTATTTTTATTGCCCTGGCATTGTTTTTTGACTTTCTGAATGGGTTGAATGACTCTGCGAATATTGTCGCAACGATCATTGCGTCGCGTGCTATGAATCCGCGGATTGCACTCTATGTGACGGCTATGGCGGAGTTCGTGGGACCGTTCCTCTTTGGGGTAGCGGTAGCAAATACGATTGGGAGAGGCCTTGTGCTGCCGGAGCTGGTCACGATGCCGATCGTTTTTTCTGCTTTGATCAGTGCGATTGTCTGGAGTCTTTTTGCTACTCTGTTTGGAATTCCATCCAGTTCATCTCACGGATTGGTTGGTGGAATTCTCGGTGCGGTCATCTTCGGGCTTGGCCCGCAGTATATCCTTATGGATGGCCTACTGAAGATTTTGATCGTCCTTTTTGTTTCACCTGTCCTTGGATTGACGGTTGGGTATCTGACAACAAAGCTGGTTTACTTTCTGGCTCGAAACGCTTCCATGAAAATCAACTGGTTTTTCAAAAAAATCCAAATTCTCACCGGTATCACCCTTGCATTGAGTTATGGCGCTAATGATGCCCAAAAAACGATGGGTATCATAACACTGGGGCTGGTCTCTTCGGGTATCTTAACGAGTTTTAAAGTACCTATCTGGGTAATTGCTTCCAGCGCGGGGTCAATCGCACTGGGTACGGCCTTCGGTGGGTGGCGTGTGATCCGCACCCTGGGCGGGAAGTTTTATAAAATCCGGCCGGTGAATGGCTTTTGCACACAGCTATCTTCTGCCGCTGTGATCCTGGGTGCGGCCCTGCTGGGAGGGCCTGTCAGTACAACTCATGTGGTCAGCTCGACCATTCTTGGGGTGGGTTCTGCGGAGCGCGTGAACAAGGTGCGCTGGGGAGTCGCCGGGAGTATTGCGATAGCGTGGTTATTGACCATTCCATCCACGGCATTGGTTTCAGGTTTTGTTTTCTGGATTATTTCGCGGTTTTTTTAATTTGAAGTCTTTGAAGAACTGATAATTTGCGCAGACAGGGCCAAAAACGCTCACAAAATTGCCTTGACAGTCTGATTTTCGGACTATAAAATGAGAAGTCTTTAAAAAACTTAATATTGTGTGATAAAAAATTTTATTGTGTTTTAGTGTGTAAAAAAGACAAAATTGTTGGTTGTTTCCTGAAGTTTTTGAGGAAGATCAATTAATTTGCTGAGATGTAAATTATTGTCATGGGAATTGATAAAGGTCTTTATACGATGTTATCGGTAAACCGGATTCGTATTGATGATAGGCTTTTGTACGTTCGAATAATGAACGGTAAGGGTGTGTCGAGCGATTCTGACCAGTTATTCGGAATAACCGGCAGGTGTTCCTATTGTAATCTGGTGAAACGCGCAGAAGTAGCATTGGATGACCTGTGATTAAATGGAGCGACTTTTTAAAAGGCGCTCTTTTATTATTTTTATGCTTCCCGGAAAAATTATTTTTCCGAACAGCAAATTTACGGGAGAGTAAGAATGAACGATAGAGTGGTTTTTGATTTCCACATGCATTCCACAGCTTCAGATGGAACCTATTCCCCGCGTGAAATTGTCGATGTGGCAATTGCTGCGGGTGCGGTTTCGATTGCCATTACGGATCACGATACGGTTGATGGGGCGTTAGAGGCAAGTCCTTATGCCAAAGAGCGAGGGCTGGAACTGTTCACGGGTGTGGAATTGAATACAGATGCTTATGATGCTGAAATTGACATTCTGGGTTACTTCTGGGAACCCACGGATCCAAAGTTCCTGGAAATGTTGAAAAAGAGGCAGGAAGGCCGTATTGTTCGGGCTAAGAAAATTGTAGAAAAGCTGGAGAGCGTTGGCGTAAAAGTCTCTTATGATCGTGTTCGGGAGATTGCACACGGAGCGGTTTGCAGACCGCATGTTATTGAAGCGATGGTTGAAAAGGGATATGTTTCGAATCAGAAAGAAGCATTTGAGAAATATCTGGGTTTGGGAAAACCAGCCCATGTTCCACACGACAAAATCACGCCAGAAGAGGCAATTGAATATATCAGCCGGGCGGGAGGTCTTCCGATTGTAGCGCATCCGGGGTTGGTTGAAAACGATGCTGTGGTTGAAAAATTGCTGCAGGCAGGCGCGAAGGGATTGGAAGCGTATTATCCAATGCATTCCGAAGTGGAGATACGGAAATATATTGGCCTGGCAGAGAAATACAATGTAATTGTATCCTGCGGCAGTGACTCGCATGGGCCGAAACGCAAAAAATCATTTCCGATTGGAAGCATGTCTGCACCTGTTTCAGTATTGGAAACATTCCGCAAGACTTTAAAACAGACTTATGAAAATTATCGGAGCGCCTGATGAAGATCAGTCTTTCTTCGCCATTGTTATTCGCATATCCAATGGAAGAGGTATTTCAAATTGCCCATGAAATTGGGTATCAGGGTGTTGAAGTCTGGCATTTTCAATTGCTTAAATCAGACGAGGACCCGCGGAAATTACGAAAATTAGCCAGAGAGCTGGGTCTTTCCCTTTCTGTTCATGCTTTGAGCTGGGATCTGAACTTTACTTCAAAATTGGAAAGAGTCCGGGAAGCTTCTCTGGAAATGTTGGAAGAAAGTATTGTCCTTGCCGAAATTCTTGAGGCAAATCCGGTGGTTTTCCATCCCGGTCGGATTACCATTCCGGGGGATAACCCGGAAGCGTATTGGAAATTACTGGCCAGTGGTGTCCAAAGATTGTGCGAGTTTGGGCTCTCACGGGACATTGAACTTGCCTTAGAAATCATGGAGCATATTTCCAAAGAATTCTTCATCAACCCCGAAGACAGTACACGTATTTTAAAAGAAGTCTCCATGCCTAACCTGGGAATCACATTTGATGCGGCACATGTGCCATTGAATTTAGACCCTCTGGAATTTCTGAAACAGGTTGAGGGAGTCAGGCATATCCATATCAGCGACCTGACGCCGGAAAAACGACATATTGCCCTGGGAACCGGCGTCCGTGATTTCCGGCCTCTTGTGAAATACATTTTGGATGAAATTAAAGTGGATATTGCGATTGAAGGTATGGAATATCAACGGGATACCTGGCTGGCATCTCATAATAAACAGGAAATGGATCGATTATTGTCGGGCACGGTTTGATTCATAAAGGTTGAGGAAATATAAGCTTTACTCATCGTTAACGTTCATGCTCAGTCTTCTTAACAATGAGATGATAGGTTTGTACCCAGTGTTTATTTCTCCGTGGCCCGCTGTGCAATTGGTGATGAATTATGAGCAAATGGGTAGGGAAAAGTCATGGTAATTAATCTCTCTATGCAGAGGAAAAATCTATTTTAAGGAGGTGATCGTTAAAAGCGAGTTCCTGGCAAAAACAATTTTTCTAAACAGATTTTAAAAAAAGGAGAGAATAAAAAATGAAGAAAATGTTACGCTTTGTGATCCCAATGTTGCTTGTTCTTACACTTGTGCTCTCAGCATGTGCTCCTCAGGCTACACCAGAAGCCCCGGCAGTGGAAGAACCCGCTGCAGAAGAGCCTGTTGCAGAAGAACCCGTTGCAGAAGAACCGGCAGCCGAAGAAGCTGTTGCAGAAGAACCCGCAGCAGAAGAGGCAGTCGCTCCGTCCGGCACAATTACCCTGTATACATCCGAATCGGAAGACCAGGTTAATGAAATGGTTGCTGACTTCAATGAGGTCTATCCTGATGTGCAGGTCGATATTTTCCGCACCGGCACCGGTGAAGTAACCGGAAAGCTTCAGGCCGAGATGGAAGGCGGAGAAATCCAGGCCGATTTGATGTGGTTTGCGGACCTTGACTTCTTCCGTATGCTGTCTGAAGAAGATATGCTGATGGAATATTCTCCTGTTGGCGCTGAAGTAGTTGAGGATACTTATCACTATTTCGGAAATAAAGCTCATGAGGTTCGCTTCATCTTCAATATTGTTGCCTATAATACGACATTGGTAGACACCCCTCCAACGGGTTGGAAAGATCTTCTGAATCCGGAATATAATGGGCGTATCGGAATGGCCAGCGCACTGTACTCTGGCGGTGCTTTCACCAATCTGGGAACATTGGTGAATGAGCCTGACATGGGCTGGGATTTCTATGAAAAATTGAATGAGAATGGTGTCGTTGTGGGCCGTGGAAACGGTGGCATCGGTACCTCCATTGCATCCGGCGAGTTTGTGATGGGGCAATTGATTGACTTCATGGCCCGCGACCTGAAGAATAACGGATCACCCGTTGAGATGATCTGGCCGGAAGAAGGCTCTGTTGTTATTCCTACTCCTGTAGCAATTTACAAAAATACGGATAACCCGGCCGCTTGCGAGGCATTTCTGGATTATCTGTATTCTGCACGAGGACAGGCACTCTTTGTCAAACAGAATTACCTGAGTGTGCTTCCAGATGCGCCAGAACCAGAGGGTCTTGTACCTTATCCGGAAGGTGGTTTGAAGATTTTGGTTCCACCGCTTGATTTTATCGCTGAAAATCGGGAAGAACTTCGCAATAAATACGAAGAATTGTTTGGACTTCCACCTGAAGCATAAGCGACATTAATAAATTGGTGGGGAATCTTAAATTCCCCACCACCAACCTTTATTAAAATAAACTAATTCAAAACATGTTTGGCGGATTCTGGGTTGAATATGTTGGTTGAAAGGAGCGCTTGGTGGAAGAAACGGTCACCTCAAAGTTCCGGGATAATACAGAAACGATCTTTCGGTGGACAATTTATGTTACCGGGGCAATTATATTCTTTGTCATCGTTCTGGCAGTTGTGTACCCTTCGATTACATTGGTGAAAAATAGCTTCACCACGGATGGTCATCTCAGTTTCCAGAATTATATTGATCTCTTCTCAGAGAGCAGGACATTCATTCTTTTCAAAAATACATTTTCGGTTGCCTTTTTGGGCGCGATCGGTGCGACATTTCTGGGAGTTTTGATCTCGTGGTTGTTGGCGAGAACAGATATTCCTTTTAAACGTTTCTGGCAAATTGCCTTGATTATCCCGTATTTAATCCCGCCGTTCATTGGGGGCATCGCCTGGGTATATTTGTTAGGTCCCGTGGGTTTTCTTAATAAATTCTGGATGACCCTGACCCAATCACACCAGCCGTTATGGATCATATATGGTCATTGGGGAATCATTTTTGTGATGATGCTATACAGCTATCCCATCGCATATATGGTTACTCTGGGACCACTGAAACAAATGAATCCATCTTTGGAAGAAGCTGCTCAGATCTCAGGCGCGGGTACTTTGAGGACTTTGCGGGATATCACCGCGCCCTTGATGTTACCCAGTATTGGGGGAAGCGCGTTGTTGATCTTTATGTCCATGATGGCAAATTTTGGTATACCCGCTGTGATTGGCTTTCCAAAACGTTATTATGTCATGACAACCCAGATTTACTTGAATATTTTAAATTTTGACAAAGCCAACAACCTCCAACTTGCTGCTGCGCTTTCCATGTTACTGGTAGTGCTGGCGATACTGACCATGCAAGTGCAACGATTACTGCAACGCGGAAAGAGCTATGCAATCATTTCAGGGAAAAGTTCTCAGCCTCAATTGGTGCAATTGGGCTGGAAAAAATACATTGCGGTTGTTTTTCTTTTCATCATTGTGTTGTGTACCGTCATTTTGCCGGTCCTTGCGATTTTCGCTACTTCCCTGATCAAAGCTGTGGGACTGCCTTTTACTTTAGAAAACCTCTCTTTTGCTCATTATGAACGGCTGATCTTTGAAGTTCCTAAAGTGAGCAGGGCGATAAAAAACAGCATACTTCTGGCCGGCGGTTCTGCAACAGTGATTGTTTTCATTTCTCTGGTGATTTCTTATTTGACCGTCAAAATGAAAATCAAGGGGGGACAGGTCCTTGAATCGCTGGTGTTATTGCCTTATGCGGTTCCGGGCGTGGTGGTGGCATTGGCGATGATTCTGGCTTTCTTAAAACCATTACCGATCTTGAATGTCACGATTTACAACACGATCTGGATTCTGGCAGTAGCGTATATTGCACGCTTCTTGACGTTTGGCGTGAGATCCATCAGCGCGGCATTTGAGCAGGTTCACGAATCCCTTGAGGACGCAGCGCGAATTTCAGGGGCTGATTTTGTGACGTCTTACAAAGATATTGTGATTCCGCTTATTAAATCCAATGTGTTTGCAGGTTGGTTTCTGGCATTTATGCCCGCTCTTACCGAGTTGACTCTGTCTATTTTGTTGTTCTCGGTTGGAAACGAAACCCTTGGAACCGTGGTTTATGGATTGCATCAAGAAGGAAAAATTGGCTTAACCGCCGCTCTGGCCTTTTTAGTGGTGGTGATTGTGGTTACTTTGAATATGATCACAAATAAAATAACCAAAGGTCAATTGGGATTTTAACAAACAGGGAGGCTGATTTCATGGCTGATTTAAAGCTTATTAATCTGCATAAAAAATTTGGATCTAACGTAGCGGTAGATGATGTCACCGTCACTGTTAAAGATGGTGAATTTGTAACTTTGTTGGGGCCATCGGGATGCGGGAAAACAACCACCCTGCGGATGATTGCCGGTTTTGCCAAACCTACCAGTGGTTCGATTCTGATTGATGATAAAGTGATTACTTCTACGGAAAAGAATATCTTCTTACCGCCGGACAAGCGCGATATGGGGATGGTATTCCAATCTTATGCAGTCTGGCCGCATATGAATATTTTCAAGAATGTAGCTTATCCTTTGAAATTTAAGAAAATGTCCAGCAGCCAGATGAAAAAGAGGGTTGAGGAAGTACTCGATCTAGTTAAATTATCAGGTTTCGAAGACCGTTTTCCCCATCAGCTTTCGGGCGGGCAGCAGCAGCGCGTGGCCCTGGCAAGGGCACTGGTTATGGAACCTTCTGTGCTTTTATTGGATGAACCTCTCAGCAACCTGGATGCGAAACTGCGCGAAAGCATGCGTTATGAAATTGTTGAATTACAGCGCCGTCTGAAAATTACCGTTGTGTATGTTACTCATGACCAGATTGAAGCCATGTCGATGTCTGATCGAGTTATTGTGATGAACAGCGGTGTAGTCCAGCAGATTGATGCGCCCCGAATTGTATACCAACATCCGGTCAATAAGTTTGTTGCCAACTTTATTGGGATGGCAAATTTTATCCCTTGTGAGATTTTGCAGCGTACTGGCAGTGCCGTTCGGGTAAAACTGAAAGACGGTTTCAATACGCACTTTTTAAACGTGCCCACTCCTGAAGAACAAACTTATGGCGAGAATGTAGTAGTGGTCGTTCGCCCTGAAGATATCGATGTGCTCCCTTCTGACGGTGGGGAGGGTACGAAAGGGATTTTGGAACGCCAGATTTATGTTGGTGACCGGAACGATTGTATTGTCCGGTTTGGTGATGTAAGCTTGCGCATTCTGACCCAGACGAAATACTCCTTTGAGGTGGGGCAAGAGGTCTCATTAGTCTTTACGAATCCTATTTTGCTGGATGCCTGATCGGAAATTTCGATATAATAAAGCGTAGATTGTAGCCGGTCAAAAATATGGATAGATTAAGATTATGAGGTGTTGAAATGAAAATTGGAATTGGATGTGACAATCTGGCTATTGGTTTGAAGAATACCGTTATTGAATATTTAAAAGAACAAAAGCTGGTTGAGGTCGATGTTGTGGACTTTGGCGTGAATGACCCTGCTCCGATTCATTACCCGGATATTGCCGAGAAAGTTGCCGTTGCAGTTGCCAAAGGTGAATGTGAACGGGGTATTTTGATCTGTGGCACGGGGATTGGTATGGCGATAGCGGCAAATAAGATGCCAGGCATCCGCGCAGCGCAGGTGTCTGATGTTTATTCCGCAGAGCGTTCCCGGAAGAGCAATAATGCGCAGATTATGACGATGGGCGCACTGGTTACCGGTCCAGCGCTCGCTAAAAAGCTGGTAGAAGCATGGCTGGTTTCGGATTTTGCTGGTGGGGGTTCCGCGCCAAAAGTGGATAAAATTATGGCGATTGAGGAACGGTATCGAAACGGAATCCAGTAATTAGTTTCAAGGAAAAGATTTTGAAAACATACGTTGGAAAAGAAGCGATTGCTAATCTTATTCAATTCCTGCAGGATAATCGGGCTCGTTATGTTACCCTGGTATCCGATGAAAATGAATATGCCGCGTTAGGGCAGAGAGTTGAAGAAGCGCTGCGCGAACAAGAATTTGAAGTGAAAAACATTGTCCTGCGTGGCGAGGAGATTGGCGCCAGTGAACGCTATATTGTACAGGTCCTTCTCCCGGCTGATCTTGAAGAGCGAGTTTATATCGCGGTCGGATCAGGGACTCTGACGGACATTGTGCGTTTTGTGAGTTATCGAACCCGGTCATTTTTTATCTCCATGCCCACAGCACCCTCCGTGGATGGTTTTGCCGCCAGCGGTTCTGCAATGACGATCATGGATTATAAGCAAACCATTCAATCGCGTCCTCCGGTTGCGATTTTTGCGGATCTGGATACGCTTTGCAACGCGCCGCGAGACCTGATCGCTTCAGGTTTTGGGGATATGTTTGGAAAGTATACCGCTCTGGCGGATTGGGAATTGTCGAATCTGTTGATGGATGAGCCTTATGATGCAGAAATTGCAGCTCGTTCTCAGGCGGCCAGAGATCTTTGTGCTCAAAGAGCAGGGGTATTGGAACAGGATTGGGAGCAGGATATTAAATCTGTGATGGAAGCATTGATTGAAGAAGGTTTATGTATGCTTCTGACAAACAATTCCCGCCCTGCTTCCGGAGCAGAGCACCAGTTTTCCCATTTCTGGGAAATGCGGTTGCTGAGAGAGAATCGCCCGGCAATTTTCCATGGTACCAAAGTTGGATTGGCTTCGATCTTGGTCGCGAAATATTATGAGATGATCCGGGAACTTTCGAAAGAGCAGGCGATTGAACGGCTTCATAAAACACAGAAGTTCGATCCACAACAGGAAATCCAGAAAATTCATGAAGGGTACGGGGAAGGCATTGCCGAATCGATCATTCGGACACAATCCCGGCACCTTAACATGACGGATCAGGATTATGAAGATTTGAAAGCACGAATCATTGACCGGTGGGAGGATATTCAGGTGGTTGCCAATAAAGTACCTGCTCCTTCCGAAATTCAAAAGCTTTTGACCCAGGTAGGCGGAGCAACTCATCCTGAATCGGTGGGATTGACTCAGCGCGACGTTCGAGATGCCATACAGTATGCAATGTATGTCCGTAAAGCATTTACAATTCTTAACGTATGCCAGATGTTAGGGTTGAAACTTGTAATTTAATGGCTTGAAGTTGGAAGAAGAACCCGGCGAAGATAAATCGACGGGTTCTTTTTTATTTAATGCATATTGACAAAGCTCCGGAATTTGATATTATATTATTACATTAATACAATATAATACATATCCCCGTGGTTTTCATAGGATCCTTAAAATGTATGCTGTCGAACATCTGGATAGATTTTCACCTATTCCGCTTTACCATCAATTGAAGAAACATCTGGTTGAATTAATCGAGGAAGGACAATTTGGTGCAAATCAGGCCTTGCCTACTGAAGCGCAATTGATGGAACAATGCGGTGTGAGCCGAGTTACAGTGAGAAGAGCGCTGCATGAATTAGAGCATGAGGGGTATATCACCCGGGTTGCAGGGAAGGGTACATTTGTGCTGCAATCCCGGCTGCGGCGTGAACTTTCCCGGTTGACCAGTTTCTCAGAAGAGATGCGGGAAAGCGGCCGGAAGCTGCAAACCACGATTCTTGACTTCAAGAAAATCAGGGCGGTTTCTCAGGTTGCAGAGAAGCTTTTGGTTGAACCAGGAACGCAGGTAACTTATATCGAAAGAATTCGGGTTGTTGAGGATGTGCCTGTATCTATCAGCATATCTTTTTTAAAACCCCCGGCTGGTGTGGAGATAACAGAAGATGAGCTGGATCAGGTCGGGTCTCTATGGGCATTATTGGAGAACAAAGGGGTAACGATTTATGGCGCTGATAAGACTATGGAAGCGATTGCGGCTGATCAGCGTCAGGCTGAATTGCTGTTGGTGCCATTGAACTCCCCTTTATTATTGGTGGAAGGCGTTGTGTATTCTGATTTGGATACGCCTGTTGAGTATCATCGGGTCGTGAGCCATACCGGGCTTTATAAATACTCAATCTCCCTGGCTCGATGATAAAGATGATTGGATAGGAGGTTTAATCCGGAGAGAAAATATATACAATCCAATGTGTTGTGGTGGGCATCCAAAAAGAATTTTCATTCTTTTTCGGTTTGATGCCAGATCTATTCTGAGGTTTAGAGAATACAAAGATCCGTTTATATAGGAGGAGATTATTATGCGTTCCAGATACTTAAAAATCAGTTTGCAGATTTTAGTTCTGTTGGCAATGGTGCTTGTGTCTGTCCAATGTACGCCAGCCGCCCCAGCCACGCCGGCAGAAGAACCCGCTGCAGCAGCAGAAGAACCGGCTGCGGTCGCAGAAGAACCTGCAGCAGCTGCGGAAGAACCGGCGCAACCACAAGAGGAGAAATCCTACGAAGGGGTTGAACTAACGTTGGCTTCGATGACCGATCAATATGTTGCGGCATTCCGATATTTGATTCCAATGTTTGAAGAAGAAACCGGCATCAAAGTTACCCTGGATGAGTTAGGCTATACCGATTTGTATCAGAAACTGACCGCAGATTTTGTTGCTCAAACTGCTAACTATGATCTCATGACGATGGACATTGTGTGGAGTGGGGAATATGCCGCGAATGGTTATACCCTCCCGTTGGATGATTTCATGGCAAGAGATCAAGATGAGCTTCAGATGGATGATATTCTCCCCGTTACCTGGACTTTAGGTGAGTGGGAAGGTAAACACTGGGCTTACCCGTTGGCCGGTTATGCAAATGTGTTGAACTACCGCACAGATGTTTTTGAAGAAGCCGGGATTGAACCTCCGCAGACTCAAGAAGAACTTCTTGAGGCCGCGAAAATGTTGACCAATGTCGATAACGATTTCTACGGAATTGCTTTGCTTGGCGCCAAAGGCTCTGCTGTTGCGCAGGATTATATGGCTTGGGTACAGCAGCATGGTGGGACAGTTCTGGATGCCGATGGAAATGTCAAGGTTAACACTGCTGATAATGTCGCAATCCTGGAATTCTTTGGTGAATTGTTCAAGTATGCCCCTCCCGGATCCACAGATTATTGGTGGGATCAACGGGAAACCGCTTTCCGTTCCGGCAATGTTGCTATGATGGAAGGCTGGAGTATCGCTCGGGCAGGATATGAGAACCCGGAAATGTCCTCTGTGGTTGGCAAAGTAGACATCACCTACGCTCCGGTTTCTGAAGGTATGGAGCCAAAATACGGCTTTGGCGGGTGGGGAATTGGCATCAATGCAGATTCTGACCCCGACAAGCAGGAAGCTGCCTGGATTTTCATCAAGTGGATTACCTCACCGGAAATTCAAAAAGAGTGGCTGCGCCATGACGGTGCCCCCATTCGCCGCAGCACCCTTGAGGACGCGGAGCTGGTGGCAGAATATCCCTGGCTGCCCAAGATACTGGTCGCTTTTGAACAGGGCGATGGTGATTATCGTCCAAGAATTCCACAATACAGTATTCTCCAGGATGCTCTGGGGACCTATGTGAATTCTTATCTGGTGGGTGAAATGAATGCTCAGGACGCTCTGGATGCCGCCCAAAAACAGATTGAAGACAATCTCTAAATCGCTTTTGTAAAAGTTTTCCGGGGCTTGCAACCGCAGGCCCCGGAATATCTAATTCAAGGAGTTCTCTTTTGAACAAGTCAATCAGTTCGGTTCGTCCCCGGCGGGGGATCAGTAAAGAGCTCTGGTATCTTTTGATGTTGGCTCCACTACTGGTATTTGTTGTGTTAATCGCAATTTACCCGCTGGGGTTTTCAATGATCATTAGTTTATTTAAATATCGATTAACAGACCCAAACCAGACGAAAACATTTATTGGATTGGCAAACTACATCCGAGCCTTCTCCGACCCGGTTATCCTCAAAGCGATTAAGACAACATTGGTTTTTGTAGCCGGAACGGTTTCACTGGAACTGATATTGGGCCTTGGTTTAGCTTTGTTGTTATCGGCAGAAACAACCCTGATGCACATTATCCGCTCCTTCCTGTTGATTCCTATGGCATTACCTTCGTTGGTCGTGGGTCTGGTTTGGAAATCTTTATATAATGCAGATTTTGGAGTTATTCCTTTTTACTTAAAAGCTTTAGGAATTGATGTGGGCAGCGGACCATTAGGGGAGCTATCTACTGCAATGCCGGCAGTGATCCTGATTGATGTTTGGCAATGGACCCCGCTGATTATGGTTTTATTCCTGGCCGGTTTGAAAAGCATGCCGACAGAGCCGTTTGAAGCCGCGCTGGTAGATGGTGCCAGCCGATTCCAGCGATTTGTGTACCTGACTTTGCCTTTATTAAAGCCAACTTTTTTGATTGCGCTGCTGATGCGGACCATGCAGTCTTTTAAAGTATTTGACATCATTTATGCTACCACGGCGGGCGGGCCGGGTTCGGCTACGACGGTGCTTAATTTTCAGATTTATACGGTCGGGATGACGTTCTTTGATATGGGATATGCGGCTGCTTTGGCAAATATTTTGCTGGCTGTGGTGGCGACCCTGGCAATTATTTATGTGATGGTGTTGGAACGCCAACAGGCATGATAGAGGTGATGATTTGAATCCTAAAAAAGGCATTTTTGAAAAGACTCTTTTAAATGTATTAATCATTCTGGCGATTTTATTTTTCCTTACACCGATTTTCTGGTTAATCACGACGGCTTTTAAGTATGGACGTGATGCCTTTGCGATCCCGCCCCAATGGTTTCTGTTTGACTTTACTTTAAACAATTTCAAAGAGGTTATTACCGAAACAAAGGTTGGGCTGTTTATTAAAAACAGCTTGATTATTTCTTCCGGGACTACTTTGCTATCCTTGTTGTTAGGGGTACCCGCAGGTTTTGCGATTGCCCGCACAAAATCCAAGTTAATTAACACGTCCTCCTATTTCTTCTTGCTATTGTTGATGATTCCTCCTACTGCAATGTTAATCCCATTTTATTTGATCGTTCGGGATATGGGATTGCTGGGCACTCGTTTGTCCGTTATTCTATTGGATACGGCGTTTGATGCCTCATTTGTGGTCTGGATGATGCGAAGTTATTTCCTTGATGTACCCAAAGAAATGGAAGAGGCCGCTTTGGTGGATGGGGCTAATCAGTTTACCGCGTTTGTAAAAGTTGCTTTACCGATGTCCATTCCGGGGATTATTGCCTCTGCGCTATACACTTTTATTTTCTCCTGGAATGATTTTATCTTCGCATTAATGCTGACAACGACCAAAACCAAAACGATCCCTCTGGGTATTCTGGCTTCTTTCAGTGCTGTAGAAATTGGATGGGGTAGAATGACGGCAATGAGCATTTTTGCAATTATTCCTGCGGTCATTATTTCCCTTTTCCTGAACCGGTATTTCGTTCAGGGGCTGACCTTTGGTGCAACGAAGGGCTAATTATATATGTCCGGAAAGATCAGTTTTGCATGTGCGAAAATATTGGTTGGAGACCAGCTTGAGCTAGTTGAAGACGCTGCACTGGTGGTTGAAGGTGGACGGATTGTATCAATCGGTGAGGTTGATCCCGAATCTGAGCAGGTGGACATGGCGGGCAAGCTGCTTTGCCCTATGTTTATCAATGCACACTGCCATCTTGGAGACACAGGGTTAAAAGAACTTGGCCTGGACTTGCAGATGGAGAAGGTGCTCAACCCGCCGGATGGATTAAAGCACCAAAACCTGAGAAGCCTTTCAAAAAACCAATTGATTCAAATGATGCGCCATGGACTGGTCGAGATGCTGCATAATGGTATTGCTGCCTGTGCCGACTTTCGGGAACAAGGCCTGGAAGGGGTTCGGGCGCTCCGCCAGGCTTCTGAAGGCCTGCCCATTCGCGTGGTGATTCTAGGCAGGATGAACGAGGGGAGCAGCCGGGAGGAGATCCTTCAGGAGGCACGCCTTATTCTGGCGGAGGCGGATGGGTTAGGAGTGCGGGATATTGAATCCTATCCGGAGGATTTCGTCTATCAACTGCGGCAGGAATACCCGGATAAAATTTTTGCCTGCCATGTATCCGAAAGGAGAGCGGCCGAGGCCGAATCCTATCAAAAAACAGGGATTGGTCAGACAGCCCGTGCTTTAAAATGGTCTCCGGATTTTCTGGTTCATCTGGTTCATACCCCGATAAACGAATTGAAGGAAGTCAGCAGCCGGGGTGTTCTGGGGGTATCGTGTCCCAGAAGCAATGGTATTCTTGGAGATGGGCTGCCAAACCTTGCGGAATGGAAACGGCAAGGCTTGGAGTTTGCTCTAGGCACCGATAATATGATGTTTTGTGCGCCGGATATGCTGCGAGAGATGGAAATGGCTTCGCGATTCACCCGCGGTCTGGAGGAATCCTCTGTTGCGATCCGCGCGCTGGAGGTGCTGAAAGCGGCGACAATCCATGGAGCGAAGGCGTTGAAGCTGGATAAAGAGCTTGGAAGTTTATCCCCAGGAAAGCAGGCAAGTTTTGTCGCTTTTGATTTGGAAACCAGAAACTTGAGGTATACCAGGGATTGGATTAATGCGATTGTTCATCGCGCCAGCCTGACAGATATTGATTCAATCTATGTGGCAGGTAAACCGCTTGAAAACGATTGTTAGGAATAAAATTTTCCGAATATAAGGAGATTACGGATGGCAGAAACAATGAGAGTAATGTGGTGCGAAAAGCCGAATGAAGTGGAATTGAGGCATCAGGATATCTTTGAACTGGGAGACGAGGATGTCTTAATTAAAGTTGCGTATACCGGGATCTGTCCGTGGGATGTGAGGGCATTTACAGGTTTGAAACAATCGGTGAAGTTTCCCAGAGTTTTGGGACACGAGTCATCAGGATATGTCGCGGCTGTAGGGAAAAACGTGAAATCATTTGAAATCGGGCAGCCGGTTGTCCCGGATTATATTGTGAAGTGTGGGGTTTGTAAGGCCTGTCGGACAGGCCGCGAGAATCGCTGTATCAATCCGAAATTTATGCAGTTCGGCGGCGGGTTTGCGGATTATGTGCGTATTCCCCAAAAGAATATTTACGCTCTCCAGCCCGGTACCAGCATGAAGGCGGCTGCGTTTACGGAACCTTTAGCCTGCGTAGTCCGTGGGCAAACCGGTTTAAACTTATATCCGGGAGAAGTGGAACTGGTTGTTGGGGCAGGGCCGATTGGTTTGATGCATATGCAGGTCGCGCGAGCGTTTGGCGCGAGAGTGATTGTATCCGATCCTATTTCTGAAAGGCTGGAAAAAGCCAAAACATTAGGCGCAGATTGGGTGATCAATCCGAAAGAAAAGAATCTGGACGAGTATATTAAGGAAACTACTTATGGATGGGGTGTTGATGCGGCAGTTGTAACGGTTGGTTCGGCAAGAGTTGTTGAGCAAACCATTCCGTTGTTAGCTCCTGGTGGCCGGCTTAATATTTTTGCGGGGATTTACCCTAAAGATGAAATCCATGTAGACCCGAATGTGATCCATTATGGAGAATTTGTAATTACCGGATCGGCAGACAGCACACCAAAAGACTTTTACCGCGCTTTAAATCTTATTCAGACCAAACAAGTGAATACAGAGAGTTTGATCAGCCATTTGTTCCCGCTTGAGGATCTTGGGCAGGGTTTTGAGGTTGTCAAGAACCGGCAGGGCATGAAAGTTATGATTGAGGTTAATGGCGAAAGCTAATCTAATGAGCGAAGTTTTTTTGCTGGCAGTGGATGTAGGTACATCTGCGCTCAAGGTTGTCGTTTATGATGTTTCTGGAAAGGTATTGAAAAATATTTCCAGACGTTATGACTATACTATTCCACAACCCGGCCAGGGAGAAATTGACCCTTTGGTATGGTGGGATGCTTTGAAAGAGGTATTCCACCAGATTAAAGGCGCTGGAGATTGGCTGAGCAATATTAAAGTTATTGCTCTGACGGGGCAAATGCATTCTGCGGTATTGCTGGATGAGGCATATTACCCGGCCGCACCCACGATTTTATGGCTGGACCGCCGTGCGGCAGCGGAGACAGCTGAATTACAGCAAGAGCTGAACCTTCCGGCTTATCATTTGAACTCCACTTATACATTGCCCAAACTGCTGTGGTTGAAAAGACACCGCCCTGAGGTGTTGGAGAAAACGCGCTATTTGCTGTGGCCAAAAGACTATCTCCGATTTTGTCTGACCGGCGAAATCCTTACGGATTTTACGGAGGCTGGTGGAGCGGCTCTATTGGATTGGAATGATCTGGATTGGGCTACAGAGCGGTTGAAGGGAATTGGGATTGATCCCGGTATTTTACCTCCTTTGAGAAATCCACAGGATGAAGCGGGGCACTTACGAAAAGAAATTTGTGATGAATTCGGATTCTCTGCCGGGACAAAAGTGATTGTTGGTGCCGGGGACGTCCTGGCGCTTGTTTCGGGTGCACCGCCGGCGTATGGCAGGGTGACTTGTTCGATGGGAACTTCCTCAATGATTTTCTGCCCGGTCCTGCAAAACTGGCAGGCACCGCAGGGTGAGGACAGATTATATACCTATCCTTTGCTGCCTTATAAGCTGCTCGGAGGGGTATCCTCGACAACGGGAGCGTCCCTCACCTGGATTGCCAACACGCTTTATTCCAATGGCACAGCTTTTGAAGAGATGATTGCTGAAAGTATTTCTACACAACCCGGTTCCGGCGGTCTGTTCTTTTTGCCCTATCTTTCCGGCGAACGCAGCCCATACTGGAACGATCGGCTTCGTGGAGGCTTTTATGGATTGACTTTGTCACACCAAAAACCTCAATTGGTACGGGCAGTTTTGGAAGGATTGGGATATTCCCTTCGACGATATCTGGATATTTACCAGGAACTGGGTGTGGAGATTACCGAAATCGCTTTAGCAGGTGGCGGCGGAGCCATTACTGGCCTGGCTCAGATATTTGCGGATGTCTGTCAAATTCCGGTGGTCACTTTTTCGGGGGTCGAGACGGTTACCCGGGGGCTTTATGCCTATGCCTGCGCAGCAATGGGTATCGATTCATTTGAAACAGCAATAAATCGAACTTTTGAAGAGCCTGTTAAAGTCAGCCCGGATGTAAGCCGGCGCGAGTTGTATCAGAGTTTATATACTCAATTTCGTGAATTATCGGAATACGCCGATAAGACGTTATCCAGATTATGAACTACTTATGTTTGAAATTATCAGATCAAAACGTAGATAAGGAGAAATTATGTTTGGAAAAGCCCGACGGATGAACAGATTATTTATTGGAGCTGAGAAGCGATGCCTGCTTTCACCTCTTGATCATGCTGGCTGGTTAGGGCCAGTAAATGGGTTGAATCGCCCCAAGGAGATTGTGCAGAAAGTGATAGCCGGTGGGGCAAATGCTTTGTTGGCTTCACCAGGGTTTTTCAATGTTGTGGAACCAGTTTTGACCTCATCCACCGGCGTTGTGCTGCGTGTCAGTTTAACGGCAGGGCTCAGTGATCAGAGCACGCAGGAAACCCCAATTTCTACGATTGAGACGGCATTAAGGATGGGTGCAGACGCTGTTGCTGTTTCGGTCTTCTTTGGAAGACAGGGAGATATTGAGATTTACCGCTGGCTTGCAGATCTTGTGAATCTGTGCGCTCCGTACGAGATGCCGGTTGTGGCAGAGATGATGCCGCCATCGGACCGATTCTTTGAAGCGGATGCCATCGCACATGCTGCACGGATAGGGATGGAAATTGGGGCAGATGTGATCAAGACAAACTATTGTGGAAATGTGGAAGAATTTAAAGATATCGTCCAGTCTGTACCTGTACCCATCATTGTAGCCGGCGGCCCAAAGGAGAGCGGGCTTTCTACCATAGACCTGGTTAGAGAAGCACTCGAAGGCGGAGCTGTGGGTGTAGCAATTGGCCGGCGGGTCTGGCAATCGGAAGATCCGGAAGGATTAACTCGCCAGATTGCGGATGTGATGTGGGGATCATAATAACAGCCTTGTAAGCGTTTTTGAGAGCTGTCTGCTATTTTAGTAAACAGCTCTCTTTTTTGTTTCTCATTCGAGTTGGCGTGGTCGGGGCATGGAATACCAGGTTTTAATGTTAAAACTGCGCGTATTTATAGATGTGAATATTTCCTCTTCTTCACGTCTTGAAAACTCTTGAGCAACTTCAACAAATTAAAACTGAAATTTTTCGGCAAAAACCCGTCAATTGGAATTCTGACAGCCCAAAATAATTTCTTTTGGGCCTTATGCTATAATCAAAAAAGTGTTCCCCAATATATTCTTTGGAAGTTTTTTTATTGCTCTCAAGAGAATGTGAATGAAAATTGTGCCCATCGTTAAAGTGTTGGGTAAAGTAGTTTATAAATGCAAACCTGCAATACGCATCTGATGATTTTTTTCCTCGTTGAAAAACAAACCGGTTTATACATTTCAGTCGAATATCCGAACAGGTGACATGATGACACGAATACTTATCAAAAATGGTGCTGTATTAACTTCAGATGGATGGAAAGAGCCAGGTTTTGTGCTGGTAGATGATGATGTGCTTGATCTGGTTCAGGAAGGATATCCTCCGAATGACCTTCAAATTGATCAGGTTATTGATGCCGAACACTGTGCGGTGATGCCGGGCTTTATTAATGGGCATACACATCTCAGCCAGACTTTTATGAGGGGCCTCGCAGGTGGAAGAGCGTTGTTACCCTGGTTGAAAAATCTGATTTGGCCGCTTCAAGGGGCAATTTCTCCAGAGGAACTTCAACTGGCAGCTTATTTAGGGCTTGTGGAGAATTTAAAATGTGGGGCAACGGATGTTATTGACCATCATAAAGTGGCAAAATCGACGGTTTATACGGATCATGTGTGTCAGGCTGCGGATGAAATTGGCCTTCGGTTTACTCTGGCAAGATCATGGTCCGATAAAGGGAAGAACGCGGAAGATCCTAAAGCGATTTTGGAAGATCTAGAGAGGCTTTTCCTGAAATGGCAGGGAAATTCACGAGTTGGGATAGCCAATGGACCACTTGCATTATGGAGGTGCTCCAGAGAAACCCTGACTGTCAGCCATCAAATGGCGCAAGCTTACAACTCTTTTACACATTTTCACGTCGCCGAAACCCAGGAAGAAGTTCAAATGTCTCTGGATGAATATGGCTTACGGCCGGTTGAATGGTTGAAATCAATTGACGTGATGGACAGGGATACTCAGGTTGTGCACGCGGTTTGGGTAACCGATGATGAAATTAAATGGATGAAGGAAGCAAATGCTCTGGTCGTCCATTGTCCGGTTTCAAATGCGGTTTTAGGTTCCGGTATTGCGCCCATTGCAAAAATGCTTTCGGAAGGCGTTCTGATTCGTATTGGAACCGATGGCCCGGCCAGTAATGATAATCAGGATACTTTAGAGTCGCTAAAGACGGCTGTAAATCTGGCGCGAATATCCACAAAGGACGCCACGATACTCCCGCCATCGCAGGCTTTGCAGCTTGGTGTTGGCAATCGTGTACTAGCCGCAGGAAAGGCCGCTGACTTGATTGTTGTGGACCTTAACCATCCCAGAGCTGTTCCGGTTCAGGATATTGATTCGGCCATTGTTCTGAGCAGCCATGGTGCAGATGTGGATACAGTGATTGTTGAGGGCAAGGTATTGATGCAAAACAAAAAAGTTCTTGTCCTGGATGAACAAGCATTACTCTCGGAATGTAGAACAGCTATAAAAGGACTTCGAAGCAGAGCCGGGTTAAGCTCATAAAAGACGGGTTTGTCTGGCATGTTTCTTGTAGGATGCTTACCGATCCAATAAATTTTATTCGTTGAAAAATATTCAGATGTGGTGAAAGTGTGCTAATCGGTATGTTGGTTTAAATTTATAAAGTAATCAGCGTTGGAACTTATTCTTCTATGAAAAAAAACCGAATCTTTAATTACTCCATTCTTTCTACTGTTCTGGGGGTCTTACTTGGTTTCCTGTTTCCGATTATTGCTATCTTCCTTGTTTTGGAACAAGAGAACATGGCTTTTTCGATTGCGAATCTTTTGGATATTCAGAAAACCAGATCTCTCCTATGGATCATTGATTCGGCACCGTTATTTTTAGGTGCTTTTGCATTTCTGATTGGGAATCGACAGGATGAGTTCATGCGGCTAAAGAATCAAATCGATTCTGTTTCCTGGGGTGATCAAAAATCTCTGTCAGATATCATTACAGAGTTGAGAGAAGAAATTAAAGACCGCAACCGGATAGAGCAGATTATCCAGAAAGCAAAGCTCGAATGGGAATCGACATTTGATTCAGTTTCTGATCTGATTGTGTTAACGGACGAGCAGGGAAATATTGTGCGTTGTAATAAAGCAGTTACAGATCGTTTGAGATTGTCGTTTACGGATCTAATTGGAAAGTCTTTTGTAAAAACTTTTTTTGGCGAGGAAAGAGCAGACCTGAATTTTAATAAAGAAATCCGATTGCCGGTTATACCGGGCTGGTTTGAGATTTCAAGCTATCCTACAGCTTTCGAGGGTAATCTTGAACGAATTATTTATGTTATTCGAGATGTTACAAAACAAAAGATTAATGAATTGGAAGTAAACCATCAAAAGGAATTCTTCCAAACGTTGATTGAAAATAGTCCGGTCGCGATTGTTACTTTAGACCTTGAGCAGCACATTACTTCCTGCAATCCGGCTTTTTTGAACGTATTTGGCTTTACCAAACAAGAAGTCATGGGCCGAGAATTAGATCTGCTTTTAACGACAAATAATGAGTATGAACAGGCCACTCAACTGACACAGACAGTCCTCCAAGGAGGAAAAATTCATATTTTTGGACAAAGATTCAGAAAAGACGGTACTCTTCTGGATATGGAAATATTGGGTGTCCCTGTGGTGATTGGTGGGGAGCACATTGGTGCACTTGCAATGTATCATGATGTATCGGACCTGGTAAAAGCGCGCCAGGAAGCAGAAGCGGCGGATCGTGCTAAAAGTGATTTTTTGGCAACCATGAGCCATGAAATTCGTACTCCCATGAATGGAATCATGGGAATGACGGACCTTGTGCTGTTGACAAAACTCACGGATGAACAACGGGATTACCTCGAAACAGCCCGAGAAAGTGCGGATGCACTGCTTGCGATTATCAATGATATATTGGATTTTGCGAAAATTGAGTCCGGAAAACTGGACCTTGAAAAAATTAATTTTGACTTGAGAACAACGGTTGAAAATGTCGTTTATTCACTTGTGCCTCGTGCAGAAAATAAACACCTTGAAATTTCATGTTTCATTCCTCTTGAAATCCCATCCAATCTGATTGGTGATCCGGGCAGAATCAGACAAATTCTGTTTAACTTAATTGGAAATGCAATTAAGTTTACGGAAAAAGGGGATATTGTTGTCAGGGCCGAAAAAATTGAAGAAACTGAAACAAATGTATCCTTAAGGTTTGAAGTTACGGATAGCGGGATTGGGATTCCTTCTGAACGGCAAAAAGCCATTTTTGAAAAGTTCACTCAAATGGATAGTTCTACAACCAGGAAATATGGGGGCACCGGTCTGGGGCTGGCGATTACAAAACAACTTGTTGAATTGATGCAGGGTGAAATTGGCGTCGAAAGTGATCTGGGAAAGGGGAGTACGTTTTGGTTTTCTTTAACGTTGGAGAAGCAATCCGATCCGATCGGCCCAACACCATTCCTGAACGTTGATTTTTCGGCTTATCGCGTTTTGATAGTGGATGACAACCGTACCAATCGAACAATAATGACAAAGTCCGTAGAAGGTTTCGGGTGTAAAGTAGTGGCTGTGGTGGGAGGGCAGGAAGCCTTAACGGCTCTTCGAGCCGCGAAGAAAAAATCCAATCCGTTTGATCTTGTTCTCTTAGACATGCAGATGCCGGAAATGGACGGCGAGGGTGTTTTGAATTTAATAAAAAGCGACCCTGAGATCAGTGACACGGTTGTTGTGATATTAACTTCAATGGGTTACCGGGGAGATGCAACCCGATTTCAAGATTTGGGATGTTCTGGGTATTTAGTTAAACCGGTAAAAATGAGGCAGTTATACGAAGCTCTTCACACGCTATTTGTAGAGAAATCTACTGGCAGATTGGCTGACAAAAAGAATATTCTTACACAACATACTTTATCGGAAAAAATAAGACAAAAGATAAGAATCCTGCTTGTGGAAGATAATCTGGTCAATCAAAAGCTGGGGTTGGCGATTTTACAGAAGGCGGGCTATCCGGTTGATCTGGCACGGAATGGTGCGGAAGCTGTTCAGGCGTTTAAGTTCAGGAAATATAACCTTGTTTTCATGGATGTTCAAATGCCGGAGATTGATGGTTTAGAAGCTACACAGCTTATCCGGAAATATGAGGCAGGAGAATCACATATTCCTATTATTGCGATGACAGCGCATGCCATGAAAGGGGACCGGGAGCGTTGTTTGGAAGCGGGAATGGATGATTACCTTTCAAAGCCATTGGTGTCTAAAGAAGTCCTGAAAAAAATTGAAGATTGGGCTAATATTGATGCCTTTGAAGTCGTTCCGACGGGAAAGCTTTTGGAAATGGAAAAAGAAAACGGAAAAGGAAATGCAATCCCCTTTGATATCGATAAAGCACTAAACCAATTAGGGATCGATCGGGGATTTTTAAACGAATTGTTGCAAGATTTTCAAAGAGATCTGAATTATAAGTTTGACCAATTGAACGACGCGCTTCAGGTTGGAGAGTTTGAAAAAATTTCGGATCTGGCCCATAATGTCAAGGGGGCTGCTGCTACTCTGTGCGCAGACGAAACATCTAAATTGGCGAAGGCGTTGGAAATTCAGGCCAAGAACGGTGAGCTTCTAAAATGCCAGCAATTGGTAGGACTGATTGGGCAGCAGAAAGATAGAATTGATCATTTTCTTGATAAGAGAGTCTAATACATTTTGTTTTGAGAAAAATTCCTCAGGTGGCCCATAATGTTGGTGCGGTTTTTATCCCTGTGTGCAATTCATCCGAACAATTCTTACTTTAGTTAAAAAATCTTTGTCAAAAAATACGAGTGAACGGACTATCCTGTTGAAATTTGTATTAGAATTTGTGTCAGATCAATGATTCTATATTGACCAAGTATATGCATTTTGGTATACTTGGTCTTCGTGGGTTGTGGCTGGTCAGAATGTGCATAGATCATAGATCGTCACAGTCTTGAACTGGAATTATAAGAAAGACCGCCGAACGCAATTGCTTGTTTATAGGTGATTTGGCGGTCGCGTATTTTAAGGAGGAAGGTCCCGTTGGTAACACAAAATATTTGGGTCGTCTCGTTGAGTGGGTTGGTAGCGTTGGCGTTGCTGGTTCTCAGTGCGAATCAGGCGGTCAAGAAATTGATCGGGATTGCTTCTTATTTTAATTTGTCATCAACATTTATGGGTATGACGGTAATATCATTGGCAACCAGTATTCCTGAGATTACAGCGCATCTAACTGCATCGACAAATATCTTAAGAGGTAGTCTGGATTACAAAATTGGGTCATCCATTGTTCTGGGTGCGAATATTGGTTCGGACGTGGTTCAACAAACGCTGATTATGGGTATTGTCGTATTTCTTGCAGGCCAGTTGTATTTCCGGCGATATTTTCTCTGGAAGAGTATGTTGCCGATGATTGGCACAACCCTGATGTGTATCGTTCTAGGCTGGGATCGTGTGTATTCACGTGTGGATGGTGCAATTCTATTTGGAACTTTTATTGCTTATACTTATTATCTCTATTGGGATGAGCGGAAGCATTATAAGAAAGAAGACAATCTTCATGAGGATGAAAAAGTTGCGGAGGGTGTTCCGAAGAATGGGAAGGAAGCTCTTCGGGATGCCGTATTAGCTATGCTGTTTTTGACCGTGACAGTGATCAGTGCAGGTTATGTGCTCAGCATTACCGAAAGTATTGTTGAAACGACCGGAATTGGTGGTTCTTTGTTGGGTGTGGTGACATTGGGGCTTGCTTCTGCTCTGCCGGAATTGACAACTGCGATTGCCGGGATCGGAAATAAAGAACATGGTATTTCCTTAGGCGCCCTGGTGGGAAGCAATATTACGAACCCTCTGGTTGCCATTGGCGGCGGAGCATTGTTATCCACATATTGGGTTCCCCGTCCTTTGATTGTTTGGGACCTCCCTTGGGAGACTCTGACCGGTGCAATTTTGTGGGCAATTTTGTGGTTCACAAAAGGTAAACTCAACAAAGTCGGAGCGATCTATTTGATGCTTCTTTATGTAGTTTATATCACGCTCCGGGCTGGTTTCTTCGCGATAGATTGAAAAGATTTCAGAAAATTTAAAAAGAAAATGCACTTCTGTAATTTTCAGAGGTGCATTTTTTGATTCTTCAATCTGTTTGCGCAAGTTAGTCCATGTGATTATTTGAGATATCGATCAAACCACCCCAAGATGCTTTTCAGGCGTTCGATTCTCCGGTCGGTTCTTCCATTCCGTGACAGCCCATGCGGTTCTTCGGGAAAAACTACAAATTCTGTATCTACACCGAGTTTCTTGAGTGCTACGTACACCTGTTCTCCCTGCTCAATGGGGCAGCGCAAATCCTGTTCGCTATGAATGACCAGGGTGGGGGTTTTTGCCGAACCAATATGTTTCATCGGGGAGCATTCCCATAAAACCTCAATACTTTCATAAGGTGCCTTGTTATCAAATTCTTCCTGGAACGCCCAATTGAAATCACTGGATCCCCACATGCTGGTCAGGTTGCTTACGCTGCGTTGGGTGACCGCAGCTTTGAAACGCTGGGTATGTCCGATAATCCAATTCGTCATGTAACCACCGTAACTCCCGCCGGTTACCCCGAGACGGTTTGAATCCACATAAGGTTTTTGTGACACATTATCCGTCCAACTTATCAGGTCGTCAAAGTCCACAGTTCCCCAGGCACCATGAATTGCTTTTGCGTGTTCTTCTCCGTATCCCTGACCGCCTCTGGGATTGCAAAAGAATACAACATAGTCCTGTGCGGCCAGATAAAAGAATTCGTGCATAAAGATGTCACCGTATTGAACCAGCGGACCGCCATGAATCTCCAGAATGGCAGGATAGGGTTTGTTTTCATTGAAGTCAGGTGGTTTTAAAATCCACCCCTGAAGATCGTTTCCATCTGCTCCTTTGAACCAGATCTCCTCAACCGTTCCCAGGTCTATGTTTTTGAATAAATCACGATTGATGTTAACGAGAGTTTTCAGTTTTTGTTCATGGATATTGTGGAGTAGAATCTGTCCGGGAGTGAACATGTCTAAATGCTCAATGGCGATATGGGCGTTGGCATGGTCGATACTGAAATTGAGCACGACACCATTGTTGACAAGGATCTCTTGGCAGGCACTCCCATCAGCAGAAATAGACAGCAGGTTGGTGTTCCCGTGTCGTGCTATGATGAAGAATATTTTTTCATTATCTTTTGACCAGACCGGAGCAACATTGCGAGTTTGAGCATAATCATTAATCGTCCAACCTGAAACTTGAAAATCATATTTCCCGGTCAGGTTGGAGGCCGGTAATTTGCCGTCCGCGCCGACGACCCACAAATTTTGATTTTTCCATCCGTTGTGTTGTCCATCCTGCCCTACATAGGCAATCCATTTCCCATCAGGAGAGAAGCGAGGGGTCTGTTTGACCCCGGGTGGCGTTTCTAATTTGCTTACTTTTGCCTTTTCCACGTCTGCGATGAACAGGTCAATCGCTTCAAAATTCAAATCCGGGTCATCACTGTGATTTGAGCAAAAAACGACCTGTTTCCCATCCGGGGACCAGGAAGGCTCCAGGTCATCAAAAAATTTGCTGTCTGTGATCTGGCGCGCTTCTTTCGTGGATCGGTTTACCGTCCAGATATGCCAGCGCTCCCTGGGGAGGTAACCATAGGCATCCAGTTTGTAGAAGACGCGGTCAATGTGGCGGGCGGTGATTCCCAAAGACTTCTTCTTCTCATCCTGCTCTCTTTTAAGGGTTTCTTCGTCCTTTTTTCGAAACTCGAAAACCAGTTTCTTCCCATCCGGGGACCAGGAGAATTCTCCAAATTCGCCTTTTAGATCGGTAATTGAACCGGCTTCACCGCCTTGCATTGGAAGAACGTATAGTTGAAATTGTTTTTCTTCTTTCCGGTTGGATAGAAATGCGATCTCGGTGCCATCCGGTGACCATTTTGGGCTTTGGTCTACGTGATCCCCAAAAGTAATTTGCCGGGGGGCCCCATCTTCTGTGGAAATAAGCCACAGGTTGGCATATTTCTTTTCCGTTTCAGATTCAACCCTCTGGAGTCCATATACAATGAATTTTCCATCAGGAGAGATTTCGCTGGTGGTGATCATCTGCAATTTGTATAAATCTTCGGCGGTAATTCGCCGTTTTTGGGAATTGGTCATTTTTTCCTCTTAAAGATAATAATGTATTAGAAGTTTAAGCTTATCAATGTTGTTGCGAATTTGTAAGACTTTCGATACTATGGTTATTATACAAGGAGGTGCACATGAAATTAATGGTGGGGCAGAAGGCTCCGGATTTTGAACTGGACAGCCATCTGGATAAAAAAATTAAATTAAGTGATTATCGGGGAAAAACCATTGTGCTGGCGTTTTTCCCAATGGCATGGACACCGATATGAACCAACCAGCTTCCTTCATACGAAGAGCTGCGCTTGGAGTTTGAAAAGCTTAATACCCAGGTTTTGGGTATCAGCATTGATCATGTGCCATGTTTGCAGGCATGGGCTGAAAGCCTCGGAGGAATCAGTTTCCCGCTTTTGAGTGATTTTTGGCCGCATGGAGAAGTTGGGGAAAGGTATGGGGTTTTTAGAAAAGATGGCAAAACCGAGAGAGCTATCTTTATAATTGATCCGGAAGGTTATATCCGCTATATTGATATCCATGATATTGATGATCAACCCAGCAACGATGTTTTGTTTGAGGAACTTGCCAAGGTTGTACGGCCCTCCGCGCAAAAAGAAAAACAAAAGCCGGAGAAAAAGAAGCTGCCTCATGGGGGCGTTATAATGTATTGCAATTCATGGTGCCCGGATTGCCGCAGAGCGAAAGCCTGGTTTGAGGACCACGGGATAGAATATACGGAGGTTGACATACCTTCAACACCGGGCGCAGCGGAACGGGTGCGTGAATGGGCCAATGGGTATATGGTCACTCCGACAATTGATGTGGATGGTGTGATTATTTTGGATTTTGATGAAGAAAAATTATCGGAAGTGCTGTTAGGATAATTTCAATATAAGATTGGAAACACCAATAAATAGCGTGTAGAAAATCATAAAGACCTTAATCCTTTTTCAAGGATCAAGGTCTATTTATTTAATGATTCAATGGATACCTGGAAGTCTGTGATGAGCTGTGTGTCAGGCTTGTTTTAAGCACAAATTACGCCTGCGCTGGCCTGGTTTCTCCATAGTTTTCAATCGCGTTTTGGAATTGGCTGCGGAATTGCCGGGTGTAAAGCTGGTAATATTTCCCTTTTTTCAGCAGTAATTCCCTGTGCGTTCCCATTTCGGCAATCTTTCCTTCTTCTATCACCAGAATACGGTCCGCTTTTTTGATGGTGGACAATCGATGGGCGATGATAAAACTGGTGCGTCCTTTCATCAGGGTTTCCATTCCCTTTTGAATGAGCATTTCGGTCAGCGTATCCACTGAGCTGGTAGCTTCATCCATGATGAAGATTTCCGGGTTGGCAAGAATTGCCCGCGCCAGACTGATGAGTTGCTTTTGTCCTACCGAAAGCAATACGCCTCCTTCACCGACTTCTTCGTGGTATCCGTTTTCGAACCGCATAATGAAATCATGTGCGCCAACAATTTTTGCGGCGTTTTCAATTTTCTCATCGGTTGCTTTTAAGCAGCCGTACTGGATATTCTCACGAATTGTGCCGGAGAATAAGTGCGGGGTTTGCGGCACGATCCCGATTCTGGATTGCAGCGCATGCAACGAAAGTTCACGGTAGTTCCAGCCGCCAATGAAGATGTTCCCTTTTTGAGGTTCGTAAAACCGGCATAATAAATTGACCGTTGTTGTTTTTCCACCACCCGTTGAACCGACTAACGCAATGTTCTCCCCTCGTTTGACATGTAAATTGAAATCACTCAACACAGGCGAATTCTCATCTTCGTAATAGAAAGTTACATGGTCAAAAACAATATCTCCGTGGATAGAGCCAGGATCAATTGCTCCGGGCAAATCCTTGATCTCTGGTTCTGAATCCACCAGTGAAAAGATGCGTTCAGCCGAGGCGATGGACCGCTGCATTTCGGCAAATACTCTGGCAAGGTCCTGAATAGGCCACATCATAAATGTAATATATGAAATAAAAGCCTGAATACCTCCAATTGTGATCCCTCCGGTCACAGTTTGGGCCCCACTGTACCAGATAATGCTTCCTAAAGCGAAAGCGGATATCAACTGTACGGTCGGCAAGAACAATGCGCTTAACCAGGCAGCCCGATAGCCGGCGGTGTACATATCTCCGCTTAACTGGCTGAATTCTTTCAGGTTTTCCCGTTCCCGTCCCAGGGCCTTTACAACCCGAACGCCGGTAATGTTTTCATTGTAAGCGCCGGTGATTTCGGAGTTGATTCTCCGCACAATTCTGAATTGTGAGAGAATCCTTTTGCGAAACTCAACCGCAACATATAACAGAATGGGCAGAGAAATAAAGACGATCAATGCCAGCCGCCAGTTAATCACCAGCATAAAGATCATGGAGGTGAAAATATTCATAATTCCCCAGGTAGAGTCAATTACTCCCCAGGTTATCAATTCCGCAACCCGTTCCGTATCCGAGGTGACCCGGGAGATAATCCACCCAACCGGTGTTTTGCTGTAGTAGGAGAGAGAAAGCTCCTGGAGATGATTGAACATTTCCCGGCGTAAATCGTAGCGCACTCGTTCGCCGACCATGGCAACCAAGTAAATGAAGGCAAAAACTCCCCCGGCCTGTACCAGGATCAAAGCACCGTAAATGGTGAGGATATGAATAAGCGCGTTTCGGTCTCCCGCCAGAATGCCTTCATCTACGATGCGCTTGCTTAAAAATGTGAAATATGAATCGAGGCTTGAGACGACTGCAATCGCCAGCAGGAAACCAATGAACCATTTCCAATATGGCCTGGCGAGCCGCAACATTCTCAGCAGCGTCTGGCCGTTGATTCGGGTGTTGGAAAAGTTTTCTTCTTCAAAATGATTAACTGCCACTGGCCAATTCCTTTTCTAATTCCACTTCAATGTTGGTTTGTATATTGTAAATTTCACGGTACATACCGTGAAGTTGTACTAATTCTTCATGCGTTCCCTGCTGGATAACCTGTCCGTTTTCCATGACCAGAATTAAATCCGCGCTCATAATGGTTTGGATGCGGTGGGCGATAATAAAGGTTGTGCGGTTCTGCATTAGCTGTTCCATTGCAGAGCGAATTTCCGCTTCAGTCTCCGTGTCAACCGAGGAGGTAGAATCGTCCAGAATTAATATCCTGGGGTTTTTTAACAGGGTCCTGGCAATTGCAATCCGCTGTTTTTGTCCTCCGGAAAGTGTGACACCTCTTTCGCCTACCATCGTGTCGTAACCGTCTGGAAATTCCTGAATCACCTCATGAATCGCAGCGATTCGGGCCGCGCTTTCAATTTCGGCCTGGGTTACTTCCCGGTCGGCGCCGTAACGGATATTTTCCCGGATGGTTCTGGAAAATAAAAAGGGTTCCTGTTCTACAATACCGATTTGTTGGCGGAGGTATCTTCTGGGGTAACGTGTAAGCTCTACACCGTCTAACCAGATTTTCCCGTTTGTATAATCATAGAAGCGGGGCAGAAGGTTTACCAGAGTGGTTTTTCCGGATCCGGTAGAGCCTAAAAGGGCGATCACCTGGCCCGGTTCACAGTGGAATGAGATATCTTTCAGTACTTCGCTGCCTGTATCGTACTCAAAGCTCACCTTCTCAAACTTAACATCTCCTTTAATGCCATCTATGGGGTGAACATCTCCTTCGTCCAGAGATTCACGATCTTGCTTGATAATCTCCATCACGCGGTGATAAGAAACCATCCCGGTTGACATTTGGACAATCAATCTCCCCAGATTACGCATCGGGAAAATAATCCACACCACTAGTCCTGCATACGCCAGGTAGGTTCCAACGGTAATTTCGCCGTTTATTGCCATAAGCGCTCCGACCAGATAACCTGTCAGGAGTTGAATTCCGCAGAAAGTGTCAGAAATTGGCCAGAATAGGGAATGCATGGACAGCAGTTTTTTCCCGCGGACATATTTTTCCCAGTTCTCAATCTCAAACTTGTTGATCTCATATTCCTGACGGGCAAAAGCTTTGACAACCTGCACGCCGGTGAGGTTTTCCTGCAGCCGGGTGGAAAGGGTTGCGTCTTGTTCCTGATACGCTTCGTAGGCTTCAGAAATCTTTTTGAAGAAGATCAATGAAAGCACCACGATAATGGGAACCACGACAATTGAAATAAGAGCCAGTTTTACATTGAGATACATCAGGGCAATAAAATTGATGATGAACAGCAAAACCACCCGGCCGAATCCAATTGCCTGATCGGCATAAAAACGCCGGATCGCGTCCACATCGGAAGTGCTGCGCTGGAGTAATTCTCCCGTCTCCATCTGGGCATGATATGCAAAAGAGAGATTCTGGATGTGATCGTATAAGTAATTCCGCAGTCTTCTTACCGATCCTTCGGCGGTCTGGGCGGCAAACTTTCCGCTCAGAAACGTGAAAACGCCTTGCAGGAGTGCCAGGCCTACAAAGCCCAGCGCAATGATGATGGGGTGGACACTCGCGTTGTGATTAACGAAAAAGGCATCGACAAAATACTTTAACAGAAAATAGGTCCCCGTTTTAGAGGTCGATGCAATTCCCAGACTGATGACTGCAAGGATATATATTGCTTGAAATCCGGTCATTAATCGCCACAAGCCGATCAGACGGTGATTGGATATGGATTTTTTCAGGTCGTAATCCTTCAGAGTATTCTTGACAATCAAAATAAATTTCCTCAGATTAAGATGTAAATGGAGAGATTTCAGTATTGCCGAGTGAGTATTATACGCCTAAATCGGAGTGCTCTTTCCTTAAAAAACCATCTGTTCACGTTTTAACCGATTCGGGATATTTCTATCTCCTTTGAAAACAAGGAGGTGGATCTTTTGTAAAGATTTTATCAGGGAATTTATGGGACAAATGTGTAAGTTATAATACAGCTACACTGGAAATTCGTTTAGGAGGTTGGAAATTGAGCCTGGTTTTACTGCGGCATGGCCAGAGCGTCTGGAATTTACAAAATCGTTTCACGGGCTGGACGGATGTAGGGTTGACCGAAAAAGGTATCCACGAAGCTCATGAAGCAGGAAAACGGTTGTTCCAGGCAGGATTTTCCTTTGACATTGCTTTCACTTCGGTTTTGAATCGGGCGATTCAAACGATGTGGATTGTTATGGACGAAATGGATTTAATGTCGATCCCTACAGTGTGTGATTGGCGCCTTAATGAACGGCATTATGGGGCTTTGCAGGGCTTTAATAAAGCGAGGATGGCTGAAATTAAGGGTGAGAAAATTGTTTTTTTCTGGCGGCGGACGTTTTCAGGAAGGCCTCCTGAATTGACTTTTGATGATCCCCGGCATCCCCGATTTGACCCTCGCTATAGAAACTTAGACCCTTATAAGCTGCCAGCCAGCGAATCCCTTGAAGATACTTTGGCGAGGATCATGAGTCTTTGGAAAACTGCCATCTGGTCCTGCGTGCAGGCCGGGCAGGATGTTCTGGTTGTGGCGCATGGCAACAGCCTCCGAGCATTGTTGAAGTATCTCGACAATATTCCAGATGAGGACATACCGGCGCTTCAAATTCCAACCGGTATACCACTCTTATATGAATTGAATCAGGAAGGGAAGATTGTATCCAGGGGATATTTGTGGGAGCGTTAATCTGCGCATTTTGTGAGAAAGAGCAAGGAGCATAGAAGTCAGTATGGATCAACCCGATGAAGTGATTTTAAAAGCAGAAGGACTTTCCCGTACAATCAACGGAATCAGAATTTTAGACCATGTATCCATTACAATCCGGCGGGGAGAGATCTGGGCAGTTGTCGGGCCAAGCGGAGCCGGAAAATCATCTTTTCTCCGGCTGCTCAACCGTCTGGATGAACCCCAGGAGGGGAAGATATGGTTTCATAACCAGGAAATTTTTTCTTTTCCTCCACGAGAATTACGCCGTCGAGTAGCCTTGGTTTTGCAGGATGCCAATTTATTTCCGGGAACGGTAAAAGAGAACATTCAATTTGGTCCGAACCAGAGGGGCGTTTTCCTCTCTGAAGATGTGGTCGATGATTTGCTGAATCGAGTGGGATTGTCGGGTTTTAAGGACCGTGACGTTCAAAACCTGTCGGGTGGAGAAGCGCAGCGGGTTTCCCTGGCCCGGACATTGGCGAACACGCCGGAAATACTTTTATTAGATGAGGTTACTTCTTCTCTGGATGACCGTGCAAAAAAGGAGATTGAAGAATTGGTCACTACCATTATTCGAGAGCAGGGTATTACCTGTCTGATGATTACACACGATATACAACAAGCTGTCCGTATTGCGACGCATGCCATGCTTCTGGAACAGGGGAAGTTAGTTCGTTGTGGCTCTGTACAGGAGGTGATTGATGCTTAGTGTATGGTTTCAGGATGAACTGTACTTCCGGATTGCGCAGGCTTTAATCGCAGGATTGTTTGCTTTGCTCGTAATTTTTCTGGTGCGATGGCAATCTATCCGGTTGGAAAAGGAAATCGTCATTGCTGTTTTGCGCAGCCTAGTGCAGATCACACTGGTTGGTTCGGTACTGATCTATGTACTTACTGCTCCAACGTGGTTGGGGTTGTTGATTCTGGTCGGGATGATGTTCTCAGCCGCAATGACGGCAGCTCGACGTACCAAAGAGATTCCGGGTTCAATGCGGGCTACTTTTCTCGCAATCTTGTTGGGGGCAGGGTCCGTGATTGGGGTAATGACCTTTTTGGGGGTTCTCCAATGGGAAATGTCTTCACTGCTGCCGGTGGGCAGCATGATTATTTCCGGCGGAATGAATTCCTGTGCTTTAGCTTTAGAAAGATTTAAAGGTGAAGTCGAAAGTCATGTGGGGCATATTGAGGCCGGCCTTTCTCTGGGCGCATCATCTGTTGAAGTTGTCAAACCTTATGTGAGAAAAGCGTTCCGGGCCAGTTTGATTCCCCGTTTAAATTCTATGCGTGCGCTGGGAATTGTTTGGATCCCTGGAATCATGTCCGGTATGTTGTTGGCAGGTAGTGATCCCATCTACGCAGCGTTGTATCAATTTGTGGTGATGGCGATGTTGTTCGTTGCCAGCAGTCTTTCTTCGCTCATCAGCATGATGTTCATTAGAAAGTATATTTTCTCTCCCGCGGAACAACTGCTTCTTCGGCCCAACTAATCTGATCAACTTTTCCTTGAGTTTATCTGTGAAATGAGTTCAGGGAGTAATTTAAAGGTGGTGATTGCATGGCGAGATTAATGTATGGAACGGTTAATTCGGATGGACTGCGAATTCAGTATTATCGCACTGGTGAGGAGAAGCCCGTGTTGATTTTCCTGCATGGCGCGATGGATAATGGTTTATGCTGGAACAATCTTCCGCTTTTTCTGGAACCGGAATACGATGTTGTCCTGGTCGATGCGAGAGGACATGGAATATCAGCAGCACCCGAATCGGGTTACTCTTCGGAAGAGCAGGCTAAAGATATCGCTGTGCTGATTCAAGAACTTAAGCTTTACCAGCCTGTTTTGATTGGGCATTCAATGGGTGCAGATACTGCAGCGGCAGTGGCCGCAAAGTTCCCCGGCCTGGTCAAGGGGTTGGTTTTGGAAGATCCGCCCTGGCCCTACGAGGTGTTTGGAAAGACAGCAGAGGAGCGAGCAAACAGAGCTGCGGAGATGTTGGTTCAAATTGCGACATACAAGGCGATGTCTTTTGACGAACTGCTGGCTTACGGGAAAGAGAAGCATCCTAAGTGGGATGATTCGGAATTTTTTCAGTGGGCAAAAGCACGGCAACTCGTCAACCCGAAAATGGTTTCCAATATCACTGAGCCGCGCGGTGAATGGCGGCAGATCGTCAGCCAGATTAAATGCCCCGGGTTGTTGGTTACCGGAGACCCGGATTTAGGAGCGATTATCACATCGGAGATCGCAGATGAAGTTTCGGGTTTATGGAAACGGGTAGAAATAGTGAATATTCCCGGCGCCGGACATTCAATCCGCCGAGAAAAATACCATGAGTTTCGGGATGTGGTTAAAAAGTATTTACGTAAAGTAAAGAGGGGGTAATTTTAAAACTGGGAAGCTCGGTAAAGTTTTGCCAGGTTTAAGAATAGCTGCTGAAAGATCACGAACCGGCAGCTATTTTTTCCTGGATACACACCAGCCAGGCCGTCTGGTACATATCCGGCTGTGCTGAAGACAATGCGATAATTGGAAAAGTTAAAGATTGTTGCGAAAGGCCGCTGATTTGAATTGGCTTTACGCGTGAATCGATCTGGCTTTTGGGCAAAAAACCGATTGCTTCAGGATTTTGAGAGACATGTTCCAGCATCCCTGCAATATCTGGAGTCATATGCACGCTTTCGCCGGTTGAGCTTGAAATGCCGAGCGTTTTTTCTAATATTTGCTGGACTTCATTGCCCTCCGGATATTTCCAGGGAATAGCAGGGGACTGTGAGGCGTCCTGGTCAGCCGGCCAGGATACTTCTTGACCGGAAAAAATTTTTTGGATGGATTCGAAAGAGATTTCTTGCAGAGGGTTGTCCGGATGAACAACAAAAGTCAACTCATCTTCACCCAGGTAATACGCGAATTCTGCCGGAGGATCGGGTTCTCCCCATAATATCGAAATGTCAGCATCCTGTTTCAGAATGGCGTTCAAAGGTTGTTCGGCGACAATAATCCGATACTCATTCTGTTCCTGAATACACAAATTAAAGGAATTGTCCAACCAGGAAAGGGAAGGTGTCCGGGCAATTTGCCACAGTATGGGTGTGACATACGGAGTAGGGGTAGAGATCGGTGCGCACCCAACTATTAAAAGGGAACAAAGCCAGAGAAAAATTTTTTTATATGGCATAGTTCAGAAATAATACCAGGGTTCCCAGGAGTATACAGTATATGGAAAAGCCTTTTAAAGAATGATGGTTTAGGAACTTCAATAACCAGTCTATTGCAAAATATCCTACTACAGCGGCTGTGAGAAAACCAACGATCAGTGTCGGTAGAAATTGAGTGTAATGCGGGGATCTGAATAGTTCAAGTATCCCTTCCAGGCCGGCTGCCAGCATGATCGGTATGGACATCAGGAAAGAAAAGCGAGCTGCCTCACTGCGTTTCAATCCACGAGTCATCCCTCCCGCGATGGTTGAACCGGACCTTGAAACACCGGGAAAAATTGCCAGCGCCTGAAAAAAACCGATCCATAAAACATCTTTCCAATCCATGTTCGCAATTTCTCCGGTCTTTTCCCCGATACGTTCGCTGATGAGTAAGAGCGCGGCAGTAACGAACAAGGCGGCTGCAGTCAGAACAGGGCTCTGAAAAGCGGTTTTAACAGATCCATTAAAGGCCAGCCCAATTGCACCGGCAGGAATAGTTGCTCCAATTAATTTCCAGCCCAGGGCCGAATCGGGGTGTTCAAAAGGATTGCGAGTCCTCAGGCCATTTAAAAAATTTTGGATGATCTGTTGTAAATTTTCTCGAAAATAGATAAATACTGCAACCAGCGTGCCGAGCTGAACCAGAATGCCAAAGGGAAACACCAGTTCGGGGGTGATCTCCCATCCTAACAGGAAGGGGACTAAAACCAAATGCCCTGAACTGGAAATGGGCAAGAATTCTGTGATTCCTTGTACCAGGCCTAATAACAACGCTTGAAATAAGGTCATAATAAATGAGTTTAAAAACCCTTCTCTTTGAGATTAATGATAATTCTCTAGAAATTCAGCGGCAAAATCGCTATACCGTTGTTCAATAATGGCCCGGCGTGCACGCCTCACAAGCTCTAATAAGGTATGTAAATTATGGATAGAAACCAGGGTTGCCCCAACCATTTCTTTTGCGACCAGTAAGTGCCGTAAATAAGCCCGACTGAAGTTTTTACAGGTGTAACAGGAGCAAGTTTCATCAATTGGATGTGAATTGTGCGTATGCACGGCGTTCAGGAGGTTGATCCGCCCCTGGAACGTCATGGCGGCCTTGTGCCGTGCCAATCGGGTCGGCAGCACACAATCAAAAATGTCGATTCCGCGAAGAATGCCGTTTACCAAGTCTTCCGGAGAGCCAACACCCATCAGATACCGGGGCTTATTTGCTGGGAGGATGGGTGTGACAATCTCCAGCATGGTATTCATTTCTTCTTTGGTTTCTCCTACGGAGAGCCCACCAATCGCGTGTCCCGGAAAACCCAGTTCGGAGATCCGTCTTGCGGACTCTACCCGAAGGTCCGGAAATATTCCACCCTGCACAATCCCGAATAGTGCCTGGTCTTTTCGTTTTTTTGCCTTGAGGCAGCGTTCTGCCCACCGGTGTGTTCGCTCCATGGCCTCGGTACTGTATTTCCGGTCATAGGGTGCAGCACACTCATCAAAAGCCATGATGATATCTGCGCCCAGCTTTTCCTGAACCTCGACGGATTTCTCGGGGGTCAGCCGCTGAATAGACCCATCAATATAGCTTCGGAAATTCACACCATTTTCGTCGATCTTGCGCATACTTGAAAGTGAGAATACCTGGAACCCGCCTGAATCAGTCAGGATTGGGTGGGGCCAATTCATAAATTTGTGCAGTCCACCCATTTCATTTACCAGTTCTTCGCCCGGTCGGAGAAAAAGGTGATAAGTGTTTGCCAGAATTAAACTGGCTTGAAGTTCTTCTAGTTCAGCAGGTGTAATCCCTTTTACCGTCGCTTTTGTTCCAACAGGCGCAAAAATGGGCGTTTCAATATCACCGTGCGGCGTATGAAAAATTCCGGCTCTAGCGTTTCCCTCCTGAGCAATGAGTTCAAAAGTGAAAACATCTTTTTCGGAGGATTGTTGTTCGGCCATAAAAAGATTATTCCTTACAAAAATTGATGGCGTAATCTTATCATATTGAGTTTTGATTGGGGAGACATTGGAGTTTTGTTGTCAAAAGATGGGAAATAAAGGATTTTTGATGAGGTCAGTTGAACGAAGGAATTACTTGATATAATCGGTTCATCCTTTGCGTTTTGGAGTGATTTATGGAGGATACATTCAGATTCATGAAAACGGGCTACTATTCTACCTGGCTTGAAATTGATCTTGGGGCCATCAAAAATAATATTCAAAAAATACAAGAGATTTCGAATCACTCTGTGATGGCTGTCGTGAAAGCAAATGCCTATGGACATGGGATAATTGAAGTGTCGAAAGCAGTTCAAGAAGCCGGGGCGGCCTGGCTGGCGGTTGCCAGACTCGAAGAAGCGCTGACATTAAGAGAAGCGGGAAATCAGGGGAAAATTCTGGTGATGGGGTATACCTCTCCGCAACAGGCGCTTACAGCATCCTTACATGACATTTCTCTGGCGGTTTATGATTTGGATATTGCTCTGGCGTATTCACAAGTTGTGACCAAAGAAAACGCCATTCTTAAAGTTCATGTCAAGATTGATACGGGAATGGGTCGATTAGGTGTTTTCCCTGAAGCAGGGGTTGAATTCTTTGAAAAACTCCACACTTTCCCGGGTATTTACGTAGAAGGCATTTTTACCCATTTTGCGCGTGCAGATGAGCCTCAACTTGGGGAAACCGTCCGTCAAATTGAACGGTTTGATCAACTGCTTTCGGATTTATCCCGGCGGGGAATACGGCCTGAACTGGCACATGCTTCAAACTCCGCCGGATTATTGTATTTCCCGAAGGGCGGTTATGATATGGTCAGGGCAGGGATTATTACTTATGGTTTAAATCCTTCTGCTGAAGCGCCGGTGCCGGATACTTTCCTTCCTGCGCTCTCCCTGAAGGCGACACTCACTTCTGTCAAGATGCTTCCTAAGGGACATGGAGTAGGATATAACCACCGGTATACAACGCAGGCCGTGGAACGGATTGGGGTGATAGGAGTCGGATATGCGGATGGATTCCGACGCAGATTGGGAGGAATTGCATTGGTCAGGGGAAAGCGTGTGCCGATTCTGGGGACAATCTGCATGGATCAGTGCATGATCCAACTGGACAGCGTGCCTGAGGCGGAGATTGGTGACGAAGTGGTGTTGATTGGTGCTCAAGAAGCGGAGATGATCTCCGTGGATGAGTTGGCAAGCATTTGGGGAACGATTAATTACGAAGTGGTTTGTGCAATGGCTGCACGGGTGCCGAGAATATATAAAGATTGACCAATTATTGGAGAAAATTTGTGAGAGAACAAAAACGTTGGGTTGTTAAACCGTCGGTACCTTCAGAAGTCCGGGCTGAACTGGAAAGCTATCCTCTAATCATGCAGCAACTGCTTTTTAATCGTGGGGTGACAGATGCAAAGAGCGCTGAGCAGTTTTTGTCAGGAGATAAATCGTTATTCCATGATCCTTTTCTGCTCCCCGGTATGAAGTTGGCTGTGGAGCGGATTTTTAAAGCTATTTATGAAAAAGAAAAGATTGTCATCTACGGCGATTTTGATGTAGATGGCGTTACCTCAACGGCCGTATTAGTCCAGGTTTTAAAGAAATATGGGGGAATAGTGGATGGATTTATTCCGGATCGGGTGGACGATGGGTATGGGGTAAATATTCACTCCATAGACGAATTGGCTGCTCAAGATGCCAGGCTCATCATTACAGTGGATTGCGGCATCCGTTCACCCGACGAAGTTGAATATGCGCGACAAATCGGGATCGACTTTATTATTTCAGATCACCACAGCGCCGGAGATCGGTTACCACCGGCGATTGCGGTTGTGAATCCCAAATTGGAGAATAGCGCTTATCCAAATCAATATTTGGCAGGGGTCGGTGTTGCCTACAAAATTGTTGAGGCTCTTCATAAAACTATTCCCATTCCAGACGGCAATCCGGAACAATGGTTGGATCTGGTGGCAATTGGTACGGTATCTGATATTGTCAGCCTGACCGACGAGAACCGAGCATTTGTTAAACAGGGCTTGATTGTTCTGGCAAATTCTCGCAGGCAGGGAATCTATTCCCTGGCAGGCGCTGCTCAACTTGACCTTGAATCGGTAAGCTCTTCCGATATTGGATTTATTCTTGGCCCCAGGTTAAATGCCGCGGGCAGATTAGACTCTGCGATGAAAGCTTACAATCTGATCATGGAAGAGGATTACTTAAAGGCAGGGTTGATCGCACAGGAATTGGATGATCTTAACAGAAAACGAAAAAAGATCACTCAAGAAATCGAAGAAGGTATTGAAATTAAACCGGAAAATGACTTTTTGGTTTTTGCTGCCGCTCCGGAATTTGAGATGGGTGTGGTGGGTTTGGCAGCGGCCCGGTTAACAGAAAAACATCATCGTCCGGCTATTGTGGGCACCCGTAATGAAGATACCACGCGGGCTTCCTGTCGCAGCATTCCGGAGTTCCATATCACCCGGGCGCTGGATGAGTGCGCGGATTTACTGGTCCAGCATGGGGGGCATGCAATGGCAGCGGGGTTCACTGTCAGAAATGATCGTCTGGACGAGCTGGTTTCTAAACTAAAGGGAATAGCCAGACGTGAATTAGAAGAAACAGAACTTCAGCCAGTAATGGAAGCGGATTTAGTTATTTCGTTTAAAGAATTAAGACCGCAGTTGATTCCGGACTTTATTGAGCCCATGGAACCAACCGGTGCCGGTAATCCTCCGGTAACTTTTATAACCCGAGGGGTGGAATTGAAAAGCGTGCGAAAAGTTGGACAGGGAAACCATTTGCGGATGACAGTTAGACATCCGGATGCGAACTTTATTGTGGATGCGATTGCATTTAAGCAAGGATATCGTTTTGATGAAATTACCCGAGAGAACAATGCGCGATTCGACCTGATGTTTACCTATGAACTGAACCATTACAGAAATGTGACATCTGTGCAAATGAATGTCATGGATATTCAGAAATTGGGATGAATTGGAATCCATTGGCATAATAATAAAACACCGCATCCGCTGCATTGAGCGGACGCGGTGTTTTTTAAGCAAAAAGATTGCTTTTATTCCACGAACCGGTATTTTATCAGGGTCCACAGACTTTCCAGCCCATCCCACATACTGATTTTTTTCCCTTCGGAGTATCCTCGCGGATTATAGGAAATAGGGACTTCAATAATAGAAATGTTTCTTTTGAGGATTTTGGCTGTAAATTCCGGTTCAAACTCGAACCGCCGTGATTTAAAGGTAATATCTTTTACCACTGTCCGGCGAAATGCTTTATAACAGGTCTCCATATCACTCAGGGAGGTCTGGTAAAGCAAATTCGTTATAAAGGTCAGAAATCGGTTCGCAACTTTGCTGAGAAAAAGAAACTCCCGGGTATCCCCCTCCAGAAACCGGGAGCCGTATACAACATCTGCTCCATCCGTCACAATTGGCTTGAGAAGGATTGGATAATCCAGCGGGTTGTATTCCAGATCTGCGTCCTGAATGATCAACACATCACCTTGAGCGTGTTGTATCCCCGTCCGGACGGCAGCCCCTTTTCCCATATTGTGGTCGTGTAAAATAACATGTATTTCACCTGTTCCATCCAGGTGCTCATACAAGTCTCTGGTTCCATCTGTGGAACCATCGTCAACAATCAGTATTTCTGATACAACACCGACTTCGTGAATTTTCTTTAATACTTCTTGTATGGTTTTGATTTCGTTATAAACGGGAATGATTACGGTAACATTCATGGGGATGATTATAAATTAGGGTAATTAACTGCGCAAGGATTGAGTATTAAACTCGCAGCATGCTATAATTTCAATTAGTATTTCTGATTGAATCTTTATTAATTTTGGAGGATGTATGATGAATAGCAAACCCCCAAGGGTTGCTGTCTCTACCAATAAAACGCCGGTAACTGGTCTGCCGTTTGTTCCACCTCCTGTTACAAGGATTGAAGATACCGGACTTTCCCCGCTCTGGTTGCAGGATCATGTTTTAAAGGTAATGTACTTCCAGGGCTATCCAACAGGTTTTAAAATAGCTGAATACATTTCGCTTCCTTTCTCGGGTGTGGTGGATCAGGCGCTGGAGACTTTAAAACGAGAGAAACTGGTAGAAGTGCGATCTTCACAAATCGGTCTGGGGGAAGGATCTTATCAATATGCAATTACTGGAGCGGGAATTTCCAGGGCCAGAGAAGCATTGGAACGAAACCAATATGCAGGGCCCGCGCCGGTGCCTTTAGATCAGTATATTGAAGCAATCAAAAAGCAGGCGCGTGGTCGTTTGCAGGTAACGAATCGAACAATGCGCCAAGTATTATCTCATCTGGTGGTATCTGAAAAAGAATTCCAAAAATTGGGACCGGCCATCAACTCCGGGACGTCCATTTTCATGTACGGACCAACCGGAGATGGGAAAACCAGTATTGCTCGCGCGATTGGGAACCTGATTTCCAGCCAGACCATGTATGTGCCCTATGCGATTTATGTGGATGGACAGGTTATCAAGCTATATGATAATGTTAACCACCAGCTTGCTCCGGAAAAAGATGCGAGACCCAATGGAACCGGTTCTTTGAAAACAGGGGCTCACAGAGACCCCCGCTGGGTGAGAATTCGCCGCCCATTCATTGTTGTAGGTGGAGAATTGACGATGGCGGGATTGGATCTGGTATTTGATGATACTCTGAAATTCTATGAAGCCCCATTCCAGGTCAAAGCAAATGGGGGTATCTTGTTGATCGACGATTTTGGCCGGCAACAGGTCCGGCCGCGGGACTTGCTGAATCGCTGGATTGTTCCTTTGGAGAACCGAATCGATTATTTGAATCTGCACACCGGGCGTAAATTAGAGTTTCCATTTGATGTGCTGGTGATTTTTTCGACCAATTTACCCCCCAGGGACCTGGTTGACGAAGCTTTCCTGCGTCGGTTACGACATAAAATCGAAATTGGAGACCCAACTTACGAAGAATATCGTGAGATCTTCCGCAGGGTGGCCGAGGCAAAGCACATCGAATACAGCGATCAGGGATTGGCTTATCTGCTTCAGGAATGGTATATAAAACGCAACAGGGTCTTGCGTGCTTCTCATCCCAGGGACATTTGTGATCAAATTTTAGATATTTCACGCTATCTTGGGGAGGATCCAAGCATGAGCCGGAAATTACTGGATATGGCAGCCAATGCTTATTTTGTGGATCTATGAACCAACTTTTTAACTTACCTGTTCCAACTATCTTTGCACATCGTGGAGTGTCTGCTGTTGCGCCGGAAAATACACTGGCTGCGTTTCAGGGTGCTTTAGACCAGGGCGTAAAAGCTGTGGAATTTGATGTTCAATTGAGTGTCGACCAACATGTGATCGTCATCCATGATGATACAGTAGATCGAACAACCAATGGAAGTGGAAAGGTCAGGGAATTAACTCTGAATCAATTAAAATCATTCGATGCGGGTTCAGCTTTTTCTTCGGATTTTGCAGGCGAAAGCATTCCTACTCTGGAGGAAGTTTTTAAAAGATTTGGCAGGAAGCTCTATCTCAATATCGAATTAAAAAACTATGCCACCCCTTTGGACGCTTTGCCTGAAAAGGTAGCCGCTTTGGTGCGCCAGTATCAGCTGGAAGACTGGGTGATGTTTTCCTCTTTTAACCCAATTGCGTTAAAACGTACCCGCCGGGCATTGCCGGATACGCCCATTGGATTGTTGACGTTAAAGGGGTCTTCAGGTTTTTTAGGAAGGACCTTTTTTACGCGTTGGCTTTCTCCACAGGCAATCCATCCTCATAAAGATGATGTTTCTGAAAGTTTTATGCTGGACCAACGCAGGGCAGGCAGGCGCGTAAATGCGTGGACTGTTAATGAATTGGAAGAAATGAAGCACTTGGTCAGCCTGGGCGTAGATGGTATCATTACCGATTATCCCTCTAAGGCTTTGTTTTAAGTTCAGTAATTATGAATTATTCCACCAAAGCGACCCTAAAAAGACTTCTTCAACATACCCTTTGCTTGTTATGGATTGCTTCCCTTTTAATTCCGAAGTCAGAGGTAAAGGCGCAGGACAGCGACCAAAATCCCGATCCACAGGCACAGGCCAGGGAATTATTAGCGCTTTTAACACCTGAAGAGAAAGTGGGCCAGCTTTTCATGGTTTCTTTTTCGGGGACAAGCGCGGAGAAACAATCCAATATTTATGATTTGATTACCACTCATCATATTGGGGGCGTGATTTTAAGCGCTGAAAACAACAATTTCGTTGGTCCGGTAAATACTCTTGAGAATACCTCTGCTTTGATCAAATCGCTGCAATCCGCTGCATTAGAGACCTTGCCTGCAGAAAATGGGGATGGGGAGAACAGCCAGGGTCCAAATGTTTCTACGCCACTCCTTATTGGTTTATCTCAGGAAGGGGATGGTTATCCAAACGATCAAATTCTTTATGGATTAACCACCTTGCCCACGTTGATGTCCATTGGCGCTTCCTGGCGAACAGACCTGGCCAAAGAAGTTGGTTCTGTGATGGGCAAAGAGCTTGAGGCACTGGGTTTTAACTTCTATTTGGGGCCATCTTTAGATGTGTCGGATACGATCAACACGGAGGGCGGTGTGGATATTGGCCCTCGTGTTTTTGGCGGAGATCCTTATTGGGTGGGAGAAATGGGAAAGGCCTACATCAAAGGGATCCATGAGGGCAGCCAAAACCGTGTTGCCGTGATTGCCAAGCATTTCCCTGGGCGAGGAGGGGCAGACCGTCCCCCTGAAGAGGAAGTCTCAACCGTCCGTAAATCGTTGGAGCAATTAAAACAAATTGAACTGGCTCCTTTTTTTGATGTGACTGGAAAATCCACTTCTAAAGAAACGACTGCTGATGGATTATTGGTTTCACATATCCGGTATCAGGGGTTTCAGGGGAATATCCGGGCAACAACCCGACCGGTCAGCCTGGACCAATCCGCGCTGGAACAATTGATGAGTCTGGAACAGTTTTCTTCCTGGCGGTCGGCAGGTGGAATTATGGTCTCG
>JAHDQE010000028.1 GCA_018433975.1 Ornatilinea sp. | reverse complement strand
TGCGCCGCTCAGGATGGCGGCGGTCGGGTTGGCGATGCCCTGCCCGGCGATATCCGGCGCGGAGCCGTGCACGGGTTCGGCCACTGCGGTATTCTCTCCGAGGTTAATCGATGGAGCAAAGCCCATCCCGCCGCACCAATAAGATGCCGCGTCCGAGAGGATATCCCCGAACAAATTGGTGGTCACCACCACATCATAACGTGCTGGTTCGCTGATCATTTTCAACGTGGCGATATCCACCAGCAGCTCGTCCACTTCCAGCGCCACGCCGCGTTGAAGGTATTCTTCAGCCACCGCGCGCACCGAATCGCGGAACAGGCCATCGGTTACCGGCAGGACGTTGGCTTTATGCACAATGGTCAACCGCTTGCGGCCCAACTGCTCGCAGAGATCCAGCGCGCACCGGCCAATCCGCCGGCTGGCGTGACCGGTGATGACCCGTTCGGCCACGGCCTCGTCCCCATTCTGCCGTTCGCGTCCGCTGTACAGGCCTTCGGTATTCTCGCGCACCACAATCAGGTCTACATCCCCGCGAGGGGAAATGCCCGGCCAACTGCGCACCGGGCGCAGGTTGGCGTACAGATTCAACTCCTGCCGCATGGTGAGGATCGCGCTGCGGTAGCCTTCCACCTTCCGCGCCGGCGAAGAAACGGCCCCAAATAGCGCCGCTCCGCAGGATTGAATTGCTTCCAATGTTTCCAGTGGAACGGAAACGCCGCGCTGCTGGAAACACTTCCAGCCAGCCTCCGCGTTGACAATCTCCAGGTCCGGGATCACTTCTTCCAGCACGCGCACCGCGGCCGGGATCACTTCCCGCCCGATGCCATCCCCTTGAATCACACACAATCGGGGCATTTCAACCTCCTGAGGTCCAATCCGTCCCGATTATTCCAACCCGGGGAAACGCCCGTGCTCTCGCACATAGGGCACCACGCCGCCCGCAGCCAGGATTTCACGGGCGAAAGCCGGCATTTGCGGCAGTTGAAACACCTCTCCGCGTACCTGGAAAGTGCCTGCATCCAGATCCAGTTCCACCGTATCGCCATCTTCCACGGCACGGACAATCTCCGGCGCGATGATCAGCGGGATACCTAAGTTGACGCTGTTGCGATAAAAGATGCGGGCAAAGCTTTCGGCGATGATCGCACCGATCTCCCGCCGTTTGAGCGCCAACGGTGCGTATTCTCTAGAAGAACCACAACCAAAGTTGCTGTTCGCGACAATCACATCCCCAGGAACCGCCGAGCGGGCAAATTCAGGGCGAGCCTCAATAAAAGCGGCGTTTCCCACATCCTCGCCCGGCCGCATATACGGGGCATAACGCCCCGGAACAATCTGATCGGTGTCAATATCCGAGCCAAATTTCCATACTCTTGCCATAATGAAATCTCCTGATTTTTGCTTACCTTTAAAATCCTAAACCAATGTACCCGGATGGGTGATCCGACCGGCAATGGCCGTGGCTGCCGCGACTTCCGGTGAGGCCAGATAGATCTGAGAATTGGGAGAGCCCATGCGACCTTTGAAGTTGCGGTTTCCGGTTGAGAGGCACACATCTCCATCTCCCAGAGTGCCCTGGTGCCGCCCCATGCAGGCCCCACAGCCCGGCGTGGTCAGGGTAGCCCCGGCTTCAATCAGAACGGACAGGGTCCCGTCCTCGGCCGCGCGCTGCAGTTCCCGGTTCGAGGCCGGGGTGACGATGAAACGCACCGCATCTGCAATCCGCTGCCCGCGCAAAATCTCTGCCGCTGCGCGCATATCCTCATAACGCCCATTGGTACAGGTGCCCAGAAAGACCACATCCACTGCCGTGCCTTCCACCTCGGAAACATCCACGACATGGTCCACCGAATGAGGCAGAGCAATCTGGGATTGCAGTTGGCTGAGGTCGACGGTAATCCTTTGGGTATACACCGCATCCGGATCAGGGAAAAGCCAATCCGGGACCGCAAACCGTTCCGCTACTTCACCTTCGGGCAGCACCATCCCGGCTTTGGCTCCCAACTCCACCGCCATTCCCGCGAGGGTCTGGCGTTCGTTCAGTGCCATCCAGTCCAGCCCGTGATATTCCAGGGCCGCGTAGGTCGCACCGGAGATGGTCAAATCCCGCTCCAGTTTCAGGGCGAGGTCTTTGGCATTGACACCCGGGTTGAACCGGCCGGTGACATCGATCCGAATGGTTTCCGGGACCCGCAGCCAGGTTTTTCCGGTGGCCCAGATCAGAGCAATGTCGGTGGAGCCCATCCCGGAGCCAAACGCGCCGACCGCGCCGTAGCTGGTGGAATGCGAATCGGCTCCCAGAACGATCATTCCGGGCTGCACCAGCCCTTCCTCGATCAGGACCTGATGGCAGATGCCCCGTCCGATATCATAAAAACGGATACCCTGCTCCCGGGCGAACTGCCGGGTGCGGTTCTGGTTGTTAGCCGTACCGACCGTTGAGGCCGGGGCGACATGGTCCATCACGATCACGAGCTGTTCCGGATCGTGGACATTGGCAAAGCCCAGGTCGTCCCGCACAATATCGATAATACTTGGGGTCAGGGAATCGTGACTCATCACGAGATGCGGGGAGACCGTTACCAGTTCCCCGGTACGAACGGTTTGCCCGGCGGCATGCGATAATATTTTTTCTGCAAGAGTCTGTGGCATGATTAAGCTCCAACACTTTCTACTTGTAATTTTCTGCGTGTGTTTCTGAACTGCCGGTAATTGGCAGCGTTCCGTAGCAGACTGTCCACGACATCCAGGGACAGCACCGATTCATCCGATAAATATTTAATCTGTTCCGTAATCAATTTGACCTGGTCATCCGATAATTTCAGATTGAGCTGATCGGCGCGGCTGCGCACCGCGTTCCAGCCCGTCAGCCGGTGGGCAATGTGGATATAACGCGTCAGGCCAAAATCTTCCGGTTTCAATATTTCATAGGTTTCAGGATTGTTCAGAACGGCTTTGGCATGGATCCCGGCTTTATGGGTGAAGGCCGAGAAGCCGGTTACATAATTGTTAAAGGGAATGTCTACTTCAACCAGTTCAGCGATAGTTTGGTCCAGTTCCATCAACAGGGGAAGGCGGTATTTGCTGACCAGTTGGGGGTCATACGCATATAAGCGGGCAACCAGACCTCCCAATGGGGTGATGCCATTGCGCTCGCCGATCCCCAGCACGCTGGTGTCGATGTGCGTGGCGCCCGCTTCCAACGCGGCGAATGCGTTGGCGATCGCGCAGCCGGTGTCATTATGCCCGTGGAATTCAATATCCGCATGGACCCGTGAACGGAGCGTGGAGACCAGATCGTAAATCTGGCGCGGGTTACCCACGCCAACCGTATCGGCAATCCCGACCCGGTGGATGCCCAGTTTATCAACGGCTTCGTAAACCCGGTAAAGATCTTCGGGGTTGCTGCGCAGGCTGTCTTCCGTGCTGAAACGCATTTCGACATTTTGAGTTTGCAGGAATTCAAAAACGCCCTGTGCCAGCTCAATGATGGCATCAATGCTTTTCCCGTGGCTGAACTCACGCAAGTAAGAGGATGTGCCAATCACCACATCGACGCCATCCACTCCGGTATCTACCGCGATGCGTGCGTCTTCCAGGTTGCAGCGGATATGGGTCAGGGTTTTGGCACGCAGCCCCATACCCGCAATCGCCTCGCAATCTTTCCGGCTCTGCGGCGAAGCGCAGGGACTGGTCAACTCCAGATACTCCACTCCGAACTCATCCAGCAGGCGCGCGATCCTGATTTTTTCCTCCGTCGAGAAAAATGCATTGACGAACTGCTCCCCCTCTCTTAATGTCGATTCAATAATTGAAAATTTTTCAATACCCATAACACACCTCTTTATGCTACCTTTGACCTGTTTTTATCCAATGCGCTTATATCTGGCTCAGAACATACTCAACGATTTTCCCGGGAATATTCACGCCGGTGGGCCTGCTGCTGTTGCGGAACTCCATGGTGTGGTTGACTTCATTTACCAGCATCCGCCCATCCGGTGTTTCCATGATGTCAATTGCCAGCAGCCCACCGCCAACGGCCTCCGCCGCGGCCCGGGAAAGCCGGTCGATTTCGGGCGTGATCGGGCAGTTGTCGGCCCGACCATCACGGGCCGTATTGGTGATCCAATGCGGTGAAGAGCGGGTGATGCCGCAAATGGTTTCCTCGCCAACCACGAAGGTACGGATATCCCGTCCGGGTTTGTCGATATATTCCTGAATGTAGAAGATAGAATGCTGGTAAGACCCTAACGTGGCTTTATGCTCCAGGATGGCTTCCGCGGCTTCCCGGTCGCTCACTTTTGCCATCAATCGTCCCCACGAGCCTACGGTCGGTTTGAGCACCGCCGGGTAGCCCAGTTCGTCGATTGCTGCCAGGGCCGCCTCGGGGGTGAAAGCGATCCGCACTTCCGGGGTGGGAACCCCTGCTGCCACCAGGGCACTGGTGGTGCGGCGTTTATCGCCGCATACGTTGGCGACCCGCGCCGAGTTGATACAATGCACGCCCCAGGATTCCAGCATCTCCAGCATGGTTTCCCCCTGTGAATGGCTTACACAACGCTCCAATATGATGTCGTATTCCCGCCAATGATCCGGATAATTCAGGTTGTAATAAGCCTGCCGGACATCTATTTTTTCAAAATCGACACCCCGTTCCCGGAAAGCATCCATCAACAGTTTTTCTTCTTCTCTCAGTCTTGAAATCAATAAACCTATTCGCATCTCTCTTACTCCTGTAAAAAATGAATGATTACCCAATTACTTTCAAACGATCCAACTCAACAAAAAACAGGTTTACCGGCGTATCTGGTAAACCTGTTTTTGTCTTTCTCTTGGAATTCACAGACAAGCACAAATCTCCAGATAACCATCCGGCTTAACGCGCTTGACCTGATTCTTAACCATATTCTGGCTTGATAAACTTCCAGGAGGTGGAAGAACTACCTCAATGGAGAAGCACCACCTTTGCGCTGTCCTAAAAAGGTGTTTTTCATTCAGAAAAGTTTTTTGAAGCCGATTCATCATATTCACAAATCCCGATACAAAAATCGCCTCACCCGTTTGGGGTGAGGCGATGCTTTTTCAGTGGAAAGCAAAACTACCCAAACAAGGTGGTGCTGTCTGGTTGGGTCTTCTTAGCCTTTTTTACAAATACATTCTGGTTCATCATGATTTTGCAGATTATAGGGGTTCCACTTCATTTTGTCAAGCCGATTCCGAAAATTGTGTCGAATCCGAAGGATCTCCGAAGGAACCAGCCCAATTATGAGGCAAAATCTCATTCATTATTGAGATGAAATTCACTTTCCGGGAAACTTCAGAATGCTATAATTAAATTATATTTTAGAAAAAGGTGTGATTTTGAACCGATCTTTCTACTACCATCTTTGAGCCCGTGTTAAGAACGCTGGTCAGCGTTCGTTAGACCGTTATCATTTGCCAGTAAGTCTCTGAGCAAGGTTCATTCTGCTTCCTTGATCCGCTGGCATCTGTCGGCGGATTTTTCGTTTAATCAAGGAGGCTGCCATTAAACAATTTTCTCTCCCCCGAAATTTATAGACAACATTCATTCAGGCCATTTGGAAATGGTCCATTAAATTTTTGTTAAAAAGGAGAAAGAACTGTGCTTGATCGAATCACGAGATTTTTTGCATCCCGATGGGGAATCATCCTGGTGGGGGCGGTCATTGGCATTCTGGGGCCCGTCCTGCAAAAATTGGGCAACCCGCCCAATATGGGAATTTGCGTAGCCTGTTTTGAACGGGATATTGCCGGTGCTCTGGGCCTGCACCGGGCGAGCGTTGTCCAGTATATCCGTCCGGAAATTATTGGATTCGTGCTGGGGTCAACCGCGGCCGCGTTGATTTTCCGTGAGTTCAAAGCCCGGTCCGGGTCCGCCCCCATTGTTCGCTATGTATTGGGTGTGTTTGCCATGATTGGCGCGCTGGCCTTCCTGGGCTGCCCCTGGCGGGCCGGATTCCGTCTGGCCGGTGGAGACATGACCGCTGCCACAGGGCTGGCGGGTCTGTTTGTCGGAATCTGGATCGGTGTTTATTTCCTGCGCAGCGGATATACTCTGGGGCGCAGCCAGAAGACCTATCCCGCGGTTGGATGGATCATGCCACTGTTAATGGTGGGATTGCTGCTTTTGGCGATCTTCAAACCGGTTTTCAGTGAGGGTGGGGCGATCTTTTCCTCAGAATCAGGCCCCGGTTCACTCCATGCTCCGCTGTTGATTTCATTGGGGATCGGATTACTGATCGGATTTCTGGCCCAGCGTACCCGATTCTGCACGATGGGAGCTGTGCGGGATGTGATCTTAATGCGCGATTTTCATCTGTTCAGCGGGCTGATCGCGTTTATCGGCTTTGCTTTTCTCACCAACCTGCTGCTGGGCCAGTTCAATCTGGGATACCGCGCCATGCCCGTTGCGCATAGCAGCCTTTTGTGGAATGTGCTGGGAATGGTCCTGTCCGGGCTGGCTTACGCTCTGGCCGGCGGATGTCCCGGACGGCAGTTGTTCCTTTCCGGGGAGGGCGATGGGGATTCGGCTGTGTTCGTGCTGGGGATGATCACAGGTGCGGGCATTGCCCACAATTTTAACCTGGCGGGTAAACCGGACGCAATAGTTGAGAATGTCCTTCAGGTAGGAGGCTTGTCCTCTTTTGGAATGATTGCGGTCATCCTGGGACTGGTGGTTTGTGTAACTATTGGCTTTACCATGCGTGAGAAAATGGCCTAAGGAGATGAGAAGATGTCTATAACTGTAGATGCCAGAGGGCTTTCCTGCCCACAACCTGTAATTCTGGCAAACCAAGCGATTAGTAAAGGTCAATTCCCTGTCGAGGTGATCGTTGACACGGTTACATCGCGTGAAAATGTGCGCCGGATGGCCGAAAGACAAGGAACCAAAGTAGAAATTGTCCCGCAGGGTGATGAGTTCAAACTTGTGATCACAAAATAAACCGCTTCTCAGCTGTTTAGCTGGCGTGGGTGCTTTTCCAATCCGGAAGTATCCACGCCAGAAATGGCGGGATTAACAAAATGGAAGTCCCCGTCCTGGAGGCCCACACCATTCAAGTGCTGGCAGAAGGAATACGATGAACAAAGAATTTGGGGTTATTCCGGCTGATTTGACCGGACGCGACCTACACATTAAAAAACTGCTGCTCAAGCACAAATTAGTCCGTCGTCTAATCCCCGCGCCCCGCCACCTCAGCTCAGACTGCGGGGTTGGCGTCCGGGTACTGGAGTAGGAAAAGGAAATGGCTAAAACGCTGCTGTTCGAAAAATCTATTCATGTTCAATCGATTGAAATATGATGACACCCAGTGAACACAAAATCCGCCTGACCACGCTGGCAACTTGTTCGGGTTGAGCATCAAAATATAGCGCGCAGGCGCTGGCGCAGGTTCTGCGCCCCTTACAAGGCATCTTCATGCCTCAGGATTATCCGGATTTATTGGCCGGGCTCAGCGAGCCGGATGATGCGGCTATCTGGAAAATTGACGAACAGCGGGCACTGGTCGCGACAACCGATTTCTTCACGCCAATTGTGGATGACCCTTATGTTTATGGGGCTATCGCCGCGGCCAACAGCCTTTCTGATATTTATGCCATGGGTGGTGAACCATTCCTCGCACTGAACATCGCCGCCTTCCCCCCTCAACTGCCAGCAGAAATCGGCTCAGAAATCCTGCGGGGCGGCGCTGAAAAAGCTCAAGAGGCCGGTGTGGTGATCGCCGGGGGGCATACCATTCAGGATAAAGAGCCAAAATATGGCCTGGTGGTTCTTGGCTTTGTGCAAATTGACCGGATCCTGACGAAAAGCGGCATGAAACCCGGTGATGTCCTCTTTCTCAGCAAACCCATTGGGAGCGGGGTGATTACCTCCGCGGTGAAAGCTGACAGGATCGGCGAGGGAGATCTGTCCGAAACCATCCATTGGATGAAGCGATTAAACCGGGATGCGGCTTTGCTTGCTCGTAAATATGGCGCAAAAGCAGCTACCGATATTACCGGATTCAGCCTGCTGGGACATGCCTGGGAGATGGCGTCCGCATCCGGGGCGGGGATACGTTTTTATGATGATGCCATCCCTCTTTACCCCCAGGCCGCACGCCTTTCGGCAGAATGGTGCTTCCCGGGAGGCAGTTTTGATAATGCGGAATTTTTTGGCCCGCATGTTAAATTTGATTCCCGGATCGGTCAGGAAAGAGAGCTGCTCCTGTTTGACCCACAAACCAGCGGGGGGCTGCTGTTCGCGATTCCATCCCACCATGTTTCAAGCTGCATGCAAGAAGCTGACGAGAAGAATATTCCTCTCTGGAAAATCGGCGAGGTAACCTCATCGGGTATTATTGAGGTCATTTAATTTTCCCAAACAATTCTTTAATCAGCAGTACGATTCATGATCGTGCGTGAAAATTTAACCGTTGGGGAAACTTTAAAAGTGGACACAGGAGTTTCCCTGCCCTAAAGGCAGCTATCCATTTTGGGATTGAGTCCAGGGGGTGTTGAGTCGGACGAACTCACTTATTCAAGACCTAAATACGGATTTCAACCCGGTTCCTGGCATCATCCCGGGATGAAGTGAAGTTCGACATCTTGCCAGGATTCAGTTTTTTGGGGGTGGATCAAATCCTTTGGTATCCATTTGCAACTCGGTTGTGAAACTGGTGATTGTTGTACCGATATGCTTCTGATATGCTTCTTTCAGCAAATCACAGATGTGATGTGTTTTTTTGGGGTCAAAACCTGACGCCATAGGGTAATCATGTTGTCTGTATTGTTTTAGCGAAGTAAAGAGCCGTTTTAAAGTGTGGTTGACACTGGCGCAAAAACATTGACAAAAGGAAAAAGTTGGCGCATAATATGTAAGCGCTTACATGTTCCGGGAGGTGTTCTACAGCCATGAGAAAACGGATTCGAATTGAGGATGTTGCTAAAAAAGCTGGACTTTCGACAGCTACGGTTAGCCGATATATTAACCAATCCGCTGCTGTCTCTCAAGAAAATGCCGAGAAGATTCAGGCAGTGATCGATGATCTTAATTATGTGCCCCATGCCGCTGCTCAAATCCTTGCCAGCCAAAAAACAATGACCATTGGTCTTATTTTCCCCTCGCTTACCAGTACTTTCTTTGGTGCACTTCTTCGCGGAATCGAAACTCGGGCCAGAAAGGATGATTTCACGCTACTCATCCATTCGGCTGAAATCATTTCAAAAAAAACTAAAAAACGGCGCGTATTGGGCGAGCACAATACGGATGGCATTATCGTCTTTTCCGACTCCATGGATGATGAAGAACTCACCCGGCTGGCGGACCTGAACTTTCCCGTTGTGTTGATGCATCGTTCTTCCCCTACTTTTTTGAATATTCCATCCGTTACCATCGAAAATAAGAACGGTGTCAATAAGTTGGTTTCTCATTTGATTGAAGTCCACGGCTGTCAGAAAATTGCTTTTCTGCGAGGCCCAGAGATGCATGAAGATGCCTATTGGCGCGAAGCAGGTTACCGCAAAGCTCTGTTGGAACACAATATCCCCTTTGATTCCGATCTGGTCGAGTACGGCGACTTTAATACAGAACACGCTCGCCTGGCTGTGAAGCGGCTTCTGAATAAAAATATTGAGTTTGATGCAATTTTTGCGGGTGATGATGATGCCGCGTCGGGAAGCATGATGGCATTAAGAGAGGCCGGTTTACGAATCCCGGAAGATGTTGCGGTGGTCGGTTTCGACGATCAAACTATCGCCGCTCACCTATCTCCGCCTTTGACCACTATTCGTTCCCCTATTGAACAGGTCGGTTTTCAAGCAACCGATAAATTAATCCATCTTATTGAAGGTAAATCGGTTGAGATGGAAACGCTTTTACCTACTGAACTGGTGGTCCGCCACTCCTGTGGATGCAGGCAGGATCTGAACAAATAAGAACTTTAATTGAATAATTGAGGCCGAGATGACAATTCGCGTTGCAATCGCAGGTGCGGGCTTTATTGCCAGCATCCATGCAAAAGCTGTTAAAAATCAACCTAATGCCGAACTGGTTGCCGTTGTTGAAAAATTTGAAGACAAGGCCAAACCATTTGCTGAAGAGTATGCTATCCCTAATGTTTATACTACGCTGGAAGATTTAATCGCCGCTTCTACAGCCGATGCCATTATTATTGGGACTCCTAATTTTCTCCATGCGTCCCAGAGCATTACGGCACTCAAGGCAGGGCTGCATGTTCTGGTTGAGAAACCCATGGCATTATCCGTTGAAGAAGCAACCCGGATGGATCAGGTTAGCCGTGAAACTTCTCGAATATTAATGGTTGGGCATTGTTGGCGGTACGACAGGGAAGTTAATTGGTTAAGAGAACAGGTAGCAGCCAATCAATTGGGCAATATCATCAGAACAAAAGGTTATGGAATTCATGAAAATTGGGGGCCAAAGGGTTGGTTTGTACAGAAAGACCTTTCGGGAGGGGGAGCTTTGATGGACATGGGAATCCACGCGATTGATACGGTCCGGTATTTACTGGGTGATCCGGACCCTGTCAGCGTATATGCACAAATTGGCACCTATTATGGGGATTACAACGTCGACGATACCGGGATGTTGATCATCCGATGGGAGAATGGGACGGTTTCATACATCGAAACCGGTTGGTGGCAGCCGCACTCGGATGGTCCAGAAGCAGCAACCCAGCTTTTCGGCTTGAAAGGGTATGGCTCCGTTTTTCCCTCTTGCCTGGCTTTACCTGATTTGGAACATGATCAGGTTGAAGTAATTGATAATGGGTTCGTCTTTCCACGCGAAGAACATTGTGAGCAGGAGATGTATGACCGTCAGGTGGCTCATTTCTTATCCTGTATTCAGGAACAGGCCATTCCAAACTCCAGCGCTTCAAAGGGATTGGCTAATATGGAAATCTTAGCCGCAGCTTACAAGAGTGGCGAGACAGGAAAAGTGGTTTGGTTAAAAGATGCATAAGATAGGGATAGAAAAATGAAAGTTACCGTTATTGGTGGTGGTTCTACCTACACTCCGGAATTAATAAATGGTTTTATCGAAAAAATAGGCTCTTTTCCGCTGGATGAGCTCTGGTTAATGGATATTGATCCGGAGCGGTTGAAGGTGGTTGGAGAATTTGTTCAGCGTATCCTTCACGCCAAAAACGACCCGTTCAAAGTTATATTAAGTTCGGATCAGCGTGAAGCCATTCGCGGAGCGTCTTACGTTATCACGCAATTGAGGGTCGGCAAAATGCAGGCCCGAAGAGAAGACGAATATCTCGGAAAACGACATGGGCTTATCGGCCAGGAAACCACCGGTATTGGCGGTATGGCAAAAGCACTGAGGACAATCCCAGTTGTGCTAAATATCGCCAAAGATATTGCTGAAGTTGCCCCTCAGGCCCTGCTCATTAATTTTACAAACCCATCCGGCTTGATCACCGAAGCGCTTTTCAGATATGCGCCCGAGGTCCAAAAAGTGGGAGTTTGCAATGCTGCAATTAACTTCAAAATGGAAGTCCTAAAGGAATGGGAGCGGATATCCGGCGAATCTTATACGCTTCAGCAAACTTTTCTGGACACTTTAGGACTTAACCATCTGAGCTGGCACCGCGGTTTTAAGGTGGGGGGCAAAGATATATGGCCCCAGATCATACAAAATTATTTGCAAAAGCCAAAAACTGAATTTAAGAGTGACGATTTGGTTTGGAATTCAAAATTGATCCAATCCTTAAATATGATTCCAAACTATTATCTGGAATACTACTATCAAACGGACCAAAAACTGGCCGCTCAAGATCAATGGCCGCCTTCACGGGCTGAGGAAGTACTGGCAGTCGAGAAAGAGCTTCTTGATGAATATGCCGACCCGAACAATTCCTCGATTCCTAAAAATATCATGCTCAGAGGAGGTGCTTACTATTCAACCCTGGCAACCAAAGTAGTCAACTCTCATTACCAAAATCTGGGTGAAATCCATGAGGTCAATGTACCTCACCGGGGAGCAGTAAGAGGCTACCCCAATGAGTGGGTGCTGGAAATGCCCTGCAAAATTGATCGCAGCGGTATACATCCATTGCCTGCCGAGCCTTTACCCGCAGCATGCTATGGTTTACTCGCCGCGGTAAAGGCTTATGAAGAATTAACCGTTGAGGCCGCAGTTCACGGGAACTATGATGCAGCTTATCAGGCTTTGTTGGTTCATCCTCTAGGGCCATCCGCCGATAAGATTGAAGAAGTACTTGACGATCTGCTTCTTACAAACAAGGATTTTCTACAACGATTCAATAAATAGGGTCTTATGGCATATTTTCTCGGGATAGATATTGGTGGAACAAAAAGCCATGCGTTGATTGCGGATGAGAACGGAAAAGTGATCGGCTTTTCTGCTCATGGCTCAGGAAATTGGGAGATGGTTGGATTCAGGGCCTATGCAGAGGTCCTGGAAAATATTATTTTTGAAGCACTGAACAGCGCTGATATTTCACTGGGCCAGATTACGGGGGCCGGTTTTGGTGTTGCAGGATACGATTGGCCAAGCCAATTGAGTGACCATGAATCTGCTATCCGTAAAATTGGATTGAAAGCTCCTTTTAAAGTCGTAAATGATTCGATATTGGGATTACTGGCCGGGTCTTCTGAAGGTTGGGGATTATCTGTTGTTTCAGGGACCGGGTGCAACTGCCGGGGATGGGACAGAGAACATAAAAAAACAGGGCGCGTGATCGGTGGCAGTGAGTGGTCCTGGGAATTTGGCGGGGGAAGCGACATTGTGAATAGAGCAATGCGAAGTGTGGCCTTTGAATGGACGCATCGCGGGCCAAAATCCAAACTTACCCATGCTTTTATCGAAGCAAAAGGGGCCGTTGATCTGGATGATTTGATTGAGGGGCTGTACACAAAACGATATCTGCTTAAAAGCTCCGATGTGTTGATGATTTTTGGTTTGGCCAATCAAGGGAATCTGGCTGCTCAAGCTGTCATTCGTTGGGCGGGCAGAGAACTTGCCGGCCTTGCAATTGGTGTAATTCGACAGCTCAATTTTGAGGCAATTTCTTTTGAGATTATCTTAATTGGAAGCTTATTTGATGGATCTCCGTTGCTGATCCAATCGATGCAAGAAAAAATTCATAAGGTGGCGCCTCATGCAGAATTGAAAAAATTAAAGGCGCTGCCGGTTATCGGTGGTGTTTTACTTGGAATGGAACAGGCCGGATTTAATTATCTTGCTGTTCGCGAACAATTGTTGATTTCCAGTGAACATTTGATTGGTAGAGATCGCCATAAAATAGCGATCTGATTTCCCCATTTTTGAATTAATGAATAGTTTGGAGCATGATCACAACCCACAATTGATCTGATTTTTCCAATATATTGTAAGCGCTTACAAAACAGTACGGTTTATTTCATAAAACTAAGTTCGATTGGAGAAAAATGCAATGTTGAAAAAAATACGCTGGGGAATCTTAGGAACCGGTTATATTGCCGGAAAGTTTGCCGAAGCACTCTCGGTGATCCCGGATGCCGAATTGGTCGCCGTGGGTTCCCGCAATCAGAAATCCGCCGATACATTTGCGAAGAAATATAGCGTTCCCAAAGCATATGATCGTTATCAGGGACCCTTGGAAGACCCCAATGTTGATGTGATTTATATTGCTACGGTCAATAACTGCCACCGGGAAAACTGTTTGGCAGCCATTGAGGCAGGGAAACCTATTCTTTGTGAGAAACCCTTTATGGTGAACAGCAGTGAGGCAGAGGAAGTCATCGCTTTTGCTCAAAAAAAGAAAGTGTTCCTCATGGAAGCCTTATGGACTCGTTTTATTCCGGCTTTCCAAAAAGCCCGTCAGATGTGGGAAGACGGGACAATCGGAGATCTGTACATGGCAATGTCGGAGTTTGGCTTTATCAGTGAGCGAGATATGTCCAACCCGTTATACAATCCCGCGCTGGCCGGCGGTTCATTCCTGGATGTTGGTGCTTATCCGGTATCTCTGGCTCATATTGTGTTTGGAGAGCCCGACTCGGTGGTCGGTCTGGCAAATATGGGCCCTACCGGTGTAGACGAGCAAGCCGGAATGCTCTTTGGGTATCAGAGCGGACAAATGGCAGCAGGCTATTCCAGTTTCCACATTGAATCTCCCAAAGAAGCTACAGTGCTCGGCACCAAAGGATATATTCACATTCACTCTCCCTTCTATTGCCCATCCGGTTTCACGCTTCACTTAAACGGCCAGGAGCCGCAAACTTTCGAATTTCCTTATGAAGGGAATGGATGGAATTATGAAGCCGTTGAGGTAATGGAATGCCTGCGCGCCGGAAAATTGACGAGCGATCTCGTTCCACATGAGGAAACCCTTGCATTGGCGCGGACGATGGATCGTTTTCGCGCTCAGATTAATTTGAAATATCCCTGTGAAGGGTAACAAGAATTATTGATAACAGGAGGCATAAACATAAGAAAAGTAAACTGAATCAGAAAAATTCTTTGCGACAACAACAACCATTTTAAGTTGAAATACTTCCATAAAGGAGGAGGAAATGAAGAAAAGAGTTCTTTGGCGTGCGTTAAGTGTAATGGTGCTATTTTGCTTGCTGCTCACTGCTTGTGGTACACAGGCGAACCCCGCTGCTTCAGAGGATGCAAATGTTTCAGAAACTGCCGGAGAGAAAACCAAGGTTGTTATTTTTGTTGGCTTCGGTACAGGTACCGATCCGGAACAGATTACCAGGCAAGAAGAATTGCAGGCACTGTACAATTCTACTCATGACGATATTGAAATTGAGTTCTTGATTGTCCCACATGACGAAGCTAACGATCGCTACCTGGCCATGCTTTCCGGCGGTAATGCCCCTCAACTGGTTGGCCCCAATGGAATAGCTGCTATTGCGCAGCAATTTGACAGCTGGGATGATATTTCCGGATTTATTGAGGCTGAAAATTATGATACAAGCGATTTTTATCCCGAAGCTACCCAGCTTTTGACCTATCCTGATCGAGTTCTCGGTTTGCCCATTGGTGTCTTTCCATCCATGATCTTCTATAACAAAGATATGTTTGATGCGGAAGGAATTCCATATCCGACTCATGATTATGCGGATGAAACCTGGACATATGATAAGCTGCGTGAGGTAGCCATCCAACTGACAAAAGATAAGAATGGAAATGGCCCCGACTCACCCGATTTTGATCCAAAGAACATGGCTCAATGGGGATTTGACGATTCCTGGATTGTTGCACGTGGCTACCTGGCGCAATGGGGTTCGGAGTACGTGGGACGCCCCACAACCGATGATTACAAAACTGCTGTGGCAAATAATCCGGAATGGGTCTATGGTATGCAGTGGTTAAGTGATGGAATTTGGAAAGACCATTTCATACCCGATGCCGCCGGACAGCAAGCTTATTATGCAGCCGGTGCCGACCCATTTGGAAGCAATATGATTGCGATGTTTGAAAGCCATACCTGGTTCTTTGCAGAGGGTTTGAATAATCTGCCTTTTGAATATGATATTGCGCCCATTCCTTATAACCCGACGGGCTCTCGCACAGCGCGCATCCACGCAAATCTCTTTGCAATTCCAAAAGCGGCAGAGAATAAAGAGGCTGCCTGGGAAGTGATGAAATGGCTGACCGCACCGGAACAGGCAGTTGAAGTTTGTATGATTTATGGCTGTATTCCGGCCCGGGAATCACTTGCTGATGAATTTCAGACTCAACTTGAGCAGAGTTATCCCGGATTGGATTACGATGTCATGTACGAAGCCATTCAATATTTGGATGATCCACATCACGAATCATGGGTTCCTGAATGGTCACGTGTTGAGGAAATCATGAACAACTCGGTATCGTTAATTTATTCCGGCGAAGAGAAAGATGCACAGGTAGTTCTTGATAATGCTAATCAAGAAATACAAGAATTGCTGGATGAGTACTGGGCTTCAAATTAGAAGCTGCAACAGGCAAGTTTTATTGATATTCTTAAAAAATGATATCGATGTTGTTTTCCGCTTGTTGGGTTCTATAACGGTATTTGCGATCTCTGAACAGAAACCAGCAAGGTCATAAAACATTAATACAGGCAGGTGGTTAATTCTGCCACCTGCCTGGTATAGGATGAGCAAGATGAATCTTGTGAAACCCAAGACCTGGACAATAAGCCAGCGAGAGGCGGCCGCAGCTTATCTCTACACAACGCCATGGGTGATTGGATTTATTATTTTCACCGCCGGCCCAATGCTGACCTCGTTGTATTATTCCTTTACCGAGTTCAATATTATTAATCCACCAGTATGGGTAGGATTTGACAATTACATCAATTTATTTAAAAATCCGATTTTCTGGCAATCCGTTAAAGTAACTTTCTACTATGCCTCATTGGCATTGCCTCTGGGGTTGATTGTGGGATTTGTCCTTGCCGTTTTGCTCAACCAGGAGATCTGGGGACAAAAAGTTTGGCGCACGATTTATTTCTTGCCTTCGGTGATCGCGGGTGTGGCAGTTGCTCTTATGTGGGTGCGTTTACTCAATCCAAACATTGGTTTGATTAACACATTGCTGCGACAAATTGGCATTCAAGGCCCTGGCTGGCTCCAGGACCCGCAATGGTCAATTCCTTCTCTGGTATTGATGAGTCTCTGGGGCGTTGGCGGAGGCATGATTATTTACCTGGCCGGGCTGCAAGGTATACCTACTGCATTGTACGAGGCCGCAAAAATTGATGGTGCTAACGTATTACAGCGTTTTCGCCATATTACTATTCCGATGATGACGCCCATTATTTTCTACAACCTTATACTTGGGCTGATCAATACATTTCAACTTTTCACCGAGGTGTTTGTCGCAACGGGTTCCGGCGGCGCAGGGAACTTAGGGGGACCGGCCCGTTCCACAATGGTTTACAACCTGTATCTGTATTTGAACGCTTTTCGATATTTTGATATGGGCACCGCTTCAGCAATGGCATGGATACTTTTCTTGTTTATCTTGATCATTACTATTCTTCTCTTTCGATCCTCGGAATTCTGGGTTTATTACGAAGGACAATTGAGTAACAAAAAGGCCTCTAAAAATGATTAAAACTAAAGAGAAATCTTTCTGGGTACTATCTCTATTGAATAAAATAAAAACCAGTATAAAAGCCCAAGAATTATTTTTTAAAGGTTTGACCACTCTCTTATTAGCGGCTGGGGCAACCATTATTCTTGTTCCGCTTTTATATATGATTGGTACTTCGCTTAAAAATGTAGATCAGATTCGTCAGGACCCGCTGGGCCTGCTGCCATTTTCTCCCGTTTTGGTCGAGATTGATGGTAAGCAAGAACCACTTTATAAAGTGGATTTGGATGGAACAACCCTGGAGATGGCATTAATAAAGAAACAACCCGGTGGAAAAGGGATTTTTATAGACCCCAATGATCCTTCTTGTACATACATCCTTTCGGTGAATGAAAAAAATGCTGTCCGGCGGTTAGACTTTCATTTTGAAAATTATCCCGAGGCACTTACTCGCGTACCATTTGGAAGATATTTCCTCAATACCCTTATTGTTACTTTTGTGGGAATGGCGGGGATGATGTTTTCCTGTTCATTGGTAGCCTATGGGCTCTCGCGTTTTAGAGCACGTTGGGTAAACACATTGTTTCTCATCCTGCTTTCCACCATTATGCTGCCGCGTCAAATAACCTTAATCCCCTTGTACGTAATTTTTCAGCGGATTGGCTGGATCGATACGCTGCTGCCATTGATTATTCCTCAATTTTTTGCAAATGCTTATAATGTGTTTTTACTCCGGCAATTCTTTATGTCGATTCCGTTAGAAATGGATGAAGCTGCCAAAATAGATGGCGCCAGCACGCTGCAAACACTCTGGTATGTCATCCTGCCACAATCGCGCCATGCACTTGCTACAATTGCAATTTTCCACTTTCTTTATGCCTGGAATGATTTTTACGAGCCGCTGATCTTTCTCCACAGCCGGTCAAATTGGACAATGGCCGTTGGATTGCAAACCTTTAACGCCATGTATAGTATTAACACACACCTTATTATGGCGGCTTCACTGGTAATGGTTCTGCCTCCGATCATACTTTTTTTCCTGAGCCAGAAAATTTTCACACAAGGTGTGGTGGTAAGTGGCGTGAAGGGATAAAGCAATCTCCCAATGTAATGACGATTATTTAAATTAAAAATCAATTTTTGCTTGACAATGCAAAAAAATAATGATAACCTTCAACCTATGAATTTCAACAGCGTAGCTAAGTCCCTCAAGCGAGCTCGACGAACCTTTTGGTCATTCCAAGAAGGACGGCTTCGCGTTGTTTGTGTAGAACAACCCTTATAATTTACAGCAAATTGAGAAACCCAAAGCCATCCTTCCAGGATGGCTTTTTTTGTTTTATTTCACCCGGTTCGAAATTATTATTTCAGGAGACAGAAATGGCAAAAGAAAAGATCAATAAGGTAGTTTTGGCTTATTCAGGCGGACTGGATACTTCCGTCATCGTGCCGTGGCTTAAAGAAAATTATGACTGCGAAGTCGTGTGTTTTACGGCAAACGTCGGTCAGGGCGATGAGGAGCTGGTCGGGCTGGAGGAAAAAGCCCTGGCAAGCGGCGCCAGCCAGCTCGTTGTGCATGACCTGCGTGAAGAACTGGCAAAGGATTATATTTTCCCCCTGCTGCGTTCGGGAGCCGTGTATGAGAAGAAATATTTGCTGGGAACTTCCATTGCCCGCCCGCTGACCGCCAAACACCATGTCGATGTCGCCCACGAGGTTGGCGCGGACGCCGTAGCACACGGCGCAACCGGAAAGGGAAACGACCAGGTCCGTTTTGAACTGACCTTTATGGCGCTGGACCCCCGGCTCAAGGTCATCGCCCCCTGGCGTGAATGGGAAATCCGTTCCCGTGAAGATGCAATCGCTTATGCAAAGAAACACAATGTCCCCGTAAATGTCACCCAAAAATCAATTTACAGCCGCGACAGCAACCTGTGGCACATGTCCCACGAAGGCGGCCCCCTGGAAGATCCCTGGCTTGAGCCCAATGAAGATATGTTCTTGCTTTCCACCTCTCCGGAAAACGCACCGGATGAACCGGAACTGATCGAGATCAAATTTGAACAGGGTAACCCGGTTGCCGTCAACGGCGAAAAAATGTCTCCTGCATCCTTAATTGAATTCCTGAACATCAAGGGCGGCGTACATGGGATTGGTCGGGCGGATATCGTTGAAAGCCGTCTGGTCGGTATGAAATCGCACGGCGTTTACGAAACCCCCGGCGGGACCATCCTGGTCGAAGCACACCGCGAAATTGAATCCATTACACTGGATAAAGATACCCTGAACTACAAAGACATTGTGGCATTGAAATATGCAGAACTGGTCTATAACGGCCTATGGTTCACTCCTCTCCGTGAAGCTATCGACGTCTTCATGAAAACCACCCAAAAACATGTCACCGGCTCGGTCCGCCTCAAACTGTATAAAGGCAATATCATTCCCGCCGGACGCAAAAGCCCTTACAGCCTGTACCGTGAAGATTTTGCCACCTTTGGACAGGAAGATGTTTATGACCAGAACGATGCGAAAGGGTTCATCAATCTGTACGGTTTGCCATTGAAAGTTCGTGCGTTGAACGGTCTTCCGATTTCCGGTCTTGACCTGGACCAGCCCGACTACACTCAATTCAAACGCGACTGATCGTACACGAGGAGCAAGAGGATATGAAACTTTGGGGCGGCCGCTTCAACCAGCCCATCGGTAAAGATGCCTGGGAATTAAATAAATCCATTACGTTTGACCAGCGCATGGCACCGCAGGATGTGCGTGGGAGTATGGCCTGGGCACAGGCTCTTAGATCCGCCGGGGTTCTCACCCCTCAGGAATGGGAGCAGATCACCGGCGGCCTGCAAGCCATCCAAAAAGAATTTGAAGATGCGGTGTTTTCTTTTATCGAAAGCGATGAGGATATCCATACCGCCGTGGAACGGCGGCTTGGCGAGTTGATCGGCCCACTGGCCGGGAAGCTGCATACCGGGCGCAGCCGCAATGACCAGGTAGCAACCGATTTCCGCTTGTGGCTTCTGGAGCATTTGCCCATCCTCGATTCCGCCCTGGCCAGTCTTCAATCTGCTCTGGTTGAACGCGCGGAAGCCCATCCGGATGTGATCCTGCCGGGCTATACCCATCTCCAGCGCGCGCAACCCATCCTGCTCAGCCACTGGTGGCTGTCGCACTTCTGGCCGCTGCAGCGCGACCGCGAACGCCTGTTGGAACTGCAAAACCGTACGGCCGTCCTCCCGCTGGGATGCGGTGCTCTGGCGGGGACGCCTTTCGCCATTGACCGGACGGCCCTGGCTGAAGACCTCGGCTTTCTCTCTCCGGCCCCAAACAGCCTGGATGCCGTGTCGGACCGTGACTTTGCCGTGGAATTCCTGTTTTGCGTCGCGCTGATCGGCGTTCACCTCAGCAAACTGGCTGAGGCGGTAATCCTGTACTCCAGCGCCGAGTTTGGCTTCTTTGAGCTTTCTGATGCCTATACCACTGGCTCAAGCCTGATGCCGCAAAAGAAAAATCCGGATGTGTTTGAACTGGTCCGGGGAAAATCCGGCACATTGCTGGGAAATTTAATTGGGTTGCTGGCGACGCTTAAAGCGCTGCCCTCTACCTATGACAAGGACCTGCAGGAAGATAAGCTGCCCGTTTTCAATGGCTTTGATACCCTCATGGCGATCCTGCCGGTCCTCGCGAACGCTCTTGAGACTCTGACCATTCACCCGGACACGATGAAAAAATGTATTGATGCCAGCATGATGGCTACCGACCTGGCGGATTATCTGGTTGCAAAAGGGGTTCCTTTCAGAGAAGCGCATGCTCTGGTTGGGCAGGCCGTGCAGGCTGCTGTTCAACATCAGACCGGCCTCGATCAACTGAGCCAGAGCGAGTATCAATCCATTCACAAAGCTTTTGAGAATGATGTTTATACGGTTTTTGATCCGGTTGAAAGTATTGCCCGGCGCAGCGCGCTGGGCGGAACCGCCCCCGAAGCCGTCAAAGAACAAATCCAGGCAGCACACTGTGCCATGCAAGTGCTCCAATAATTTTAAAACTTACAAACTATCTATTTTTGTACAAGGAGAAAATCATGAATAACGTAAATTGTCCCGAATGTGTAGCAGAAATCACGCTTGAAGACAGTGTCGAAGAAGGCGAAATCATTGTTTGCCCGGACTGCGGTGTAGAGCTGGAAGTCACTTCTCTGGACCCGGCTACCGTGGAGATGGCCCCCATGGAGCAGGAAGATTGGGGAGAGTAGGATCGCAATCCTATCCAGGCCCGTCCCTGCGCATGCAGTTTGACGGGCCGGACACACTTTTTATTGTTAGTAAGAGGAGCACGGTATGAAAAGAAGATTGCGGATCGGCGTTCTATACTCCCGGATCCGGGTAGAAGAGAAGTGGATCTTTGCAGCCCTGGAACGGCGCGGCCTGGATTATGAACGTCTGGACGACCGGGAAATTTATTTTGACATGGATAACCCCGGTTCATGGCTGGAATTTGATGCCATCCTGTCGCGCAATATCAGTTATGCCCGCGGATTATATGCGCTTCATATCCTGAATGGATGGGGCGTTCCCACCGTAAACACGGCGGCTGTAGCAGAGGCCTGCGGGAACAAACTGGTCACCAGTTCTTATCTCAAGAAGGCCAACGTGCCACAGCCCCATAACGTGATCGCCTTCACTCCCGAATCGGCCTTACAGGCTATTGAAGAAATGGGTTATCCGGTTGTCTTGAAGCCGGTAGTGGGTTCCTGGGGGCGGCTGCTGGCAAAAATCAATGACCGGGATGCCGCTGAAGCACTTCTTGAGCATAAATCCGTGTTGGGTTCCTACCAGCACTCCATTTTCTATATTCAAGAATATATTGACAAACCCGGACGGGACATCCGTGCGCTGGTCGTCGGTGATAAAGTCATTACTGCCATTTACAGAGAATCCGAGCACTGGATCACCAACACCGCCCGCGGCGGCCTGGGAGTGAACTGTCCCATCACGCCGGAACTGGAAGAAATCTGCTTGAATGCAGCCGCGGCGATGGGTGGAGGAATTCTGGCGGTTGATGTCATGGAACACCCCGACCGGGGGTTCCTGGTCAATGAGATCAATCACACCATGGAATTTCATACGGCACAGCCTACCAGTAAGATTGACGTTGGGGATATCATCGTGGATTATGTCACCAAAGTGGCAACCGGCGAAGTGAAGTTAGGGTAAAAAACCGCTGTTTGGAATTTGAAAAGAACGGGAGATTTTATGATTAAAGCATCTATCATTGGCGGTTCAGGCTATACCGGTGGCGAACTCCTCCGTCTGTTAACCGCCCATCCTGAAGTTGAGGTTGTACAGATCACATCTCGGAAACACCTGGGAGAATATGCTTACCAGGTGCATCCCAATATGCGCAAGCAAACTACTTTGAAATTCACGGATCCGGAAATGCTTGAACCGGCCGATGTTTTGTTTCTGGCGCTGCCTCATGGAAAAGCCCAGCATCAAATCAATGATTGGTCCGGAAAGGCTGAATATCTGATTGATCTTTCCGCGGATTTCCGCCTGCGCGATCCGGCATTATACGAAAAATGGTATGGCTCACCGCATGCCGCCCCGGATTGGCTGGATAAATTCGTTTATGGTCTTCCTGAACTGCACCGTGAAGCGCTCCGAAGTGCAAAGTATGTCAGCGGTGTGGGCTGTAACGCCACGGCTACAAACCTGGCTTTGCTTCCTCTGATCAAGGCTGACCTGCTGGATATGGACAAGCCCGTTATCTGCGAGATCAAGACCGGGTCCTCAGAGGGCGGTGCATCGGAGAACCCGGGTTCACATCACCCGGAACGCAGCGGTGTGATCCGCACCTATGCGCCTTACGGCCACCGCCATACTGCCGAGATTATTCAGGAAATGGGTTTATCGCAAGTCTCCCTGACGATGACCTCCGTGGATCTGGTACGGGGTGCCCTGGCAACCGTGCACGGTTATGTGAAGCCCGGAACAGCGCTAAAGGATCTCTGGCAAGCATACCGCTCCGTTGTCGCGGATAATCCTTTCCTCCGGATTGTCAAAGAACGCCGCGGTATTTACCGGGTTCCCGAGCCGAAAATCCTGGCGGGCTCCAATTATGCCGACCTGGGTTTTGATCTGGACCCGGAAACCGGACACGTGATCGCCATTAGTGCCATCGATAACCTGATGAAAGGCGCTTCCGGCTCGGCTGTCCAATGTATGAATCTGATGTTGGGCTTCGATGAAACCCTTGGTCTGGAATTCTCCGGGCTGCACCCGATCTAAAGAAAGCGAGAGAGCAAAAGCATGACATTATCCAATCCTTATTTGGTGGTAAAACTCGGCGGTACGGAAGGTGTTGATTTCTCTGCGATCTGCAAGGATGTTGCCAGATTGATTTCCGAAGGCCAAAAATTGGTACTGGTGCATGGCGGGTCGGCGGAAGCGAATGCGCTGGGAGAAGCCATTGGCTGTCCTCCCCGTTTTGTAACTTCCCCTTCTGGTTACACCTCGCGTTATACCGACCGGGATACGCTTGAAGTGTTTGCGATGGCTGTTAATGGGAAAATCAATACTTTTCTGGTGGAACAGCTTCAGATGTTGGGCATTAACGCCCTCGGTTTGAGCGGACTGGACGGCAAGCTGGTTACCGCCCAACGTAAGGCTTCCATCCGGATCATTGAAAACGGCAAACAAAAAATACTCCGGGATGATTACACCGGAAAAATCACCGGTGTCAATATCTCGCTGCTTCAGACATTACTGGAAGGCGGTTTTATCCCGGTGATCGCGCCAATGGCGGTCAGCGAAGCCGGGGAGGCCCTGAACGTGGACGCGGATCGTGCCGCCGCGATGATTGCAGGGGCTTTAAAAGCGGAAACACTGGTGCTGCTGACTGCCGTTCCCGGCCTGATGCGGTCTTTTCCGGATGAAAGCAGCCTCATCAAGAACCTGACCGTGCGGCAGCTTGAAGAGGCGCTCAACTTTGCACAGGGACGAATGAAGAAAAAGGTTCTGGGGGCTCAGGAAGCTCTGGAGGGTGGAACCGGAAAGGTCATCATCGCAGATGGCCGTTTTGATCAACCGATTTCAAATGCTCTGTCCGGCGCCGGAACGACAATCGTTCCTTAAATCGTGTCCTTATTTACCGTTAACTTTTTAGATCATTGACATTATAAAGGCAGCATGATGATAAACATCCAACAGATTGAAGAACAACACACCTCCGGTGTGTATGCCAAACGCGATTTGGTCCTCACCCATGGTCACGGAGCTTTGCTGTATGACCAGGATGGAAACGAATATATTGACTGTGTGGGGGGGCAGGGTACAGCGAATCTGGGCCACACACACCCTAAAGTCTCGGCAGCCATCGCGGAACAGGCTGCGACACTGAATATTTGCCCTGAAATTTTCTATAATGAACAGCGTGCGCGATATATGGAGCGTCTGACAGGCCTGTTCCCAGAGATGACTCGCGCTTTCCTGTGCAATTCCGGCACAGAAGCCAATGAAGCGGCGATTAAGTTTGCCCGCGCTGCCACCCACCGTACCGGGATCATCGCTGCGATGCGCGGTTTTCACGGGCGGACGTTTGGGTCTCTTTCCGCTACCTGGAACAAACATTACCGCGGGCCGTTTGAGCCTCTGGTTCCCGGCTTCAGCCACGTCCCCTATAATGACCTTGCTAAATTGGATGCCGCAGTGGATGAAAGCACAGCCGCTGTCCTGCTGGAAGTTGTTCAGGGCGAAGGCGGGGTGAATCCCGGCAGCACCGAGTTCCTGCAGGGAGCGCAGCAAATCTGCCACGAGCGCGGGGCATTGTTGATCATTGATGAAGTCCAGACAGGCTTTGGCAGAACGGGGAAATATTTTGCTTTTATGCACCACGGTCTGCAACCGGATATTGTTTCGCTAGGAAAATCCATTGCCGGCGGCATCCCCATGGGTGCGGTCGTGCTCAATGACCAGATTGGCCGGTTGAACCCCGGGATGCATGGTTCCACTTTTGGCGGCAATCCGATTGCCTGTGCTGCGGCGTTGGCTACGTTGGATGTTCTGGAAGAAGAACAACTCCCGGAACGGGCAGCAGAAATGGGAAAGTTTCTCCTGTCCGAATTGGAACAGATTGAATCACCTTTGATCCGGGAAGTGCGTGGATTGGGCCTGATGATGGGGATAGAGATCAAGAAGAAAGTGGCGCCTTATCTGGCTGCATTGACCGAACGCGGTATTCTGGCACTGCCGGCCGGTATGACCGTGATTCGCCTCCTTCCGCCGCTGGTGATTACTTATGAACAGGCCGATAAGGTTCTGGAAGCATTGAATGAGGTGCTTGTCGAATGAGTGTGCTTCCTCTGCCAGAAACCTTATTGGAATTAGTCAAACAATACAGTCCTTCCGGACAGGAAGCCGGGGCGGTTAATTTTCTTGTTAAAAGGATGGAACAGCTCGGTTTTACCAGCGCTTCCGCCGATGCGGCAGGGAATGCAGTGGGGGTTATGGGAAGCGGCCCGCGCCAGGTTATCCTGCTTGGACATATTGATACGGTGCCCGGCGAAATTCCCGTTCGCCGGGAGGGGAATTTGTTGTACGGAAGAGGAACAGTTGATGCGAAAGGGCCGCTGTCTGCCTTTGTGGATGCCGTGGCAGCAACCGGCCCGGTGGACGGCTGGCAATTTATCGTGATTGGGGCTGTGGGTGAAGAGCAGGACTCGCCAGGTGCTCAATATATTACTCCGTTATATCAACCCGAGATGGCTATCATCGGAGAACCCAGCCGCTGGGACCGGATCACTCTGGGCTATAAAGGCTCCGCCTGGTCAGAGCTGACAGTCCGTTCACCCATGGCGCACACCGCCGGACAAGGGGAAAGCGCCTGTGAAATCGCGGTGAAATTGTGGCTTTCCATCCAGCATTGGGCTGAAGACTTTAACGCGGACCGTGGGAAGTACTTTGATCAGGCTACTCCCACTTTACGGGGGATGGTTTCCGGCGAAGAAAATTTCGAATCCTGGGCGACCCTTCGCGTTGGCGCTCGCCTGCCATTAGATTTACTGCCCCGGAATTGGTATGCCATTCTCAAAGAAATCTATCCGGGTGTGGAACTTAAAGAGCTGGGCTTTCCTATTCCGGCTTACCGTTCTGATAAGAGTAATCCGCTGGTACGTTCCTTTCTGGGGGGAATCCGGTCCGTGGGCGGAACTCCCGGCTTTGTGTTGAAAACAGGATCTGCTGATATTAATATTGTGGGCCCGGCCTGGAAATGCCCGGCAATTGCCTACGGACCGGGAGATTCCAGCCTTGATCACACACCCAACGAACACACCGATATTACCGAGTATTATCGTGCTGTGGACGTTCTGAAGGCTGTGTTGAGTAAAGTGTCTTCTAATGGATGATTTTGTGTAATACTCAGCACAGATACAAAAAATTTGTACAATCGTAGTGTTGAAAATAAGGAAACTTCTTGTTAAAATAAGCATCTCTGTACACGTTGGCTATTGAAACGCGGTTGGTTTACCAAATCCGTGGTTCACAAAGAGAGAGGCTGACATCTAAAAAACTATTTTGATTTGTAAAGCGTTTATTTTTACCAATAGATTTCTTAAAAACTTTGTTTTCTAATCCGGAACGTGTTGACAACCCCTTCTGAAATTTGTATAATGACTTTGTAAGTAATAATTCGTTTGTATTTAAATATGTTTTTGGTTAGGCATTAGACAGTAATACTTACATCATAATAAATTCAGGATGTGTTGATCCAGACGCCATATATGGTCGCTTAGCCTTTTTTGGTGAGGTGATCTGGGGAGCAGAGTAGCGAAACCGGCCGCAAAAGCCGGTTTTTGTGTTTAAATCACTTGGTTGGGGAAAGCATGATCGTGAAAAATTGAATTTCAGATTCATACAATCCGGAACCACGTTACAGGTTGGGAAAATTTATTTCCGGAAGGTTTGTTGAGCACAAATTTATTAACAAAACAATGAGTTTATTTTGAAGAGTAACTTCTGGGCCCTTTTATCGTGAAAACTTTTTATAAAAACTTTGTTGGGAGATGCATACTCCGGGTTGGTAATGTGAACGAGTCAACCTAACAGGATTTGTTTACGTTAAAATCACGGTTTATTGTTATAAAACAATCTGGTTTTAAATATCCAAAAAATTACTTCTGTTGAACCTTTAGAGAGACTTTTTTATTAGTAATCCATGTATGTCACAGAACTTTCAACTTCATGTCTTTAGGTAATCGGGGAGGGTAAAATGTTTCACAAGAAATGGTTTCATAAGGGAATAGTTATCTTTATGGCCGTAATTACCTGTCTGAATTCGATCAGTCCGGTAATTCCGGCAGCAGCTTACGCCGAACAACAGGTAGAAGCTGAAATATCGCTGCCACAAAACATGGATCTGGCTGCCGACTTGCTGGATGCACCCGCGGGTTGGGCGGCTTACAATGACACCGTTTATCTTGCCAGCCTTGATGGGACTGCAACGGATCCAAATGGGCAATCTGTGCATTACATCGGTTCAAACGTGACCACCTTTGGAATCGGTACCGATTTCAGCGGCAGCACCAGTGGCGAACTGATGGACCAGGCAACCGGATCTTTAACCGGCGTTACTGCATCTTACACCCAAAGTGGAGGAGTCCTCTGGCGCCCAACTGTGACGAATTGGGAGGGTGGGTATGATACTGCCGCCGGAACAGACGCTCGCCAGACTTTCGGGGGTATAGCAGATATGACCGGGTCCGTGTACTACGGCCTCAGTGCAGGATGGTGGATAGACCTGACTTTTACCGGATTAGATCCTGCTAAAGAATATACCTTTGCTACTTCTGCCGCCCGCTGTGATTCTGAATACACTAATCGATTAACCATCTACACGCTCAATGGAGCGGATAGTTCTACAAACGCAAGCACTGCGGGGGTTGACGAACTTGCAGCCGACTCTGTGCGTTTTAATACAGGAGATAATTATTATCAGGGGTATGTGGCCCGATGGACGGACATTGCTCCCGGTGCTGACGGCTCTTTCACCGTCCGCGCGGAGGCGGACCCGAGTAGTGATGACGGATATAAAGCTTATGCTTTTGATGTTTTCATGCTTAAAGAAGAGACCAGCACCACGCCAACACCCCCATACACTTTGAATGTCACTGTGGTCGGTAGCGGTACTGTTTCCAAAGATCCCGATCAAGCTTCGTATGATCAAGATGCATCCGTTACCCTGACTCCAGTTGCCAGTCCTGGTTGGATGTTCAGTGGTTGGTCCGGTGATCTTACCGGTTCTAATAATCCGGAAACTCTGACCATGGATAGTAATAAATCCGTTACTGCTACTTTTGTGGAGAAACCGGGGTTGTATACACTGACCGGGCACCATACTGGTAATGGGTATGTTACTACTAATCCTCTTAAAGATCTTTATTACCAGGATGAATCTGTCACCCTGACCGCCCACCCGGATGATGGATGGATGTTCAGCGAGTGGACCGGTGATCTGATCAGTACTACTAATCCTGAAACTATCAGTATGGACAGTAATAAGGATATAACGGTGGTCTTTACAGAAAAACCGGGGCTGTATACGCTGACCGGACACCGTGTGGGGGAGGGTTATGTCGATGTGGATCCCGTCAAAGAGCTCTACTATCAAGATGAATCGATTACGATGACTGCCATCGCGGCCCCCGGATGGACCTTCAGCAGTTGGGACGGCGACTTGACCACTTCAATTAATCCTGAGACTCTGGTCATGGACAGCGATAAGGATGTCACGGTCATCTTCACCCAGGACGAATACAGTATTGATATCACCATTGAGGGTGGCGGTACGGTTACCCCGGATGTAGAAGGGCCTTATCACTATGGGGATGAAGTCCAACTTACGGCCAGTGCGGATCCTGGATATACCTTTACCGGGTGGTCCGGAGACCTGACCGGCTCGACCAACCCCGAAACCTTGACTGTGGATGGGAACAAGGCTGTCACGGCCACCTTCACTCAAGATGAATATTCTATTGATGTCACGATTGTCGGCGGCGGTACAGTCACTCCGGATACAGCAGGTCCTTATCACTATGGGGATGAGGTCCAACTCACGGCCAGTGCTGATTCGGGTTATACCTTTACGGGCTGGTCCGGCGATTTGACCGGTTCGACCAACCCCCAAACCCTGACCGTGGACGGAAATAAAGCCGTCACGGCCACCTTTGCAGAGGATATCTACGCTATTGATGTCACGATTGTCGGCAGCGGCACGGTGACTCCGGACCCCGATAAATCCCTTTATTATGATGGTGAATCTGTCACACTGACCGCTGATCCTGATCTCGGATATACCTTTAGCGGGTGGTCCGGCGATCTTACCGGCTCGACCAACCCTGAAACCTTGACGATGGATGGGAATAAAGCCGTCACGGCCACTTTCACCCAGGACGAATATTCTATTGACGTTACGATTGTCGGCGGCGGTTCGGTGACCCCGGATACGGAAGGGCCGTATCATTATGGGGATGAGGTTCAACTCACGGCCAGTGCGGATCCCGGATATACCTTTACCGGATGGTCTGGCGACCTGACCGGCTCGACCAACCCCCAGACCCTGACCATGGACGGGAATAAAGCCGTCACGGCTACCTTTACTCAGGATGAATACAGCATTGATGTCACGATTGTTGGCAGCGGTTCGGTGACCCCGGACACGGCAGGACCGTATCATTATGGGGATGAAGTTCAGCTTACGGCCAGCGCGGATCCCGGATATACCTTTACCGGGTGGTCCGGAGACCTGACCGGCTCGATCAACCCCGAAACCTTGACCGTGGATGGGAACAAGGCTGTCACGGCCACCTTCACTCAAGATGAATATTCTATTGATGTCACGATTGTCGGCGGCGG